>JAKPPV010000042.1 GCA_029547145.1 Methanobacteriota archaeon
GCTCGTCGTGTAGGTGTGGGTGGGGTACTGGAGGGTGGACGTCCCGCCGTCGCCGAAGTCCCAGTGCCACTCCTTCGCGTTCGGGGTGTAGTCCAGGAACCGGACGGTGTGCGGTGCCGGCCCGGACTGGGGGTACGCGGCAAAGGAGGGGGACGGGCCGGCGGTGGGCGTCGGGGTGGGTGCGGACCAGGCATACTTCAGGTCGCCATTGGTCTCATCGTGGTAGCTGATCCGGGGGTTACCGGCAGCGTCCAGCGCCAGGGATGTGAACCTGCCGACAAGCCCCTCCGAGTCCACGGTCCCGGTGTGCCAGCCCGCACCGTCCTTCCAGGCATATTTCAGGGCGGAATTGGTATTATCGTAGTAGCTGATCCGGGGGTTGCCGGCAG
The DNA here is from genome assembly GCA_029547145.1 of Methanobacteriota archaeon. GTDB lineage: Archaea > Halobacteriota > Methanomicrobia > Methanomicrobiales > Methanospirillaceae > UBA288. Next base: position 390 of record JAKPPV010000042.1, read on the forward strand.
CGTCCAGCGCCAGGGATGTGTAACTGCCGACATCCCCCTCCGAATCCACGGTCTCGCTGTGCCAGCCCGAACCGTCCTTCCAGGCATACTTCAGGTCGTAATTGCCGGTATCCCGGTAGCTGATCCGGGGGTTGCCGTCAGCGTCCAGCGCAAGCGATGTGAACTGGCCGACAAAACCCTCAGAATCCACGGTCTCGTTCTGCCAGCCCGAACCGTCCATCCAGGCATACTTCAGGGCTAAATTGCCAAGATCCATGTAGCTGATCCGGGGGTTGCCGTCAGCGTCCAGCGCAAGGGATGTGTACCAGCCGACAAGCCCCTCCGAGTCCACGGTCCCGGTGTGCCACCCCGCACCGTCCTTCCAGGCATACTTCAGGTCGCCATTGCCATAATCCAGGTAGCTGATCCGGGGGTTGCCGGCAGCGTCCAGCGCAAGAGATGTGTACCAGCCGACATGCCCCTCCGGGTCCACGGTCCCGGTGTGCCAGCCCGCACCGTCCTTCCAGGCATACTTCAGGTCGTCATTGGTTCCATCCCAGTAGCTGATCCGGGGGTTGCCAGCAGCGTCCAGCGCAAGGGATGTATACCTGCCGACAAACCCCTCCGAATCCACGGTCCCGGTCTGCCAGGACAGGGCGGAGACGGTCCCCGCACCGAACGTTACCAGCAGCAACCCTGCGAGGAGGGTGCCCGACAGGAACGCCCGCCTTCTCATCGTGCTTCGGTCTCCGGTCATCGTATGACCACTTCCAGAGTATCGATCCCCCGCCAAACTTCCGGCGGACTGTGAAACAAAGACGCATCCTGTCCCAGACCATCCCGCCCAGGGGATGGTAATGACCGCGGGATCGGCGTTCCCGACGAGGAGATCGGATGTGAAGGTAACGGCTGTTGGAATAATGAATCTAACCTGACCATCCCGGGCGATGCCGGCAACGGTTGCCTCTTTCTCCGAACGACCGGGAGTGTAAAGCGTGAAGGAACCGCCTGAGGGTGCCGTCATGCGGCCCGTCCACCGCGATCCGATCGCCCGTCCGCGGCAGTCGCAAGACAGCCCGTGTTCGACATCCAGGCCCGGTCCGGGCCCGGGGACAGAACTGATGTCACTGCGCGGTCTCCACACCCCCCCGCCCACCTCGTCCCTGCAGGGGAGCTCCACCTTCCGGCACCGTTCGAGGAGAGCATCGTGAACGATCTGTCGGTGACCGCCCCATGGGCCTTCCCGGTGGAGTCCGTCCCGGGGGCAGTCGGTCGCCTGTCTGTCCCGGGTACCAGCGATCGGATCCTGACAGAAGATTGCATGGTACGATGCCCTGAAAAAAAAGCGCCGGAAACCGTGCGGCGAACCCGTGTCAGGAGGAGGGAGACGATGACGGGAAAGGAGCCCGGATTGATCGGGTGGGTCCCATGAGTCGGAGAATTCGAGGGATGCCCGGAAGGAGGCCTGATGTCTTCGATCGGTCCGGGATCTTCTGGGATCGAATGCGGTCAACGGACTGTCGGGGTGGGGTAGACCTGCGTTCCCCGGATCGTCTCGATCCACTGAAGGAGCCGGGAGACGGGTCCCTTCTCGGACCGGGCGTCGATGGTCCATCCTTCGTCATAGACCTGCTTCCAGAACGTCACGACGAGGGTCTTCGCTTCGTCTTCCGACATCAGGCTCCTGATCCTGTCGTTCTCGGGACAGAGGGATCGGGGAGTAAAGAACACTGTGGCCCGATGACCCCTCTCGACGACCCGGACCATCATGTACGGATACAGGCGACAGTCGATGGGTCGGTCCTGATAGACCTGGCAATCGTGCCCGAGCAGGTGCGGGCATCTTTCCCCCTCCCGTGGTGTGACCAGTATCACCCCGTTCGCATTCTTGACGTCGAGGTCCTTCTCGAATCGTCGAAAGAGGGCATCGTATTCCCCGGCGGTCAGCATCAGGTTGCTCAGACGAGCGCAGCAGACATTGCTGCATCCCAGGCACTGGTTCTCGACCACGGCGATCGTGCATCTGTGAACGGATCTCGTATAAAAAAGCCATCATTGAATCCCCCGAATGGCGCGATCGGGGTCACCTCTCATGAACGACGACTCCCGGATCGGGACGGCATCCCATCCCGGGAACGATTCCCGGGTACAACGCATCCGGCCCGGGATCAACGGGGCAGCAGAGGTCTGGCGGGCCGGTTCCCCCATCCACCGTGTGGCCGCAGACGGTCCACCAGTCGGTCTCGAAAAACGGGCATGGGCTCGTTGGTTCGTGAGCAAACCCCCGGAACGACAGGAGACGAGACGATGGTCCCTTCGCCGTCCCCACCTGCTCCTCGCCCTGCCTCTCCTTCCTGAGGACCCGGGAGTCCCGAAGACGAAAGGAACCTGCTGCCGGAGGGCCCTGCACCGGGGCGATCCTTCATCATGTCGGAGTGAGACGGAGAGGGTACGATGTGCGGCCGGTATTCACTGATCTGCACGGACGACCTCGGCAACCGGTTCCGGGTCCCCCTCGCCGACCCACCCTGCCGTTCGCGGTTCAACGTCGCGCCCACCCAGGTGATGCCGGTCGTCGTGCACAACGACCACAACGAACTCGTCCCGATGGAATGGGGGTTGATCCCGCACTGGGCGGCGGAGCCGGCGCAGTACCGCCGTCCGATCAACGCCCGCGCCGAGACGCTCCCCGATCGACCGATGTTTCGCGGCCTTCTCCGGCACCACCGCTGCCTGGTACCGGCGAGCGGTTTCTACGAATGGAAGCGGGACGGTCTCCGGAAGACCCCGTATTATCTCCGGTTAAGAGACGCCCCGCTCTTCGCCTTCGCCGGTCTCTACGACCGGTGGACCGACCCCGCCGGGAGCACGCACCTGACCTACACGATCATCACGACGACGGCGAACGACCTGGTCCGGCCGATCCACGACCGGATGCCGGCGATCCTCGCACCGGAGGCGGAGGAGCGCTGGCTCGACCCGGCACCACTCATGGGTGACGAACTCGCCCGCCTCCTCGGCCCGTACCCGTCGGCGGAGATGGAAGCCTACCCCGTCTCCCCTCGGGTGAACAGCCCGGCCCAGGACGACGAGGGACTGATCGAACCGGTGGCGTGAACAGGCCGGCGATGCCTGCGGGCAGACGTCCGGCGTGCGGCCCCCCGGACGACCCGACCGGTCGTCGCGGGCCAAAGTCGGGTTCGTCGGTCCGGGGTGTGGAACGGCGACGCAGACGTGATCCGTTCCGTCGTCGACCGGATGGGAGGCGGGTCGGTCGACCCGGTGGATGAAACGAAAGGTATTGATAGTTGTACGGGCGAGTGAAGAACAGGCATGAGAGGGCCAATCCGGGTTCTGTACGTCGACGACGAACCCGCCCTGCTCGAGATCGGCCGGCGTTTCCTCGAGCTGGCCGGTGGGATGACGATCATCACCGTCGATTCGGCGAAGGCGGCGCTGGAACTCCTGGAAAGGGAGGAGGTCGACGTGGTCGTCTCAGACTACCAGATGCCCGGGATGGACGGCATCCGGTTCCTGATCGCGGTCCGCGAACGGTTCGGCCGACTGCCGTTCATCCTCTTCACGGGCCGGGGGCGCGAGGAGATCGCGATCCAGGCGATCAACAACGGGGTCGACTTCTATCTCCAGAAGGGGGGGGATCCCGAGGCGCAGTATCTGCAGCTCGCCCACCTGGTACGGCTCGCGGAGGAGCGGCAGTCCGCCGGGAACGCCCTCGCGACGAGCGAGCTGCGGTTCCGCTCCCTGATCCAGAACTCGTCCGACATCATCCGGATCGTCGACCGCGACGGCCGGATCACCTACGAGTCGGACTCCGGGCGCCGCATCCTCGGGTATCCTGCCGGGTACACCCTGGGAAAGAGCCCCCTCGAGTTCATCCACCCCGACGATCTCGAGCAGGCCCGGATCGCCCTCGGGGAGGTCTTCGAGGGGAGAAAACCGGGGACTCCGACGGCGGTACGCGTCCGCCGGTCGGACGGGACCTACATCCACGTCGAGGCGGTCGGGGTCAACCTGATCGGGACTCCCGGGATCGACGGGGTCGTGATCACCTCGAGACCGATCGACGAGCGCCTCGTCGCCGAGCGGGACCTCCGCCAGAGCGAGGAGCGGTTCCGGCGTGCCGAGGGGATCGCCCGGATCGGTCACTGGCAGATTGACCTTAAGGAGGGGACGGTCTCTGCCTCCCGGGGGGCGCAGGCGATCCTGGGGCTGGAGGGGACGACGGTGACCCTGGCGAGCCTGGAACATTGTTTCGACCCCGTGGAATACGAGCGGATCAGGCAGGCGGGACGGGAGCTGATCGACGCCGGCACCCCGTTCGACCTCGAGTTTCGTCTCCGGCGGGCCGATGGGCAGGAGATCGTGGTCCGCACGCAGGCGGAGTACGACCGGGAGCAGGACACCATCTTCGGGGTCCTCCACGACGTCACGGGGCTCAGGGAGTCCGAGGCGATGCTGACACGGTTCGGCCGGATCCTCGAGTCCTCCCTGAACGAGATCTACATCTTCGACGAGCGGACGCTCCGGTTCATCGACGTGAACCGGGGTGCCCGGGAGAACCTGGGCTACACGATGGACGAGCTCCGACAGATGACACCCCTCGATCTCAAACCCCGGTTCTCCGCCTCCGAGTTCGAGGCCCTCATCGCACCGCTCCGTTCGGGGGAGGTGGAGAAGCAGGTCTTTACCACCGTTCACAAGAGAAAGGACGGGTCGCTCTACCCGGTCGAGGTCCACCTCCAGCTGATGCGGTACGGGACCTCGCCGGTCTTCGTCGCGGTGATCCTCGACATCACCGGGCAGGTACGTGTGAATGAGGCCCTGGTCCGTGCGAACCGCGTCCTCAATCTCCTCTCGTCCATCACCCGGCACGACATCACCAACCAGCTGGTCGTGCTGCAGGGCTACCTCGCCCTCCTCCGCTCGGGGGTCGACGACCCCGTCCTTCGGGAGCAGGTGGATCGGTGCCAGGCGTCCGCCGAGCGGATCGCCTCGATGGTCCGGTTCGCCGGCACGTGCGAGCACCTCGGGCTCCAGGCCCCCGCCTGGCAGGAGGTCCGGGCACTCGTCGACCGGGCGGCGGCGGAGGTGGATCTCGGCGCGATCCGCCTCGAGAACAGACTCCCGGCCGGCCTGGAGATCTCCGCGGACCGGCTGATCGCCCGGGTCTTCACCAACCTGCTCGACAACGTGGTCCGCCACGGGAAGGGCGCGACCGTGGTGCGGTTCTCGGCAGAACAGGGGGACGGCGGTCCGGTGATCGTCTGCGAGGACGACGGCATCGGGGTGCCGGAGGAGAAGAAGGAGCGGATCTTCGAACGGGGGTACGGGGACCACACGGGGTTCGGCCTCTTTCTGGTCCGGGAGATCCTGCAGATCACCGGGATCGCGATCCGCGAGACCGGGACGCCGGGAGAGGGGGCCCGGTTCGGGCTCTCGATTCCGGCGGAGATCGCCCGTACCAGGCCGATCGGACCGGCGTCCTGGACCGGCGGACCCGATGCGTAACGGGCGGGCCCGTCAACGTCCGGCCTGCTCGCCCGGTACCCGACCGCGTTCAGGGACGATGCCTGCACGAACCCTGCCGGCAGGTTTACGTCACCGTATCGCCCATGGACGGGCGATGTACGACGACCGGGTCCTCCAGCGCTGGCTCCGGCTCGAGCTCGGCCGGATGAACGATGGGATCGTCGCCGCACGCCCGACCCTGGCGGAGCTCCTGGAGCGTCCGGAGCCCGTCGCGCTCACCCGGGGCGGGGAGGAGTACCGTTTCGACCGGTCCGTGCTCCGCCTTCTCGCCGACCGTCTCCCGGGAACCCTCCAGCGACGGCTCCGCCTCCCGGTCCTCTTCTTCGCCTCATCCGACGTTCCGGACAGTGTCGCGCTCCAGGACCCCCATGCCTTCGAGGCGCTCCGGATCCTCGGGGAGATCTCCGGTTTGCGGGAGTTCCGGGACGGTCGCGCCTGGGTCGGGCGGGCGATCGCGTACGGCCTGCTCGCCCGGTACCCCACCGCGTTCCAGTTCGCGTTCGCCTGACACCGGGTCCCTTTATAACCCGCACCGCCGATAGCTCATCGAACACGTATGCCATCCCCCCAGGTTCCCCTCCCACTCGCCGTCACCGGTGACGGACGGTCGATCGGCGTCCTCCCCCGCATGGCGAACCGGCACGGGCTCGTGACCGGCGCGACGGGGACGGGCAAGACGGTCACCCTCCGCGTCCTGGCCGAACAGTTCTCGAACGCCGGGATCCCCGTCCTGATCGCGGATATCAAGGGCGACCTCTCGGGCCTCGCCTTCCCCGGGAGCCCGGAACCGAGGATCACCGAGCGCGCGGCGGCGCTCGGGCTTGTCGATTTCACGTTCGCCGGTGTCCCGGTCGTCTTCTGGGACGCCTTCGGCGAGCACGGGCACCCGGTCCGGACCACCGTCTCGGAGATCGGCCCGCTCCTCCTCGCCCGGATCCTCGCCCTGAACGAGACCCAGACCGGGGTGCTCACCGCCGTCTTCGCGATCGCCGACGACGCCGGGCTCCTCCTCCTCGACCTCAAGGACCTCCGCTCCGTCCTCGCCCACGTCACCGAGCACGCCGCCGAGTACCGCGCCCGGTACGGCACGCTGGCGACCTCCAGCCTGGGGGCGATCCAGCGCAGTCTCCTCGCCCTCGAACAGGAGGGCGGCGAGGTCCTCTTCGGAGAGCCCGCCCTCCGGATCGACGACCTTATGCGGGTCACGCCGGACGGACGCGGGACGGTCAGCGTCCTCTCCGCAGAGCGGCTGATGAAGGCCCCCCGTCTCTACTCAACCCTGCTCCTCTACATCCTGTCGGAGCTCTATGAGACCCTCCCCGAGGTCGGGGACCTCGAGCGCCCCCGGCTCGTCGTCGTCTTCGAGGAGGCACACCTCCTCTTCGATGACGCCCCGGGGGTCCTCCTCGAACGGATCGAACAGGTGGTCCGCCTGATCCGTTCGAAGGGGGTCGGGGTCTGGTTCGTGACGCAGAACCCGCTGGACATCCCGGAGACCGTTCTCGGGCAGCTCGGAAACCGGGTACAGCACGCCCTGCGCGCCTACACCCCGAAGGACCAGCGGGCCGTCCGGGCGGCGGCGGAGACCTTCCGGTCGAACCCCGCCCTGGACGTCGTATCGGCGATCACCGAGCTCGGTGTCGGCGAGGCGCTCGTCTCGGTGCTCGACGCGGTCGGGACACCGACACCGGTCGAGCGCGCCCGGGTGCTCCCGCCGAAAAGCCGCCTCGCCCCGCTCTCGCCGGAGGAGCGCGACGCGGTGATCCGTGCCTCCCCCGTCGCCGGCGTCTACGAGGCGGTCTGCGACCGGGCGTCGGCGTACGAGGTGCTCGCGGCGCGCGTTCCGGCCCCCGCTCCCGAGCCCGCGCCGAAACCGTCGCCGCGGCCGCCACAGCCCCCTCCCACCTCCGGGCGGCGGCGCACCGCCGCCGGCAGAGACCCGTCCGAGGTGATCGGGACGTTCGCCGAGAGCGCGGCGCGTGGCATCGGGAGTCAGCTCGGCCGACAGCTGGTCCGGGGACTGCTCGGTTCGCTCGGAGGCAGGCGATAAGGGAGGCCGGACCGGCAGAAAGACCCGGGATCATGAGATATTTCCATAGAGAGACGGTGATCAGATAAGACCGGTGAACGGGATGGAGGAGGAGCAGGGGTCAGGGGCGGTGGTCGGACGGTTCCGGGGGAGGTTGCAGAAGGGGCTCGCCCGCCTCCCCGCCTCCTGGCTGACGATCGCGCTCGTCCTGGTGATCGTCGGCGGAGGACTCTTCGCCACGTGGACGGCGTTCAACACGGCGGATGAGATGCGCCGGACACTCCTCGAGGGCGGGCGCTATGCCGCCACCGGGATCGGCGCGGATGACCTGCGGCACCTGAACGGCTCCATCGACGACCTGAACTCGCCGTACTACGCGGACCTCAAGGCGCAGCTCATGGAGGTCCGGGGAGTCGACCCCCACTGCCGTTTCGCCTACGTGATGGGGCGGCGTGACGACGGGATGGTCTTCTTCTATGCCGACTCCGAGCCCCCCGGTTCAGAGGACTACTCCCCGCCGGGCCAGGACTACGAGGAGGCGACCGCGTGGACCCTCCGTGCCTTCGAGACCGGAACGGCGATAACGACGGACGCCGATACCGACCGCTGGGGAACCTGGATAAGCGTCCTGGTCCCGCTGGTCGAGACGGAGAGCGGGCGGGTGGTCGGGGTCTTCGGCATGGACATCGCCGCTGGCGACAGGTTCGGGCGGATGGTGAGCTCGGCGATCCCGAGCATCCTGGTCGCGCTCCTGATCGCGGCCCTCCTCGTCGTCTTCTCGGTCTACTCGCGGGCCAGCGAGGAGGAACGGCGGCGGCTCGAGGCATCGGAGACGGCCCTGCGCGAGTCCGAGGCGCTCTACCGGACGATCTTCGAGAACACGGCGAACGCGACGTTCATCATCGAGGAGGATACGACCATCTCGCTCGCCAACACCCGGATGGCCGAGCTCTCGATGTACGAGAGGGAGGAGATCGAGGGGAGGCTCTCCTGGACGGTCTTCGTCCATCCCGACGACCTGCCCCGGATGATCGAGTATCACCGCGCCCGCCGCACCCCGGGCGGCAGTGCCCCGGGCAGGTACCGGTTCCGGTTCATCCGGCGGAACGGGGAGGTCCGGCAGGTCTACGTCTACGTCGGCCTGATTCCGGGGACGAAGAAGAGCATCGCCTCCATCTACGACGTCACGGACCGGATCAGGGCGGAGGAGGCACTGCGTCGGGCGAACCGGAAGGTGGTCTACCTCTCGCAGCTGACCAAGACCGAGCTCGCCAACCGGCTCTTCGTCCTCCACGGTTACCTCGAGCTGGCCCGGATGGAGGTCGCCCCGGACAGCCCCCTCGCCGTGCCGCTCGCCCGCTCGGTCGAGACGGCGAACGGGATGAACGCGGTGCTCGCCCTCACCCGTGACTACGGCGACCTGGGAGTCCGCCCCCCCACCTGGCAGAACGTCAACCTCACCTTCCTCCTCGGCATCTCGCACCTCCCGATGGGAGGGGTCCGACCCGAGTGCGACACGGGCGACCTCGAGGTCTACGCCGACCCCCTCCTCGAACGGGCCTTCCAGGAGCTCGTCCACGGGTCGCTCGCGCGCAAGGGACCCGTGACGTGGGTCCGCCTCTCCGCCCGGGTGGAAGGGGAGCGCCTGTTGCTCGTGTACGAGGACGACGGTCCGGGGATCCCGGAGGACGAGAAGGAGGGCCTCTTCTCGCCCGGAGCCCGGGGAGAAGGGCCGGTCCCGCGACTCGTCTTCGTCCGGGAGCTCCTCGACATCACGGGCATCCGGATCCGTGAGACGGGCACCCCGTCCGGCGGTGCCCGGTTCGAGATGGAGGTCCCCCGGGAGAGCTGGCGGCGGGCACCGGCGGCGGACGAGGGGCAGGATGACTGAGGAGGAGGTCGTGATCAGCCCGGTGACCGAGGGCGACCTCCCGGAGCTGAACCGGCTCATCAACGACCCGGTCGTCTCGCAGTACCTGGACCTCGTCCCGCCGGTACCGCTCGGGCGGACCCTGGACTTCTTCCACTACATGCGGCAGGAGGGAGGGACCTGGCTCGCGATCCGGGTCGGCACCCGCCTCGCCGGCTCGGTCGGCCTGATCCCGGGCGATCCCTGGTCGCGCCTGGGCCACTCCGCCTCGCTCTTCGTCTACCTCCATACGGCCTGGTGGGGACGGGGGCTCGCGGCACGGGGGCTCCGCGCCTGCATCGAGGAGGCACGGCGACGGGGGATCGTCCGCCTCGAGGTGCTCGTGGTCGACGAGAACGAGCGGTCGCGCCGCCTCTTCCTCCGGAACGGGTTCCGGGTCGAGGGTGTCCGCCGGTGCGGGTTCCGGGGGGACGACGGTTTCCACGACCTGCTCTCGCTCGCCCTGGTGCTCGACCCCCCGGAACCGGGACCGCACCCCACGGGTGAGGACTGAACCGTCCGCTCCCACCCCCACGCTCTCCGGTCGATGCGTCACCCTTTTCTCCTACCCGGACGACCGCATGCCATGGACGAGATCGAACTGGTCGACCTCCCGCCCCAGGGGGTCCTCGGCATCCGCCGGAAGGGGCCGTACTCGCAGATCCCCCGGATGCTGGGGGAGGTCTTCGCCGCCGTCGCGGAGCGGGGAGCGATCCCGGTCGGGCCGCCGGTCTACCTCTCGCACGAGACGTCGGCATCGGAGGCACTCGCGTGCCAGGAGAGCGGCGATGCCGACATCGAGGTTGCATGGGGAGTCGCGCACCGGGTGACGGACGTGGGCGAGGTCCGGTACTACGAGCTCCCGGGGGGACGGTTCGCGAAGGTGGTCCACCGGGGCCCCTACGAGACGTGCGCCGGGACATACGCGCGCCTCTTCGCCTGGATCGCCGAGAAGGGACTGGTGGTGACGGGCCCGGTCCGCGAGTACTACCTGAACGACCCGTCCGCGGTCCCGCCCGGGGAGATACTGACCGAGATCTGCGCACCGGTCGGATGAACCGGCCTGTCGCCCGCACCGCGGGTCTGTTCGCCGCCCCGGGGGGGTTTCCCCCGTCTGACCGGGACCGCCTCCAGGTGCTCCTGCAGGACGGCGACGACCGGCCGGGCCTGTTCGTGGTCCCGGACTCGGTCGGCCCGCCCGGGGTCCGGTGCCCGGGGATCGACGGGAGGTGGGACCTGTGATCGCCGACCTCGTCGTCACGCTCCTGGTCTTCCGGGCCGGCGGCACCTACCGGGCGACGTGCCCCGAGTTCGGCGTCACCGCCTCCGCGGGAACCGTCGAGGACGCGAGAGCGGAGGCGCTGCGGCTCGTCCGCCGCCGGGTTGCCGCGCTCGCCGGGGAGGGGGCGCTGGACGCGTTCCTCGCCGACGCCGGGTTCGTGGTCGACTGCGGCGTCCTCCGGACGGGGGAGAGGCTGGTCTCGGCCACCGAGACGACCGTCACGGTCCCGCTCTGAGCGCCTCGCGGACCCCGAGTGAGACGAGCATCTCCTCGAGCGTCGGCGAATGCGACTCGACCCGTTCGACCCGTCCCCCCTCCTCCGCCACGGCGGCGGTGATCTCGTTCATCTCCTCGATCGACCCCGCCTCCACCCGGTATCCCGAGCCATCGGCGACCGCCGCCAGCTCCACCCCCGGTGCCCGTCCGGCGGGGAGAGAGAAGAGGACCCGGTACTTCGGCGGGCCGAACCGGTTCCGGAGCTCGTCCATCGTCCCGAACGCCGCGCACCGCCCCTTCGAGAGGATCAGGACGTGGTCGCAGAGGGCCTCGACCTGGAAGAGGTTGTGGGCAGAGAGGATGATCGTCTTGCCCCGCGCCCGGAGTTCGGCGAGGTAGTCGGCGATGTACCGGCTCGTCATCGGGTCGAGGCCCGACGTGGGCTCGTCGTAGACGAGGAGCGACGGGTCGTGGATCAGCGAACGGGCGATGGCGACCTTCCGCTTCATCCCCTTCGAGAGCTCGCCGCAGCGCTTGTTGCCGTGATCGAGCCCGAGCGCGTCGAGCAACCGCGCCTGCCGCTCGAGGACCGTCTCCCGCGCGAGACCATAGAGCTCGCCGAAGAACCCCAGGTAGTCGGGCACGGTCATCGTCTCGTAGAGGCGGGACTCCTCGGAGAGGTAGCCGAGTCGCGCCTTGAGGGCGACCGGATCGGCGAGGACGTCGATCCCGTCGATCACCAGGCTCCCCGAGGTCGGCTGGATCAGGCCGGCAAGGCACTTGAGCAGGGTCGTCTTACCCGCCCCGTTGTGGCCGATCACCCCGAAGCACTCGGCGGTCGCGCAGTCGAACGAGACACCGTCGAGGGCGGAAAAGTCCCCGTAACGCTTCTCCAGATTCCTGGCCTCGATCATCCGATCATCCTTGGTACGAACAGATGTTATTACTTCGGGAACGACAAAAAGAGTCTGATCGGCCGTGCACCCCGTCCTGACGATCGCAAAGTTCGAGCTCCTCCGCTCGGCGGGCCAGATGCGGCGGGACCTGGTCCCGGTCGCGGCCGGACTCTTCGTCCTCCTCCTCCTGGTGACCGGTTTCGCCGCCCAGTCCGGGATGCACCTCTCGGACGGCCTCTACACGATCGGTGTGGACGACCCCGCCCTCGCCTCCGTCCTGGCCAAGGACCCGCGCTTCGTGGTCTACCGGGCCGATGGACCGCTCCTCGAGCGGGAACGGGGGACCCTGGACCTGGTGGTGATCGGCGGGCAGGCGCGGGCGGCGTCCACGCCCCGGGGCCAGGCGGCAGAAAAGGCGCTCCGCCAGGTCTACGACGCCTACGTCGCGTCGGTCTACTCGTCCGAGCCGGACCTCTTCGCCGCGTACCCCCTCTGGATCGACACCGAGGAGGTCAGGAGCGAGGTCGACTTCTCCGCCACCGCGAGCGGGCAGCAGGTGGGCCTTCGGCCCGGCACCGCCCCGCCCACCCCCGAGGGGACGGTGGAGCCGCTGGCCGAACCGCCCCCCGGTATCGGGGTCACCGCCGACGAGCTCCGGCGCGAGCTCGTCCGGGACGCCGCGAGCGACGACCGGCTCTCCCGCTACACGGACGTCCTCAGGAACGGCGGCGGGGGCGAGTTCCGGACGCCGGCACAGCTCTCGCCGCCGCTCCCCTTCGACTCGATCGTGCTCATCTTCGTCTTCGTCTTTCCGCTCTACTTCACCAGCCAGTTCTTCATGATGGCAGTGATGAACGAACGGATCGACCGGCGGGGCGAGGCGCTGCTCGCCTCGCCGGTGCACCCGGCCCTGGTCCTCCTGGGCAAGGGCCTGCCGTACCTGGCGGGGATGCTCCTCGTCTCGACGGTCCTCCTCCTCGTCCTTGGGGCCCCGCTCGTCATCCTCGCGGTGCTCCTGCCCGTGATCCTCTTCTTCCTCGCCGCCGCCCTGCTGATCGGGATGACCGCCCGGTCGTTCAAGGAGCTCTCCTTCGTCTCGATCTTCTTCTCCACGGTCGCGACCAGCTACCTCTTCTTCCCCTCCGTCTTCGCGAACGTCCACGTGATCGCGCTCGTCTCCCCGATGACCCTCGTTGTCTACGCCCTGCAGGGGACGCCGATCACCCTGTCCGATTACCTCTACTCCACCGTCCTGTTTTACCTGGTCGCCGGGGTGCTCTTTTACGCCGGGGTGAGAAACTTCACCGAGGAGCGGCTCTTCTCGCAGTCCCGCCCGCTCACCCGGATCCGCGAGTTCATCGGGTCGGCCCTCTCCGACCGTCACCCGTACGTCTCGCTCTTCCTCCTCTCCGCCCTCCTCATCCCGTTCGTCTTCATGGCCCAGATGATGGCGCTCACGCTCTTCTTCAACCTCCCGATGCCCTGGTCGATCCTGCTCCTCCTCGTCTCTGCCGCGTTCGTCGAGGAGCTGGCGAAGTCGCTCGGCCTCTACGCCCTCTTCGCCCGGAGCGGACGGTTCCGCTCCTGGCGGGTCCTCGTCCCGGCGGGTGGGGCCGTCGCCCTCGGGTTCCTCGCCGGTGAGAAGGTCCTGCTCTTTGCCACCCTCGCCCAGATCACCGAGTCGATCTTCGGCGCCGTCCTCTTCACCTCGCTCCAGGCGCTCTGGATGCCCTTCCTCCTCCACCTCGGGGGCGTCCTGATCGTCGGTGCGTGCGTCCTTGCGGGGGGACGCCGGGGGTATGCGCCCGGGCTCGTCGTCGCCACGATCGTCCACGTCCTCTACAACCTCGCCGTGCTCCGGGGGGCGATCGGGTGAACCGGCGTCACGTCGCCCTGATCGCGAAGAAGGAGCTCCGGGGCCTTTCCCAGGAGCGGACGATCCTGCTCGCGATCCTGCTCCAGGTCTTCATCGCGGTCTTCTCCTCGTTCTTGATGGTGGGGCTCGCCTCCCTCTACGACCCGTCCGCGATCTCCCGCACGGTCACGGTTGAGTACGCGATCGGGTATGCCGGGAACGAGTCCCCGCTCCTCGACCGTCTCGAGGCGGCACAGGGCCTTGCCGTCTACCGCATGAACCTCTCGGTCGCCGTCCAGGCGCTCCGGGAACGGAGGCTCTCCGCCGTGATCCATGTCCCGGATACCAGTCCGGGCGGCACGGAACCGGTGAAGCTGACGCTCTACACCCTCCAGAACGATATCACCGCGTCGGTCCTGAACGTCCGGCTGAAGGGGGTCTTCGAGGCGTACGAGGCCGAGCTCCGCGAACTTCGGGCCGATCGGCTCGAGAACAGGCCCCTGCCCCTCCGGGTTCCCGCGCCACGGGGAGGGGAGTTCTTCGAGTTCGTGTACGGGCTGCTCGTCCCCCTCCTGGTGCTGATGCCGGCGATCATCGCATCGGCGCTGATCATCGACCTCGTCACCGAGGAGTACCAGCAGCGGACCCTCGAGACCCTGCTCGCCACCCCCGTCACCTTCACCGAGGCGCTCTGGGGCAAGATCGCCGCCTGCCTGCTCCTCGTCCCCCTCCAGGCGGGGGCATGGCTCGTCCTGCTCGCCCTGAACGGGATCCGGGTCGCCGCCCCGGTCGGGATCGTCCTCCACGCGACCGCCGCGTCCGCGGTACTCGTTCTTCTCGGCGCCCTCGTCTCGCTCCACTACCGCGAGCGGACCAGCGCACAGTTCGTCTTCTCGACCGGGCTCGTCGTGGTGATGCTGCTCGCGCTCGCCGTCCCGGCGAACCCGCTCAACCTGATCGCCCGCCTGTCGGTGGGATCGGCCGGACCGGACCACTGGGTGGTGCTCCTTCTGGTCACCGGCGCCACGGTCCTGCTCGCCTGGCTGACGACCCGCTACGCCCGCTCGGTGGCACGGGCCTTCCTGGAGGGGTGACGGGGGCTCACCAGGGCTCATCCAGGACGTACATCGCCCACCCGACCAGTTCCCGCCCGTACCCGAGGTACTCCTCCTGGACCCGGGCGAGGTAGGCCCGCACCCCGTCGTCGCCGGGATCGGACCGGAGGCGCTCGCGGCAGGCGGCCCAGATCGCCCCCTCGTACGCGTCGAATTCGGCCTCGGTCGAGCGGACCACACCGGTGAGCGCGAACCCCTCTTCGCGGGCGACCATGAGCAGTTCGTATTCCGAGAGGCAGTCCGGAAAGTCGCGGGCGAACTCGGGCGGGGCCCGGTCGGTCCGCCAGTACCGCTCGCCGAGAACCGCGCGGCCCCCGGGGGGGAGGAGCCGGCGGAGGGCGCCGATCGCCGCCGCGGTTCCCCCGAAGAGCGAGGCAGAGCCGAGGCAGAGGCCGACCGTGATCCCGGCAGGGAGGGCGAGGGGAGCGGTCGCGTCCTGGCAGCGGACCTCGACCCGGTCCGCGCACCCGGCGGCGGCGAGCCGCGCCCGCGCCGCCTCGACGGCCCGCGGGCGGCGTTCGATCCCGATCCCCCGGCATCCGAAGGTCCCGGCCAGCAGGGCGAGGACGCCGGCACTCCCGCACCCCAGGTCGAGGACCAGGTCACCGGGCCCGATCCGGGCCAGGCGGGCCGCTTCCAGCACCCGGCCGGGTGTCGTCGGGTTCATGATCCCGAGGTCGGACTGGAGGTCCCAGGTCCACTCGTCATCCATGCACCCTGCGTGGACGCCCCTGGCATATCAAGGTGCGGACGGTGCCCGCCGTCGTTGCACGGCATCGTCGGCGGCGGCGTCGGGGTGCAAATTTCTATTATAAACCGGCATGAATGGCTCTCTGTCGACAGGAGGTCGACAGGGAGGAGAGAGATGGCAGAAAGAGAGTCTGTGGCCGAGCTCGTTCAGAGGCTCGTCCAGGGCACCACGTACGAGATGCTCGATGCCGCCGAGGCGATCGGCCGCACGGGAGAGAAGGGGGTCGAGGCGGTCGCTCCGATCCTGAAGTCGGGAGACCGGGAGGCCCGCTGGCGTGCAGCGGTTGCACTCGAGCGGATCGGGGCTCCCGCGGTGGACACGCTCGTCAGTGCAGCCCGCGATAGCGACTTCCTCGTGCGGGTGCCGGCGATCTGGGCCCTGGAACAGATCGGGGACCCCCGCGCCGTTGAGCCGCTGATCGAGAACCTGAAGGGACAGAACGAGTGTTGCCGGTGGATGGCCGCCGCCGCCCTCTCGAAGATCGGGGGCGAGCAGGGGCGGGCGGCCGTCGAGGACGCCTTCGCGGCCGATCCGGCCGGACGGGGTATCGTGGAAGAGCTGATCGAGGGGTCCTGAACCGGGGCCCCGCCCTTTTTTTCTCGCGGGAGCGATCGCTCCCGGCGTCCATCCTAGCCCGCCTGGAACGAGCCGAGGACGGTCCCGAACCCGGGGAGCATCGCCTCGTGCGCCGCGGGGGGCGTCCAGAGGTGGAACGCGTACCCGGTATCACCCTGCGCCGTCACCACCAGCACGTTCCGGTAGGCGACATCGTTGTACCGGATCGCGTAGAGCAGACGGTGACCCGGGTTGGAGCCGACCATCACCTGCTTCTCCTCGATCACCACCGCACCGACGTTCAGGAGGTGGGCGCGGCTTTCGGCGAACCACCGGTCGAGGACATCGAGCCGGCCCGTCGACGGGAACTGCGCCGAGAGGTTCGGCGTGGTCGAGAGATAGAGCTGGCTCCCGCCGCCGAGGTCGAAGGTCAGGGTGACGTTCCCGCCGGTGTCCGCATCGTCCTGGGTGAGGTTCCACGAGGGCGGGTAGTCGAACGAGAGTCCGTGCTTCTGGTACAACGTCGGTTCCGGGGCCGAACAGCCGGCGATAAGGACGAGGACGGCGAGGAGGAACCCCGCGGCGATCGGGACTGGACGCATCCTCTGTAGAATGGGGCGCAGGGGATAATCAGGTCTCGGGTCGGACGCGCCGCCCCCCGGTCCGTTGCAACGGGGTCAAGGAGGGGCGGTCAGGAGCGATCGTGGTGCGGATGCAGCAGGGACCCCGTCTGCGGTGGGGAGGACGGGGGACGACGGTGGTGATGCTTCTATTGCGCGCGGTGCCGGATCGAGGGGGACGGGGGAGCCCTCCTGTCGAGCACCTCGTCCATCGCGCCGGAACGGTAGCCCTCGAGGTCGAGGGTCACGTAGGTGAACCCGGCGGACTTCACGGCGCGGACGATGCGGGGTGCCAGCGCGAGGGCGGACGGGAGGTCGGGCACCGGGACCTCGATCCGGGCGACCGGGCCGTGGGCGCGGACGCGTGCCCGACGAAGACCGAGCCCAATGAGCGCCTCTTCCGCCGCTTCGACCCTTGCAAGCACCCCGGGCGTGAGCGGTTCCCGGTAGGGCACGCGGGAGGCGAGGCAGGCAGCGGACGGCTTCTCTGCGAACGAGAGGCCGAGAGACCGGGCGATCTTTCGGATCTCCGGTTTCGTGATCCCTGCGGTCACGAACGGATGAAGGACGCCCAGCTCCGCGCAGGCCTTCAGCCCCGGACGATGTTCGGAGAGGTCCGAACAGTTGACCCCGTCGACCACCGCCCCGAGGCCCCGCGATGCCGCCTCCCGGAACAGGAGCGGGATGAGGGCCCGCTTGCAGAGGTAGCACCGATCCTCGGGGTTCGCCGCGATCGCCGGGGTTCCCAGGGGGTCGAAGGGGAGCACGACGAGCGGGAGGTCGTGCTCCCGTGCGATCGCACGGGCCTCCGCAAGGGCCGACCTCGGGACGAGCGGGCCGTCCAGGAACGCGCAGGCCATGCGTCCGCCGAGGACCTCACGGGCGACGACGGCGAGGAGGGAGGAATCGACGCCCCCCGAGTAGGAGACGAGGAGAGGGCCGATCCGGAGCAGCTCCTCTCTGAGCGCCGTCAGTTTCGGTCCCGGAGCGTCCCCGTCGTCGTTCGGGTCCGTGCGCGGCGGTGGGTCTCGCATCCTCTCGCGTCCGTTCATGCATGGAGGTCCTGCTGGGAAGATACCGACGGAACCGGCAGCCCGCCCCTCCCATCGGGCATACACCGGCCCGGACCAACGGGATCGGAGGCGAAAAAGGGGACGTCAGCCGAACGCCAGCTTCGAGCGGGCGAGCGCGTCGACGGCCGGGAGGGTCTTCCCGGTCAGGAACTCGATGCATGCCCCGCCTCCGGTCGAGATGTGGGTGAACTTCGTCTCGATCCCCATTTTCTCGACGACGGCCGCCGTATGACCGCCGCCGATCACCGAGAAGTCCGCCTCGGAGGCGGCCCGCAGGAGCTCGTGCGTCCCCGTCGCAAAGCCCGGGTCCTCGAAGACGCCCGCCGGGCCGTTGAAGACCACGGTGCCGGCGGTCGAGAGGACCCGGGAGAGGGCGGCGACCGCCTCGGTGCCCGCGTCCATGATCGGGGCGTCCTGCGGGATCCGGTCGAGGGGGTACTCCCGGCGGGCATTGTTCTCGCGGACCGCCACCTGGTCGGGGAGGAGGATCCGGTCGCCGTGGGCGGCGAGGAGTTCCCGGGCGAGATCGACGAGCGGCAGGTACTTCAGCTGCTCGATCAGGGCGGTCGAGGGGGCCCCGATGGAGATGCCCTTTGCCAGGTAGAAGACGTTCGCGACGACCCCGATCGCCACCACCGTATCGGCCACCCCGTTCTCCAGGACGTGCCGGGCGACATCGATCGAGTCGTCGACCTTCGTCCCGCCGAGCACGACGACCACCGGCCGGGGGGCGCCCTGGAAGACGCGGGAGAGCTGGGAGACCTCCCGCTCCATGAGGAGACCCGCCGCCGACCGCATCACCACCGGCAGGCCGACGACGGTCGGCTGGGAACGGTGGGCGGTACCGAACGCGTCGTTCACGAAGAAGTCGCCGAGGGCCGCGAGCCGGCGGACCAGGTGGGTCCGTGCCGCCTCCTCGGGCTTCAGGGTGAGGTTCTCCTCGGCCATGAACCGGACGTTCTCGAGCATCAGCACGTCGCCGCCCGCCATCCCCGCGACCGCCTCCCGGGCACAGGTGCCGATCACGTCGTCGACGTACCTGACCGGCCGGCCGAGCATCGCGCCGAGCTTCTGGGCGTGCACAGAAAGCGTCGTGTAGTCCTTCTTCCCGGGGCGGGACTGGTGGGTCAGGATCACCACCTTCGCGTGCGCCAGCGCCTGGATCGTGGGCAGGTGCTCGCGGAACCGCTTGTCGTCCAGGATCGCACCCGATGACGGATCGATCGGGGAGTTCAGGTCGAGCCTGAGGAGGACCGTCCGGTCCTCGCAGGGAAGGCTCGCGATCGTGCCGATCTCCATCGTCTCACGTCCCGGTGGAACGGGCCTTGATCTTCTTCAACCGGAAGAGCTCCTCGCGCTCCATCTCGTCGAGGCGCATCTTGATGAAGTCACGGGCCTCGATCTGCTCGGGGATCACCTTGAACTCCAGGGCGTTCACCCGCCGCTTCGTCTTCTCGATCTCCTCGAGGAGGCGCTTCATCGTCGTCTCGATCTCGGCCGAGAGGATGATCTGCTCCACCAGGTCCTCGAAGGCGGCCGCCGTCTCGTCGATCGTGGACGAGGTGCCGAGCACCCCGTACCCCCGGTCGACGATCGGCTTGGTCACGGACGAGCCCCGGATCTCCGGGACCACGACGCCCATGATGTTCTTCTGCCGGACCGCGATCTGGGGGACCTCTTTTACCGAGAACGCGGCCGACTTCACGCCGATCGCGCCCTCGACCGTGTTCGCCACGGCCATCATCTCCTCGGCCCGGGCATAGGCGGCGAGGAGGGCCCCGCGGGAGTCCTTTGCCTGGCCGAGCACCTTGAAGAACTCCAGGATCAGCCCGTCCCGTTTCATCTTCAGGATCTTGTACCCCCGCTCCGAGAGCTGGATCCGCCGCTTGAGGTTGATCAGTTCGGACCGGGTGGGCTTGATGTCGCGGAGTGCCATGGGAACCTCACTTCGCCCGGAACTTCGGGTGGTACTTCTCGATCAGCTCGCGGTCGATCCGGCTCAGCTGCTCCACCGGCAGGGTGGCGAGCAGTTCCCATCCGAGGTCGAGGGTCCCCTCACCGATCGCCCGGTCCTCGTCGATCCCCTGGCGGACGAACCGCTGCTCGAAGAGGTCGGCGAACTCCAGGAACATCCGGTCACGCTCGGAGAGCGCGTCCTTGCCGACGATCGCGACGAGCCCGCGGAGGTCGTTGCCCTCCGCGTAGGCCGCGTAGAGCTGGTCCGAGACCTTCTTGTGGTCCTCGCGGGTATGCCCCTTACCGATGCCCAGGTTCATCAGGCGGGAGAGCGAGGGGAGCACGTTGATCGGCGGGTAGATCCCCTTCCGGTGGAGCTCGCGGCTGACCACGATCTGCCCCTCGGTGATGTACCCGGTCAGGTCGGGGATCGGGTGGGTGATGTCATCGCCGGGCATCGTCAGGATCGGGATCTGCGTCACCGAGCCCTTCTTGCCCTTGATGATCCCGGCCCGCTCGTAGATCGAGGCGAGGTCGGTGTACATGTACCCCGGGTACCCGCGCCGTCCCGGCACCTCCTCGCGGGCGGCGCCGATCTGCCGGAGCGCCTCGCAGTAGTTGGTCATGTCGGTCAGGATGACGAGCACGTGCATCCCGAGGTCGTAGGCGAGGTACTCGGCGGTCGTCAGGGCGAGGCGCGGGGTGATGATCCGTTCGACCGCAGGGTCGTCGGCGAGGTTCAGGAAGACCACCGCCCGTTCGAGCGCACCCGTGCGCTCGAAGTCCTGCATGAACGCGTTCGCCTCCTCCTTCGTGATCCCCATCGCGGCGAAGACCACGGCGAAGTCCTCGGTCGACCCGGGCACCTTCGCCTGGCGGGCGATCTGGAGCGCGACGTTGTTGTGCGGCAGGCCCGCTGCAGAGAAGATCGGGAGCTTCTGGCCGCGCACGAGCGTGTTCGTCCCGTCGATCGTCGAGATCCCGGTCTGGATGAAGTCGGCCGGACTCGACCGGGCATAGGGGTTGATCGCGGCGCCCGTGATATCGAGCCGCTTCTCGGGCACGATCTCGGGGCCCCCGTCGATCGGCTTCCCGCCGCCCGAGAGGATGCGCCCGAGCATCTCGCGGCCCACCGGCATCTTGATCGCCTCGCCGGTGAACCGGACACCCGAGTCCCGGCCGATACCGGTCGTCGTCTCGAAGACCTGGACGACGACGAGTTCGTCCGAGGTGTCGAGCACCTGCCCGCGCTTCACCGATCCGTCTGCGAGCGTGATGTTCACCAGTTCCTGGTACCCGATCGGCTCCGTCTTCTCGACGAAGAGCAGGGGGCCGGCGATCCGGCTGATCGTCCGATACTCCTTCATGCGCTCGACCTCAGTGTCGTGAACTCGGATTCCATCGCCTTTAGGATGCCATCAAGCATCGGCTCGTAGTCCTTGACGAACTTGATCTGGGGCAGGTCGTTCTTCGCCCGGATCGAGATGATCTGCGCCGGGCTGACACCCGCCGCCTGGGCCGCGTACGACTGGTCCGCGTAGCTCCGGATCGCCTTCATCATGTCGTACTGCTTCTTCATCGAGCAGAACGTGTCGACCGCGTCGTAGGCGTTCTGCTGGAGGAAGACCTCGCGGATCAGCCGTGCGACCTCGATCGTGATCTGCTCGGTCTCGGGCAGGGCATCTGACCCGACGAGCTGGACGATCTCCTGGAGTTCGGCCTCCTTCTGCAGCACCTCCATCGCCCACGAACGGAGCGGGTTCCACTCGGGCGAGACCTCGGTGTCGTACCAGGGGCCGAGGGTATCGAGGTAGAGCGAATAGGAGTTGAGCCAGTTGATCGCCGGGAAGTGCCTCCGCTGCGAGAGCTTCGCGTCGAGGGCCCAGAAGACCTTGACGATCCGGAGCGTGTTCTGCGTCACCGGCTCGGAGAAGTCGCCGCCGGGAGGCGAGACCGCGCCGATCACCGAGACGGAGCCGGAGTCGCCCGCGAGGGTCGTGACCAGGCCGGCGCGCTCGTAGAACTCCGAGAGGCGGGCGGCGAGGTACGCAGGGTAGCCCTCCTCACCGGGCATCTCCTCGAGCCGGCTCGAGATCTCGCGCATCGCCTCGGCCCAGCGCGAGGTCGAGTCGGCCATCAGCGAGACGTCGTAGCCCATGTCGCGGAAGTACTCGGCGATCGTGATCCCGGTGTAGACCGATGCCTCCCGTGCCGCCACCGGCATGTTCGAGGTGTTCGCGATCAGGATCGTCCGCTCCATGAGCGGCTTGCCCGACTTCGGGTCCTCGAGCTCGGGGAACTCGGTCAGCACCTCGGTCATCTCGTTGCCGCGCTCGCCGCAACCGATGTAGACCACGATCTCGGCGTCCGACCACTTCGCGAGCTGCTGCTGCGTCACCGTCTTGCCCGAGCCGAACGGTCCGGGGATCGCCGCGGTGCCCCCCTTCGCGATCGGGAAGAGGCCGTCCAGGATCCGCTGGCCGGTGATCAGCGGGATCGTCGGGTTCTTCTTCTCCCGGACCGGGCGCGGCACCCGGACGGGCCAGCGGTGCATCATCTGGAGCTCGGTCCCGTCCTCGAGGGTGCAGACAGTCTCCTCGACCGTGAAGCTCCCGCCCTGGATCGACTTCACCCGCCCGCCCTTCACGAACGGGGGGACCATGATCCGGTGGACGATGTTCGTCTCCTGAACCTCGCCGATGATCGTGCCGGGAGAGACCTCGTCGCCGACTTTGACGACCGGCTTGAACTCCCACTTCCTGTCGCGCGGGATGCCCGGCGCCGAGACGCCGCGCTCGATGAACGAGCCCATCTTCTGCACCAGCACCTCGAGCGGGCGCTGGATCCCGTCGTAGATCGAGGTGAGCAGGCCCGGTCCGAGTTCGACCGCGAGCGAGAGGCCCGTGTTGATCACCGGTTCGCCGGGGCGAAGACCCGTCGTGTCCTCGTAGACCTGGATGATGTTCGCGTCGCCGTCGACCTTGATCACCTCCCCCATCAGCTCTTCCCTGCCGACCTTCACGACATCGTACATGTGGGCGTTCAGCCCGACGGCCGTGACGACCGGCCCGGCGATGCGTTTCAGCACGCCGGTCGTATTCTGTCCTTCGTTTACTTCCACAGATCAACACCCACTGAACGCTTTATCTTCTCTCTGAGGGACATGCCCCCTTCATCACCGCCGATCGCGATCACGGTCGGGCGGACCGACTCCTCGAGCTGGATGCGGAGACGCCGTGGGACGCGCTCCATGTCGCTCGAGGAGAGGACGAGGATGCCGACCTCGGGGTCGGCGATCGCCTGGTTGACCGCCTCGACGAGGCGCGGTTCGTCGTCGACTGCATACGTCTTGCGGATTCCGGCGAGCCGGAACCCGAGGATGAACTCACTCGAGCCGATGACTGCGATCTCCATCTAGATCACCAGGTGCTCCTGGATGCGCTCCGGCGCGAGGTTCGCGGCCTTGCCCCGGGCGATCGCCCGGAGGTTGTAGACCTCGTAGTACTTCCGCTCGAGGTAGACGAGCACGGGCGAGATCGAGAACGGGTAGCGGCGGCTCATCCGGTCCATCTGTTCGAGCTTGAACCGGATCAGCCGGGTCTCGATCTGCCGGACCGAACAGCCGCAGCGGAGCTCCTCGATCGCATCCTGAAGGGCCGGGATGTTCGTCCGCTTCTTGAGCGCGTCGACGATCTCGTCGGTCGTCTCGGCAGAGCCGAGCCGGTTCAGCTCCTCGACCGGGATCCGTCCGCCCGGGATCATGAAGTCACGAATCTCACCGGTCGCCCCGCCGGAGCGGAGGCGCCAGAGGTTCTGCATGTTCGTGATGTCGATCTCGAGCTGGATGTACTGCAGGAACTCGTTTCCGCCCCGGACCCCGGACCGGGCCACGCGGATCAGGTCGGAGTAATACTCCTTGTACAGCTCGTTCTCGAGCCGGGCGAAGTTGCCGGACTCGATGCCCGCGGAGAGTTCACGCTCGACCACCGGGTAGAGGTGTGTGCCGCGGAGGCCCTCCGCGATCCGGTCGGGCGCCTCCTCGACGACGAGACGGTCAAGCACCGCGCGGTCGAGCGACCCGGCCGGGATCAGGACCTCCTTGATCTTCCCTGGCCTGAAACCCTGGGTGCGCCCGCGCAGGACCGTCAGCACGTTCGCGATGTCCCACCGCTGCAGGTACGCGCCCGTGAAACCGGCCATCGCCCCGGGGGTGAGCGCGAGCACCCGCTGGAACTCCTTGGCGAGGTTCCAGGAGAGGGCGACCTCGAGCAGGTCCACGCCCGAGAAGGACGGCGCCAGCTCGTCGATCTCCGTCTTGTACTCGAGCTCCTCGATGTACCGCGTGATCTCGGGCAGGCTCATGTTCAGCATGCGATGGTACTCCTCCGCACGCAGTAGCTTCGCCTTCCTCACCCGGAGGCGCGTGCTCACGTAGATGTACGGGGCCGGCCCGCTGATCACCTCTGCCATGGCCGGCTCACCTCACCCGAACAGGAGATCCGAGGCATCCTTCAACGAGGACTCCCAGACGCGGTTCAGATAGGTGCGGTACGAGTGGTCGACCTGGAAGGCGCGGTCGTTCGACTCCGCGACGAGCCCGCCCTCGATCTCGGCCGGAGGGCCGACCGTGAAGACGGCGAACCCGGGCTCCCGGACGAGGGCCTCGATGATCGGGAGGTCCACCCGGTTCACCCGGACGCGTCCGCCGCCGATCTCGGCCTTCGCGACCTCGAGCAGACGGCGGAGGGCCTTCTCGTGGAACGCGGCCGGCTCCTTCCGGATCGCCTCCAGGGTCGCCCGGTATGCCTGGTCGAGGAGCTCCTTCTCGGCGTTCAGGACCGCCCGCTTGGTGACCAGGTGCGCCGACGAGGTCTCCTGGGCGAGGATGTGCTCCACCTGCCGGGTCACGTCGGCCTCGACCGAGAGCTTGATCTCGTCCGAGCGCTGCTGCGCGTCGCGCAGGATGCGCTCGACCTCGAGGTCGGCCTCGCGCCGGATCCGGTCGGCCTCCTGCCGCCCCTTCTGCTGGATCTCACTGACGACTGCTTCCAGTCCCATAATGAGTCCCCATCAGAACAGGAGCAGCAGCGCCACGACAAGACCGAAGATGACGATCGTCTCGGGAATCACAGTGAAGATGAGCGCAAGACCGAACATGTCCCGGTTCTCGGCGGTCGCACCGACGGCGGCCGCACCGATCCCCATCTCGGCGAGCCCGGTGCCGACACCCGTCAGCCCGACGGCGAGTCCGGCGCCGACCGCCTTGAGTCCGACCTGCGATGCCTGAATCATCTCAACCGTCATAACAGCAGTTCCAACATCAACCATTTCTTTATTCCTCCGTTGTATACAGTCTCTTCATCCCAAACGGGTGGTACTTCAGTCCTCCACCCTTGTAGAACTTGGTGAAGAACTCGACATAGTGAAGACGGATCGAGTGCAGCCCGCCACCGAGGATCCCGAGGGCGGTGTTCAGCACGTGGCCGAACAGGAGCACGACGATACCGACGACGATCAGCACGATGCCGACCGGGGTCAGGTTTTCGAGCGACGGGTTGATGAACATCCCG
The DNA here is from genome assembly GCA_029547145.1 of Methanobacteriota archaeon. Lineage (GTDB taxonomy): Archaea > Halobacteriota > Methanomicrobia > Methanomicrobiales > Methanospirillaceae > UBA288. The sequence continues at coordinate 25,746 of JAKPPV010000042.1, forward strand.
AGCGCGATGTAGTTCACGACCATCGCGATCGCGACCGATGAGAGGCCGACCGCGACGAGACGCGCGTAGCTGAGCACGTGCGAGACGATCGTGGGCAGTTCCACGACCTCGAGTGCGTTCTCCTGGGCGATCGCGATCACACCGTAGAGGATCAGCACGATCCCGGCGATCCCCGCGGGACCGAGACCGAGCGCGACGACCCCGCCGAGCTTCGTCAGGTCCGGCATGAACGGGATCGGGAAGATCGACCAGATCACGATGAGCAGCCCCCACATGAACGCGAGCCACCCGGTCTGGGCGATGATCGCCTTCGTCCGGTGACTGCCGTGCGACATCCGGCTGTGGTTCACGATCGAGATCACCCGCCCGAGCGTGATATGGAGGATCCCGATCCAGATCGCGATGATCAGCATCGAGGCCGCATCCGGGCCGTGACCGTGCGCCTCTCCCCCGATGTTGAGGTGGCGGGAGAAGACGAGCGGTCTCCAGGGGAGCGCAAAACCGAAGAACTCCGAATATACAAGGCCGAAGATGATCGAGGAGACCGAGGCGTTCCGCAGGTTGTCGAGCAACAGCGTCCAGCCTTCGCTCCCGAAGAACCTCCGCGCCAGGAACGAGAGCGCCAGGAGCACCAGACCGTATCCGACGTCGCCGAGGATGATCCCGAAGAAGATCGGGAAGACGATCGAGACGAGGAGCGTCGGGTCGATCTCGCGGTAGTTCGGGCGCGAATAGACGTCCATGAAGAGCTCGGTCGGATGGGCGAACGACGGGTTGTTGTACTCCACCGGGACCACCTCGTGGTCGTAGTCGACCTCGAGTTCCTCGATGTGGATTCTGCCGTTCGTCACCCGTTCGAGGGCCTCACGTACCGTGGGCACCTCGGAGGTCGGGACCCAACCCTCAGCCACGAAGGCCAGGTCCGTGACCGCGAACCGGAGCGGCGCCTCCGCCTGCTCGACCTCCGCGGTCAGGAGCTCGTCCGCTGCAAGCAGGAACGAGGCGTGGATCTCCTTCAGGTTGGCCAGCTGGCGGTTGATCCCCTCGATCTCCTTCCCGATCGATTCCAGTTCCGCCCGGTACCGGGCGATCGCGTCCGCCGGGGACCCGGTCTCGTCCGGGATCCGTGCAGCGACGAAGCCGGCGTCCAGGAGCTGTCGCTCCACCGCGTCGCGCTCGGTGACCGGCGTGAAGACGGCGATGAAACCTCCCCGCTTCCCGCTGGAAAAGACCTTCTCGTGCGGTGCCGCGATTGCGACATCCGCCGGGATGTGGCCCGCCAGGACCGCGATGCTCTCGTATCCCCGGTAGAGGTCGAGGTCGATTCCGAGCGCGGCAAAGGGCTCGATCTCGGCGATACGGGTCTCCAGGTCCTTCGCACGGGTCTCGAGACGCGTCCGCCGGGTCACCAGTTCGTCCGCCTGGGCGTCGAGCCCGGGGAGCTCGGTCTGGATCTGCCGCCGGAGTTCGGCCGCCGAGATCGGGCGCCCCCGCGGGGTGCCATCGCCCTGGATGCCGAAGGCGTTCGTCGCCGCCCGGATCGTGATCAGGTCGTTCGAGGCCTCCGTCGCGCCCTCGAGCGGCATGCCGAGCCTGAACCCGGAGTACTCCTCCTGGCCGACGAAGTCCTCGATGTGGAAGAGCCGGTGGCGGTAGAGCTCGGCGATCACCGCGCCCATCTGCTCCTTCGTGCCTGCGATCAGGAGGCGGCTCATCTGCCGTGGTGACAGCATCAGTACCGCCCCATCTCAGGCGCCCGCATCGAGGGCTCCCTTGAGCCTCGACACGAGGAGCGCCACGGCCCGGTCCAGGTTCCGGTGGCCCCGTTCACGGAGCTCGGCCGCCCGGGCCTCCCCGTCCCTGATGATCTGGGCGTGGCGGCGAGCGGCCTCTGCATGGGCCTCTGCGAGCTTCTGCTTGCGATACTCTTCGGCGTTCAGGGTCGCCTTCGCGATCAGGTTGTCGGCCTCCAGCTCCGCGTTCTGCACGCTCTTCCGCCTGTCGGCCTCTGCCTGGCTGATCGCGGCCTTGTACTCGTCCTCCGTCTTCTTGATGCTCTGCAACACCTCTATCTTCATCCAACCCTCCTTACACAGTATAAGTTGGCGGAAAGCGTCATATTAAGTGTTTGTATTCTTGTTCCGGCCGAAACACGGCTTCTTCAGCGATCCGCGGGAAGGGGTGGGAGGCGGCGGACCTGGAGACCGGGCGGAGGATGCTCGAGCCGGACCCCGCCCCCGACCCCGATCAGCCTGAGACCGGCGAACGCCCCGGACCCGCAGAGCACGTCCTGCTCGGGGTGGGTCCCGCGCTGGATCCCGCAGGCGATCCGGACCGACGGGCCCGCTGAGACGACGACGGAAAGTCGCCGGGAGCCCGGGTGCCCCTTCGGGAGCACGACGAGCGGTTGCCCGTACCGCCGTACCAGCTCGATCAGCATCAGGGCGGGCATCAGGGGTCCCCCGCCGGGGGCCGATGCGACCACGAGGTCGTCCGGGCAGAGCCCCTGCACCACCTCGCCGTCGACGGTCTCGATGCAGAGGGGGATACGACGGAGCGCCCTCCCGACGACGAGAAAAGAGGGAGGGTGCTCGAGCACGAGGTACCCGTCGTCGAGGGGGGCGAACATCCGGGCGGTTCAGACCGCGTCGACCGCGTCCGACTGGCACGAGGGGCAGACCGGGTGACGCCCGACCCCCTCGAACGACTCCCCGCAGTCCCGGCACCGGAACCGCCTGCCTTTCACCCGCTCGTCGTACTCGACGTCGACGGGCCCGCCAACAGTGCACATCCTTGCTTCACCGCCCGTGATCTCGGGTGTTCCGGGGTATAATCGTATCGGTCCGGGATTCAGACCGGCGGGGACGCGACCGTGTTGAAGGCAACGAGCGCGATCAGCAGCATGATGCAGGCGTGCTTGATCCCCGAGAGGACCGAGGACTCTCCCATCTGCCCGGCGATCAGGCCCGAGAAGAAGCCCTGGAAGAGGCAGGCGTGGTAGAGGAGGACCTGGAGGAGCCCGAGCGGGATCGAGCCGAGGCCGGAGAAGGCCTGCCCGCCCTGGGCGAGACCAGAGGTGTCCATCTTGGAGAGCTGGACCAGGAACTGGTTGTTCAGGATCGCGATCACGAAGATGAAGACGAAGAAGGAGAGGTAGACGATCGCGACGTAGATGAACATCTCGGCGAGCCGTTCGCGCTTGAGGACATCCGACATCCTCGCGTCCGATGCCGCGATGTTGAGTACCTCGTTGATCTGGCTCGACATCTCGGTCGCCTTGGTGATCAGGGTGACCATCCGGGCGATGATCGGCGTCGTCACCCGCTCCTCGAACCGCCCCAGCGCTTCGGAGAAGTTCGCCCCCCAGTCCATGTCCCGGTTGATCCGCCGGATCTCGTGCGAGAGCACCCCCAGGTTCGCACTCATCATGATCGAGATCGCCTGCGCCACGGTGAGGCCGACCTGGTTGATCCCGGCCATCCGGTCGAGGAACTCCGGGATCGCGGACTCGATCCCGGAGAGGCGCCGGTGCCAGACCTCGAAGAAGATCGAGAAGGGGAGCAGGATGATCAACAGGCCGATCACGATGTGGTCGTCGATCGCGCCGACGTAGGCCTCCAGGTTGCCGATCCACTCGATCCGCGAGACCATAAAGAAGATGTAACCCAGGCCGACCGGCAGGGTGAGGAAGAGGACACGGATCGGCCTCGAGGTGAACGCGCGGAGCGGATCGCGCAGGAAGTTCCGGAAACCGGCGGACTGGTCGTACTTCGCGAGGCGGGCAAAGAGCGCCTCCTCGCCGCCCACCGGGACGACGGTGACGTCCGAGAACTCGGGCGGACCGGACTCCTTCGTCCCGGTCCGCCGCACCACCTCGCTCTTGATCGAGACCAGGTCGATCATCACCATGAAGATCGAGGTCCCGACGGGGAGCATCAGGTAGACGACGGCGGCGAGCTGGATGACCGCGCTGCCGCCCATCATCCCCATCACGACCATGATGATGATAAGAAAGAGCGGGCCGGCGACGAAGAGCGTCACGTACGACTCCGCGACGAGGGCGAGGAAACTGAGGAAGTTCTTCTGCTCGTAGCGTGCCTCCTCCTGGAAGAGATGGACGCGCCCGTCCAAAAAGTGCGTCATGTCGCCGCCGGACTCGATCACGGAGAGGAGGTCCTGGAGGAAGTCCTTCAGCTTGTTCGAGGGGGTGGTGATGTGGAGCTGCCGGATCGCGGAGACCACGTCGAGCCCGAAGAAGTCGGCGTCGCGGACCACCTGCCGGAACTCGAGTGCGACCTCGCCGTAGATGTTCGCGTTCTCCGAGATGGAACGGAAGATCGTCAGGAGTTCGGCCCCGCCCTTCCGCATCGCGAACATGTAGGCGACCGCGTTGTGCAGGGTCATGTTGATCTTGGAGGCACGGGTCCCCTTCGTGATCGACGGCCACTGGAGCGCGACCATGTAGGTGATCGAGGCGGCGAGCAGCCCGCCGATCAGGGCCCCGACGACCTGGAGGATCAGGGACATCGGCACCGGACCGACCGCGTACGGCAGGTGCAGGCCGGTCGGGTTCGTGAACGAGGTCCCCTGCGCCTCCGTGAAGGCGATCACGATGCCGGTCACGATGAAGCCGACCACCAGAAAGACCAGGGCGACCGCGATCGAGGCGAGGATCGCCGTCGCGAGGTACCGCTCGACCGTCACCCCGGCGCGGGCGGAGACCAGGTCCGCGTTCAGCCGCTGAAACCGGCCTGGGTCCCGGGCGACCCATGCCTGGATCTGGCGTCCCAGGATCACACGATCGCCTGCCGCAGATCGTCGATATACGCCATCACGCCCTCCGGATCGATGTAGTAGGCCTGGAAGATCCGGGTGACGGAACGGTAGTCACGGATCCGCTGCTCGTGCATCGCGATCAGCAGGCGTTTCCGGATCGCGATCTCCTCGTCCAGCTTCTCGCGGGTCCAGCCCCGCCGCTCGGTGATCGAGGCGAAGACCTGGGAGCGGCCCGTGTAGTTGAGCTGATCGCGGACCGGGTCGTAGGTGAAGACGTTGTTGACCCGGAGGTTGCCGGTCGACGGGTCGATCCCGATCACCTCGACGATCTCCTGGCAGCGCCGGACCCGCGCGGTCCCCTGGTAGATCAGGGCCTGGATCGAGATGATGTTGAGCGCCTGGAGCATGTTCCGCGGCACGTTCAGGGGCTCGGACTCGAGGCGGTGGATCGCCGCGTCGACCGAGCCGGCGTGCATGGTGGAGAAGGTGGTGTGCCCCGTGTTCATCGCCTGGAAGAGGGTCTGCGCCTCGTTGCCCCGCACCTCGCCGACCAGGATGTACTCCGGCCGCTGGCGCATCGCCGACTTGAGCAGGGCGAACATGTCGATCGTCGCGCCCGCCTCCGAGACCGACTCGCGGGTCACCGAGGCGATCCAGTTCTCGTGGTAGAGGGTGATCTCGCGCGTATCCTCGATCGAGACCACCTTGGCGAGCGGGGTGATGAAGAGGGAGACCGCGTTGAGCGAGGTGGTCTTGCCCGAGGCGGTGCCCCCGATGAAGATCAGCGACTTGTTGTTCTCGATCGCGAACCAGAAGTAGACGAGCGCCTCGGGGCTGAACGTGTGGTACTCCATCAGCTCGATCGGCGTGAACGGCTCCTCGCGGAACTTCCGGATCGTGAACGAGGTCCCGCGGCTCGTCACCTCCCTGCCGAGGGAGAGCTGCAGGCGCGAACCGTCCGGGAGGGTCGCGTCGATCATCGGCGTGCCGATCGAGACGTGCTTGCCGCTCCGCTGGGCGAGCTTGATCGCGAGCGAGATCAGGGCCTCCTCCTCGAACTGGATGTTGGTCCGGATGTTCCGGTACTTCCGGTGGTACAGGAAGAGCGGGATCTCGTTGCCGTCGCAGGAGATATCCTCGATGTTCGGGTCCTTCATCAGGGGGTCGATCCGCGACCAGCCGATGAAGTTCCGGATCAGGAAGTAGCGGAGCTTGAAGAGCGGGATCAGCTCCAGGTGGATCCCGTACTCCTCGAGCAGCCCGTCCATCTTTCGAAAGAGGAGCAGACGCTTGTCCTCGTTCAGCTCGGCGTCGGTCAGGATCAGGACGTCCCGGAGGTCGTCGAAGATCCGCTCGATCAGCTCGTACTCGAACGGCGTCAGGGTCGGCTCGTAGAGGATGTACTCCTCCTGCTTGGTCCGGCGGTTGTAGGCGATGTTCACCTGCGAGCAGCCCTCGTCGACCCAGTACTGCTCGATCAGGTCGTACTCCTCCGGGAGCTCCCGGTCGACGAGCGACCCGTGGGTACCCGGGTCGTACTCGACGAGCGGGGCCTCGGGCTTCGTGCGCGAGAGCAGCCGTCCGCGCTCCTTCGGTGGTTCCATCGGGCGGGCGTCCGGCGGGGGGGTCAGCACGCGCGGCTCCTCCTCCTTCCTCCTCCGCAGACGCGGGAACTTCACCGTGATCAGCACCTCCGGCCGCCGTGAAGGGAACGAGCGGGATCCCTTCCCTGGTGGTCACGTCTATTGTTTGTGCTACATTAAGCCCCCGTATCCGGTATGCTGGGACGGGGCACGGAGCACGGCGGGGTGCGACCGGCGGGAGCGGACGGCAGGGTGGGGCGGGCGCTCGTCGTCCCCGTCCCGAACCGCCCCCTCTCCCGGTATCGGCGGGACGGTCCTGTCCGGCGTCTCCCGCGACGGTGCCCCCGTCACCCGTGCGGCGGGCCTATGGCGACCGTGCGCCGGGATGGCATGCAACGGGCGCCTTTCTCGAGGGAGACGGAGGGCGCCGGGTGACCGGGTGAGGACGGAGGGGATCGCGTCCGGGGAGCGAAGGCGGGCCACGTCACGCCCCCCCCCGTCACTGAACGCCGCATCAGAACCATTAAAGGCGTACAAACTGCAACACAGATGCAGTGGACTCCAATGAGGCGATCCAGCCCAGGATGCCGACCGGGATCGGCTCCTTCGACCCCGTGATGGAGGGAGGTGTCCCCCCCGGATCGATCATGCTCCTGCTCGGGGACATCGGGGCAGGCTCGTTCGAGTTCGTCTACACCTCGCTGATCAACCTCGCGATGCTCCATCGCCAGGACCCCGATAACCCGACCCTTCCGTCGGAGATCCGGTATATCACCTTCACGAAGATGAAGGAGGACGTCCGGCGGGAGGTGGCGCTCTCGTTCGACTCCACGCTCGCACAGGAGCTCGACGCGGAGTACGTCCAGTTCAGCGACCTCTCCGAGCAGTACTTCGACACCTCGTCGGTGCCCGGGGAGTGGTACACCTCGGAGGACCTGATCATGCGGTTGAAACGGCGCTCGGAGCACAAGTCGACCCTGGTGCAGCTCTCGGCGGTGCTCGAGACGGTGCCGGAGCGCTCCCTGATCATCCTGGACTCCCTGACCGATCTCGCCGTCTCGTACTCCGATCCGGCGGAGTGGAAGGAGCTCGCCGCGTACCTCCGGGGGCTCCAGCGGGTGACGAAGCGCTGGAACTCGACGATCTACCTGCTCCTGACGCAGGGGATCATCGACCGGGCGAGGATCCAGGAGATCGCGGACATCGCCGACTCGGTGATCCTCTTCCGCTGGGAGGAGTCGATCGCGGCACGGCGGCAGCGGGTGATGTTCTTCGAGAAGTTCCGCGGGGTGATGACCCACCTGGAGGAGAACGACCTGGTGAAGTTCTCGATCAGGATCTCACCCGCCCTCGGGTTCGAGGTGAACAATATCCGTCTGATCATCTAGGAGAGAGATGCCGCACACAGAGGTCGAACGGGTCCGGATGGGGATCGACGGGCTGGACGAGATGCTCTCGGGCGGGCTGATCCGGGGGACGATCGCGGCGATCGTGGGGACCTACGGCACGGGCAAGACCACCTTCGCGCTCCACTTCATCTGGGAGGGGCTCACCCGGGGCGAGAACGTGATCTACATCTCCCTCGAGGAGTCAGAGGAGTCGATCGTCCGGTACATGATCGAGAAGGACTGGGACGTGGAGCCGTACCGCAACACCTCGTTCTTCGTCCTGAAGCTCGATCCGACCAACTTCAACCTCTCGATCAACAGCATCCGGAACGAGCTGCCGTCCCTGATCCGGAAGTTCACGGCGACCCGGATCGTCTTCGACCCGATCTCGCTCTTCGAGGACCTCTTCGAGTCGGACTCCGCCCGGCGGTACGAGATGTTCCGGTTCGTGGAGATGCTCCGCGACCAGCGGTGCACGATGCTGATGACCTCCGAGACGGACCGGGACAACCCGTACTCGAGCCGGCACAACCTGATCGAGTACCTGGTCGATACGGTGATCCTGCTCCGGTACATCCGGTCGGACGAACTGACCCGCGTCCGCCTCGTCCTGGAGGTGGTCAAGATGCGGTCCTCCGCCCACTCGCGGGAGATCAAGCCGTACGAGATCACGGGCGACCGGGTCCAGGTCTACAGCCAGGCGAACCTCTTTTAAGGGGGAGGCCCGGTCTCCGGGCTCCTCAGCGCCAGGCGGGGTTGAGGTACCAGTAGGCGGCGGTCAGGTACGTCGCGAAGCTCGTCCAGGCGATGTACGGGACGAGCAGGTACGCTGCGAGCGGCTCGACGCGGTAGAACCGTTCGATCGTGGCGAGGATCGAGAGCCAGAGCGCGACGACCACCGCGACGGCGAGCCCGAGGGCATGGAGGGCGAAGAAGACCCAGGACCAGGCGATGTTCAGGGCGAGCTGCACCCCGAAGAGGAAAAGGCCCGTCCGGGCCGCCGGGTGGTCGCGCCGCTGCCAGACGAGGAAGCCGGCAGCACCCATCAGGACGTAGAGCGTGGTCCAGACGGGGGCGAAGACCCAGTTCGGGGGGTTCAGGGGGGGCCGGACGAGCCCGGCATACCAGGTGGGGATGCTGGGCGTCGTGGCGATCGATCCGAGGAGGCCTGCGGACAGGCTGCCGACGACGAAGAGGGCGAGCACGCCCCATTCGACCGCGGTTCGGGGAGGACGCATGGCTGAAGGTGGATGTTTGCAGAAAAAAACCTGTGCACGCCAGGACCGGTCGGTCCCGGCCCCCCGGCGCTGTGCGACCGCCCGACCGGAACGGGACGAGCGGCTGGGGGATCAGAACGCGAGCCCGAGGAAGTGGAGCACGATCACGATCAGCACCCCCGGCAGTCCCCCGATCGCCGCGATCAGGACCGACCAGAGGTTGATCGCGACCGGCGGGGAGAGGAAGAGGTCGAGGAGCCAGAGGACGACGATACCGGCGACCGCGTTCACCAGAAGCCCGGCAAGGCCCCTGACCAGTTTGTAGAGCAGGACGGCCGCAACGATGGCCAGGACGAGTCCGACGATCTCTCCGATCATACCTTCACGTCGGCGTACGGGGATATAGTCGATCCGACCGGTCCGCCGGCGGGGGAGAGGGGCCCGTCCCTTATACGTGGAGCCCGAGGAAGTGGAGGGCGACGAGGGCGATCACCCCGGGCAGCCCGCCGAAGGCGCAGACGAGGACCGCACCGAGCGTGATCGGGATCCCGGGGGAGGAGAGGAGGTGCAGCCAGTCGAGGCCGAAGAGGATGATCACCCCGACCACCGAGTTGAGCAGGAGCGTGGTCGAACGCTTCAGGACGAAGTAGAGGACGGCAGCGACCGCGAAGGCCGCCAGGATCGTGAAGACGACCGCGAGCATAACCTCACCCCACCAGGTGCTGGCCGGAGACGCGGAGGGCGGGGAGGACCATCTCGCCCACCACCCGCGTCTCTGCCGAGACACCCTCGATCGCATCGAGGAGGTCGAAGACGTTGCCGCCCCACATCGCGGTCCGGACGGGTGCCACGAAGGCGCCCCCCTCGACCATGCAGGGGTTGGAGACCTCGACCGAGAAGTCGCCCGAGATCGGATTCGCCGTGTGCGCCCCGACGATCGACCGGACATAGACTGCCGGTTTTGCCATCACCTCGGAGACCGGTCCCTCGAGCACGAGGGTGTGGAAGCCGATCGAGGGTGCGCCGCCGTACCCGCCCCGGACGGCGGAACCGGTGGACGCGGCCCCGTAGCGGTAGGCGGTCCGGAGGTCGTAGGCGAAGCCCTCGAGCACCCCGTCCCGGATCAGGTCGAGCCGCCGGGTGGGGACCCCCTCGGCGTCGAACCAGGTCGCCCCGGGGCCCATCGGCCGGTGCGGGTCGTCGAAGAGGGAGAGGCGCGCGTCCGCGACCCGCTCCCCGATCCGGCCCGCGAGGCGGGAGCGGCCCGCGTGGACGTTCCGCCCGACGAGCGCGGGGAGGAGGACCGCCTCGAACAGCGAGGCGAGGGCGAGCGGCGAGAGGACCAGGTCGTGGGTGCCCGAGGGGAGGGGCTCGCCCCCCGCCCCGAAGGCGGCGAAGAAGGCGGCCTGTTCCCCGACCCACCGGGGGTCGAGGTCGAGCGCGTGGCTCGAGGCGAACTCGTACCCGGTCGAGGTGCCGGCGATCGCCTCGATCGAGCAGGAGGCGTGCGTCTCGGTCTCCTCGTACCGCAGGCCATGGGTGTTCGCGACCACCACGTGCGACCGCGAGAGGCCTGCCGAACCGGCCGTCACGACCGCCTCCGGGTGGGAGGCGGCCCCCTCCTGCATCGAGGCGAGGAGGCCGGCGACCGTGGCGGGCGCGGGGGAGAGGGAGGGATCGAGGGCGAGGGGGGTCCCGGGGAGCGCGACGGGCATCGGCAGCCCCTCCCACGGTTGGGGGTCGGCGAGCCGCATCGCGGCGAGCGCCGCGTCCAGGCAGGCCTCCCACCGCCCGGGGTCGTTGGTGGAGGAGGCCCCGACCCGGCCCTGCGCGAAGACCCGGATCCCGAGGCCCATCGCGTGACCGGCCTGGCCGACCCGGACCCGGTCCCGCGAGAGCTCGGCGCCGATCGACTCGCTGGTCGAAAAGAAGACCTCCGCCTCCTCCGCCCGGCCCGATGCCGCCCTCAGGATCGCGTCAATCTCGTCCACTGCCACCCACCACCGCGTTCTCGAGGAGGAGGTGCGGCGCCCCGTCCCCGACGGGGACGGACTGCCCGCCCTTGCCGCAGTACCCCTGGTGCATCCGCCGGTCGTCCGCGATCAGGGCGATCTCGTGGAGGGTCCCCAGGATCTCGCCCGAGAGCGAGACGTCGCGGACCATGCCGCCGGGCTCCCCGCCCTCGACCAGGTACCCGTACTCCGCGTTGAACTGGAACACCCCCCGTCCGGGGTCCACCTGCCCCCCCCGGGACCCGATCAGCAGGATACCGTCCCGGCACTCGGCGAGGCACTCGTCCAGCGACGAGTCCCCGTTCTCGACGAAGGTGTTCGACATCCGGACGAGCGGGACCTCCCCCGGCATCCCCCGTGCGTGCCCCGCCAGCCCGTTGCCGACCGCGGCGAGGGTCTCGCGGGTGTGTAATAATGCGTTGATCACCCCGTCGCGCACCACCTCGGTCCGGACCGTCGCGACGCCCTCGGCGTCGACCGGGTCGAAGCCGAAGCCGGGGAGCGAGGGGTCGTCGACGATGGTGAGACCGGCGACGCCGATCCGCTCGCCGATCCGACCGGCGAGGACGGAGTTCCCCTCGCGGACCAGGTCCCCCTCGGCGGCGTGCCCGACCGCCTCGTGGGCGAAGACGCCCGCGAGCTCGGGGTCGAGGACGACGCGCATCCGCCCGCCCTTCGCGGCCTTCGCGCCGAGGAGGGCGACCGCCGTCTCGCGGGCCTTCTCCCCGCAGGGGACCCCGGTGCGGAGGGGAAAGCCGTTCACGGCGTGCAGCCGCTCGTATCCCATCTGGACGACGCCGTCCCCTTCGGCCACGGCCATCACGTTGAAGCCCGACCGGCCGAGCTCGTACGCGTACTCGACCCCCTCGGAGGAGGCGAACCGGACCGTCTCGTACCGCTCGGAGTAGACCGCCCGGGTGTTCCGGACGGACTCTCCCCTCGCCGCCGCCTCGATCCCGGCGAGCAGCCGGGTCTTCTCCTCCAGCTCGTACTGGCGGGGGTCGTCCGACGGAACGGGCACGGGGAGGACCCGGTGCGGGGCATCGGCGAGCTCGACCGGTTCGCCGGTCAGGCCCGCCAGGGCGAGTGCCTCGGCGATGAAGCGGTCGAGGTCGAGCGCCCGGTAGTTGTCCACCGAGACGACCCCCCAGCCCGACGGGCCCAGGACACGGATGACCGCACGGTCGAAGAAGGAGGTGGAGGCCGACTCGATCACCCCGTTGTCGATGTCGATGGTCGTCGTCTCACCGGCCACGTGCCGGAGATCCCAGTATCGCACCATCGTCAGGCCAGGGTCGGGGTGGCCGGCCCCGGGTGGAGGGTGGCGGCCGACTGCTCGGCGATCTTCTTCACCTTCGAGAGGAAGCCCGCCTCGTCACGCGGGACCAGGGCGTACCGGAGCACCTCGTCGATCTGCGAGACGGGGACGATGCGGACCCCGGCGCGGTAGCGCTCCTCGATCATCACGTCGTCCTTGTTGGAGGACGGGATCAGGACCGTCCGGATGCCGGCCTTCGCCGCCGCCTCGATCTTGTAGGTGACACCGCCGACCGGGAGGACGTCGCCGCGGACCGAGAGCGAGCCGGTCATCGCGACGTCCTGGCGGACCGGGATCCCCTCGATCGCCGAGATGACGGCGGTCGCGACCGAGATCGAGGCCGAGTCGCCCTCGACGCCCTGGTAGGTGCCGATGAACTGGACGTGGATGTCGACGTTCTTGATGTCCGTCCCGGTGAACTTCTTGATGATCGCCGAGACGTTCTTGATCGACTCCTGCGCGATCTCCTTTAACAGGCCGGTCGCGATCACGGTCCCGCCCGACGCGGACTGCGCCGGGGTCACCTCCGCCATGATCGGCAGGACGGACCCGGAGTCCGAGCCGACGACGGCGAGGCCGTTCACCCGCCCTACGGCGGTCCCCTGCACGACCGAGAGGTCGTAGTCCCGCATGCGCCGGATGTAGTCGTCCGAGATCTGCTCCTCGACCGACCGCGCGGTCTCCTTCGCGGCGATCACGTGCGCCGCCGTCGTCAGCTCCGCCCCCTCCTGGCGGGCGAGGTCGCCGGCGACGCGGATCAGGCCGCCCATGTCCCGGAGTTTCAGGGTCAGGTGGCCCTTCCGCATCGACCGGCGACGGGCCTCCCGGATCACCTCGCGGATCGCGGAGGCGTCGAAGTGCGGGATCTTGCCGTCGTTCCTGACCTCCTGCGCGATGAACCGGACGAACTTCTGCCGGTTCTCGGGCGTGTCCTCCATCGTCTCGCGCATGTAGACCTCGTAGCCGTACCCCCGGATCCGCGACCGGAGCGCGGGGTGCATCCCCTGCATCGCGTCCAGGTTGCCCGCCGCGACCATCACGAACCGGCAGGGCACGGGCTCGGTCCGGACCATCGCGCCTGAGGACCGCTCCGACTGGCCGGTGATCGGGAACTCGCCCTCCTGGAGCGCCGTGAGCAGGTTCTGCTGCGAGTGCATGCTCATGGTGTTGATCTCGTCGATGAAGAGGACCCCGCCGTGCGCCCGGTGGATCGCCCCCGACTCGACCCGGTCGTGGGCGGGTGTCTCCAGGCCACCGGACTGGAACGGGTCGTGCCGGACATCGCCGAGCAGCGAGCCCGCCTGCGCACCCGTGGCGTCCACGAACGGGGCGGGGGCCGACGGGTCGTGGCTGACGAGCAGCTTCGGGACGAGCGCCTCCTCCTTCGGCTGCGAGTAGCGGAGGGCCATGAAGACGAAGGCGGCGGCGATGATCCCCATCAGCCACTGGAACGTGATGAACGAGTAGCCGATGATCCCGACGAGGAGGAGCATCAGGAGGGTGTTCCGGAACTGGGCCTTCTTTCTCGCCTCCGCCTTGTGGGCGGCGACGATCTGCTTGGCCCGGCCCGCGGGGACCGTCCGGATGATCGGGTTGTTGGGGTCCTCCCCGTTCGGGTAGACCATGATGTCCTGGATCTCCTCCTTCGGGAGGAGCTCGGACATCGCCTTCGCGAGCATCGACTTGCCCGTGCCCGGGCTGCCGATCATCATGACGTGCCGCCGCTGGATCGCGGCCTTCCTGATCACCTCGACCGCGTGCTCCTGGCCGATCACCTGGTCGACGAGCCGCGGGGGGACCTCGATCTCCGAGGACGTGTCCACGGTGATGTCGTCGAACATCATATCGTCCTGCGTGGAGACCGGTTCGATTGAAGAATCCATTCTGATGGTGACCTCACGACCCCGTGTTGATTTATATTTTTTCGGGCCGATCGTTTAAGTACTTTCAGCTCAGGGACGTGGTACACGATGAAGCTCATATGCACGCAGGCCTCGCAGGTCCTCGGCGCACGGCTTGCGGGCCGGCTCGGCGTCGAGACGATCGACGTCCGGTATTCACGGTTCCCCGACGGGGAGACGGCCCTCGTCCGGGACGGGACCGACGACGAGACCGTGATCGTGGGGGCCGTCACCGGTGCGGACGCGCTCGTGGAGCTCCTCCTCCTGATCGACGCCTGCGACGAGTCGGCGAACACCCTGGTCCTGCCCTACATGGCCTACGCGCGTCAGGACCGGCGGTTCCGTCCCGGGGAGCCGCTCTCGGCCCGGGCGATCGCGCGGGCGGTCTCGACCGGCGTCGACCGGGTGATCGCCGTGAACCTGCACGACCCGTCGGTGCTCGCACACTTCCGCGTCCCGGCAGAGCACGTCTCGATCGCACCCCAGGTCGGGGCCTGGGTGGCGGGGCACGAGGGGAACGACCCGCTGGTCCTCTCCCCGGACGACGGGGCGGCACGCTTTGCTGAGGAGGTGGCACGAGTCGGGGGGTTCGACCACGACTACCTGGACAAGAAGCGGATCTCGGGCGAATCCGTCGAGATCCGGCCGAAGTCGCTCCCGGCGGAGGGGCGCGAGGTGATCATCGTGGACGACATCATCTCGACCGGGGGGACGCTCGCGACGGCGGCCCGGATGCTGCTCGACCAGGGGGCGACCGCCGTCCGGGCCGCCTGCGTCCACGGGGTCTTCGCCGGCGGGGCGCTCCTCCACCTCGCCGCCGCCGGGGTGGCGGAGGTGGTCTGCTCGGACACGATCGAACGGGCGAACTCCTGCATCACGGCCGCGGACCGGCTGGCCGACGCACTCCGGTGATGCGGGCCCCGGGTACCTGCCTGGTCCTGGACGCATCGGCCTTCTTCGCCGGGGGGGAGAGGCTGCTTGCCGGACCGGCCCCGGCCGAACGGCTCCTGGTCCCGCCTGCCGTGGTGGAGGAGGTGCGGGATGCGGCCGCCCGCTGCCGGCTCGAGCTCGCCCTCGAACGGGGGCTGCTCGTGCTCGCGCCCACCCCCGCCGCGCTGGCGGCGGTCACGGCGGCGGTCGTCGCCGCCGGGGAGACGGACCGGCTCAGCCCGGCGGACCGGGAGGCGCTCGCCCTCGCGCACGAGCAGGGAGCGGCGCTCGCCACCGACGACTTCGCGCTCCAGAACGCGGCGGAACGGCTCGGGGTGCCCTGCCGTCCGATCGCCCAGCGGGCCGCCGCACCGCGCCGGCGGGGGTACCGGTGCAGCGGGTGCGGGCGGTTCGGTGACGGGCCGGGAGAGTGCCCGGTCTGCGGGGCAGAGGTCGGGCCGCTCCGGAGGCGAACGGGCGGGACGGGTCCGCGGGACCGGACAATACATAAATAGTCTGTGACGGACCCTCTTTCCATGACCTCGCTCGACGAGCTGATCGCGAAGGCCCGCCTCCTGCTCTCCGAGGGGCACTCACCCGGGCAGATCGCGGACGAGCTCTCGCTCTCGATGGAGACGGTGACCTGGCTCCTCACCCAGAAGAAGGGGGAGGCGGCCCCGAAGGACGTCCATATCGACTGGACCGCCGTCTCCTCCAGCGCCCTCCTGCTCGACGATGTTGCACGCCTGATGCTCCACCGCTACCACTGCGCGGAACCCCCGAGAACGGGGGAGAGGGCGGGCCCGCCGGCACTGGAGAACGCAACCATCGTCGGGATCGCGATCTCCGGGGTGCCGCTCGCGACCCTGATCGCCCAGGCGGAGCGGCAGAGGCTCGCGATCTACCACCCGGCGAAGCACTCGTCGGCGGAGAGGCCGACCGGCTCGATCTCCGGGAACTTCTCCGCGATCACCGGCGAGCGGTGCATCATCGTCGACGATGTGATCACGAGCGGCCGGACGATGCACGAGGTGGTGGACTACCTGCGCCGGCACAAGGCGACACCGGTCGCGATCTGGGTGCTCTTCGACAAGCGCGGCATCCGGGAGGTCGACGGGGTCCCCGTCTACCCGGTCTTCCGCGTCTCCCGGATCGACTGAATGACAGGAAGGAATATATAGAACAACAAATCACATTTTTAGCACTCTTACCCGACAGGGAGGTTATACCGTGCTTTCAGGACAGCCGATCATCATTCTCAAGGACAGTGTCGAGCGGACCCGCGGGCAGGAGGCCCAGCGTTCGAACATCGCAGCCGCCAAGGCGATCGCCGCCGCCGTCCGGACCACGCTCGGTCCCCGCGGCATGGACAAGATGCTGGTCTCGTCGACCGGCGACGTCGTGATCACGAACGACGGCGCCACGATCCTGCACGAGATGGCGGTGCAGCACCCCGGCGCCAAGATGGTGATCGAGGTCGCGGAGACGCAGGACGACGAGGTCGGCGACGGGACGACGACCGCCTGCATCCTGGTCGGCACGCTGATGGAGCAGGCCGAACAGCTGCTCGCCAAGATGGTCCACCCGACCGTGATCGCGAACGGCTACACGATGGGCATGAACAGGGCGCTCGAGATCGTGGAGGAGAACTCGATCCGGGTCGACCCGGCGGACCGGGAGACGCTGATCAGGCTCGCCGACACCTCCATGACCGGCAAGTCGATCGAGCAGGTCAAGGAGAAGCTGAACGGGATCGTCGTCGACGCGGTGATGACCGTCGCCGAGAAGAAGAACGGTGAGATCGTCGTCGACCGCGACGACATCATGATCAAGAAGCAGAAGGGTGACTCGATCGACGATGCGGCCCTGATCAGGGGGTGCGTGATCGACAAGAAGCGCGCGTCCGATGCAATGCCGAAGAAGATCGCGAATGCGAAGGTCGCCCTCGTCGCCCAGCCCCTGGAGATCACGAAGACCCAGGTGAAGGCGAAGATCAGGATCAACACCGCCGACCAGCTGAGCGCGTTCGGCACCCAGGAGCGGGAGGCACTCAGGCAGCTCGCGGACAGGGTCGTCGCATCGGGGGCGAACGTCCTCCTCTGCCAGAAGGGGATCTCGGACCCGGTCCAGTACTACCTGGCGAAGGCCGGAGTGATGGCGATCCAGGACGTGAACGAGAAGGACATGAAGTACGCCGCCCGTGCGCTCTCCGCGAAGATCGTCAACAAGGTCTCGGACCTGACGCCCGATGACCTCGGGAACGCGGCCCTCGTCCAGGAGGCGGACGACGCCGAGCTCGTCACCTTCTCGGGGTGCGACAATCCGAAGGCGATCACGGTCCTGCTCCGCGGGTCGACCGACTACCTGCTCGACGAGCTCGAGCGGGCGGTCGTGGACGGCACGTCGGTGGTCGCGGACGCGATGGAGGACGGGACCTACGTGGTCGGTGGCGGTGCGGTCGAGGTCGAGCTCTCGCTCCGGCTCCGGGAGTATGCCGCCTCGGTCGGCGGGCGGGTGCAGCTCGCGATCGACGCGTTCGCGGAGGCCTTCGAGGCGATCCCCCTCACCCTCGCCGAGAACTCCGGCTTCAACCCGCTGGACAAGCTCGTCGACCTGCGGACCGCCCACGCGAAGGGAGGCCGGTACATGGGCCTGAACGTCTTCTCGGGCGAGGTCGTCGACATGCTCGACGCCGGGGTGATCGAGCCGGCCCGGGTCAAGCGGCAGGCGATCCAGTCGGCCGCCGAGACCGCGATCCTCCTGATCCGGGTCGACGACATGATGATCACCCAGTCCAAGCCCCCCGCGGCGCCCAAAGCCTGAACCCCCTCCCCTTTTTTTTCGACCCGGCCGGACCCACCGGTCCGGGCCGTCACCGGACCCGACGCCCACCGCCGGCCGTCCGTCCCGCACCCGCGTGCCCTGCCGGCGAACGAAAGAATGAGCGCCCTCCGGTGAGACGATCCAGGGATTCCGTGGCTTTGTCCCCGTTCTCCCCGTAATGGTCGGGGGACGGCATCCCCCCGGGCCGCAGGCGGTTATAGCTACGGGACGAGGGCCGGCAGGGTCACCGAGCCGAGCGCGGCGGCGTCCGGCCGTTCGATCCGGCAGTACCGCCCCCCCGCCGCCTCCGCGATCGCGGGGCAGAAACCGAGGGAGGAGATCGCCCCCGCGGGACTCGTGTCCACCACCACCAGGTGGATCCCCGCGTCGCCGATCCGGCCGGCCAGGTCCACGAGCTCGTCCCGGATCCGGCCGTTCCCGACGTTCGCCCGCCCGTCCGAGACGAGGACCATCACCGGGACGAGGGCCGGCGCCCGCCGCCGCTCCCGTTCGAGGGCCCGCAGTCCCGCCTCCAGTCCCGCCGCCAGCGGGCTCGTCCCGCCCGTGGGGACGGAGGCGATCCGCTGCTGGGCCAGGTCCACGCTCCCGGTGAGCGGCAGTACCAGGTCGGCCGTCGCGCCCCTGAACGCGACGAGCCCGACCCGGTCACGGTGGCGGTACGCCTCGAGGAGGAGGGCGACGACCGCCCCCTTCGCCGCGCTCATCCGCTGCTGGACCCCCATGGACCCGCTCGCGTCGACCACGAAGAGTATCGCGGCACGGGGGCGGGCGAGCCGCCGGGACGTCCAGAGGTCATCGTCCGTCACGACCAGGGGGAGCGTGCCGCCGGTCCGTGCCCGCTGGTGGGGCGCGGCGGCACGGAGGGTCGGGAGGAGCGACAGGTCGTTCCAGCTCCCCCCGGGGCGGTTGCCGTGCTCCCGTCCCCGTCCGGAGGGGACGGGGGGGAGACTGCGCCGTCCCCCGGCCCCCCGGTACCGGGTCCGGGGGGGGCGCCGCCGCTCCGGTTCCACCCGCGGGGGCGCCTCAGGCGGCCCGACGGGCAGGACGACGACACCGGACTCGCGGGGAGGAGCCGGTTGACCGGACGACCCGTCCCCGCCCTCGGCGGGGGGATCGGGGGGCTTCGTCCCCCCGGAGGGGGGCGGACCGTCGTCCTCGCCGGTCTCCGGGACGAGTTCCTCGAGTCGTTCGGGGTCGATCCGGGGCTCTTCGAACGGCCGGCGCCGCATCCGGTGGGGGAGGGCGAGGGCCATCGCCTCCCGGATGTCCGCCGCGGTCACGTCCCGCCGCCCGGAGAGGGCGGCGATCGCCCGCGCCGTCCTGACGACCGTGATCTCGGCCCGGTGAGACCGGATCTCCAGGGCGATGCAGGCCTCTGCCACGCGCCGGAGCAGGTCGTCGCCGATCCGGGTCCGGGGCAGCAGGCGGCGGGCCCGCCGGATCCGCCGTTCGAGCTCCCTCTGCCGCCCCGCCCAGGCGCGCCGGAACCGCTCCGGGTCCGCGTCGAAGGCCTCCGCCGCCCGGACGACCGCCATCCGCGCCTCCGGTTCGGCGAGCGCCTCGACGGTCACCTGGAGACCGAACCGGTCGAGGAGCTGCGGACGAAGCTCCCCCTCCTCCGGGTTCATCGTCCCGATCAGGATGAACTGCGACGGGTGCGAGATCGAGATCCCCTCGCGTTCCACGGTGTTGACACCCATCGCCGCCGCGTCGAGGAGGACGTCCACCAGGTGGTCGTCGAGCAGGTTCACCTCGTCGATGAAGAGAACGCCCCGGTGGGCCTCCGCCAGGAGGCCCGGTTCGAACGCCCTGATCCCGCCCGCGATCGCCCGTTCCAGGTCGATCGAGCCGACCAGGCGGTCCTCTGTCGCACCGATCGGCAGGGTCACCACGCGGACCGGGCGCCGCTGGGCCTCCGGCGGCGGGATCGCCGTCCGGCACCGCTCGCACCACTCGTCCGGCCGGCGGGGGTCGCACGAATAGGGGCAGCCGACGTGGACCTCCTGCGCGGGGAGGACCTCCGCGAGTGCCCGCACGGCGGAGGACTTCGCCGTCCCCTTCTCGCCCCGGATCAGGACCCCGCCGATCCGGGGGTTGATCGCGTTCAGCACGAGGGCGAGCTTCATCTGCTCCTGCCCGACGATCGCCGTGAACGGGAGCAGGAGCCGGGGGTGGCGTTCGCTCATCGGGATCCCTCCCCGTGCGGTCGGTACCCCGTCCTTTCGACCACGTCCCGCCACCGCGCGAGGAGCTCGTCCGGCGGGGGACCGATCGTCCCGCCCTGCCGCTCCCCCGCCGTGCCGTCGATCCGCCCCTCAAGCCAGCCCTCCACCTCGAGGTACGCCTCCCGGACCTCCTCGAGCAGCTCGGGCGGGGGGTTCCAGAGGCCCCGTTCCTGCGCCTCGAGGAGCCGGCGACCGACCTCCTCGAGGGCCCAGGGGTTCTTCTCCCGGAAGAACTCCCGCCGGGTCCCGTCCAGGAGGAAGGTCTCGGCGATCCCGTTGAAGAGGGCGTCGCCGACCTCGCCCGTCGTCGCCTCCCAGCCGTAGACCCGGCCGATCCTTTTTGCGATCTCTGCCGCCCCGGCGTACCCGTGGGCCTCCTGGCCCGCGATCCACCGGGGGTTCAGGAGGCGGGAGCGGGCGACCCGGCCGATCTCCTCGGCGAGCCCCCGCACCTCGACACGGTCCGGGTCCCGCGTGTCACCGAAGTAGGCAACGACGCCGTGACCGCCGAAGGTGCGGGCCGCCGCCGTGATCCCGCCGTGCGCGCCGAAGTAGCAGCAGCACCCGAGCAGGTCGTACTCATCGCTCGAGGTCTTGTTGAACGTCGCCTGGACCGTCCGGAGCTGCTCGACGAGGGCGGCTTGTGCCTCGCGCCCCGGCAGGTTACGGCCGTAGGCGTAGCCGTTCCAGGCGACGAAGAGATCGGCCAGGTCCTTTGTGTCGTTCCAGGCGGAGGCGTAGATCGCGAGGTTCACGCCCATCCCGTAGGTGCCGGGCTGGCTTCCGAAGATCCGGGGGCGGGGGCTCTCCCCGGGGGTGTGGCGGCGAAGGTAGTTCATCTCGACCGGCTCGTCGAGCGCGGCGACCCGCCTGACGGCGTCGTCGAGCAGGTCGATGCACCCCGGGAAGGCGTCGCGGAGGATCCCGCTCACGCGGACGGTGATGTCGATCCGCGGACGGCCGAGACGGGCGAGGGGGACGACCTCGACCCGGTCGAACCGCCCCTCCCTCCAGACCGGTTCCACACCGATCAGGTGGAGGAGCTGGGAAAGCTGCTCCCCGTCCGACCACATCACGTCCGAGGCCTGCCAGTAGACCGCGACGTTCTCGGGGTAGGTGCCGTGCTCCCCCCGGTGGCGCTCGAGCAGGAGGTCCGCCAGTCTCCGTCCGACGCGCCAGGCGGACTCGGACGGGATGAGGCGCGGGTCGACCGGGTAGAAGTTCCGGCCGCTCGGCAGGATGTCGGGCCTGCCGCGCGTCACCAGGCCGGCAGGGCCCGGCTCGACGTAGCCCCCGTCCATCGCGGCGAGCAGGGCGCCGACCTCGTCCGAGGCCTCGAGCCGGCGGGCGATGTCGCGGATCTGTCCGAGGACGTCGTCGGTGCCCGGGGGCTCCGGGACGACGAGCCGGTCCCCGAGGGCGAGGGCGCCCGCCTCCGCCGGAGTCCGCCCGTCGAGCACCCCGCGGACGAAGGAGACGCCCATCCGGTCGAGTAGTTCGATCAGGGCGACCTCCGCGTCGGAGACGGTCGGTTCGAGACCCATCATCGCGAGCAGGACCCGGCGGAGCCGGCCGTCGTAGCGGAGCACGGCGGTGATCAGCGCCGCCTCACGCTCCCCGTCCGGGATCGTCCCGAAGACGTGCATCCCGTCGGGGACCCAGGTCGCCGAGAGGCGGGCGAGACGGGCCTGCACCTCGGGGATCAGTCCATCGAGGTCCGCGTCGCGGAACGCGGGCTCCCGGCGGATCTCCTCGCCGAGCCCCGTCTTCTCCAGGAGTTCGCCGACCAGGTGCCCTGCCGCGTGGGCCCGGGCCGGCTCGACCTCCTTCAGCCGGAGGTACTCCCCGATCCGTTCGTTCAGGAGCTGGAGGTCGCCGTAGAGCCCGCCCGCGACCATCGAGGTCTGGAGATGGTCGACGAGGGTCGCGCAGGCCCGGCGCTTCGCGACGGTCCCCTCTGCCGGGTTGTCGGAGTTGTAGAGGTAGAGGAACGGCACGGTTCCCACCACCGCGTCGGGAAAGTCCCGGTCCGACAGGGCGATCCCCTTGCCCGGCAGGAACTCAAGGCTCCCGTGGGTCCCGACGTGGACGATCACGTCGGCACCGAAGACGCGGTCGAGGTACCAGTAGGTGGCGAGGTAGTGGTGAGAAGGGGGAAGGGTCGGGTCGTGCAGGATCCGGCAGGCCGTACCGTCGCACCGGGAACCGGCACACCCCCGCTTCGGCTGGGTGCAGACGACCGCGTTCCCGAGGGAGAGCCCGGTGATCACCATCCTGCCGTTGTGGAGCATCGGCACGGGGACGCCGTCCTGCGGGACGCCCGGCGGTTCGCCCCATGCCCGGACCACCTGCTCGCGGGCCTCACGGGGGAGCTCGCCGAACCAGCGGGCATACTCGCCCGGGTCGAGCTCGGCGAGGGCCCCACCCGAACGGACGATCTCTTCGACCGTGGTCCAGCGGAACTCCGAGTGCGCACGCCGCCCGGTGATCTCCCGGATCAGCGCCTCCCCGCTGTCGGGTACCTCGACCCGGTACCCCTGGTCGCGGAGGTCGGAGAGGAGGAGGGCGAGGCTCTCGAGCGCGTCCAGGTGGGCGGCGGTCCCGATGGTCGCCTCGAGCCCGGCGCACGGGCCGTTGTTCAGCACGAAGGCGACCCGTTTCTCGGACGGGGGGATCCGTGCCAGGGCGAGCCACCGGGCGACGCGCGCGACGAACCGAAAGACCCGTCCGGCGATCGGGACCTGCCTGCCGCCCTCCCCGAGGGCGCCGACGGGCAGCATCTCGATCATCCCCTGGAACTCGGGCATGATCACACCCCACGCGATCTCGCCGGCGGTCATGCCGTCCATCGACGCGATCCAGTCCTCCTCCGTCCGGTTGTAGAGGATGAGGGGATGGAAGACCGGGATCCCGAGATGCCGCAGCACGGTCACGATGTCATCGGGCCCGTCACCGAGGGTGACCGCCTGCAGGTCGACGAGCCCGTCGACCCGGCCCGCAAGGAACTCCTCGATCACCCGGTCCCCGGGCTTCGCCCCGGTCGAGGCGTCCCCGGTGCCGGTGGAGAAGACGGGGATCACGTCGAACCGCTCCTCGAACGCCCGGACCAGGGCGTCGACCAGGTCGAGGTTCCGGCTCGACCAGTAGGTCCGGTAGAAGAGCAGGCCGATCGCCTGGTCGTGGCGACGCGGGCGCCACGCGAGGTAGTCACCGGTCGAAGAGAAGGTCCGGTCCGCGTCGGGATGGTAGCACGCCTCCCAGGGCGTGGGGGCGGGCGGGCGGGCATCCCCGCCCCTCCCGAGGACGGCGGACTCCAGGTACCGGAGGAGTTCCTTGTAGTTGTCGGGTCCGCCGTACGTGATGTACGCGTTCGCCCGTGCGTTCACGGCAGGGGGGACGGTGGCGGTGGCGAGATGGGCGGGGTCGGTGCCAAAGATGACGACCGGGATACCCGGGGGGAGGGCCGCGCGGACCTCGTCCCATCCCCCCCCGGTCGAGGGATGCAGCAGGATCACGTCGGCGCGCCGGAAGGAGGCGAGGCACGCAGCGAGCCGATCTGCGTCCAGGAGATCGTGGGGGAACCAACCCTCCAGGACGACGCCGGACTCGGAGGAGACCCGGGAGAGCAGCGGGAGTTCGTTCGCCCAGAGGACGGCGGATACCCGCGTCGGACGGCCCGCTCCCGCCTCTCCGGGCGTGTCGATATCCATCATTGTTTCCTGATTATGACTAACATTGCCAAAAATAAAAAAGAGAGCTACATATTCGAATTAGTCCCAAGATTCGTATGATTTTCCCGGGGGCCCGTATCAAACCGGGCATATCCCCGGGCGTGCCCCGTTCCACGACGGTGCGCCTCTCCCTGCCGGCACGTGGTGCGCGCACGGTGCCGGTTCCGGTTATATGGGATCGGACCGCCCGGTGCCGCGCGGGTCAGTGGCGGCGGACCACGGCGAAAAATACGGTCCTGCGGATCCGATCTATGGACCCGCAGGAGAAAAAAGAGTCTCAATGTGACCGGTCTCTGCCGGCCGATTCTGGTGCCCCCGGTCTTTGCGGGGTCTGTTGGTGGACGTGCATCAATCTCCTGTCACCCTGTACGCGCATGTGAACTGCACCCGTCTTCCTCTGCCGTTTCATCCCTCCTTTTTCCCGTGCCTTCTTCGACGGACGGACGGTGACCGTCCGGCACCGGCGGAACCGTTCACCGACGGTGCTTGAGATGGTATTTGTGTTACATAGTATAAGATTCTTATGAATACGTGTAAAGATTCAACATATGATTACATACACTGACGGACCCGGCGGGGAGGCCATCTGTCCTCACCCCCGGATCTCCGCCGGGCATGAGCGGGCGCCATGCCTCTGCCGCAACGTACAAGCGCTCCCGGTGGCGAGCGCGAGCACGAGCGCCGCCACGCGGGCCCCGGGGACCGGCCCCGCCGGCACAGGGGATGTCGCCGGCGGTTCCCCCTCGCCGACCCCGATGGACTCGTGCTGTTCCGCGAGGAGCGTCCCGTCGGACGCCTCCACCCGGGCGGTGATGGAGTAGCGGCCCGGTACCACGCCTCCGGGGATCGTCACGCGGAACCGGACCTCGCCGGAGGGGATGATCGGTCCCTCGTGGGGGTTCGACCGGGCGGAATGGACCGTCCTCCCCTCCGCATCGAGGACGGAGACGATGCTGGTCGCACCGGTGATGTGGTGGTTCCCCGTGCAGGTGAAGTACGTCGCCACCTCGGTCTGCCCGTCCGTCCGGTTCGTGGTCACCTCGAGGCCGGAGATGACCCCGGACTCGGTGGTGGCGCCACCCCTGAGCGTGAGAAGCACGGGGACCACAAGGTCGCCCTCGTTCCCCGACGGGGGTCCGGTCGCACCCGTCCCCGGACGGATCCTGACGGCGGCGTACCGACCACCGTCACGGTGATCGGGGGGGACGAGGACCGAGACCACGACCTCTCTTTGTTCACCGGGATGGAGATGGACGGACGTCCGGTCGACCCGGATGAACGGCCGGGCGGTCAGGGGACCGGTATCCCCGGTTGCCGGCAGGGGGGTGTACGGCGCTCCGAACGGGCTCTGGGCGAGCCCGGTCACCTCGACGAGACAGTCCTGCGCGGGTTCGGACGGCCCTGCGACGAGGATGATGGAGGCGTTCACCGTCGTGCCCGGGTCGATCACCGCCTCGATCGGGGACCCCTCCACCCCGAGGGCGGCGGCGCTGGCGGCGGTGGATGCGACCAGGATGACGATCAGAAGGGAGAGGACGTGCATCCGGCGGTCCCGAGACCGTGATCCCGGCGGTATCGACGGTACCGGTCTCTTCGGGCCATACGCCGTGCCCCTGGTCCGGCAGGGGACGGGAAGGCGTGCCCGCCTTCCGTCCCCCCGATCCCCCCGAACCGGATGAGTCGGTGGGCCGTTCATCTCACGTCGATGTACGAATACCGGATCATGATGCTCGTCGCGCAGGCGTTCGAGACCTGGAGCCTGACGGAATACTTCCCCTTCGCCGTGTACCTCCACCGGGGATCCTGGTCCTGGCTGTCGACGGTCCCGTCGTTCTGGAAGTCCCACGCCCAGGTGTCGATGGGACCCAGACTCCCGTCGCTGAACTGCACGGTGAGCGGTTTTTTGCCGCTCGCCGGTGCACCGGTGAAGTACGCGATGAGGGGACCGCACTGACCGGCGGTGATGTACCTGTCACGGGTCAGGGTCCCGCTCCCGGCGGCGTTCGTCGCGGTGAGCCGGATGCTGTACTGCCCCGGCGAGGTGACGGTCCAGGACGGGTGCTGTGCGGTCGAGAACAGCGTCCAGGTGCCGGTCCCCTCCTTTTGGTACTCCCACCTCCACGATGTCGGTCCGTTCGTCGACTGGTCGGTGAACTGCACCGCAAGCGGGACCCCGCCGGAGAGGGGGGAGCCGGAAAAGGCCGCAACCGGGGGCCTGACGACCGGGGTGACCAGGTAGGAGTCCGCCCCGCCGTCGTAGTAGGTGGATTGCGAACCGGTGTTGTCCAGGTTCATCACCCCCGCCCAGGGCCGGAGACCAAAGATCTGCACCCGTGAGCTGTCGGTCCCGTCGATCACGATCGTGCCGTCCACCTCGAGATGCGTCCAGGCGGAGATCGACGGGACGTCGAGGGCGAGCGTCGAGGAGAACGAGTCATACCCGTTGATCCAGATCTTCTTTATCGTGCCCGTCCCACGGTCGACCCCGTTGATGAAGAGGTGCATGTCGTCGAAGGCGAAGTTGTTGATGGTCGACGATGTCGCGTAGATCTTCCCGGTCGTGTCCGACCCCGTGACGAGACGGACCGTGTCCCCTGCATTCAGCCGGTAGGTCTTCCTGTCCAGGGTGACCTGAGAGTACGCACCGGTGACACGGAACTCCAGCGCTCCGCCGGGCACGACGTCCATCGGTCTGTTCGCCACCCAGTAGACGTGGTGCACGCCCGGCGCCGCGAAGACGGTGATGCAGTCCGTTTGTACCTCCTCGTCGCTCCCGCCGGGCCCGGTGACCGTGAGTTTCACGGTATAGGAGCCGGCGGTGGTATAGGTGTGGCCTGCGGTTGCAGATGCTGAGGTGACGTCCACCGTACCGTCGTTGTCGAAGTCCCACGCGTAGCTGGTGATCGTGCCCGTGGAGGACGATGCGTCGAACGCGACCGTGAGCGGCGCGGCGCCCGAGAGCGGCGCAGCGCTGAACCGGGCAACGGGCGCCGCCGCCGGGAGGATCACCCCCGAGATGCTGACCGAGTTCCCGGCGAGGGCCGGGATGCAGACCGTGCCGGCGAGCAGGACGACGGCGAGGGCGGCAACCAGCCACTGCCGCGCGAAGAGCGTCGTCATGAGACCGCCCCCGTGAAGGTGATGGTGATCGCATAGTCGCCGGGGGCGTCTGCGGATGATACCGTCTGCCGGATCTTCGCGGTATCGGTCCGTCCCACGCCTGCCGCCCCGGTCATGAACCCGGTGAACCCGGTGTTCAACGGGTGCCAGGGACCGTCACCGTTCGCGAGCTCGATCGGGTTTGCGAGCGGCGTGCCGCCCGTCCGCATGTACCCGTCGCCGGACGCCGAGGCGGTGACGGACCAGGCGGTGCCACCGGTGGTGGTGACCGTCACCCCGATCGAGCCGGTTCCGGGGGTCCCGACGCTCATCGCGCCGAGCGGGACCGACGATTGAGAGAGGGTCACCTCGATGGTTGCGGGGGTGGCGGTCACCGTGATGTAGTCCGTCTTCGACTCCGTGTCGCTCCCGCCCGCGTTCGTCGCGGTCAGGCTCACGTCGTAGGTCCCCGCCGTCAGGAACCGGACGTGCGGGTGCTGCGAAGACGCCGAGGTCGAGTCCACGTACTCGAAGTCCGTCCCGGACGTTCCCTCGATCGTCCAGGACCAGGAGGTCGGTGCGTTGGTCGAGGCGTCCGAAAACACAACCGTCTGACCCACGTCCGGCGTCGTGTCGTCGACGGAGAACGCCGCGACGGGTGCCGCCGGCGTCACCGTGATGTAGTCCGTCTTCGACTCCGTGTCGCTCCCGCCCGCGTTCGTCACCGTAAGGCTCACCGTGTAGGTGCCCGCCGCGCTGTACGTGCAGCTCGGGTTCCGGGACGTGCTGTCCGTCGTGCCGTCGTTGTCGAAGTCCCACGCCCACCCGGTGATGTCGCCGGTCGAGGCGTCGGTAAACTGCACCGTCAGCGGCGCGGTGCCGGACGTCGGCGTCCCCTCGAACGCGGCAACCGGCGCGACCACCGCCGGCGTCACCGTGATGTAGTCCGTCTTCGACTCCGTGTCGCTCCCGCCCGCGTTCGTCGCGGTCAGGTTCACGTCGTAGGTCCCCGCCGTCAGGAACCGGACGTGCGGGTGCTGCGACGACGCCGAGGTCGAGTCCACGTACTCGAAGTCCGTCCCTGACGTTCCCTCGATCGTCCAGGACCAGGAGGTCGGTGTGTTGGTCGAGGCGTCCGAAAACACAACCGTCTGACCCACGTCCGGCGTCGTGTCGTCGGCGGAGAACGCCGCGACGGGTGCCGCCGGCGTCACCGTGATGTAGTCCGTCCTCGTCATGGTGTCGCTCCCGGCAGCGTTCGTCACCGTCAGTCTCACCGTGTAGGTGCCCGCCG
>JAKPPV010000006.1 GCA_029547145.1 Methanobacteriota archaeon
TTCTTCGTCTGGGCGGACGGACGGGTCTGCGAGAACATCGAGTTCGTCCGCTGCAAGGCGATCGATGTCGGTTCGACCGGTTTCAACCTGAACGGCATGCGCTCCCCGCGGGTCAACCGGAACATCCGGTTCGAGGACTGCATGGCACTGCGGTGCGGGAACGAGGGCTCGGGCAAGATCTGGGCGGTGGGATTCGACTTCCACGAGGGGGCTGACCTGTACGACCTGTACGTCAACAACTGCCGGGCCGAGGACTGCTGGGAGTCCGGGTTCTACTTCGAACCGAACTTTCGCAACCCTTCGGACCCCAACCCCGCGATCCCGGTGCAGGTGAACAGCCGTGTCCTGAACTGCGTCTCGGTCAACAACGGGTGGCGGAACACCGAGCCGACCCGATTCTACATGTCCGGGTTCTACCTCTCGAGCGGGGTCACCCTCTCCAACTGCATCGCGATCAACAACCGGAAGAACGGGTTCTGGATCTGGCAGTGTGCCGAGGACGTCGTCCTGAAGAGCTGCATCGACTCGGGGTCCGACTACGGCTTCCAGCTCAGGACGGGTCAGCGCATCCGGCTCGAGAACTGCTTCTCGAAGAATGCACGGACCTACGGGCTGTACATGTGGGGTTCGGAGGGAGCGGTCATCTCGAACTTCCAGCTGATCAACCCCAGGAAAACGACCGGCTGCATCTCGATCGGTCTCCGAGAGGACCATCCCGAGGAGTGGTGGCCCGTTCGTGACTCGACGATCGACCTGAGGGCATGGGGTGCCGACCCGAACCGGCTCTTCCTGTATTACAACGGCGAACGGAACCGGATCACCGTGAACGGTGCGAACGTCGATCCCGTCCCCCTCCTCCCCCTCCCGACGCCGCCGACCACCGTGCCGACCACGCCGGTGGCGACGACGACTCCGGTCCCTTCCACGACCGGCCCCTCCCAGGAACGGACGCCTCCGGAACTTCCGGGCACCTTCCTCGCCGCCGATTACGCCCTGGGCGGGGAAGGCGTCGCGTACCACGACACGACGGCGGGGAATGCGGGGGGCTTCTACCGGAACGAAGACGTCGATATCGAACGTTCGCCGACGATCGGAGGGCCGGTCGTCGCGTACACCCGTCCCGGGGAGTGGCTCGACTACATGGTCCAGGCGACGAAGGCGGGCGTGTATGAGCTGACCGTCGTTGTCTCCTCGCCCCAGGACGGGAGGACCTTCTCGCTCTCGATCGATGGGATCAACTTCGGCCAGTTCTCCGTGCCGAACACGGGCTCCTTCGACTCCTACGCACCGGTCCGACGGCTGGTCTGGATGAGCGCCGGACCTCACCGTCTCCGCATCGAGACCCAGGGGTACCACAACATGCACGTGATCCAGGTCTACCCGCCCGGCGAGACACCCGGCATGCCCGTCGTCCCGACGGGTACACCCATCACCATTCCGGTGACGACGGCAACCCCCCTCCAGACGGTCGTACCGGGTGGCCCGCTCACCACCGGCACAACCCTCCCCCGGACCCCCACGCCGACTGCGGCACCGCCGACGGAACACGCGGTGCCCGGTCGGATCGAGGCGGAAGAGTACGATGCGGGGGGCGAAGGCGTCGCCTACCACGACACCACGCCGGGGAACTCGGGCGGATACCTGAGGCAGGACGACGTGGACATCCGTTTCGACGTGGCGGCAGGGAGCGCGGTGGTCACCGGAGTCGAAAGCGGCGAGTGGCTCCGTTACCGGCTGGGAGTCGGGACCGCGGGAGTCTACGCCATCACCTTGCTCGCCGGAACGACGCGGAGCGGCGAGGCGATCGAGGTACTCGTCGATGGGGCGGTCATGGCGCGCGTTCCGGTCCCGGTATCGAACGACGGGCGGTTCCTCCCCGCGACAGGGTTGATCTACCTCCAGCGGGGGCAACCGTCCCTGGATCTCCGGTTCACGGGCCGCCCCGAGATCGACGCCGTCATCATCGGCATTCCGGGAGTCCCTTCTGTCACCACCGTCCCGACGACGTCGGCGACGCCCCCGGTGGGCACCGCCACTGCGACGCCGTCGGTCACGCCATCGCCGACCACGGTCCCCCTCACGACCACCTCTATGATACCGACGGTGACGGCGACCACCCTTCTGCCGGTCACGACGCCGACACCCACACCGGCACCGACCGGACTCTCAACGCCGACGCCGACGCTCTCATCCAACCCGACACCCACGGTGCCCCTGTCCACCCCCACCGGTGCCCCGCCCACGCCAGCGGTCATCCAGACGACCCCGACGGCGACCGTCACCCCGGTGCCCTCACAGACCCCCGTCTCCATTCCGGGTATGGTTCAGGCGGAGAACTGGTCTGCCATGGGGCCGACCACCTCCAGCATCAGCCGGATCAACCCCGTGGGGGTGCAGGGTGCGGCGATCAGTTCGCGTGTCGAGGATGCATGGACCACGTACAACGTGACCTCGACGAGGACGGGCGTTGCGTCGCTCGTTCTCCGTTTCCGCCCCGTTTCTGCCGGTGGAACCGAGAGCGGACGTCTCCGCGTGCTGATCGATGATGTGACCTGGATGAACCTGACGGCGAAGGGTGATGCGGGCCTGTTCGTCAACAATACCCAGCTCGTCTTCCTGCAGGAAGGTCCGCACCGGGTGCGTCTCGAGATCGGACGGGGTGTCGCCATCGACTACCTCGCATTCGAGCCGGTACTGCCGGGCGGCAACGGAGCGCAGGTCTCTCCCGCTCCCGCAACCGTCACCCCGAACCTGCCGGCGGTCGAAGGAACGCAGGGAGACGACGGGTCCGGTTCGTCCGTCAGAACCGGCCCGGGTACTCCGGTGGTCACTCCAACCCCGGTGACGGATGTCGTCAATGCGACATCCCTGTCTCCGGGTATGGACGGGTGATCCCCGGGACGCCCTCTCTTCCTGGGATGCTGCGACGTCCCGAAGGGTTCCAGGAACTTCGAAGTCTACGACAGGGTTATCGGCTCCGCGGATGTATTCCGGTGCATGAAGCGAGTTGCAGTCCTGCTCGTGCTCGTCCTCCTTCTGATCGGGGCCGGCTGCACCAGCCTGCAGCCACAGTCGACAGTCCCGGCCCCCTCGGAACCGGGACGGGACATTGCCTCCTCGTCCGGGTCGAACGAGGTCCCGAAGGGCGCGTCCACCCCTTCCTCCGCCGGAGACCTGTCGACCGAACCCCTGCTGATCAAGAACGCGGACCTCAGGCTGGAGGTGTCGACGCTCGAACCGGCACTTGAACAGGTTCGAGAGGTTGCATCCGAACACAACGGCACGCTCTCCGATCTTGACCTCAGGAGCGAGGCAGGAGCGAGGAGGACCGCCACAGCAACCGTGCGGGTCCCGTCGGCACAGTTCGATGCGACGCTGGTGGCACTCCGGCAGGTCGGCCAGGTCCGGTCGGAGTCTGTCCGATCCGAGGACGTGACCGAGGAGTTCGTCGATCTCCGGGCAAAGAAGGCGGCGCTCTCCGAACAGCTCGTGCAGTACCGGCGGATCCTGGCCAACACCACGACCGTGGTGGACGTGATCGCGGTCCAGAAGGAGATCGAACGGGTACAGGTCGAGCTGGACCGGACCGAGGGCCGTCTCCGTTACCTGGAGAGCCGCACCGCGTACTCGCGGATCACCCTCCGGCTCGAGGAGCCCGCCCCGATCGCCGGCGGTGCCCTTCCGTCGATCGTCGAGGTGCTCGGGGCCGGTGTCCAGGGGTTCTTCGCCGTCCTGGCCGGGATCGTGGTCTTCGTCCTCTCGGTCCTCCCGCTCGTGATTCTCGGCCTGATCGGGTGGCTGGTCTACCGGCGGTTCCGCTCCAGGGGGACCTGATCAGGTGAAGTGCGCGCGGATGTACTCCAGTGCCGCGAGCGCATCCGCCCGTTTCAGGTCCACGGCGGACGTCCTGACGAAGGCGGCGAGACGTGCCCGCTGTTCCTCCCCCAGAGGAACGGTCCGGAGCACCCCGCTCCATGTCCTCTCAGGGAAGTACAGGGAGCGGGCCGCCCGGAGGACCGATTCCGCGTCCTCTGCGGAGACCGTACGGGCCTGGACCGCAGCCTCGAGGGTCGCCCGCATGTTCACCAGGGGCTCGGAGAGCGCGCACCCCGACTCCGGGTCGTACACGAGGGCGACCTCGTCGTCCGATTCGAGCGCACCGCTCCTGAACCGGTGGTAGACCTCGCCGATGCCGATCATCCCCAGGGAGTCGAGCTCTGCCGCCCGGAGGGCTCCCATGCTCGAGGCACCGATCACCACGACACCGGCCCGGAGGGCTCCGAGCACCTCCCGGTGGCCGACCGCGCAGTCCTGGAGGAAGACGCCATCGATCAGGCCGATCACCCGCACCCCTTCTGCGGCAGCGGCGGCGATGTCCCCGCGGGCCGCCGGGGGGCGAAACTCCGCCTCCGGCAGGATGCGTGTTGCGGTCCCCAGGTCACAACTGGGGCCGAGGAAGACGATGATCTCTGGCATGGCGGCACCGGTCCCCCTTCCGTTCCGGGTCCATCGCGTAGCATTCGAGCCCGGGGACGATCACCCGGACGACCGGGATCCCGATCTCGGGCCGGGTCAGGTCGACCGCGACGACGCGTTCCAGCCCCACGGCCCGGAGACGGTCACAGACCAGCCGGATGTCGTCCAGGAAGTCGTTCGTGTCGAGGACCGGGAGGGCTTCCGGTTCGATCGAACGGTCTGCCTCGAACCAGTAGCGGTTGAGCCGGCGTGCCCGGTCATACCCGATCGCACGCCTGAGGTCTCCGGTCGTCGTATCCTCCCGGGCCCCGTGGATCTGTGTGGCCCGGCTCTGCGCGACCTCGGTCAGGGCGCGCAGGCAGGCGACCGCCGGGTTCGTGTGCGTTCCCATCCCGATCACGAGCAGGGCCGGGTCGCGAAGAACCGGGTCTTCCGCGACGGCGGCGATCGTGGGTATGCCGATGTCGCTCGTGATGTCGCGGAGGATGACCGGTACGTCTGCCTCCTCGAATCGAGCGAGCAGTCCCTCCACGGTCGGGCTACCGCCGCCCGCGATGGACGCCCCCGCGTCCCGCGTCACCTCAACGAGGGACCATGCATCCCGCTCGACCACCTCTGCGAGTGCGTGGAAGACCGCCTCCTCGAGGGTGTTCCCGGAGGCGATCCCGTTTGTACTGGTTCGAAAGAGCCGGGGGGTGCCGGACGGGAGGGGGTGGTAGACCGCGTGGGCGGGTACGAGCACCGGTTCACCCGAGACGAGGTCCAACCCCTCCACCCATGGGAGCGGGGCGTCGGGGTCGGCATGCTCGGGCAGGATCAGGTCCACCGGGTCCACCGCGACACCGCCTCCCAGGTCCGAAAAGCGGGCGGTCAGAAGGGAGCGGTCCACCAGCTCCGCGCAGAACCGTTCGATCCCCTCCATGACCGCGGAGACGCGGGCTGCGAGCGGTGTCGCCCCCTTGCCGTTGTAGACCGAGATCGCTCCGTCCGCCGCGGTCGGACGAATACACGAGAAGACGGGGATTCCGACCCGATCGAGACCGGTGATGTCGGCGATCCGCGTGATCCCGGTGGTCGGTACGACCGCCTCCACCTGCCGGAGCGTCGTCGCGGGGTCGACCGCCCGCTGCGTCTCGGCCCGGTAGCGCTTGGGGCAGGACCCGAGTGGCTGCATCGTCACCCTCCCGAGATCAGGAGCATGCGCTCGAGGGCGGCACGTGCCCGTGGAGCGATATCCCCGGGGATCGTCACGACCGGACCCTTTCCTGCGATCGCCGCCTCGATCAGCTCGAGGGTGATCATCTTCATATCGGGGCAGACCAGGTGGGGCGACGCGGGGATGAACCGCCGGCCCGGGGACGCCTTCTCGAGCAGGGGGATCAGACCCGTCTCCGTCCCGACGATCACCGTCTCTGCGGTCGTGGCGACCGCGTGCCGGAGCATCCCGGAGGTCGAACCGATGAAGTCGGCCTCCGCCTGGACCTCGGGCGTGGTCTCCGGGTGGACCATCACCTCGGCGCCAGGGTAGAGGCGACGGCTCTCCCGGATCTCCGCGACCGTCAGGGCATGATGGACGGGGCAGCATCCGGTCTCCGGAACTACGATGATGCGTTTGTCCGTGCGGGCGGCGACGTGGAGGGCGAGGTTTCGGTCGGGCACGAAGATGACGGTCTCCTCATCGAGGGCATTCACGACCTCCACCGCGTTCGCCGAGGTGCAGCAGACGTCTGAGACCGCCTTGACCGCCGCCGAGGAGTTGACGTAGGAGACCACCGCCGCGTCGGGGTGGCGTGCCCGTGCCTCGAGCAGATCGCCGGGGGTGAGACGGAGGGCCATCGCGCAGCGGGCAAAGGGTTCCGGATGGATGACGGTCTTCTCCGGGTTCAGGAGCGCTGCGGTTTCTGCCATAAAATCGACGCCGGCGAGGACGAGATAGGGCGTATCCACGCGGTCTCGGGCGAGGCGTGCAAGCTCGAGGCTGTCGCCGACATAGTCGGCCGCCGCCTGAACCTCGGGTCGGACATAGTTGTGTGCGAGCAGAGTCACATCGGGGTGCAGCGTGGTCACGGATAGATCGCCCTGAGGATCGTGAAGAGCGTGGGCGTGGAGCCGGTTTAATGGTTGTCCCGGTCTGCTCCGAGGAACCCGCAGACGCGGCAGGCCCTCCCCAGCACGGGTTCTCCGCAGTCGGGGCAGGTATCGAGGCACGCGGGGATCACGCGCCCGTGGAGCCGCGCCTCCAGTTCTTCCTGTCCTTTGACGATACGGGACATCGTACCCGGGGCGATGAGCTCGGCCCGGTGCACCAGTCCCCGTACCCCGGCGCGGAAGGCGTACCGGGTGTACGGGCATTCAGGAAGGTCGGACGCAAGGTCGTGCAGCAGGGCATAGGAGACCACCTCCTTCTCGGAGAGCCGGGAGAGGGGCTTGATCCGTCTGACCATCCGCTCCTCGCCCCCATCGGGACGGATGCCCGCGACGCGGTAGAGGTCGCCACGCAGCCAGTTCATCACCACCGACTCCGCTTCATCGTCGAGGCAGTGTCCGGTGGCGAGCCGGTCCGCCCGGGCATCGCGGGCTGCCTTCTGGAGGAGCAGGCGGCGGAGGACGCCACAGACCGTGCAGGCCCGCCCCTCCCGACCGATCAGCAGCGTATCCAGGTTCTTGCCGAAGGCCTCCTCGAACGTGACGACCCGGTGCGGGACCGAGAGGCGGGTGGCTAGCGCGCGTGCCGCGCGGACCGTCTCCTCCCGGTACCCGGCGATCCCCTCGTCGACCGTGATCGCGACGAGATCGATCTCCATCCGGGGTCGGAAGACCGTCGCGAGGAGGTGGAGGAGGACCGAGCTGTCCTTCCCCCCCGAGAAGGCGACCGCCACCCGTTCACCGGAACCGAGACCTCCCTGCGCCTCGATCGCAGCCCGCACCGACTCCTCGACCCGGCGTGCGAGGTGGAGATCGCACAGGTGCTCGTGCGTGACCCGGTCGAGATAGACCGCCTCCCCGGGGCAGAAAGAACAGAGTTGCCCGGTCATCCGCCGTGGACGATCGGGACGATCCAGAGAGTGTCCTCATCGTTCAACAGGGCGTCGTCCGGAAGCAGGCGACGATCACGGGTCACCAGTACCTCGCAGGGATTGAACCCGAGGTCCATGAGGAGCCGGTCGAGCCGGCGTCCGGAGTGAGCCTCCTCGCGCCGGCTCCTGTCCGGGAGTATGAGATGGACCATCCCCAGAGCGTGGCCGTTCCGACCAGATAATCCCTCTCCTCTCGGATGGCACGCGTCTTCCGCCGGAGACCATGCACCGCCGGTCCTGAGGAGCAGGGTTCCGACCGATGATGGATGGGAACCCCTCAGGAAGGTATAGAGGGATGGAGCACCCACCTCAACCGGGGAGTGGATCGCTCCTCCGGAGAGAGAGCGGATATGAAGGTACGGGTCAGGTTCTTTGCACAGTTCCGGGAGCGGTATGGGGGGACTCACGAGATCGATCTCCCGGAGGGGGCCACGCTCCTGGAGGCTGTTCGCCACGTGATCGGAAGAGAGCGCGACGAGGACTCGGTGATGGACCGGGACGATCGGCTCCGGGAGTTCGTGATCCTGATGAAGAACGGTGTCAGGATCGAGCAGGAGGAAGTGCCGACCATCAATCTCGAGGACGGGGACGAGGTCGCCGTCTTTCCGCCCGTGGCAGGTGGTTGAGAGATGACCGGACTGGAGTGCCGGGTTGCGATCCAGGAGGAAGAGGTCCCGATCGACGAGCTGCTCGCAGAGGCGCGGAGGGGTGGCGTCGGCGGCATCGTACTCTTCGATGGAATCGTCCGCGACGATGACTGCGAGGCGATGGAGGTCGAGGCCTATACCGACGTGGCCCTTGCCGAACTGCAGCGGATTGCGACCGACGTGGGTGTGCGGCACGGGGTGGTGTATGTCGCGGTGATCCACCGAACCGGCCGTATCCCGGTGGGCAACGACCTTCTCGTGATCGTGGTGGCCGCCGCCCACCGGGAACAGGCCTTCGCCGCCTGCCGGGAGATCCTCGAGGCGATCAAGGCCGGCGTGCCGATCTGGAAGAAGGAGTGTGCAACAGGGAACGATCGGTGGGTCCGCGGTGAACACTGGCCCGTCACCGGTGACTGATAAAAGGACATGCGACTGCTGCTGCATCTGATGGCCGAAGAACGTCCGGAGTCCGAAAAGAACCGGCGTGAAGGCATTGCCCGCCACCTCGCGGACCTCCTGGCAAGGGAGTGGCGCTCCGATCTGCCGGGCGGGGCCAACCCGATCTACTGCTTCTCCAACCTCTTCCCGCCGGGCGAGGTGCAGCCCGGAGAGCGGAGGCGTCTTCTCGTCGCCTCGCCGAACCCCGGGATCATCCGTGCACTCGCCCGGCAGGTGACCAGGTACAGGGAACCCCTACGGGTCCACGGGATGGCCTTCCGCCCCGAACGATCTGAGATCTTCTCCATCCGGCTGGAACGGGCAGGGATCCGCCTCACCACGGCCACACCGATCCTGCTCCGGGTCCCGTCACCGGAGGGGAGCAGGGGTTCAGTCCCCTGGGCGCCCCCGATGCCGGAGGAGGAGTTTCTCCAGGTGCTGAACCGGCACCTTGTCCGGCGCTTCAATGCATACCATGCAACGCGCATCGACGAGGGGACCGTTCTCATCGCGGAAGGAAGACTGCTGCGAGCGACGCGGAGCGGGAGCATCCCGACGTCCTACTGGGAACTGCGTTCCGGACGCCTCACCTCTTCGGCTCAGCGGGTGCTTGCGTTCTCCATCGACGCCGGTTTCGGTGAACGTGTCCGGCAGGGTTTTGGCTTCGTCAATGTCTCCCGGAGACCCGGATCCGGTCCGTAACGTGGTTGACGGGACCGGACGATCGCCGGTCCCCGTTCGATTCGGAGCGTCCTCACCGGTGGATGGTGCGTCCTCTCCGCAGAGTGGGAAGGACGGGGACCGATGAACCGAAACGTTGATTACCAGTCCAATTTTAATTCTGGTTGCCGCTTGCGCCCGACGGCGAATCCCGCGACCGATCTCCTGATCGTTCCCTGGTTGCCCTCGTGCCGGGATGTGAATGGAGTATGAACAGACTCGAAGAGCGCGACCGCTCCTTCGCAGAGACGGTTGCGCAGGAATGGCTGGCTCGGGTGTCGATGATCTACACCCAGACGATTCGTGAGATCGAGGACAGTGCAGCGCTGGGTCCGGATAAACATCCGCTCTACCCGTCTCTGGTTGCCATCAACCAGACGAAACAGTATATCACGGCCTTTGCGCGACACGCCGACGAATCGGACCGCATGGACCTTGCCGCCGCGATCGGCTCGCTCATGATCGCCCTGGACCACATCGAGTCCGTCGTCCTGCGCGATTCTGCCTGACCGACCTGTCTCCTTCGCACCGGGTCTGTGTCCGACCCCGGGAGATACGGCGAACCGCTGTCCCCGTGTTCTGGAGTGCAGACCTTTCTTCGGCTCCCCTGCGCTGAGGTGTGCCCGTCTCCACGGTGGGGAGGAGCCGCGCTCCCGACACCTTCACGTCAGAATACCGGCGAAAAGCTCTTACGCCTCCCTGCATCAGTAGGTTGGTATGGCAGAGCAACGCGGAAGGTTTGTGAAGGGCCGGTGGGTGGAAGAACCTGAAGGGCCGGGATCGACCGGGGGTCCGTCGCTGGAGGATGCAAGCGAAACCCGGGAAGGGGCCGGTGACACCGCCGAGAGCCGGTTCGAGGCGGAGGAACTGATCGCCCAGGCGACCTCCTCGGTCGCCCGCGCGGTCGATGACGTACTTCGAGCCGCCCAGCACCTGATCGTGACCAGGGAGGGCCATCAGTACATCGAGAGCCAGGTGAACCGGGCAGGTTCGGCCCTCTCCGACGTGCTCCGCGAACTGACAAGCCGGCTCGACCTCAAGAACCGCTGAACGTCTCCCTCCCGGGCAGATCTTCAGAACGATCGCAGGGTCCCGGGCCGGTCCCTCCTCTCTGCACCGATGGATGGTGGTTGCATGCCGCCCCAGGTGGCGATGGGTGGTGGTGAGCGCGCGTCCTTCCCTGGACACACCCGATCCCGCCCGTATCGACGGGTCGCATCGGAACGAAGGAGGTCTCATCATCGTCGTCGAAGGACCCCGATACCGGGTGGCGGCGAACGGTCTGTTCTCCCCCCCACCATCGCCTGTCGCGGGCCGCTCCGCGTCTCTCCCGCCCCCCTCCCCCGGAGTGGCGTTGCCCATGCCCCGGGACCATCCGGATCGGTCCCGGAAAGTCAGGCGGCACGGGATTGTATTGGCACGCTATCTCGGTCGCCGGCGAAGGCC
Organism: Methanobacteriota archaeon; assembly: GCA_029547145.1. GTDB lineage: Archaea > Halobacteriota > Methanomicrobia > Methanomicrobiales > Methanospirillaceae > UBA288. The sequence goes on from JAKPPV010000006.1 coordinate 10,805, forward strand.
TGTTCACAGCCGATTCGGCCTGTTCTCGCACCGTTTTTCCCTGATGAATCAATAGGAAAGGTATTTACTGACGATGCCGACATCTGATCACGGTACGACCGTGGGTGAGGGCGTGGCGGAACGCGCGGAGGGCGAGGGGCCGGTTGACACCGTCGGGTTGGCGGCGACGGATCGTCCGGAGCCAGGAAACCGGAAGGCATCGGGAGGGCACGGAGGGGTTCCCGTGGCGACGCCGACCCCCTCGTTCGCGGAGATGCAACGGCGGGAAGCCCTCCTCTCTGCCGGACGCGTCCTCTCCCGGAGTATTGCCCGGGGCGAGGAGGTCGCTCTGCTCATCGACCAGGCCCTCATCCGTCTCCGGGATGCGGGGGGGTACCGATCGATCATCTTCGTCCCGGGGGAGGACGAACCGGTTCGCAAAACCGGGGCAGAGACCGGCACCGGTTATTTTCCGGTCGAGGTGAACGGGCACCGGCACGGAACGATCATCGTATCGGTGGATTCTTCCCATCGATGGGACGCATGGGAGGTCGAGTTCCTCGAGGAATGCGCCGACGATGTGGCCCTTGCCTTTCACCTGCAGCACCTCGAACGCGTCCGCCAGGAGACCCTCCTGCGCCTGGTCGAGAGCGAGGAGCGGTTCCGTCAGGTCTTCCACCAGACCAACGACGCGATCCTGCTCTATGACGTCAGCGACGAGGGTCGTCCCCCGAGGTGTCTCGAGGCGAACGAGCAGGCCTGCCGGTGGTTCGACTCGTCGCTCGAGGAGCTGCGGCGGCGCTCGCCCGGGGAACTGCCCCTCTCATGCACTGTTCCAGGCCCCGCACCCTGGGATCGGCCCGAACCCGGGCCCTACCGGTTCGACGCCCAGATCCGGCGTCAGGACGGGGGGACGATGACGGTGGCGATCAGCCTGCATCGGTTCAAACTTCTCGGTCAGATGGTGATGCTCCTCGTTGCGCGGGATGTCTCCGAGGAGCGCCGGCTCGAGCACGAGCAGGCGGCATCGCTCGAGCAGATCCAGCAGAACATGGAGCAGTTCCAGATCCTCAACGACCAGATCCGCAACCCGGTCCAGGTGATCATCGGTCTCGCCGACCTGGAGGGTGGCGAGTTCTCACATCAGATCATCCTGCAGGCCCGCGAGATCGACCAGATCGTCCGGCAGCTCGATATCGGCTGGCTCGAGTCTGCAAAGGTCTCATCGTACCTGCGCCGGTATGCGATCTGAGCTCGTATCGCCTGAGGTGGATCTCCTCCCTCGCCCGGCAGGGCCGGATCGCTCCCTGCTGCCTCTCTTCGAAACTACAGGGAAAGCGAACCCCCGAGGACGATCTGGACGAAGACCCCCGCCAGAAAGATCAGAAGACCGAGCCCGGCGAGCGGCAGGGTATACCGGAGGACGACCCGGAACGGTTCGTCTCCCGTGGTCCGCTGTACCAGCCAGAAGAAGGGATCGGTCACGTAACTGACGACGCAGGCGCCCCCACCGACCATCAGAACGAACGCGATGGGATCGAGCGCTGCTGCCACCCCGCTCCCACCCAGGATCTGGGAGACGAGCACCGCCGTCACGACCCTGGACCCCTGGATCGACTGGACCAGTGCCGCGATCAGGAACGGGATCAGCACGATCGGCACCCACCCGGTGAGCGCGGTGAGCGCCCCTTCGGTGATTCCGGACAGAACGATCACGGTCCCGAGGGCACCGGCGCCGGTCAGGTCGAAGATGATGAGGCCCGCGTGTCGCGTCGCATTCGTCACCGTCGCATCGCGGAGGCCCGGAGGCACAAAGCATAGTGCGGCGCCGGCTCCCGCGAGCATGACCAGGTTGATCAGGGCGGCGTGAGAGACCCCTCCCGCGAGCCCGGTGACGACGGCGGCAAGGATCACAAGAAACGGAACCCAGGCAACAAGATGCAGTCGGGGACCGTCGGCTTCCTTCTCCGCAGACTCCCGATCTGCTGACCGTCGTACCCGCAGACGAACGACCAGCACGAGCAGCAGGACGAGGAGGAAGGAGAGAGGGATCGCGATCGAATCGTACCTGACGGGATCGATCCCGGCCCCCGCCCCTTCAACCAGCGGGATGATGACCGGCGTCGGGTATACCAGGGCGTAGCTGAGGACCGAGGAGATCGCGGCGAGATAGAGAAGGGTCTTCTTTGTTGTATCGTCCTCTCCGAGGGCCGCGAGGATCGGTTCGAGCGTCACATAGGCGGTGATGCAGCAGGTAAACGGGACGGCGAGCGCATACCCGAGCAGCCCTGCGGCGGCATAGGGGTCGGCGGCGTATCTCCTGACGTCCGTGGCGATCGAGGCGATCCCCCCCGTGACGTCCAGGGACTTCGCAATGATGGCACCGCAGAGGATGATCAGCCCGAAGGCGGAGAATGTATGTCCAAGACCGTCCACGATCCCCCCCACCGTCCGATCGATCCCGAGCCCGGAGAGCAGACCGAAGACGAGCGCCCCGCCTACGAGGGTGAAGAACGGAAAGAACCGGCGGCGATGGCTGGCGATGGAGACGAGGCCGAGCACCAGGAAGAGGGAGGCAAAGAGCCAGATGGGGTCCATCCTGTGTCCGCCTGACCTTTCATCCGCCAGGCGGGATAACCGTTCTCATTTCGAAAGACGTTCCGGATGGGCATGGCAGGAGAGGACCCCCCCGCCACCGCTGCTGCAGAGTGCAAGACCGGTCCGTTCGGCAAGCTCGACGGCCAGCCCGGTGACCGGACCGGTCGACACGAGGACAGGAACGCTTGCCAGCACAGCGCTGCGCACCAGCTCGGCCGTCGCCCGGTGGGAGACCGCTGCGACCCGTCCACCACCGGGGAGGTCCCCGTTTAATACCCCCTCCCCAATCACCCGGGCCAGTGCCGTTGCGAGCCCGAGGTCGTCGCTCTCGAACCACCGCCCGCCCACCGTCTCGAGGGCAGCGGAGAAGAGGCCCGCGGGCGGATCGGAGATCCGGTCGAGCGCCTCCTCGACCTCCTGGAAGGGTATGGGCGGGGTGGAAGGAAGCGGAGCGAGCCGGCGTTCGATGACCCGGGTCACGGCCCCTCCACAGCCCGTGAGGGTCCCACGACGGGGGACCACCACCCGGAACGGGTCGGTGGTGAGTACCCGGACCACGCCTTCCTCCTCGAGCACGGATTCGATCTCCGCGCGGGACCGGATCACCTGCCCGCCGAGGAGAAGACCCACGACGAGCGCGGGCAGGCGGTCGGGCACGGTCATGATGTCGAGATGGTGCCGTCCGTTCAGGTAGACAGAGACGAGCGTCTCGTCGAGGAGACCGGTTCCGGGCTCAGGCACCATGCGCACACTCCTCTACGCCGGCAAGCAGCGTCTCGATGTCCGCCGCGTTCGAGTAACAGTGGAGGCTCGCCCGGACCGTTCCACCGGGAAGTCCGAGCCGGCGCATCAGCGGTTCGCAGCAGTGGAGGCCCGATCGGACCATCACGTTCAGCTCGTCGGAGAGGTACTGGGCGACCTCGTGGGGATGGAACCCGTCGACCGTGAATGATACGACCCCTATCCTTGTTTCCGGGTCGAAGGGTGCGAAGACGCGGACCCCGTCGATCCCCCGCAGGTCATCGATGAGGCGCGTGGTGAGCCGCTCCTCGCGGGTCCGGACGGCGTCCATGCCGATGGAGGAGAGATAGTCCACCGCGGCTCCCAGGCCGATCGCACCCGCGATGTTCGGCGTGCCCGCCTCGAACCGCGCGGGGCCCGGGGCCAGGACCCACCCGTCCTCGCTGACCAACTCGACCGCCCCTCCGCCGAGGAGCAGCGGCTCGGGCACGGGCTCCCGCATCCAGAGCACCCCTGTTCCGGTCGGCCCGAGCATCTTATGCCCGGAGAAGGCGAGGTAATCGATGCCAAGGCGTTGCACGTCCACCGGGAGGTGCGGGACCGACTGCGCCCCGTCGACGAGGAGGAGGGCACCCCGTTCACGGCAGATCCGGCCGATCTCCTCGATCGGCGTGATGGTCCCGACCGCGTTCGAGGCATGCGTCACCGCGACCAGCCGCGTCCTTTTGTCGATCGCCGCCTCGAGAGCCTCGATATCGAGGAGAAGGTCGTCGCCGATGTCGATCACCTCCACCTCCACACCCCGGGAGCGGAGGCGGAGCCAGGGAAGGAGGTTGGAGTGGTGTTCGAGCACCGTCGTCACGACACGGTCGCTGGGTTGCCAGGAGAGACCTTGGGCCACGATCCCGATCGCCTCCGTCGAGTTCCGGGTGAAGACCGTCGTGCCTCCCCTGCCGTTGATGAACAGTTCCACCTTCTCACGGGCGTGCCAGTATCTCTGGCTGGCGAGTTGCGCCAGGCGGTGGACGCCCCGCCCGACGTTCGAGCGGTAGTGCCGGTCGAACTCCACCATCGCGTCGATCACCGGGCCCGGGGAGAGGCTCGTCGCCGCAGAATCCAGGTAGACGGTATCGCCGAGGATGGGAAAGTCTCTCCGGGGTGCCGCACCCGATTCAGACACCTCGTCTTGCACCGGGCCCGCCGTCACCTTCCCACTCACGGGAGGGGACGAACTGCGGATCGGGGCGAGCTCGCCATCCGGTGTCATCTCAAGGCCATGCTGACGGCAGAGCTCGGCCATCTTCTTCGGGAGGACCTTCCACCGCCAGAGCCCCCATGATACGAACTCCCCGGGAAGACCTCTGGCGCGGGCGTACCCGGCAAGGAATGCATCCCAGCGGCCTGCAAGCTCGGGGTGGATCCGGCGCACCTGTTCCTGCTCCGCCTCGAGCATCGCGGGGCAGAGGTAGCATCCGAGCCGCTCGAACCCCTGCGCGTAGAGCGGGTTCACCGGGAGTCCCCTCCACCAGATGTAGAGCCAGACCTCGAGAGCCCGCCAGTGGCGGATCGGTGAGACGTTCAGCTGAAGGGGGTTGTTCGGGTTCTGGCTCGTCTCGTCCAGGCCGGCCCGGTTCCAGGACTCGTACCACCGGTTCCCCTGGATCGTGACGCAGGGGCCGATGGTGGCGAGGTGACGCTTCAGTGGATGGAGCTTGAGGAGCTTGCAGCACCAGCGGTTGTCCTTCCCGGGAGGGCCAGCCCGTTCGGCGGCCAAAAAGAAGTCTCCGCCCTTCTCGATCACGAGCACACCCATCGATCGGACGAAGTCGAGCGTCTCCGGGAATTCGAGGCCCGTGTCGATGAAGAAAGCCTCGCTCACGCCGGCCTTCCGGGCAAGGGCGAGCACTGCCGTACTGTCCTTCCCGCCCGAGAAGGAGACGTTCGTGCGCGGGCGGTCACCGAGATGGGCCCGTATCGTCCGTACCGCCTGCCGTTCCAGATTCTTGAGGTGGAGCCGGTTCCGGTCGACCACGATCTCCCACCCCGGGTCCGGAAACCGGGTTGACTGCACCGCGACCAGTTCCCGCACGCGCAACCACCCGTCGGCAAGCTGTCCGGTGCCGTACCGCCCCCGGTAGTGGACGATCACGGGACCGTCGGGCTCGCTGGTGCTGATCCTGACCCTCTTTCCCCCGAGCCGGACCTTTGAACCGGTGAACTTCGGGTCCCGATCCAGGTCGATCACACCCTTCGTCGCTGCTCCGATCAGCCCGGGGAGGGCCCCGGGTTCCGGATCGAACCGGTGGGTCCGGGTGACCGGGTCGAAGGAGAGCCAGCCGAACCGCGTGCCGTTCGCGATCACCAGCTCGTTCCGGTCGAGTCCCCCCGTCTTGTTTAAAAGAAGCACCCGCGGGACGGGGACGTCTCCGAACCGCGCCCGGACGAGCCCCGCGATCAGGTCGTAGTCGGCCTTCAGGGCGGGCCTCACATCATAGGGCTCGAGGAGCGGAATGGAGACGCCTTCATGGCCGGACGCGCAGATCCGGCCGAGCAGGGGGACGTTGCAGTCCGGACACCAGTAGAGCGTCTTCTTCACGTGCGGATCGATCGCTCTGCCCCTTTCCCGTTCGCGCCGCATTCACCCAGGATGGGACGGCAAAGGTAGATAAAGCGAGTGATGCTCCCCTGTGGAGGGACGGTTCCGGAAGGAGGCCGGATCAGGAGTCCTTTCCGGAGGGCTGTGTATTCGTCAGCCGCCCGTAGACCTCGTCGCCGAGGCATTCGCGGGCATACCGGCACCACTGGACACACGACTGGACATCATTGAGGATCTCGAAACCGCAGGCGCTGCAGACGACCCTGCGGTCGTTCGAGAAGACCTCGATCTCCTCCCCGCAACGGGGACAGTGGCGGATCTCCAGGGTTGGGGTGCGGATCTGGGCCGCCCCGGGGCACCGGTCGAACATCAGTATATCACCAGCTCCTCTTTGGAGCGCCTCACCGGTTCAGAGGCTCGACCGCCTGACGCTGCCATCCGGGACTCTGTGGAGCGCCACATCGAGGGCTCCCTCGAGTGCATCCAGTCGATTGGAGAGACGGGTGAGTTCGGCCCGCATCTCTTCGATGCTCCCGACGAGCGTCGTGCCGACATGGTCCTCGAGAGCCGACTGGTGAAGGTCGATCTCGCTGAGCACCTGCGCCAGCAGTTCGATCCCCTCGCCGATCCTGGCCTGGGAGCGTACCATCTCGTCGCATCGCTCCTGGAACCGGTCGAACCTCTTTTCGATAGAATCGTTCTCCATGCTCCGCCTGCACTGCACCCGTGGCATCCAATCGGTTTTAATGGTATTGTCCCTCGCCTGTTGTGGCACCGGTATGGGCTGATTCAGTCCGATAGGGAGAGGTGGATCTGCGCGATGACCCAGGTGTGACCGGTCCCGCGCAGCACTGCGGAGAACCAGCCCGCCCGTTCCGGTGGGTCCTCTGGGAACAACCGTGCGATGACCCAGGCGACGGTCCCTTCGGCCCTCACCACCACCCGGTCGAGAGCGAACGGTGCGGGAAGGTTCCCGATGAACTCGGATGGAGAGGCGTAGCGTACCGGGGCCCCGGGGAGGACGGCTGAGAAATCCGGGTCGATCAGCGTGACGATGGAGCCCGGTTCGCCGGAATGGAGTGCGTCGGTGAACCGAGCCAGAATCTCAAGGATCTGCTCCTCCGTCTGTCGAGAGATGGCCATTGTCAGTACATACCGGAACCGTTCAGGATTATGATTCCGGTCCCGGCGGGTCCAAAGATTCCGAATATTTAATAGTATCCAGGGGTATTCCTTCATCATCCTGTCCCCCGTGGCTCTTTCATGCCCCGCCTCCTCGCGATCAGACCGGAAGAAGGGCTCGACCCACTGCTCCAGGCGCTCCGAGCAGATGGATTCGAGGTGACCATCGCGGGGGATTATCCCGACCTTCTGGAGACGCGAACCTTCGACGTGGTCCTCGCCCCCTCCCCGAAACCGACGACGTCGACCGTCGATCCGGACGACGGGCCGGTCCGGCTCGTCAGTACCGGCATGGAAGCGGACCCCACGGGTTGGGCAGCCTGCATCGCCGGGATCTGCAGGGAACACCGCAGGAGACGTCTCTTATCCCGTATCCTCGAGACATCCCCCGATCTCGAGGCGTGGATCGGAACCGGGGGCGAGTGCGAGTACATCTCCCCGTCGTGCGAGGACCTGACGGGGTATCAACCGGAGGCGTACCGGGCGGATCCCTCCCTGCTGGTCAGGACCATCCATCTCGAGGACCAGGAACGTGTCCGTCTGTCCCTCCTGGACCGGACGGTGGCGCAGAGTCTCTGTTGCCGGCTGGTCACCCGGAGTGGCGAGGTCCGGCGGATCGTGCACCGGGTGGTCCCCTGCCAGGACGAGCGAGGCGAGCCCATCGGGATCCGGGTCCACCAGCAGCGGGCGCCCGACGAGGATCCGGGCCAGGAGATCCAGCGGCTCAGGAACCTGCTGGGCCAGACAGAGGCGGACCGTGCTCTCCTTTCAGCGGTGATCGAGTCACTCCCGGTCGGCGTGATCGCCACCGGTGGGGAGGGAGAGCTGCTGGTGGCGAACCCGGCAGCGGTGCCGTACCTCGAGCAGGTACGGGGTGCGACGCTCCCGGCGGAGGTGTACATCGGTCACTACCGCGAGCTCGAACGGCAGGTCCGGGGACCCGACGGCGGACCCCTCTACCTCCATCTCAGCGCCGGTCCTCTCACGCGGACCGGTCACCGGATCTTCGGCGCGGTCGGTGCGATTCACGACGTCACCCAGGTGCGCGCGGCGGCACAGGCGCGCAGAAGGGAACTGGCCGAAGCCACGCAGCAGCTCTGGCGGCTCGAAGGTGAGAACGCGGACCTCGCCGGGAAGGTGAAGGCGCTGGAAGAAGAGGTTGCCACCCAGAGGGATGCCCTCGCACGGGCGGGGGGAACCGCGATGTCGGACGTGAAGGGCCCCAAAGAGGCATGGGCGGAGTGGGTCACCCCCGCGATCCTCGATGCGATGCCCGACCAGGTATGGATCCTCGACGAGGCACTTCGCGTGCTGCACGTCAACGCGGCAGGTGCCGACGCCGTACGTCGCCGCCGAGAGCGCGTGATCGGGGAGCCCTGGACCGGTCTTGGGCTGTCCTCCTCCCTCGAGCGCGAGATCGAAAGAAAGGTGACCCGCGTCTTTGCCGCACAGGCCGGGCAGACCGGCGTCTGGACCGACGGGGTGGAGGGTGTCCCCCAGTTCTTCCAGTATTCGGTCTGGCCGCTCCGGGAAGGCACGGAAACGACCAGCGTCGTGGTCACGATCCGGGACGGCTCCGTGATGCGGGGATTCCTCGAGTCCACGGAACGATCGACCTTGCGACTTTTTCGCCTGCACTTCATCCTGAGAGCGATCCTTGACCAGATGCCGATCGGGATCGTCATCGCCGAGGTCCCTTCCGGCCGGGTGCTCTTTCAGAACCCCGGATTCGCGGAGATCTGGGGTGAAGGAATCCCCACCCCGTCGTCCATCACCGAGTACGGAACCTGGACCGGCACCGGGCCGGACAGGGTGCCATACACCCCCGAGACCTGGCCGCTTGCACGATCGGTCCGCACGGGGGAACGGGTCGTCAACGAGGAGGCCGAACTCTGCCCAACGGGAGGTGTACCCCGGATCTACAGCATCTGTTCGGGTCCGGTCCACGACGAGAACGGCAGGGTGTACGCGGCTGTCTCGACCTTCATCGATGTCACCGACCGTCGGAGGGCCGAGATGGCAGTCCGGGCGAGCGAGGAACGGCTCAGTCTGGCGGCGCGGGCGATCCCCCAGGTCTTCGCCATCTACGACCGTAACGGTCGGTACCTCTTCGTGAACGGGGTCGGGCTCCGGTTGCTCGGTCGGGAAGAGGACGAGGTGCTGGGTCGGACCGATGCGGAGGTCTTCGGGTTCTCGCACCGGCCCCCGTACTGCCGCCTGCTCGAGGAGACGGTCAGGTCGCTTCTGCCCCAGCACGGAGAGGTGGTCATCTCCGGAGCTGATGATAAGAAGCATAGCCTCTCCGTCTCGTGCCTGCCTCTCGTCCAGCAGGACGGTGTCTGCAACGAGGTCCTGCTGATCGGCCACGACACGACCCGTGAGAGGAGTGCCGCCCGGGCTCTCGAGGGGTACGCAGATGAACTGAAACGGTCGAACGAGGACCTGCAGCAGTTCGCCTACGTCGCAAGCCATGACCTGCAGGAGCCGCTCAGGTCGGTGATCAGTTTCGTCCAGCTCCTCGAGCGACGGTATCGGGGACGCCTCGACAGGGACGCCGACGAGATCATCAACTTCATCACGGAGGGCGGCATGCGGATGCAGGCGCTGATCAACGACCTCCTCGCCTTCTCACGGGTGTCGACACGCGCCGAGCCCTTTTCCGTCTTTCCTCTCGGCGACGCCGTCCACGACGCCCTGCTGGATCTCCGTGCGGCGATCGAAGAGAGTGGTGCGGTCGTTCACTGCGGACCGATGCCTCCCGTCTGGGGTGACCGGAGCCAGATGGTCCAGGTCTTCGTCAACCTCATCAACAACGCGATAAAGTTTGCCCGGTCGGATGTTCCACCGGAGATCCGGATCTCAGCGATCGCCGGGTCCGGGATGTGGCATATCCGTGTCGCCGACAACGGGATCGGGATCGAACCCGAGTACTTCGAACGGATCTTTGTGATCTTCCAGCGCCTCCACACACGGGACGCCTACCCGGGCACGGGGATCGGCCTTGCGATCGTGCGCAAGATCGTCGAACGGCATGGAGGACGGGTCTGGCTCGAGTCCGTCCCGGGGGAGGGGTCGGTCTTCCATTTCACATTACCCGACACCCCGCCGGAGCTCTCGGGGACAGGCACGACCGCACGTCGGGAGGATCCCATCCTGTATTCCGAGCCGCTCACATCCCATCCTCCCCGATCAGGACGGGAGCGACACGCGACGCTCGAGCAGGTGGGCCCCGATCGTCGTAAGGGTGACGAGGAAGAGATAAACGAGGCCCACCACGAAGAAGGTCTCGTTGTAGGTAAAGTACCGGGTGGCGACCATCTTGCCGGCCCCGGTGAGCTCGATCACCGTGATCATGTAGGCGAGTGACGAGTACTTGATCAGGTAGACGAATTCGTTCACGAGTCCCGGAATGGAGCGGCGCATCGCCTGCGGGAGGATGACATGGCGAATCACCTGCGCCCGTGACATCCCGAGTGCCAGCCCCGCGGTGAACTGTCCCTCCTTGATCGACCGGATCGATCCACGGATATACTCCGAGTCGTACGCCGAGTTACAGAAGATGAACCCGAGCACCGCGGCGACGAACGGCGAGAGAGAGATCCCGACGGAGGGAAGCCCGAAGTAGAGGATGAAGAGGAGGAGCAGGAGCGGACATCCCTTGAAGAACGTGACGTACGCCCGGCAGAGATACTGGACCGGTCGATTGCCGTAGACCCGCCCGACCGCCACCGCCGCCCCGATGAGGACACCGAACGGGGCGGTGCATGCGATCAGCCCGAGGGTGACCACGAATCCGCCCCAGAGCGCGGGGAGGAGGATCTCGACGATGAATGCGATCTGGTCCATGGATGCCTGTACCTCACAGTTCGGCGAAACGCCCGGCGAACTGGCGTGTCCGCTCGAAGTTCGGGCTCGTCGCCAGTTCCGCCGGAGAGCCGGACTCGAGGATCCTCCCGTGCTCCATGAAGAGGAGCTCGTCCGCGATGGAGAGGGCAAAGCGCATCTCGTGGGTGACGATCAGCATCGTCATCCCGGCGCGGGCGAGGCTCCGGATCACCTCGAGCACCTCTCCGGTCAGCTCGGGGTCGAGGGCGGAGGTCGGCTCGTCGAAGAGCATGACGTCCGGATCCATCGCGAGGGCCCGGGCGATCGAGACGCGCTGTGCCTGCCCTCCGGAGAGCTGGGCCGGGTAGTGGTCGGCACGGTCCTCCATTCCGACCCTCCTCAGTTCGAAGAGGGCCTTCTCACGTGCCTCGTTCTCCTTCATCCCCTTGACCTTGATCAGCGCGATCTCGACATTCCGGACCGCGGTGAGGTGGTCGAAGAGGTTGAAGTTCTGGAAGACCATCCCGATCTTGGCCCGGTACTGGTTGATCTTCGCCCCGGCGTGGGTCACCTCCTCGCCATGGAGATAGACACGCCCCGCGTCCGGGACGATCAGCTGGTTGATACAGCGAAGCAGGGTGCTCTTGCCCGTGCCCGAGGGGCCGATGAAGACCTTGGTCTCACCCTTCCGTACCGTGAAGGAGACTCCTTTCAGGACCTCGGTGCTACCGAAGGACTTGTGGAGCCCCTCGACCCGGAGTATGATATCATCGGTCGTCATGTCCAATTGCTCCCGGACTCGAACCCGGGCACGGACACCCGCCGCTCGAGCAGATGGAGGGCTTTCATTCCAGCGTAATTCAGGATCAGGTAGAGACCGGCGCAGGCGAGGTAGATCGGCATCGCGATGTATTCGGTCGAGACGATCACCGAGGCGCGCGTCAGGAGCTCGGCCACCCCGATCGCATAGCAGACGGAGGTGTCGGTCAGCACGGTCGGGTACTCGTTCGACCACCCCGGCAGGGCGATCAACAGCGCCTGGGGCAGGACGATGTGCCGGATCGCCTGAGTACGGCTCATTCCGAGCGAACGGGCTGCCGTCATCTGTCCCTCGTCGATCGAGAGGATCGCTCCCCGGAAGATCTCCGCCTGATAGGCACCTCCGTGCAGCCCGAGGACGAGCGCACCGACGACGAAGGGGGAGACGTCACCCAGGCCGATCGCAGGAAAGATCCCGAAGTAGAACAGAAAGAGGAGGACCAGGAGCGGAAGCCCCCGGAAGAACCAGATGTAGACATTGATCAGGAAGGCGACCGGCCGGGAGCCGTAGACCTGGCCGATCGCTGCCGGGAGTCCGATGATGAACCCGACCCCCAGGGCGGAGAGCACGAGTCCGAGGGTCGCGATGATACCGGTAACGAGGAACGGAAGCCAGTCGATGAGGATCGCGGAGAGGTCCATGTCGAGTCCCTGGTGCGGGCCACAGTTACGGCCGGAGTACGTGGAGGGGGGTGGCCAGGTGCCGCCCCGGTTGCTGTGTGCAGGTATTCGGTTTGATAGTATTTGATGGCTCGGGGCCGGTTCAGACACCCTCGAGCTTGTACTTCTGCTTGAGCTCGTTCCAGTAGGGATCCTTCATGAGCATATCGAGACCCCTGTTCATCGTCTCGAGGAGCTGCGTGTCCTCCTTCCGGATCGCGATCCCGTATTCCTCGTTGGTGTCGATCTCGTGGATGATCTTGACGTCCTTGTCCCTGATGATATCGACCGTCGGGGGTTTGTCGTATACCGTGGCGTCCACCTGCCGGTTGGTCAGGGCGGTGATTGCGAGCGGGAAGTTGTCGAATGACTTGAGGTTCGCCGCCGGCATCCTGCCCTTCGCGATCAGCTCGTTCTGGACCCACATCTCGCCTGTGGTACCACGCTGGGAGCCGATCACGACCTTGCCGGACATGATGTCGTCCATCGTGATCGTCGAGTCGGAACGGACCGCGACCGACTGGTTGATCTTGAGGTACGGCTTGCTGAACGCCACCTGGGCGGCACGCTCGGGCGTGATCGTCATACCGCTGTAAACCATGTCGATCTTCTTCGCCAGGAGCGCCGGTATGATGCCATCCCAGGCAACGGCCTGGAATTCGACCTCGAAGCCGCTCTTATTCGCGATCCACCGGGCGGAGTCGACATCGAAACCGGCGAAGCTGCCGTCCTTCTCGGCGTATGAGTACGGCGGATACGCCCCGTCGAGCCCGATGATGTATTTCGACTTCAATCCGGTCTGGTTCGTTTGGTTTGTGGCAGGGTTTGATCCCGTGCAGCCTGCGAGGAGGACGCACCCTGCCAGAAGCAGAACCAGGAATCCGATGAGTGTTCGTTTCATAAAGGCAAATTTTGTGTTTCGAACAAAAAAGGCTTATGAATTTCCGGCCGATATGTCTGACATGATACCCAGCGGCCAAATTGCATAATTAGAAAATTATAAATATACGTAATGCATAGCAGGAGTTGCCCCTCTGGATGGATCGAGGTACCGGGGACACGAACGATCGGGCGATATTCGTCATCGAACGGTCGCACGGACTCCGGTGTTCGGCGGCATGGGACCCCTTCCGAAAGGTCCCGGATCCTGCGGCAGGGATTCGGTACGGCCTGGTCATTCGGAGACTGCGTCGTCGAACAGGAGATGCCGGGCAGCAGAACACACCATTGGGCGTGATGGTGTGGAGATATGCACCGGAACAAAATAGAAAATCCGTCCTGGGGCACCCTTCTCGAAACTGGCCCTTCTTGCGATGCTGTGAACCCCGGTGTCTGCCCCCGGTGAGGTGGACGGGAGCAGGCACCCGGTTATCAAGTCCCTCGTTATTCGACGGATGTCGGTCGATTGCATCGACCGTGCGGGCAGACGAAGAGGTGGCGACGGTGCCGATGACCGGACCCCGTTCGGGGGCCTTCCAGGAGGATCGGTTCAGGGAACCTGGCCCCGAAGGACGTCCCGTAACTCCTGGAGGTACTCCCCCCGCGAGAGGCTCCCTTCGGGGAACGGGCAGTCCGGGTCGTAGACCTGTTCGATGACCGGGTCGCTCGGGAGCAGGTGGTCCAGTTCGACCCCGGATCGTTCGACCGCGCGTACGAGGGCCTCCCGAAAGAGGCCGATGCAGTAGGCGACACGACGGTCGTAGAGCCCCCGAGTCCTGTCGAGGAAACGGGCGAGCCTGTAGGTCTCGATCTCGAGAAAGTCCCTTCGGACCCTGGGGTCACGGACATTTCCGAGCATGTACTGGTAATGGGCGAAGGGGTACATGAGCTCGAGTTCGGCGGGAACGATGCCGCATGTCCCGAAGACGATCACCTGGTACCGGCCCGTCGGGAGCACCTCGTCGAAGACCCGGTGAAAGAGGCGGTGGCTCGGGCTCGTGCTGTACGGCTTCCTCACGGCGCACGGGATGAAGACCGCGAGATGCCGCGGCATGAGCCGGTACTCTTCGGTCACCCACCGGAACGCTTCTTCGAACTCCGGCCGGTAGAACGGCGGATCGAGCAGGGGAGGCGTCATCACCACCGATCGTGTCTGAGACGCCGGCATTTCAGGTTTCCGATCCCTCGACGAATAGATTGAATAAAACTCCTTGCGAATTGAATGGTGGACGGTGATACGACTGCCGATCAACTTTGGAGGATTTGTATCGGTCAGCACGGTTGATTGGCCTGGTCGGGCCGTCTGCACGGTATTCTTCAGGGGGTGCCCGGTCCGGTGCTTCTACTGCCAGAACGCATCGCTGCTGTCGGGCAGCGATATGCGCGACGAGGAGGAGATCGCCGGGATGATCGCCGCAAGTGCCCTCGTCGTCTCCGGTGTCGTCTTCTCCGGTGGTGAACCCACGATGCAGGGAGACGCCCTCGCATACCTCGCCCGCGAGAGCCACCGGATGGGACTCGTTGTCGGGGTCCAGACCAACGGCGTCTACCCCCGGGTGCTCGCCCGGCTGATCGACGAGGGGCTCGTCGATCGCGTCGCCCTCGACATCAAGGCCCGCTGGGAGCGGTACGCACGCCTCTTCGGGGTCGATCTCACCGGACAGGTCAAGGAGTCGCTTGCCCTCTGCCGGAGGGCGTACCTGGAGGGGCGCCTGCCCGAGTTCGAGGTGGTCGTCACCCTCTTTAGGGGGTACGAGGACGAGGTCGCATCGATCGCCCGGGAGACCGCCGGGGTACCGCTCGTGCTCCAGCAGGGGGTGCACGGGGAGATCAAACCCCTCAGCTTCGGCGAGCTTGCGGCCATCGCCGCAGGGTTGGGGCGACCGTGCCGGATCAGGACACGAGAGAGCGGTGAGCAGGTGTATGAGGCTGATAGGAGTGGTGGGACTGCCGGGAAGCGGTAAGGGTGAGTTCTCGAGATGCGCCGCCGGGCTCGGCATCCCGGTGCTCGTCATGGGTGATGTGATCCGTCGCGTCGCCGCCGAGCGAGGGTTGCCGCCCGAGGACGAAGTGCTTGGACGGATCTCGGGCGAGCTGCGAGAACGGTTCGGAAGAGGTGCGATCGCCCACCTGATGCTCGACGATATCCGTCGCCAGCAGGCCCCGGTCGTGCTGATCGACGGCATCCGCTCGGACGCCGAGGTTGACGTCTTTCGTTCCGCCGTCCCCGGGTTCACCCTGATCGGGGTCGAGTCCTCGTTTCCGACCCGGCTCGGACGGCTCTCCGCGCGGGGAAGGGCGGATGACCTGGCCGATGCGGACGGGCTCCGCCGGAGGGACGAACGCGAACTTGGATGGGGGCTTGGAACCGCCCTGTCGGGCGCCGAAAGGACCCTGGTGAACGAGGGCAGTCTGGAAGAGTTCTGTAAAAAGGTCCGGAATCTCCTCATCGAGCTCCGGGAGACCGCATGAGGGGACCCGTCTTCTTCTCCTCCTCGGCGAAGGTGACCGCCCCGCCCGACTGGGTCTACGACCTGCAGGCAGCCGGTTTCGACGGATGGGAGATCGTGGCGGAGGGTGACTACCGCCTGGACCACCCCCCGGGACTCGCCCGGATCCGCGAGCTGATCGAGACCACCGGGCTCCGGGTCACGGTTCATGCCCCCTACGGCGATCTGAACTGTGCATCGCTCAACTACCCGATCCTGCGAGAGTCCGTTCGTCAGGTCACTGCCTGCATCAGAGCGGCGTCCGAATGGACCGACCGGGTCGTCCTCCATCCGGGATATCTCTCGCCGCTCGCGAAACTCGACCCCGAACGGGCGTGGACGACCCAGAAGGAGGCGCTCCGCGAGATCGGGCGTTTCGCCGCAGACCACGGGGTCCTCGCCTGCCTGGAGAACATGATCTCCGTCCGGGAGTTCCTCTGCCGCGACCCCGGCGAGCTGCTTGGAATGATCGAGGGGATCGAGGGCATCGGTGCCTGCTTCGACCTGGGACATGCGCACACGGTCGGGGTCGTGCAGGAGTTCGTGGACCGGATCGGGCGGGCGGACCATCTCCATCTCCACGACAACCACGGCGTGTCGGACGAGCACCTCGCGGTGGGTGACGGCACGATCGGGTACGACCTGGTGGGCCCCGGGATCGCTGCGGGGTTCCGGGGGATCGCCGTGGTCGAGGGCCGCTCGGTGGAGGAGGGGCGCCGCTCTCTCGGCGTCATCCGGAGGTGGGGCTGATGGCCGGCGAGACTCTCCAGGTCTACTTCCTCGGCACCGCCGGGGCGCTCCCCACCGTGCACCGGAACCCCGCCTGCTTCGTGATCCGGCGCGGTTCGGACACGCTCCTCTTCGACTGCGGAGAGGGTGCCCAGCAGCAGATGATGCGTGCGCAGACCGGGTTCGGCGTGGACGCGGTCTTCATCACGCACTGGCATGCGGACCACTTCCTCGGGCTGTTCGGGCTCGTCCAGACGATGGCCTTCAACGGGCGCGAGGCACCGCTCCCCCTCTACGGGCCCGACGGGGTCGGGGAGATCGTCCATATCATCGAGCATCTCTCGACCGCGACGATGAAGTTCCCGGTGATCGGGCATGTGCTCCGGCCCGGGGACGAGGTCGCGTTCGACGGTTATCGCGTCCGGGCCTTCGCAACCCGCCACGGGATGCAGTCTCTCGGGTTCGTGCTCATGGAGGACGGACGGCCCGGGCGTTTCGACCGGGAGGGGGCGATCGCCCTGGGCGTCCGCCCGGGCCCCCTCTTCGGTCGCCTTCAGCGCGGCGAGACGGTCACGGTGAGCGTGAACGGCGAGGAGCGGGAGATCCGTCCCGAGCAGGTGCTCGGCCCGGCAAGGCCCGGACGGTCGGTTGCCTACACGGGCGACACACGGTTCGTCGATCTCCTTCGCGCCGGAGTTCCCCGGGGTGTCGACCTCCTGATACACGACGCGACCTACGACGATGCGGACCGGGAGCGGGCAGCGGAGGTCCACCACGCGACTGCAGGCGAGGCGGGGGAGGCAGCGACCCGTGTCGGCGCCCGCCGGCTCGCCCTCGTCCACCTCTCGTCGAGGTACCCGTCGACCGCGGGCCACCTCAGGGACGCGACGAACGCCTTCTCCGGCGAGGTGCTCGTTCCGGACGACCTCGTGATGATCGAGATTCCGTTCCAGGATCGGTGACGCGCCCGGGTACAAGACATCTCCACGCCCGACCGATCAGATCGGTCCGGCCCGCACTCCGGAGCCCCTCCTCGACGAGGTGGTGCTGGCGTGGGTCCCGGTAGTGGAGGATCGCCCGCTGCACCCGTTTCTCCCTTCCCTTCGGGACGTGCACCCGTTCGTCCGTGTACGGGTCCAGCCCGCTCGCGTAGATGGCGGTGGAGAGCGTCATCGGTGTCGGTGTGAAGTCCTGCACCTGCTCGGTGTAGAGGCGGTGGTCCCGGAGGTATTCGGCGAGGGTGATCATGTCCTCTACCGTGCATCCGGGGTGGCCGGACATCAGGTAGGGGATGAGGTACTGGCGCTGACCCACGGAACGCTGCATCTCCTCGAACCGGGCACAGAAGGCGTCGAAGACCGCCCGGGGTGGCTTTCGCATCCGGGCCGTGACCGCATCGACGACATGCTCCGGTGCAACCTTGAGGTGTCCGGAGACGTGGTGGCGGCAGACGGTCTCGAGGTATTCGGGTTCTGCGGCGAGTGCCAGGTCATGCCGGATGCCGGAGCTGATAAAGACTTTCTTCACCCCTGGCACCTCCCGGAGGCGCGAGAGGAGTTCAAGCTGCTGGGCATGACTCTTCCGAAGAGAGGGGCAGTCAGGCCCGCAGCGGCGATCGGGGCAGGCGCCTGTCGTCGACCAGCGGGGGCAACTGAGGCCGAACATGTTGGCGCTCGGTCCTCCGACATCCTGGATCACGCCGCGAAACTCCCGCATCCGCGCCATGCGTTCGGCCTCGCGGACGATGGATTCGACCGTCCTCGACTGGACGATCCGGCCCTGGTGGCAGGAGATCGCGCAGAAGGCGCAGTCACCGAAGCAGCCTCGGTGGGTCGTGATCGAGAACCGCACGGGTTCGAGCGCGGGTACGGGCAGGGTGTACGAGGGGTGCTGCCGGCGGGTGAACGGCAACTCGTAGATTCGGTCGAGCTCGGCGGGGGCGAACGGGTGCGGGGGTGGGTTCTGGACGACCACGGTCTTGGGATGGGGCTGCGCCATCGGGCGGGCGGAATACGGGTTCATTCCGGCGGCGATCATCGCGTGCGTACGGGAGAAGAGGGTGAGATCGGCACGCACCGCGTCGAGCGATGGCAGTTCGACCACACCGTCAGCTATCGATCCCCTCCACTCCCTGGGGGCGCACCGCCATGCCGTACCCCGGATGTCGCGCAGGTCCCGCGCCTCCTCGCCTGAATCGAGCCGGCGTGCGATCTCGACCACCTGCCGCTCGCCCGGACCGTACACGAGGATCTCCGCCGGTGCGTCGGCCAGGACTGAACCACGGATCGTATCGGACCAGTAGTCGTAATGGGCGAATCGGCGGAGCGACGCCTCGATCCCCCCGAGCACCACCGGTGTGCCCGGGAAGAGGGCGTGAACCCGGTCGGCGTAGACCAGGACCGCCCGGTCGGGTCGGGAGGGTACGCCTCCTGGCGCATAGGCGTCGCGGGAGCGGCGTCTCAGGTTCGGGGTGTAGTGGTTCACCATCGAGTCGACCGCCCCGGAGGTGACCGACACGAAGAGCCTGGGCCGACCGAGCCGGAGAAGGTCATCCGTCCCCGCCACGGGCAGGGTGCAGACGCCGACGGTGAACCCGGCATCCCAGAGGACCCGCCCGATCACCGCGGTTCCGAAGGACGGGTGGTCGATGTAGGCATCCCCCGAGACGAGCAGCACGTCGATCTCGTCGATCCCAAGGCGATCGAGCTCGCGGCGGCTCATGGGTAGGAACTCCGGCTGGTCGAGTGGTGTCATCCGATCCGCTGATCCTGTGCACCATCAGCAGGTATAATACCGGGGGACGGCTACTACTCGTCACCAGGAGGACTTCAATGGCTGTACGACGATTCAAGTGCAGGTTCTGCGGGTATATCTACTCCCCGCTCCGTGGCGAACCGAGGCAGGGGATCCCGCCCGGCACCGAGTTCGAAGACCTTCCCGATACCTATGTCTGTGCCCTCTGCGGGGTCCAGGGTAAGGGGAAGATCGGGGCGTGGGCGTTCGAGGAGTGGGTCCCGACCAAGTACATCTGCCGGTACTGCGGATACGTCTACGATGAAAAACGCGGCGAACCCCACCGGGGAATCCCGCGCGGTACAAAGTTCGAGGACCTGCCCGACGACTATACCTGCCCGGTCTGCGCGATCGACGACCGGCTCACCGAGCGGTTCGGGAAGGTGACCAAGGAGGCGTTCTCCCCGCTCGACTCGGACTAAAACCTCTGCGACTTTCGATCCGAACCGCAGGACGGGGATATACCTCTCCGGGAAGTCTCCATCCCCGTCCTGTTCTCTCCCCCCGCCGCCGGAAACCGGCGAACCCGGAGGATCCGATCGATCGTCCCTCCCGGGGATGAATGGAGCGTCGGCGGGACCGATCCATTTGTTCGCCCCTCCCCGAGATGTGCGCCGATACCCTGCTGCGCCTGCGACGACCGAGAGGTTGTCCCCCCTGGTACGACCCGTTCCGGTGCGACGCGGAACCGATTGCACCGTTCTCTCATCCGTTCGGCATCGTCCGGATATAACGCCTGACGGTGACGAGCCCCGTCTTCACCTCAGTGTCCTCCCCGAAGCTGTTCCTGACGAGGAGCGTGACCGTGTAGGTCCCCTCGCTGGTGTACCGGTGTTCCGGGTTCTGCTCGTGGGAGGTCGCACCGTCACCGAAGGACCAGACCCGCTGCTCGGGGTACCCGACCGAGGTGTCGTTGAACCGGACGCTGAGCGGCGCCGTGCCGGAGACGCCGTTCCCGTCGTAGACGACCGGGAAATAGGTCTCCCCTCTCGCCTGGTGGACGATGAAGTTCGCCACCGGTTTCGAGGGGGCGGTGCCCCAGACGGTGATGAACTTTCGCTCGGTCTTCGAGACCGGTCCCAGTCCGTTCTCGGCGACCAGGGTGACCGTGTAGATGCCGGGTTCCGTGTAGGTATGCACCGGGTGCTGTTCCGCCGATGTCGCACCGTCGCCGAACGACCAGGACCAGCGGGTCGGGTGCCCGGTCGACTCATCATGGAACCGCACGGTGTACGGGGCCATCCCCGCCCGTCCGTCGACGCCGATCGCGGGGATCACCGGAACGGGGGTCGGTACCGCCGTCCACGGTGCGAGCGGGAGGGTGTCCACGTTTCCCTCGCCGATCGTGTAGGGCAGGTCGCAGAACCCGTCGTGGTTGTCGTCAATCGTCACGTTCGAGAAGCCCGGTCCACCGATCCTCCCGTAGTAGTTGCCGCCGATGGACGGTCCGCCGATGATGTTGGTCGCGGCGATCGGCTGGCTCTGCCAGGTATTCGGCCGGGAGTCGGGGGAGAGGTCGACCGGTGGCGTGCCGATCAGGACGTTGTTGACGATCCTGTTCTCCTTCGAGGAGGTGAGGCGTATCGCACTCTTTTCGCTCCTGACCTGGTTGTTCGAGAGCGTGTTCGCGTCCGCGCCCGGGAAGAGCGCGATCCCGGTCCAGTCGTTCTTCTCGACCGTGTTGCCGGTGATCCGCGTCTCCCTTGCTCGCTCCAGGCGCAATCCGACCGAGTTCCCTGTGAGGGTGTTCCCCGTCAGGGTACAGCGGTCCGAGCCGTTCACGTGAACCCCCGCCCCGCCGTTCGAGGCGAACCTGCCGTCCGAGACGCTCGACCCGGGAGAGGCGTCGACGAGCACCCCGGCGTAGTCGTTGCCGTCCGCGCGGCAACCGGCGATCGACGTGCGGTCGGATCCGACCAGATCGAACCCGTAGGTGCCGTTCGAGGCGATGCATGACTGGAGGAGGACGTCGGGGGACCCGACGACCGCGATCCCGTATCCCGGAACACTTATGTTTCGATACGAGTCCGGAATATCCCCGGGGATAGTGACGTTGAAACCGGTCGAGTTGGACACGTTCAACCCCGAGATCTTTATACCAGAACTTTGCTCGACCCTGAGCCCCACCCCGTTCTTGAAGGCTTCACCATGGTCCACCTGCGTGCCCGAGGACCCGTCTACCACATGCACTCCGAACTGTTTGTTGTCTCTTGCCGTGTGGTTGGTGACAACGCTCCCCTGGTCCCGGGTGAGGTGGACGCCGAAGTCGTTCTCGTTCGTCCGCGAGTCCCGGACGACGCAGTTGGCCGACTGACCGAGCGTGATCCCGTACTTATTCTGATGCGCGGAGACGTTCAGGACGATGGATTCCGTCACCTTCTCGAACGAGACGCCTGCGAGGGTGTTAGACCCGGTCGTCGAGTCCTCGATCCGGACCGCCCGCGATTCGAGCACGGCAACCCCAAAGTCGTTGCTATCGGTCGTCACGTCGTGGACGGTCGAGCCGTTCGTCCCGAAGAGGTGTACCCCGGTGTGGCAGTTCGAGACGGTCAGGTTCCGGATCGTCACGTTCTCCTGGCCCGAGACGAGGATCCCGTTGCTGTTCGCGGATCGCGACCCGGTGACCGAATACCCGCCGCCGTCCAGGATCACGTTGGATGACCGGATCTCGATCCCGGTTGCCGCCCCGCCGAGGGTGATCGGGCCCTCGAGCCGGTAGAGGCCCGGGCTCGCGATCACGGTCGGTCCCGTCACCGGGAAGTAGGGCTCGTTCCAGGGTGGGGCCAGGGGGTACGGGTCCCGGTTCAGGGCGCCGACTTCATACGGGGTGTCGCAGTACCCGTCGCCGTCACGGTCGGGGACCAGGTCAGAGAACCCTCGCCCGTCGGGGGACCCGTAATAGTTGCCCCCGATGCTCTTTCCACCGATGATGTTCGGCCCGGGCGCCGGGTCGAGGTGCCAGGTGTTCGCCCGGATCGTGCCCTGGAGGGCGGTGTTGTTCCAGTTGATGAGGGCGTTGTCCGCGATGAGGTTCTCTCCCGAGGAGACCAGGTCGATCCCGGAGATCGTATTGTTCCCGATGTGCGATCGGGTGATCCGGTTGGCATCCGATCCCGAGAGATACAGCCCCCAGAGGTTCTCTTCGGCGGTGACGTTCTCAATCGCGTTGTGCGACGACCCCTCGAGGAGGAGGACGCCGCCCTGCTCGTTACCCCTCGCCGTCACCGAACCGACGCGTACCGTGCTGGAGCCCGCGAGGACCACGCCGTAGGCATTTCCCACGGCATTGATCCGGTCGATCCCGCTGTCGCGGACCGAGCGGTACGATGTTCCGAAGTACCATCCCTGCACCGTGAGGTTCGCGATCCGGACCCCCGAGAGCGGCATCGAGGTGTTGTAGGCGAGGATGCCGTAGGTGTGGGGACTGCCGGCACCGCCGCTCCTGGTCCCGGTGAGCCGGTACCCGGCTCCCTCGATCTCAACGTCGGACGAGCGGATCTCGATCCCGATCGCGGTATTCGCCTGGATATCGTTGAAGAGACGGTAGCGTCCGGGCTCCGTGATCACGACCGGGCCGGTGATCGGGATGTACCCAGCGGAGGCGTTCCGCCCGTGGAGGGGGTACTGATCGACGTTCCCTTCAGCGAGGTTGTACGGACTGTTGCAGATCCCGTTTTCATCGTCATCGGGCGTGATCTCCGAGAACCCGGTGCCGTCGGGCTTCGCCCAGTAGTTCCCGCCGATCAGCCTGCCCCCGATGATGTTCTGCCCGATCGAGAGATTGACACTCCAGCTGTTCGGCAGCGTTCTGCCTTCGAAACCCGCGTTCCCCGTGTTGTTCAGGTAGTTGTTCGCGATCGTGGAGTTCCCGGCGGAGAAGAGGGTGATGCCGGAGATCAGGTTGCCCTCCACCCGGTTCGAGATCACCCGGTTCCGCTCGGAGGAGGAGAGGTACACGCCCCAGTTCTGGCGATCCGCACGGTTCCCGAAGAGGATGTTGCCGTCGGAAGCGGCGAGCAGGAGGATGCCCCCCTGGCGGTTATCGGTCACGTCGCAGGCGTGGACCAGGTTTCCGGTGGAGGACTGGAGGAGGATGCCATAGGTGGTTCTCCGGACCGTCACCTGGTCGATCCTTCCCCCGTGCGTATTCCAGAACGAGCACCCGTAGTAGAAGTTCTCGATCGCCAGGTTGGCGACCAGCACGTTCGAGAGTGACCCGTCGCGACGGTAGGCGGAGACCCCGTAGGTGTTGAAGAGTCCGTTGCCCGAGATGGTGTGACCGTTCCCGTTCACGATCACGTCCGGGGAGCGGATATCGATGGCGACGAGCGCGTCGGTCGCGACGATGTCGTTCTGGAGCTGGTAGTATCCCGGTTCGGTGATCACGATCGGTCCGGTGATCGGGCGGACGTTGGATGGAGGAACCGGAATCGGCGGGACGGGCGGCACGATGGTCGAAGTGGGAAAGGGTGTGGGCGTCGGCGTGACGGTGGGGGTGACGTTGCCCGTGGGCGTCACGGTCACGGTCACGTTCGGTGTGGGGGTCACCGTTACGGTCACGTTCTGGGTTCCGGTCGCCGTTGGTGTCGGCGCGGGCGTCGTCCCCGTCGGCACAACGGTCGTGACGGTGACCGGTGGCGTGGTCGGTCTTGTCGTCGGGACCGTGTAGGTCGGTTTCGTGGTTGGCGGGGTGGTCGGGCCCGGGGTGGTGGTGGGGGTCGGGGTCCCCGTCACGGGCGGATACCACCTCACCAGGGGGAGGGCGTCGGTGTTCCCGGGGGCGAGTTCAAGGAGATCGTCGCAGATTCCGTCGCCGTCCATATCGGGATGGGTCTCGGAGAATCCCTTCCCGTCCGGCTGACCGTAGAAGTTTCCGCCCAGGTTCGGCCCTCCCACGATATTCTTGCCCGGTGTCTTCGCCGTGTTCCAGGTGTTCGGCAACGGGTTCCAGAAGTAGACGTTCAGGTCGTTGGAGAGGAAGTTGTTGGTGATGCGGTTGGCCTGCGCGCTCGAGAGCCCGATGCCATACTGGCGGGAGTCCCTGATCCGCGAGTCGCTCACGACGCAGTCCTCGCAACGGGCGAGGATCACCCCGTACATGAACCCGGTGATCGAGACACCCGAGATCCGGACGTTGCGGACCACGTCTCCATAGGGGTGCATCACCTTCACCCCGCCCATCCCCCGTCCCGCACCGGAGAGGACATGATTGTTGCCGTTCAGGACGACATCGGAGCACTCGATCACGATCGTCTCGGTATCGGACGAGGTGCTGGTGATGTCGTTGACGATGGCATACTCGCCGGGATCCCGGATCACCGTGGGTCCCGAGATCGGGACGGGCGTCACCCCCGGGGTGGGTGACCCGGTGGGGGGCAGGGTCGGAGTCTCCGTGGGCGGAATGGTCGGAGTCTCCGTGGGTGGGGGGGTTGGAGTCTCCGTGGGCGGTATGGTCGGGGTCTCCGTGGGGGGAGACGGGGTCGGGGTGTCGGTCGATGCCGGCGTCGTCGAAGGGGGTGGTGGCGCCACCGTCGTCTCTGCCGGTGTCACGGACTCCGCTGCCAGCGGAAGCTCGTCCCGGTTGCCGTCCGCGAGGAGGTACGGCAGGGTGCAGATCCCATCACCCCGGTCTGGCGTCAACTGGGAGAACCCGTTCCCATCGGGACGGAGCCACAGGTTTCCGCCGAGGACAGACCCCCCGGCGATGCTCGAACCGCCGGATGCCGGCTGGTTCCAGGTGTTCGGGCGAGGCGCATCCCCGAAGATAACGTTCCGGGTGTTTTCAAACCGGTTGTTCGAGACGCTGTTCTGGCCGGATCCGTAGAGGTAGAGCCCCGCCTCGGAGTTGCCGGTGATGACGCAGTCCCGGATTGACGCACCGCTCGAGGAAGCGAGAGCGATGCCGTATCCGTTACCGGTGCAGCGGGCGGAAGTGATGACCGTGCCGTCCGCTCCCTGGTTGACGCCGATACCGATCTGGTTTCCCGATGCCGAGACGCGCTCCACGCGGCAGCCCGTCGCCCCGACCAGGTAGACCCCGTACCAGCATCCCTCAACCGTCAGGTCGCGGACGACCACGTTCTGGGGAGGCGTAGCGGCGTTCGCGACGTGGATCCCGGCCGTATCGCGGTCCCTGCCGGGGCCCCTGATACGGTGCCCGCCGCCTTCGATCACCACATCGGAGGACGAGATGGTGAGCACCGCCACCCCGTTCGTGGCGGTGATGTCTGCGGTCACGCGGTAGACCCCGGGCTCGCTGATCACTGCGGGACCGGAGATGTCGACCGCTGCGGCGGCGGAGAAGAGGGCGAGGACGGCGAAGATCACTAGGGCATGCGACCACAGGCAGCGGAGGATTGGATGCCGGCAGACGACCGGGGATCGATCGGGGTCCAGACGATACCTCCTCACAGTCCCGCTCCCGGCGGAACCAGCATACCCTGTACTTGCATCGCGGGGTTATATCAGGGTATGTCCGGGCTCCCGGAGGGGGGAAAAAGGGTTACGGTCTCAGCGGAACCGCTGCCAGAGGATCCGGCCCATCACCCGGAAGGTGAAGTCGAGCTCGTCGAAGGACGGGATCTGGTGGTCACGGAGGATCCTGCGCCCGCGCTCCATCGAGTCCCCCCCGAGCAGTGCGCCTACGATCATCCTGTCCGTCTGCTCCGAGAATCGGACGATCTGGTTCGCAAGCTCCTCGGAGGAGAGGACGAGGTTCGGGAAACCGACGATGAAGGCGATGTCCCAGATCTCGTCGTGGTCCGCGAGCAGCTCGAACGTCTTCTGGAACCGCCGGCTCGTCGCATCCCCGAGCAGGTCGATCGGGTTGTTCTTGTTCCAGAACCCGGGGAGGAACTCGTTCATCCCGTCGATCAGATCGGACGGGAGGTCGATCAGCTCGATCCCATACCGCTCGGCGTAGTCCGACGAGAGCACGGCGAAACCACCGGCGTTTGTAATCACGACCGCGCGCCTGCCCCGGGGGTACCCCTTCGGCGATGCGCACATCTCCGCCACCTGGAACGCACCGGTCAGGGTGTGGACGGGTATGACCCCCGAGCGCCGGAAGGCCTCCATGTAGACGTCGTAGGAACCGGAGAGGGAGCCCGTATGGGACGAGGCGGCCGCCTGGCCCCTCGTGGAGGACCCGGATTTGATCGCAACGACGGGCTTCTCGCGGGCGACCTCCTCGACCACCTTCATGAAGGCCTTCCCGTCCCTGATCTCCTCGATGTACAGGATCACGCCCCTCGTCCTGGGATCGCGCTTCACCCAGGTGAGATAATCCAGAAAGTTGAGGTCCGCCTGGTTCCCAACCGAGACGACCGCCGAGAAGCCGATACCCTCCGCCAGCGACCAGTCGACCACGGTGTTGATGATCGCGCCCGACTGCGAGATGAACGCGATCGTGCCGGGCTTCGGGGACTCGTGCACATACGTGGTGTCGAGGCCCCGTGGCGGGACGATCAGACCGAGGCAGTTCGGACCGACGATCCGGGTTCCGTAGCCCTTCGCGATCGCCAGTACACGCTCTTCGAGGGCCCTGCCCTGCTCGCCCATCTCCCTGAACCCGGCGGTGATCACCACCACGACAGGAACCCCCTTCTGACCGCACTCCTCGATCACCATCGGGACGAAGCTGGCGGGGACCGTAACCACCGCCATGTCGACCGGCGCAGGGATGTCTTTTACCGAACGGTAGGCCCTGAGCCCCTGTATCTCGCTGCGCTTGTTGTTCACCGGATAGAGCTGCCCGGGAAACTGGAGCAGGTTGTGCATCACCGCGTATCCCATCTTGCTCGAGTCCGAGGATGCCCCGATCACGGCGACCGATCGGGGGTTGAAGTACTCGAGCGGAAGCTCTACCCGGTCCTCAACCACCTCCATCGGAGGCTGATCATCGATGATCACGCGGGCATCGACCGCGAGGCTCCCCTGTTCGTAGAGACGGAGCGGATTGATATCGAACTCCACGACGGTCTTTTCCTCCTCGAAGAAACGGCTGACCGCCATGATCGCCCTGACGAGTCCCTCCTCGTCGCGGGGCTTCATCCCACGATACCCGGCGATCAGGGGATAGGCGTTGATCTCGCGGACCATGTCCCTGCACTCCCCCTCGGTGATCGGGAGGATGCGGAGGGTCACGTCCTTCATCAGCTCGACCAGCGTGCCCCCCATGCCGAAGGTGAGGACTTTTCCGAAGGCGGGATCGGTCTTTCCGCCGATGATCAGTTCGAGGCCCGGTGCCGCCTGTTCCTCGACGATCACTCCCTGGATCTCGGCATCGCGGTTGTACTCCCTGGCAGAAGCGACGATCTTTGTGAACGCCGCCGCTGCCTGGTCCCTGGAGCCAACCCCGATCACCACACCGCCCGCATCGGACTTATGGATGATCTGCGGCGATATGACCTTCATCACGACGGGAAACCCGATCCTCTCCGCCGCCTCCCCTGCCTGTTCGGGTGAGCTCACTCTCTCGTAGGCCGGAACCGGCACGCCATACGTTCGGAGCAGATCATACCCCTCCGCCTCACTGAGCATTCTTCGGGCCATGGTATCTTTATCCTATACCATGACAATTTTCGTTGATTGACGTATAATGTTTCGTATATCGTGGGAAAGCGGACCGGTCCTGAAGACCAAATAGTGACGAATATCCGCTTTCAGGCGGCGAGCTCGCGGACCTTCGCGATATTGCCGGCTCCGTCACGCCGCCCGTCTTCCGGGGTCTCACAGATGAAGGGGAGTCCAGAAAGTTCAGGGCGGTGGAGAAGGAGGCGGAACCCCTCCTCGCCGATCGCCCCGAGACCCACGTGCTCGTGGCGATCGAGCCCGGAACCGAGTGCGCCCTTCGAGTCGTTGCAGTGGACCAGTCGGAGGCGGGTCAGGCCGATCGTCTCGTCGAAGAGGGCGAGTATCTCCTCGATTCCGTCCCGGGTGCGCAGTTCGTAACCGGCAGCAAAGGCATGACAGGTATCAAAGCAGACTCCGAGCCGGCTCCCGCAGTCGCAGGCACCGAGGATCCGCGCGATGGAGTCGAGTCGCGAGCCCACGCTGTTCTTCTCCCCGGCGGTATTCTCCAGCAGGAGCATCACGCCCGGCGGCGCCTCTCCCACCACCCGGTCGAGCGCGGCGATGACGCGTGCCTCACCCGCCTCGTCGCCCGCTCCCTGGTGGTGCCCGAGGTGCGTGACGACGTAGGGAATCCCGAGTGCTGCGGCCCGCAGAAGCTCTTCCTGCAGCGCGGACACGGACCGTTCGAAGAGGTCGTCCTTCGGCGTGGCGAGGTTCGGAAGGTAGGGCATGTGATCGAAGGTGGGTGCGATGCCGGATGTGGCCAGCGCCTCGCGGAAACGGATGGCATCCTCCTCTTCGAGCGGTTTGGCAGCCCATCCACGCGGGTTCCGGGAGAAGATCTGGAACGTGTCGCACCCGCTCTCCTGTGCCCGTAACACCGCCCGATCGATGGAACCGGCGATCGAGACATGCACTCCGACCTTCACCATGCGAAGTTCCTTCAGGTACATGTGGGCCAGAGACGGGCATCAGCGTTTCCCCCCTGCCATAAACGGGGTTCGGCAATTCTTAAATGCTCAACCGACCTAAAGAGTAAGGCAACGGGCCGATAGATCAGGGGTAGATCGCTACCTTGGCATGGTAGAGGCCGCGGGTTCAATTCCCGCTCGGTCCATGTTCCCGTCCGCTCCGCTCTCCTGTACGACGTTCGGGATGATGCCTGTCCTGCCATTCTCGAACCTCAGCTCTTCTCTGCGATCTCCTCAGGAGAGTCTCCCGTGATACCAACTGTTTTACCTCTCCTGGCCCACAGTACCCCTGATCTACCGTGGGCTTGAGAGAGGTGCTGATCCCGCAGGACCGGGTCTTCTTCGACCTGTTTGAGGAACTCGCAAACATCGTGGTGGAGGCTGCAGACCTCCTCGTGCGGTTCACCGGCGCCGGGCTCAACCCGGTCGCATGCTGTCCGCAGATGAAGGATCTGGAACATGCAGGAGACCTGGTGACTCACCGAATCTACCATCACCTGAACCGCACGTTCATCACCCCGCTGGAGCCCGAGGAGATCTCCCGCCTCGCCTCGGTGCTCGACGACGTCCTGGACTGCGTCGAGGGCTCCGTGCAGAAGATGCGTGTCTACGGGGTCGAGGAGTCCGACGACGTGATGCGGCAACTTGCCAAGCTGATCCAGCTCTCGACGGTGGAACTCCAGGGTGCGATCCAGGGACTCCGCGAGCTGAAGGATGCCGGGAGCGTGAGTGCACGGGTCATCGAGATTAACCGTCTCGAGAATCTTGCCGACGATGTGCTCGGGCATGCCTTCATGGACCTGTTCAAGACCAACGATCCGATCCGGATCCTGAAGTACAAGGATATCTACGAGGAGCTCGAACGGGCGACGGACCGGTGCGAGACCGTCGCGAATATGATCTCGGATATCGTGATCCGGCATACCTGACGGAGGAGTCCGCACCCGCCATTCCTCCATCTCTCTTCCATCTCCTGATGGAATGTACCCGGGTCAGAAGAAGAGCGACAGTCCCAGATAGGCGAGAAATCCAATCGTCGCACTCGCCGGAATCGTCAGGATCCACGCCCCGACGATGTTGCGGGCGATCCCCCAGCGCACCGCGCCGGGTCCCTTTGTCGAACCCACCCCCATGATCGCCGAGCTGATGATGTGGGTGGTGCTCACCGGGATGCCGGCGACCGACATGGCGACGATCGTCCCAGCACTCACCGTCTCCGCGGCAAATCCGTGGACCGGTCGGAGCCTGGTGATCTTGTAGCCCATCGTCTTCACGATCCGCCATCCACCCGAGAAGGTGCCGAGGGCGATCGCGGCGTGCGCGGCGAGGATCACCCAGAACGGAACGGGAAGGTGGTTCGGGTCGACCTCCGTGCCGAAGTACCCGATACTGAAGAGGAGCGGGGTGATGATCCCCATCGTCTTCTGCGCATCGTTCGTGCCGTGGCTGAAGCTATACCCGGCAGCCGAGACGAGCTGGAGTCGCCGAAAGTACCTGTCTGCAACCTCGCGGGGCTGGTTCCGGGTCAGCCGGATCACCAGGACCATGAAGAAGAACCCGGCGATCAGTCCGATGATCGGCGAAAGCACCATGAACTCTGCCACCACGATGACCGTCGAGATCTTCACGGCGGCGATCCCCGCGGCGGCGATGCCAGCACCAGCGAGCCCCCCGATCAACGCGTGGGACGACGAGGTGGGGAGACCGATGAACCAGGTGATCAGGTTCCAGGAGATCGCACCGATCAGTGCCGAGAGGACGATGTACGGAACGAGATCGGTCGAAACATGGTCGAGGTTGACGATCTTGCTGATCGTGCTCGCCACCGCGACGCCGAACCCGAAGGCGGCGATGAAGTTGAAGAACGCGGCAAAGGCGACTGCCTGACGAGGCGAGAGCACCCGCGTCGAGACGACGGTCGAGATGGAGTTCGCCGAATCGTGGAACCCGTTTGTAAAATCGAAGAGAAGGGCGATACCGATGATCAGGACGATCAGTTCGACGGGGGTACCCGGCATCGTATGCATATTCTGTCAGGAGACCTCATCAAGGATCGGTTCTCCTCCGTCTCAGGGGCTCCGGATGGGAGGGGGTGGACGGGCCGAACTTTGGCCCGTCCGGGTCACGGATCACCCCTGGGGGGGGCATCCCTCCCGCGTGAAATACCGGCAGAACCGGGAGATGGGACAGACCCCGCAGCGGGGGCGGCGTGCGGTACAGACGGCACGCCCGTGCGCGATCAGCAGATCGGTCAGGGCCCCCCACCGTTCGGGGGAATGACAGGCCATCAGGTCGCGCTCGACCCGGATCGGATCCGAATGATCGGTGTACCCGATCCGCCGGGCGAGGCGCAGAACATGGGTGTCGACGGCAACGCCCTCGTTCTTTCCGAAGGCGTGGAAAAGGACGATGTTCGCCGTCTTTCTTCCGACACCCGGGAGCCGGACCAGTTCGTCCATCGTGTCCGGCACCCTCCCCCCGAACTCATCGACCAGCATCCGGGCCGCGCCGAGCAGGTGACGGGCCTTCGCGTGGTAATACCCGGTCGGTCGGATGAGCGCCTCGAGCTCGAGGAGATCAGCCTGCGCGAGTGCCAGGGGTGTCGGGTAGCGGGAGAAGAGGGGGGCGCGAAGTGCCCAGACCTGCGCATCGGTGGTCTGGGCAGAGAGGATCGTCAGGACGAGCACCTGGAACGGGTCCGAGAAGAAATCCTGGGGATTGCAGGCGTGCGGATAGGCCTCTTCGAGGATCGATAAGATACAGGAGCAGGTGGCGGCGTCCACGAATGGGGTAGGGCAGATTCGAACTGCCGTCAAAGCGTCCCAAACGCTCTAGGATGGACCAGGCTACCCTACTACCCCGCGCCCTGAACGGTTGGCGTCGAAGGGGGAAAAGGATTCTTGTCGGGTTGGACCGACCCGTGGTCAGAGGGGGAGCGGTCGATCGATCCCATCCGCGACGATGGTCCCGATGAACCGGCCAGAGAAGACCGCATCCTCGATCCTGGAAGGATCCCGCCCCTCGAGGACGATCATCGGGCAGCGGGAACGCTCCACGACCTTGGCGGCGACCAGGTCGATCACCGTGTTCGAGCCGGCGTTCATCCGCTCCCGACCGACGAGTTCGAGGAGCTCTCCCGGTGTCATCGTCTCGTACCGCCTCGCCGTCGGGTCGCGTTTCGGGTCAGAGGTGAAGATCCCGGGGACCGAGGTCGCATTGATCAGCAGGTCGGCACCGATCTCCTCCGCGAGGACGGCGGCAACCGCGTCGGTCGTCTGACCGGGTGTGACCCCTCCCATCACGACGATCCTGCCCGAGAGACCGGCAACGCGGGCGTCGGTATAATTCTCCGGGACCCGGGGATATGCGGCACGTCCCAGCGCCGCGACGAGGAGACGGGCGTTCAGTCGCGTGACCAGGATCCCGACTTCGTCGAGCGTTGCCTCGTCGACCCCGAGCGCACGGGCGCACCCGATGTACCGCCGCGCCTCGCCGCCGCCGACGACGACGTAGACCTGGAACCGTTCCGCCAGGCGGACGAGGGTCGCCGCGTAGGAGGCGAGCGCGTTGGTCTCGAGTGAGGGGACCAGGATCGATCCGCCGAGGGAGAGCACGATCGTCTTCATGCCCGGCCTCCGGGCTGTCGCGAGAAAGCCGACATCTGAGGAATTAATGGCCTTGGAGACCTGATATACCTGTTGCGATGTTCCGCTGTCCCTCCTGCGGGTCCCGTGATATCTACCCGGTCGCCGGCGGGTATCTCGGCTCGATCTATCTCTGCCACGCCTGCGGGTACCGCGGGTCGCTCGTCATCGAGGACGATCCTCCCGACGGGGAGGAACGGGATTAATATAGGTCCGGCACCGATCCGGGTGATCGATGGGCCTATGCACGAGGCAGCACTGTATACGCAGAATCCCGACGGGACCGTGACCTGTCGGCTCTGCAACCACGGGTGCCGGATCGCGGACGGACGGAGCGGGCGCTGCGGCGTCCGCCAGAACCGGGACGGTCGGCTCTACGCGGCATCGTTCGGACGGATCTCCGCCGAGCACATCGATCCGATCGAGAAGAAGCCGCTCAACCACTTCCTCCCCGGGACACTCTCCTATTCGCTCGGTTCGGTCGGTTGCAACTTCTCCTGCACCCACTGCCAGAACTGGCAGCTCTCGCGTTCGGCGGCATCGCTCTTCTCGCTTCCCTACCTCTCTCCGGAGGAGGCGATCCACCGGGCGCTCGATGCGGACGCATCCTCGGTCTCCTGGACCTACAACGAACCGACGATCTCGTTCGAGTACACCCTCGAGATGGGGAGGCGTGCGCATGAGGCGGGGCTCGGTACGGTCTACGTCACCAACGGGTACATGACGATCGAGGCGCTCGAGGCGCTCGCACCGGTACTGGATGCCTTCCGCGTCGACATAAAGGCCTTCGACGATGCGTTCTACCGCGAGATCTGCAGGGCCCACCTCGAGCCCGTTCTCGCCTCGACCGAACGTGCACGCCAGCTCGGTATGCACGTCGAGACGGTGACACTCGTCATTCCGGGCCTGAATGACAGTCCCGAGGAGATCGACGGGTTGATCCGCTGGGTGATCGACCATCTGGGTGATGCCACCCCGATGCACTTCACCCGGTTTCACCCCGACTACCAGATGCAGGACCGGCCGGCGACACCGATCGCCACCCTGGAACGCATCTACGAGCGCGCACGCGAACTCGGACTTCTCTTTCCGTATCTCGGCAACGTCGGCGGACACCGGTACGAGAACACGTGGTGTCCCCGGTGCGGTGCCCTCCTGATCGAGCGGCGGCTGATGCACGGGCGCCCGACCGGAATCGAGGACGGACGCTGCCGCACGTGCGGCGAGGTGATCCCGGTTGTCCGGAGGATCCCCCGGTCCTGAGGAGCACCGGTTCCTCGTGGACCGGATGCTCGGCACGCTCGTCCGCTACCTGCGGTTCCTCGGGTACGATACCCGTTCGGCCACCGAGATCGGACCCGGGGGGGCGGAGGAGGACAACCTGCTCCTTCGGCTCGCGGTGGAGGAGGGCCGGATCCTCCTCACCCGTGACCGGGAACTCGCCCGTCGGGGAGGGATCCTGGTTCCCGAGGACGATGTCCTGGACCAGGTGGCGGCGCTCGCCCGGGCGGGACTGGTCGAGCCGGTGCTCCGGCTCGACCGCTGTTCGCGTTGCAACACCCCCCTGCGCCCGGCGACCCGAAAGGAGGCAGACACTGCCCCTTTCGTTGCCGGAAGGGACGAAACACGCTTCCTCTGGTGTCCCGCCTGCCGACGCCTGTACTGGTCGGGTTCGCACGTCGACCGGCTCACCGAGCGGCTCGACCGGGTTGCCAGGATGGTCCACCACTCCCGGAGATGAGACCGGCGTCAACCTATATACCGGGGAGCCCGTATCTACTGTGCGTCATTCAGCGCTGATCGGTCGATCGGAGGATGTCGGGGGTGCAGATGGGAAGAGATGGTGTGCCGGAAGACGCGAGGGCGGAGCAGGATCTCTTCATTAACCGGGAGCTGAGCTGGATCGAGTTCAACCGCCGCGTTCTGGAGGAAGCCCTCGATCCGTCGCACCCTCTCCTCGAACGGGTCAAGTTCCTTGCGATCTTCGGCAACAACCTGGACGAGTTCTTCATGGTGCGGGTCGCAGGGCTCCAGCGCCAGCGGAACGAGGGGGTGATCGAGACGCCCCCCGACGGCTTGACCCCCGAGCGCCAGCTCGCGGAGATCCGAGCTGCGCTCGAACCGCTGCTGAGGCGGGCAGAACGATGCTGGGCCGACGACCTGGTCCCGGAGCTCGAACGGGCAGGCATCGTGATCCGCCGGATGGCGGACCTGGACGAATCCATGCGCGGGTACCTCCGTGGGCTGTTCGAGTCGGAGGTCTTCCCGGTACTCACACCACTCGCCTTCGACACCTCCCACCCGTTTCCCTTCATCTCGAACCTCTCGCTCAACCTGGCGGTGGTGGTCCGCGATCCCGAATGCGGCGATCGGTTCGCCCGTCTCAAGGTCCCCGTCGGGGTATTTCCCCGTCTGTTGGAGCTCCCTCCCGGACCGGAGGACGGGCGGCGCGAGTTCGTCTTTCTGGAAGACCTGATCGCGACTCACCTGGACCTGCTCTTTCCCGGGTTGCGGGTGGTCGCCTCGTACCCCTTTCGGATCACGCGGAACGCCGACCTGGAGATCGAGGAGGACGAGGCGGACGACCTGCTCACCGCGGTGGAGGAGTCGGTCGAACTCCGGCGAATCGGCGCACCCGTTCGGATCGAGGTAGATCGCGCGATCCCCGAGGGGCGGTGCCGTTTCATGGCCCGACACCTCGGGATCGGCACCGATCAGATCTACCGGGAGCACGCCCCGATCGGGCTCTCGGACCTGATGCAGCTCGCCTCCCTCCCTCTTTCCGGGCTCCGTGACCCCCCCTTCCATCCTGCGGTCCCCCCGGCGCTCGCCCCCGGTGCGGACATCTTCGCTGCCATCCGGAAGGGCGACGTCCTGCTCTACCATCCGTATGACTCGTTCGCTCCCGTCATCTCCTTCCTGCAGCAGGCGGCCCGGGATCCGGACGTCCTCGCCATCAAGATGACCCTGTACCGGGTCGGCCAGAACGCCCCGGTCGTCGATGCCCTGATGGAGGCGCGTGAGCACGGCAAGCAGGTGACGGCGGTGATCGAGTTGAAGGCCCGGTTCGACGAGGAGAACAATATCGGGTGGGCCCGTGCCCTGGAACGTGCCGGGGTCCATGTCGTCTACGGGCTCCTCCATATGAAGGTTCATGCCAAGGTCTGCATGGTCGTCCGCCGGGAACGGCAGGGGATCGTCCGCTATATCCATCTCGGAACCGGCAACTATAACGCCTCATCCGCGCGGATCTACACGGACCTGGGCCTCTTCACCTGCAGGCCCGCGTGCGGGGCAGACGTCTCCGACCTCTTCAACTACCTGACCGGGTATGCGCGGATCGACCGCTATCGCGAGCTCCTGGTGGCCCCCGTCACGATCCGTGACGGAGTGCTGGGACGGATCGAACGGGAGATCCGGCGGCACCGGGAGCACGGAGACGGGTTCATCGCCTTCAAGATGAATGCGCTCGTCGACCGGGAATGCATCGCGGCTCTCTACCGGGCTTCACAGGAAGGGGTCCGGGTCGATCTTCAGGTTCGCGGGATCTGCTGCCTCCGTCCCGGACTGCCGGGCATCTCGGATCGGATCACGGTCACCTCGATCGTCGGGCGGTTCCTCGAACACGCCCGGATCTACTACTTCCGGAACGGGGGTGACGAGGACGTGCTGGTCGGCTCCGCCGACCTGATGCCGCGCAATCTGAACCGGCGGGTGGAGATCCTCTTCCCCCTGATCGACCCGGCGGTACGGCAGGCGGTCGTGGAACAGATCCTGATGGTCCACCTCCGTGACACGGCGAAGGCACGGTTCCTCCGTCCCGACGGCACCTACGGGCGTGCCGTACCGACGGAGGGGGAACCGCCCTTCGATTCCCAGGCATGGATGATCGAACACCGGGGGGAGTGGTTCACCCCAAACTCGTGCGGTGACATCGTCCCGAAGACGCGGGAGGCGTTCTGACGTTCGGTTTGGCGGAGGTAAGACCGTGACGATCTGTGACGAAACGGCATACTGTGTGTATCTCGCCGAACGGGTGCTCAGTGTCGTTCCCCTGCTCGAAAAGGAGATCCCGGGCGTGCGCGGGGGTGGTGACATCGAGCACATACACCGGATGCGGGTGGCGAGCCGCCGAATCCGTGTGGCACTCGGTCTGCTCGATGGGTGTCTCGGGGTCCGGGAATTGCGCCGCATGCGCCGCTCGGTGAGGGGGGTGACGCGGGCGCTCGGCGCGGCGCGGGACGCCGACGTGCAGATCGCCTTCCTGACCTCGTATGCCGCTCAGCTCCCTGCCGGCGGGAGTTCCGACCCGATTGCGGATCGCCCTGCGGACGGTCGGGAGTCCGTCGTGGGGAGTGTGAACGGGAGTGCCATCCTTTCGTTCCCGCCGCCAGGTTCAGTGAGCAGGACTGGAATTCGGTGCCTGCTCCTGCGGCTCGTCCAGGAACGGGAGGCGCTCCAGCCCGGGGTGATCCGGGCGCTTGACCACCTGGAGAGATCGGCGGCGCTCACCCGGATCACGGAACGGCTCCGGCACCGGATGGAGAGGTGGCGTCGCGAGGCGGGTTCGATGGCCTGCGCCCGCACCATCCTGTCGGTGGCCCGGAGGACGGTCGCGCTTCGCATCGACGAGCTCGTTGCCCTCGCCCCTGCGCTCTCCGATCCCGGGCGGCGCACCGAGCACCATGCGATGCGGATCGCGGCCAAACGTCTCAGGTACACGATCGAGGCCTTTGCACCACTCTTCGAGGACGGGCTCCGGACCGAGCTGAAGGCGGTCAAGGACCTCCAGGAGGTGCTGGGGGAGCTCCATGACTGCGATGTCTGGATCGACCGGTTACCCCGGTTCCTGGAGGAGGAACGGGCTCGCGCCCTCGCCTACTTCGGCAACGAAGGCCTCTATCCCAGGATCGAGCCGGGCGTGATCGCGCTCTATGAGGACCGCCGTACCGAGCGGGTCCGCATCCACGGAAAGGCGCTTTCCGCCTGGAGATGGCTCGAACGCGGGCGGTTTCCTGAACGGCTCCTGGAAAGGTTCCCGTTGCCGGAGAAACGGACGGAGGCCTGACATGGCGACACCCACCCCGGGGCTCGTCGAGGCGGTGAGGGCAAGTCCGCTGCTCGGAGGCACCGATCAGGTGCACGCCGAGCAGGTGACCCGCCTCGCGCTCCAGCTCTTCGATGCCCTTGTCCCTCTCCACCGCCTCGGTATGCCGGAGCGTAGCCTGCTCGAGGCGGCCGGTCTCCTCCACGACATCGGTTGGCGCTTCGGAAGAAAGGGTCACCATCGCCGGAGCTGCGAGCTGATCCGGGATGACCGGACCCTCCCGCTCGGACCGGAGGAACGCGTGATCGTCGCACTCGTCGCACGGTTCCATCGGCGGGGACTACCCGATCCCGGGCGGCACCCGCTGTATGCCACGCTCGATCCGTCCGCACGGATGACGGTCTGCTGGCTCGGCGGTATCCTCCGCCTCGCGGACGGGCTCGACCGGTCCCACCTGCAGGAGGTGGGGGAGGTGCGGTGCGAGCTTCTACCGGAGACGATCCGGATCCGTTGCTGCACGCGCGTGCCGGTGGAAGAGGACCGGTCCGCCTCGTTTCCAAAGGCCGACCTGCTCGAGGCGACGAGCAGGCGGCGGTGCGAGCTGACGTGGGAGCGTGCCTGATGGGAGAGACCGTCGGGTTCCTCGACATCGGGACGAACTCGATCCGCCTTCTCGTTGTCCGTATCGGCATCGGGGGTTCTTTTTCGGTCCTCTCGGAGCAGAAGGCGACGATCCGGCTCGGTGCGGGTGAGTTCGGCGCCGACGGTTCACGCGGGCGGCTCTCGGCGGCGGCGATGGACCGGGCGGTCGTCGTCGCCCGGCGGTTCGCGGACCTCGCCCGGTCCTTTCATGCCGGCGAGATCGTCGCGGTGGCGACGTCGGCGACACGGGACGCACGCAACCGCGCGGTCTTCCTCGAGCGCCTCCGCGATGAGGCGGGACTCGACGTCCACGTGGTCTCGGGCCCGGAGGAGGCGCGCCTGATCCATCTCGGGGTCACAAGCGGCCTTGCGCTCGGCGCCGAACCGGTTCTCGTCGTCGACATCGGCGGAGGAAGCACGGAGCTCGTCGTTGGCGACGCCTCCTCGCACCGGTACGTCGCAAGTGCCCGTCTCGGCTCCATCCGCCTCGCCTCTCTCCATCCCCCGCGGCACCCGGACGGGGTATATACCCCTGCCGAGTACCGAACGCTCTGCGAGCACTGCCGCTCGGTCCTCCTCCGTCCCCTCGAGGGACTCGCCCCGCACCGGTTCGATCGGGTGCTCGGGGCATCAGGCACGATCCAGAACCTCGCCGAGATCGCCGGGCGGCTTGCGGACCCGGGGTCAAAGGGCCCCTTTCATTCCATCACGCGGGACGGTCTTGCGCGGACGGCACGGCATCTTTTCGCCCTCACTCTCGAGGAGAGGCGGGGCGTACCGGGGATCAACCCCGATCGAGCCGATATCATTGTGCCTGGTGCGGCGATCCTCGAGACGATCGTCGAGCAACTCGGGGTCGGGTCGGTGACGGTCACCCGTCGAGGACTCAAGGAGGGGCTTCTCTTCGACTACCTCTCCCGCCACGGGCACCTCCCTCCGCAGGGCACCTTCTCCGTCCGGGAAGAGTCGGTCAACCGTCTCCGTCGCGTCTGCGGGTGCGCGGAGGCGCACACGGATCAGGTCCGCTCGCTTGCCCGCCAACTCTTCGACTCCGGGAGGGAGGTCGGCCTTCACCGTCTCGGCGCTCCGGAGCGCGAACTCCTTGAGTATGCAGCACTCGTGCACGACTGCGGGACCTTCATCTCGTTCTCGAACCACCACCAGCACTCGCAGTACATCATCACCAACGCCGAGCTGCTCGGGTTCGATGAGCGGGAGGTGATGCTCCTGGGAACCATCGCCCGGCTCCACCGGAAGAAGTTCCCAGCCCGGAGGAGCGCGGTTCTCTCCTCCGTGCCGGAGCACGACCGACCCACCGTCCTGGTCCTCGCCCTCCTTCTCCGGCTCGCGGAGAGCCTCGACCGGACCCATGCGGGGCTCGTGAGGTCGGTCTCCTTCAAATGTGCGGGTGGGGGCGTCCGGCTCCTGATCGCGAGCGACGAGGACTGCCACCTGGAACGGTTCGCGATCGAGGAGCAGCGGGGGCCCTTCCGACGGGTCTTCGGCCTGCCGCTCGAGCCGGTCATGTCGACGGGGGACTGAGGGAACCGTGTACTTCCCCATCCGGCACCTGACCCCCCGCCGGCTCGCCGTCTTCGCGATCGTGGAGACGCTGGTCGCCGCCGTCCTGGCAGGGGTGACTGCCGTGATCTACCCGCCTGGGTTTGCGACCATGCTCCTCCTCCTCGCCGCGATGACGTTGATCACGATCGTGCTTCTGGTCACCGGCTCCTGACCCCCTTCCGGGGCCGGGTCATCCCGTCACGGGGCGCACCCGGGATCCGGATGGCCTCCTACCAGGATGATCTTCCATGCTCCCTCCTCCTCCACATCCCTGCCCTGTCGGACTCCTGATCGGACCGGTGCCGGATGAGGAACGGGGTGGAGTGGTCCGATACCGCTCACCCGTCGGACTCCAGGGTGAATCGCCAGGCGCAGTACTCGCCGGGGGGGTGGGGATCGGGCGGGGCGTGGAGGCACTCGACCCGGATCCGGGGGTCGACCTCGCGGGCGAACGCGGAGAATTCGGCCCGGTGCATCTCCCTGCAGACATACTCCCCGAGCCCCCGGCGAAGCCGGGCCTCCTGGGACGGACAGGATGGGACCGTGATCCGGACCTCGTCCACCTCCTCCTCGATCGTGTAGCCGACGATGATCGCCCAGGGAAAGAGCCGCAGTGTCTCGACGAAACCGGCAAGGCCCGTCCGGTCGATCCCGAACCTCCGGCGGAGAGCCCGCGCGGCCATACCGGCGATACGGCCCCAGACGCGTTCGTTCATCTCCTCCGCCGACTCCTGCCCGGACGCCTCAGCCGTCTCGATGAACCAGAACGCATCAACGACCCGGTAGTGCCAGAGGAGGAAGTCGAGATACTCGCGCAACTCCTCGCGGTCCATCCGGTCCAACCTGGACTCTCTCCCCATCTGTCGTCACCATGGCATGGTCACCTCTCCCATGGATATAGGTTCCCGCAGGGGGATGCCGGACCTGCTCCGGACTGATACTCCCGCCGCCACCTCGTGCCATGCCTTCTCGAGCAGACGGCGGTAGTGGGCCCGATCGGCGGACTTCGCCTCCCACGCGCAGTCCGCCAGTCCGGCACGTGCATCGGTCACCACGTACCGGATGGTCATACCCGGGGCGACGTCCACGCCGGCGCGACGGTACGCCTCCACCGCACCTCTCTCAGGGCATCGGCGCGTGTAGTTCGTGGTCGAGATCCGGCGGGAGAGGACGAGGTCCTCGATCGGTGCGGATGCGAGCCCGTCGCGGTATGCCGCGTACAGGTCACGGAGCGCGGGATAGAGCGAACGGACGCCGGCGATCGAGCGTTCGCGCCCCATCATCGCGAGCGCCTCGTGCTGGAACCGCTGGATATACGCCGGGCAGTCGTGTCGTCGCGCCATGATCCCCCTGACCTTCACCCCGCCATCCCGGAGCCGGCCGTAGTACCAGGTGTAGGCGCCCGTCCCGTCCCGCTGCGGGAGGAAGACCACCCAGTCGAAGACCTCGACCTCGGTCCGGTATCCGCTTTCGGCCTCGATCGCCGCCTTCAACTCCGCGATGGGTTCGCCCTGAACGAAGAGGCAGTCCGTGATCCCGTGGAGGACCCGGAACCCGCGGACCTCCGCCGTCTCCTTTGCCGCGATGAGCGCCTCGCGGGCGTGACGGGTGATCGCCTCGTGGACGTCGACCCGGCCGAACCGGGCGTTCTTGTACCCCGTATACCCGAAGCAGGTGACGAGCATCCACTTCAGAACCGAGTCCACGCCCGCGATCGCCGCGTCCGTCCGCTTTGCCCGCTTCGTCTCGAGCCGGAGCTCGAGGAGGGGCGAGAGGCAGGCGGCGAGGAACCCGGGACGGTCGGGTGCGTCGATCGTCTCGGGCGAGAGGTTGTGCCGGACGATGATCGAGGGGTAGAGCGAGGTGAAGTCTACCTGGTAGACGTGCTCATGTATCCCCGGCACCGGCTGGAACATCATTCCGCCCCGGTCGGCGGCCCGCAGCGCCGCAACCGTCTTGACCCGTTCGGTATCGATCTTCTTCCAGGGGATCGCGATCCCGCGGGAGAGGGCGGTGTAGACCTCGAAGGCGGAGACGAGCGTCCCGGGCGTGAACCGCGCGGTCCGGTTCGGAGAGAGACCCGTGATCCGGGCGGCGATCAGGACGCCCTGGAGCCCCCCTTCACGGTGGACGAAGGACTGTCCGGTGTCGATCAGCAGCCGGCCCGCAGGGACCATCGCCTTCGGCCGGTGGTACATCCGCCCGTAGGAGAAGTAGGAGCGCGAGTCGAGGGTGACGTACCGCCCGTTCCGGGAGAGCGTCGCCTGGATGCCGTGCATCCGGGCCGCAGCGAGGAGCCGCTCCGTCCAGGTGTCGGCGTTTGGGAAGAGGACGACGTCGGGGTCGATGGTCTCCACCAGGCCGAAGAGGTCTCCAATGACGGTGGGCTCGTCGCCCTCGAGCCGCCGGCGCCGGCCGTCGACGTTCAGCGTGCAGCCCGTCACCCCGGACGCACGGGACGGATCTCCGTCGACGGTGAGCTCCAGTACGGTGAGGTCCTGGTCGAGCCAGAACGAGAACCGGCTCTCTCCCGGGCCGGTGCAGGTCAGCAGGCCGTTCTCGGCGAGGTATCTCTGGTCCCGCCGGACATCCACGTTGTAGCACCGTGCTGCATACCGCGTCTGCCTGAGGACCGCTGCGGCCACATCCCGTCCCGCCCCGACCCTCCAGCCCTCCTCCTCCCCGTGGATGGTCCGGACCATGACCGGCTCGACCTCGAAGGAGTCTTCGAGGGCGGCGACCAGATCCCAGTGGCGGAACGGTTCGGGGAGGGTGAGGAGGAACGAGGGCGGGCAGTGCCGGTACTCGACCGTACCGCCGGGACCCCACAGCACGACCCGGTCGCGTTCAACCGTGGTGTCGAGTATCCACACCCTCACCCACCCCCGTACAGTGTCCGCTGCGTCATCGTTTCCCACCGGTCCTGCCCTGCCATCACGGGAGCCGACAGGGTACTCGGCCGGTCGGATATTTGAGAACGGTCCACGCGGCGAAAAAGTGACGGGAGGTGGGGACAGCGAGCGCGTCCCGGGCGTGGTGCGGGGACGGTCTACTCGGTCGTCTTTCCGTCGAAGTGCTCTTCGTTCTCGAGGGCCTCTTTCCGCGTCCGGTGGACGGTCCCGTCCAGGTGCTCCGGTGGCCCGTAGATGGTGTATAACTTGAGGTTCGCCGTCTTCGACGTGTTCACGACGTTGTGCATCGCTCCGCTCGGGACGATCACGCCGCTGCCATCCCGTACCGCCGTCTCGACTCCGTCGATCACGACCATGCCCTCACCCTCTTCGAACCGGAAGAACTGGTCGACATCGTCGTGCACCTCCATGCCGATCTCCTCACCAGGAGGGAGGCTCATGAGGACGAGCTGGGTGAACCTGCCGGTATACAGCACCCGTCGGAAGTCCGTGTTCTCGATCGTTGCGGTCTCGATATCGGTGATGAATCCTTTCTTCATGCAGGCAGCTCCCTGTTTTCGACCATTCTGAGATGGCTGATGCACCGTGGGCCCGGGAGACATTTCATCCTTTGCCTCGAGGACCCGGACGGTCGGGTCCCGAATTCGTCCCACTCACGCAACCACCTCCGTGTGCGCCCGAAGGTTCGCTCCGGGGGCAGTCGTTCAACGAAGGCGGTTTCGGGCACCGTACGGTCCGGACTGGCACTTGGTGTGTTCCTGTTCTGCCAATCGACGAGATCGTCCATGGAAAAGCCAGCCTCGATCGACCGGTCGGTCTCCCAGAAATGGCGTTTGATCGTTCCGTTCGTCTGCGGATGGTGCCGCCTGACGAGGGTGTGCCGGAGGGAGTCGTGTTTCCGTGAACCGTCCGAAGACATGGTGCCGGACCCCGGGGCAAGCTCGGGTGCCGCGCACTCGATTGAGATCGTCATCCCCGCCCCGGACGGTGTCATCCGTGCGGGCCGGTTCCGCCGTCTCGCCGAGGGGCCCTGCACGAAGTCCCTGTATTCATTCCTGACTGAAGATGCAGTCAAAATTGCCCGGGGCCTGACGGACAGGGACGGCCCATAGGACTGCCCGGAAGATCGGAACGATCACGCCGTTGCCTTCAGCGAACGACTGATGGAGCACCCCGAAGAAGAGTATCCGGACGATCAGGAGATTGCTCGATTTCCAGAACGGCACTCCCCCTGCTGCCTTCGAATGTCCCTTGATGTATATCGCTCCAAGGAGAAGAACGACCGCGATCCCGTTCGTGGTCAGTCATGCGAGCGCCATGTCAACGAACTGCGCATCCGACACCTCCCACGGAAGTCGATCGAACCGGTGAGCGATCATTGTGGCGAGCCCAAGCCCGATCGGAACCAGAACTCTTCCCATTGCCCCCTCTCCCCGTGGGGCAGATCGGACCCGGTCGGCACCGCCGGATTGTCGGGGGTCGATCTGACCATTCACGCACCCGCGCGTTTCACCGGTTGGACCCGGTTCGACGCCGATCCAAGCTGCCGCGAGGGACCGTT
The DNA here is from genome assembly GCA_029547145.1 of Methanobacteriota archaeon. Lineage (GTDB taxonomy): Archaea > Halobacteriota > Methanomicrobia > Methanomicrobiales > Methanospirillaceae > UBA288. The sequence goes on from JAKPPV010000006.1 coordinate 55,069, forward strand.
GTCATTCCCGGGCAGCGTCCGACGCCGGAGGGGCACCGCTCGAGGAGCACCACGCGGGCGATCCTTCGGCGCCCGGACGGAGTGTACTTCGTTTCCGGGAATGACGGGTACCCGTTCTCGATCGTAAGGAGCACGAACGTACAGGAACCATGACGGGGCAGTGCCTGTGGTTCTGCCGGTTCGGCCCGCCTCGAACGCTGGAGATGGACTGCGGTGCATGCAGGCCCGTCTGGAGATCGCCGGCGGTCATCTCGTGGATGGGCCGGTGACGAGACGTCACTCGGCGTTGAGCCGGAATCGGCATGCCTGTATGCGCGTGGAGTGGAGGTGCCTCGTGGCCCGCTGTTCGTCGATCTGACTCAACCGGCATCGTCTGGTCGTCCGCAACGAGCCCTCCTCCGGCAAGCGCACGCCGACAGGCTCGCGGAGGGGCGATGCAGCACTGCTCAGGGGAGAGAGGCGAATGATGAGGGTTTGAGGAATGTATACGAAGTTCGCGTATACCCCCGCCCAGATTCGAACTGGGGTCGTCGGATCCAAAGTCCGGCATGATTGACCGCTACACTACGGGGGTATGAGAGTGCCTTTCCGGGTGCGATCCTCCTTCCCGGACGATCGGTTCAGAGGTACCGGGGGCACGTACTATTCAACGACGGAGTATATGGGCATACTCCAAGACGCACATCCATTCGTCCTGGTTCCGATCCATCCGGTATGCGTCATGCACCCGGTGCCGCTCGCAGGATCCCGTTCACCCCGGGGGATCGCCCCCGTACGATTCAACGTGACCCCCTTCCTCCCTTCTGGAAGGTCCAGCCCGAAAGGAAAAGGATCCTTCGAGAATAGGAGAATGGGAATGTAAATATCAATAATTCTGAAATAATTATTCATTCTTGCCATATGGAAAACACAATATTTATATCGCACCAATCGAATTAATCGCTGTCGAAGTCATGTACTGTTCGTTCCACCCGTAACATATTCATGACTGCGATGGAAGGTATCACCATGATATGGAAGAATGGTCTGGTTACCGCACTCCTCCTCGCGCTGCTTGCGCTCGTGGCAGTTCCGGTGGGGGCGGTACCGGTTAACGACAACCGTCTCCCGGCAGACTTTGTTGCAAACGTCACCGTCGGTCCGATCCCGCTTGCGGTGCAGTTCACCGGGATCTCTTCTCAGAGCGTCAGCGGATGGAGCTGGTCCTTCGGTGACGGGACGTTCTCACGGGAGCAGAACCCGGTCCATGTCTATCGCCGGGCCGGCGCCTACACCGTGCGCCTGGTCGTCACGGAGGGGAGACGAACGGGCCAGGTGGTGAAGTCGCATTACATCAGGGCCTTCGATCCGAATGCGCTTCGCGCAAATTTCACGTCGAACGTGACCGGAGGACCGGCACCGCTCACGGTCCGGTTCACCGACACCTCGACGGGGTCCCCTCTGCGGTGGTCCTGGCAGTTCGGTGACGGCACCAGTTCTTCCGAGCAGAACCCCGTGCACACCTATGCACGGGCTGGCCGTTACACGGTCGTGTTAAAGGTCGAGAGGGACCTTCCACAGAATGCAAAACGCACTGATGTCAAGGTCGCGGTCCAGCTGATCAAGGTCACCGATCCCAACCGTCCGGTCCCGTCCTTCACCGTCAACCAGACCCGCGGCACCCTCCCGCTTGCGGTCCAGTTCACCGACACGTCGACCGGGCCGATCGTCAGGTACCAATGGCGGTTCGGAGACGGGGCGACGTCCACCGACCGGAACCCGGTGCACGTCTACACCCGGGCGGGTACGTATACCGTCCGGTTGACGACATGGTCCGCCACGTCCTCGGCGTTCGTCGAGAAGAAGAAGCTCATCACGGTCCTGCCGCTTCCCAGGCCCCAGTTCACCTCCAACGTCACTGCCGGTCCGGCCCCACTCGCGGTGCAGTTCAGGGATACCACGAGTGGTATCGACGCCCGGTCATGGTCGTGGTCCTTCGGAGACGGGAAGACATCGAACGAGCAGAACCCGGTCCATGTCTTCTCCCGCGCCGGAAGCTACCGCGTGACCCTGACGATCGTCACCGCGGGTGGTCCGGTCACCACATCGGTCCCGCGATACATACTCGTGAAACCATCACGTCGGTGAGACCGCGTCCAACATCCCCTTTTTCGTCTGTCTCCCGGCCGGGTGCCGGCACTCGCGGGGTGCCCCCGTCCGTCAGAACGAAGGAACCTTGCCCCTTCGCTCCTTCAACCGTCGTTGATGTACCGGCGGGAAGCGGTCGCGTCGGGTTTCGTCCTTTCGGGATCCTGGATGACGGAAATCCCGTCTCCTCCCGCTCCGGCCTGTGGGGGGGGTTCTCATCGGTCCGAACGCCGCATCCGCACCGATGCGGCGTGGGCAAAGAGTCCCTCTGCGCCGGCGATCGCCTCGATCGTATCGCCGATCCGTTCGATCCCGCTCCGGCTGATCAACTGGACCGTCGAGGCCTTCGTGAAGTGGGCGACGTTCAGTCCTGAATAGGTGGCGGCGTACCCCGCGGTGGGCAGCACGTGATTCGTCCCCGAGGCGTAATCGCCCGCGGCGACCGGTGCGTACGGCCCGACGAAGATCGACCCGGCATTCTTCACCTCGGTCAGCACCGGCAGCGAGTCCTCGACCATGATCGAGAGGTGCTCGGGGGCGACCCGGTCCATCGCCCCGATGGCCGCGTCGAGATCGGGGACGACCAGGTACCCCGAGTGCGCGAGTGCCTGGAGGATGGTCTCCCGCCGCGGAGCGGCGTTGAGCTGCCGTTCGACCTCCCGTTGCACGCGCTCCACAAGGGGTTCGTCGGTCGTGACCAGGATGCAGGCCGCATCGGGGTCGTGTTCTGCCTGCGCCAGTATATCGCCCGCGATGTACGCGGGGTTCGCCGAGCGGTCTGCGATGATCCCGATCTCGCTCGGACCGGCGGGAAAGTCGATCTCCGCGTACTCTCGCAGCAGCATCTTCGCCGCCGTCACGTAGGCATTCCCCGGTCCGACGATCTTCCGGACGGGACGGATCGTTTCGGTCCCCAGCGCCATCGCCGCTATCGCCTGGGCGCCGCCGATCCGGTAGATCTCCGTCACGCCGACGGTATCGAGGGCGACGAGCGTGAGCGGCAGGATCGGCGGAGGCGAGCAGGCGCACACCTCAGGAACGCCGGCGACCCGCGCCGGGATCGCGTTCATGAGCGCCGTCGAGGGGTACGCTGCCCGCCGTCCCGGGACGTACAGGCCGGCGCGGTCGATCGGCGTCGTCTTGACTCCGAGCACGATCCCGGGCTCGACCTGTTCGAGCCAGAGGTCGCGCTCCTTCTGCCGCTCGTGGAACCGCGTGATACGGTCCTTCGCCTCGACGATTCGCTGAAGGAGCGCGTCGTCCACCTGGTCGTACGCCGCCTCGATCTCCTCTCTTGATACCATGACCGAGTCGATCTCGGGCTCGTACTTCCTCGCCATCCGGAGAAGGGCGGCGTCTCCTTCGCTACGGACGAGATCGATGACCTTTGCAGCGGACTGTTTTGCCTCGTCGAGGTTCGAACGGCGCTGCCGCAACCACGTCTCAACATCAAGCGCCTGGAGCATACGGAGAGGGTTTCACGCCGACGACGATAAGGATGCACCCTTCGACGGCCCGGGGTCTGTCCGTACGGAAAAGAAGATGCTCTCCAGGGTCGATCAACTACTCACCTCAGGGCGCGGACAGACGCGAACCGCCCTCGCGGGGGTTATGAAATGACAGAAGAGAGGACCTCCGACAGCGAGATCCCTGCCAGGATTATCGATCTATTACGACAGTACGACCCCCGGGCCCTGCCCATCCTGACCATTGCCAACAGGCTCGGCATCGATCGCAAGACCGCTTCCAAGTATCTTGAGCTTCTGGCCCAGAGCGGCGACATCAGCATGCAGCGGTTCGGTCAGAAGAAGCTCTTTCGGGTCGCGCGGCGCAGGATATCGCTCCCGGCAGTGCTCGACAGGTTGCACGACGCGGTCATGGTCCTCGATGACGAGCTGATCATTCGCATGGTGAACGCGAGCCTCCTCTCCACCTTTGAAATCCATCCTTCCTCCACGCTCGTCGGGGTTCCACTCTTCGACCTCAACCTTCCGATCTTCATCGAACCTTCCGTCCGGGAGAACATCCGGCTCATCAGCGCGGGACAACCCTTCCTGCCCGAGATGCAGCTGATCGAGGGGAGGTCGGACCGCATCTTTCTCGTCGAGTTCGACACCATCGGATCGATCGACGGTCGACCGGACATCATGATCAGTCTGCGCGACATCACGGCCCTGAAGAAGGCTGAGACCGACCTGAGGGCGTCGGAGAAGAAGATTGCCGCTCTCTTCGAGTCGATCCCCGGGGGGATCATCATGTTCTCCTCGGATGGGGCCATCCTGAATGCGAACAATGCCTCGCTGCGGGTTCTTGGACTGCATACGCTCGCCGATCTGAGGAATGCGAGCGTCTTCGACCTTGCCTGTTACCGGGACAAGCTGCCGTCGCTGATCCGCGCTGGAAGGACGACTGAGACAGAGCTCGTCTGCGACTTCGATAAGCTCCGCGTCGAGCGCGGAATCGAGAGCACGAAGAGTGGTGTTGCGTACTTCGAGGTGGTCTTCACGCCGATCCCGTCCGAACGGGGTGGAGTTTCACGTGAGTACGCCATCCTCTTCAAGGATATCACCGCCAAGAAACAGGCGGAACGGGAGCTCCGTGACCGCCTCGAGGGGATCTCCAGCAGTCTGCCGGGAATGACCTACCAGTTCTACGCACGGGACACGGGCGAGTGGGGGGTCTACCATGTCGACCCCCGTTCGGAGGCGATCTTCGGTCTCCGCGTCGAGCCACTGAAGGACTGGTTCCAGCGGTTTTCCGCGTGCATCGCCCCCGAGGACAGGAACCGGTGGGAGGAGTCAATCCGGGACGTGATCCGTCGCGTTGCTCCGTGGGACTTCGAGGGGCGGTTCATCAAGCCCTCCGGTGAGGAGATGTACCTCAGGGGGTCGTCGCAACCGATCCGAATGAAACACGAAACGGTCTGGAACGGAATTTTCTTCGATGTCACGGACCGGAAGAAGACGGAGGAGGCGTTGAAGGTCAGCCATTTCCTCGAGACGAGGTACCGGTCCTTCTTCGAAGACACCTGCAACGGCGTGCTGATCTACCAGCCGATTGAAGGGGGTGCAGACTACCTGATCAGGGATGTGAACCGCGTCACCGCCGAACTCCTCCGCATGAATCGTGCCGATCTCATCGGGCGGCGCCTCTTTGAGGTGTTCCCCGAGCTCCCTGATCCGGACATTCGTGACATGCTCTATCGTGTGCTCACCACGGAAGAGCCCGAGGTCGTCCCGCCGCTCCGGTACCGCGACAGGGACGATTTCCCCTGGATCTCCCACTACGTCTTCAAGCTCCCCTCGGGCGAACTCGCGTCCTTCATGATCGACGTTTCGGACGTTCTCGAGCACACCTCGGACCGTGACATCCTGTCGGATCGGTCCTCCTCACCCACCTGCCGCCGCCCAGATTCCTGGCTGGAATCCTGAACCGAATTCATCGGTTTCATCTCACTTCTACCCGTTCCCAGGCGGATGCCATCCGGGAGAACGACCTTCCGGAAACCCGGGAGGTGCCCGGATGCCAGGTGCCTTGCGCATGATGCGACCACTTCGGTACCCCTCCCGTGCTGTGCCCGCCCCGGTGCGATGGATTCGGAAAGAGCCCCGGAGCACCCCCTCCTTCCAACCACCATCTCTAAAAGTACTATTTATTATTTGCAGTCAATTGGGCCACAGTAAATCGTGATTTTAAGTGCTGACTTTGTCTAGATCACCTCTGTAAAGAAATGGTGAAGCGATGAAGGTAGCAATCATCGGCGGAACCGGCGGGCAGGGCCTCGGCATTGCCACGCGGTTCGTACAGGCGGGCGAAGACGTGACCATCGGCTCCCGAACGGTCGAAAAGGCCGAAGCCGCTGTGGAGAAGGTGAAGCACCTGCTCGGCGAGGTGAAGAACGTTGCCTCTGCAGCGAACCCGGATGCGGCGAAATGGGCCGACGTGCTGGTGCTCACGGTGCCGCTCGCAGCCCAGAAAGAGACACTCATCTCGATCCGGGAGGGGGCTGTTGGCAAACCTCTGCTCGATGCAACGGGACCACTGGAGTCCTGTATCGGCGGTTCTGCCTCAAGGTACATCGATCTCCCCGAGGGATCGGCGGCGCAGCGTGCGCAGGCGATTCTTCCGGAGGCGAAGGTGATCTGTGCGTTCAACAACATTTCGCAGTCATGGTTTATGCAGCTCGACGAGGCCATCGACTGCGACTGTCTGATCTGCGGTGACGACAGAGATGCGAAGGCCCTGGTCACCCCGTTGATCGAGAAGATCCCCGGTGTCCGGGTCATCGACTGTGGACCACTTGAGCGGGCGTGCATCATCGAAAAGATCACGCCCCTGCTGATCGGACTCAACATCCGGAACAGGTGTCAGTTCGGTGGCATTCGGGTGACCGGGCTCGAAAAGGGCCGGGCCTGTTCGTAACGATTCGTGAACACCTCACATGAAAAAAAGACTGTACAGAGGATACCCATGAAAGCATTTGTCATGAAAAAGATCGGAGAAGTCGGCTGGATCGAGAAGGATCGCCCCGCATGCGGCCCGAACGATGCGATCTGCCGGCCGCTCGCACTTGCACCGTGCACCTCGGACATCCATACCGTCTGGGAGGGTGCCATCGGAGAGCGCCACAACATGGTCCTTGGTCATGAGGCCCTCGGGATCGTCGACGAGGTCGGGAGCGAGGTCAAGGACTTCAAGCCCGGAGACCGGGTGATCGTCCCGGCAATTACTCCCGACTGGGGTGAGGAGGCGGAACAGCGTGGGTTCCCGTCCCAGACGACCGGGGTTTGCGGCGGCTGGAAGTTCTCTAATTTCAAGGACGGCGTCTTCGCCGAGTTCTTCCACGTCAACCAGGCGGACGCCAACCTCGCGTCCCTTCCCGATGGTATCTCTCTCGAGGCAGCTGTCATGATCCCCGACATGCTCAGCACCGGGTTCATGGGAGCCGAGAACGCACACATCCCGCTCGGCGGCACGGTGGCGGTCTTCGGCATCGGTCCGGTCGGGCTCTGTGGTATTGCAGGCGCAAGACTCCTCGGTGCCTCGCGTATCTTCGCGGTCGGCACCCGGCCAAAGCCCGTCGAAGTGGCGAAGAAGTACGGAGCGACCGACATCATCAGCTACAAGGACGGCAATACCGTCGACCAGATCCTCAAGGCGACCGACGGAAAGGGTGTCGACTCGGTGATCGTCTCCGGTGGAGGACCGGATATCATGGTCGAGGCGGTCGAGGTGGCAAAAGCAGGCGGGACGATCTCGAACAACAACTACTTCGGTAGAGGGATGTTCGACAGGGACTATCTCCCGATCCCGCGGGTCGGGTGGGGATTCGGCATGGCGAGCAAGAACATCATCACCGGGCTCTGCCCTGGTGGAAAGGTTCGGATGGAGCGCCTCGCCGATCTGGTGAAGTACGGGCGGATGGACCCGGGCCTGATGGCGACCCACATCTTTCATGGCTTCGACAAGATCGAAGAGGCCCTTCTGATGATGCGGAACAAGTCCGGTGACGTGATCAAGCCCGTAGTCATCTGTGACTAAAGTGGGGTTGAAATACCGGATCATTGGTGCTGCAGCAATCAAATCACTCATCCTCGTGTCGTCTACAGGGTCGATCATGGAACCATACGATATCCCCGGGGTTTTCGAGGGTGGGGGGATCCACCTTCCCGGTCATTTTCTTCGGGCGGAAGAGGCATCCTGGTATCCCCATCCCGAATGGGACGGGGTGTTCATACAGGACCTCGTGACAGCAGGCAAGACAAACGGTGCGTTCAGCTGTCATCTTGTCCGGGTGACGCGGGGATCGGAAGCTGCGGATCACGCCCACTCGGTGCAGTGGGAGTTGAACGTCCTCCTTGCCGGAACCGGCTTCATGGTCCTCGATGGAGAGGCGCTCTCCCTCGACCGTACCGGGCAGACGTTCGCGACACCTCCTCGGATCAGGCATGCGGTGCGAGCCGGCGATGTCGAGCTCTCTCTTCTCGCACTCTTCATCCCGGCGCTCACCTGATGGGCGTCATCCCCTCCCGTGGGGAGGGGTAGGTCGCCCGTCCTGTTTCTGGTCAATGGGTGACAGGAGGGTTCTGGGGAGTGGCGGGAATGGGGCTGGAGGGGGCGAATGGAACGATCCGATAGTTTGAGACCGTATGTGATGAACAGGATGACGCGATCAGGAGATACCCCATCCATCGATGGAGTGATGAGAAAATTTTTATCGACAGAGGCGGGCTCCGGATGGCCCTCTCTCCCCGGAAGTATACTGATCCTGTCGAGTACCGGAATCCCCGAATCTCACGAGAGACGAAAGAGAGGACTCAAGACTGTGGATAGATCAGGGAGCATCTGGCACAACTTTGGACGAAGCGAACATCAACGGAGTGAGCGATGATTCAACAGGCCCGGAAGACGGGGCGAGTACTGGCGATACCAGTATCAGGAGCAGCACAGATCGGCTATCCGGATATCAGGGTTCCCCTGCTCAGGATAGGACTGCTGGGATGCGGTGCGATCGGTCACCTGATCGCTTCACATGCGGAGGGATTCGAGATCACAGTCCTCTACGACGAGGTACCCGATCGCGCCAGGGAACTGGCGGAGCAATCGGGAGGGGTCGCCTGTCAGTCCTTCGATATGTTCCTTGACGCAGAGATCGACCTCGTCGTCGAGGCGGCATCGGTCGACGCCGTCCGGATACACGGGAGAGCGGTGCTCGAGGCTGGAAAGGACCTCGTCGTGATGTCCGTGAGCGCTCTCGCCGATCCCGTTCTCTGCGAGCAGCTCCGCCGGGCGGCGCTTTCATCAGGACGGAAGGTGCGGGTTCCGAGTGGGGCGGTGATGGGTCTTGATAACCTGAAGATCGGCCGGATCGGCGGGATCGATCAGCTCCGGCTCCGGACCACGAAATCGCCGCGATCCCTGGGACTCGACGTCTGTACGCGGACGCTTGTCTTTCAGGGACCGGCTGGTGAATGCGTTGACCGGTATCCACGCAATGTCAACGTATCGGTCGCTCTCGCGCTCGCTGCGGGACGGGAGGTCGATGTGGAGCTGTGGGCAGATCCCGGTGAAGACAGAAATGTCCATGAGATCCTGGTCGAAGGTGCCTTCGGGCAGGGGGAGATCGTGGTCCGGAACCTGCCAAGCCCGCAGAACCCTGCGACCTCGTATCTCGCCGCCTTCTCGGTAATCGCCCTCCTCCGTGACCTTTCCGAGCCGATCGTGGTGGGTACGTGACCCTTCACATCCCTCAGGAGAGACCCTGAATGGCCCGCTCTGACCCACGGGATGACGTCCTGGTCCTCGCTCATGCATTTTCACGCCCCGAGGTCCAGGACTTTGCCGACGTCGTGGGGGATAGCCTTGAACTCGTGCTTGCCGCCTGCGCGAGCGATTGTCCGTTTCTGGTCGTCGCGGGTGTGCATTTCCTGGCCGAGACGATTGCGATTCTGGTCCCCGACCGGGTCGTCGTTCATCCCGAACCGCTTGCACAGTGTGCGATGGCTGCGCGCCTCACCGTGGCGGGGATCGAAAAGGCACGCGCTCGGTACCCCGGTGTACCCATCGTGACTCTCGTGAACTCCCCGGCAGCGGCGAAGGCGGTTTCTGATATCTGTTGTACGTCGGCAAACGCCATCTCCGTGGTCGAGAGTTTGGGAGTATCAAGGATCCTTTTTGCACCGGATCGAAACCTTGCTGCATATATCGCCACTCAAACCGGCGTTGAGGTGATCCCCGTTCCTGCACTCGGGTGTTGCCCCATGCACCAGGCCCTCTCTCCCGACGATATCTCAAACCTGCTCGCCCTCCATCCCCGCGCAGAACTGATGGTCCATCCCGCAACGGCTCCCGCCGTCCAGGCGCTCGCCGGTTTTATCGGGTCCGTCCCGGCGTTGATCAGACGGGTCCACATGACGGATGCGACCACCGCTATCGTTGGGACCGACACCGCCGTCCTTTCCCGTATGCGCAGGCTCGCTCCTCACCAAATCCTTGTCCCGGCATCTCACCTCATGTCATGCCCGGACATGCGGATGACCACCCTGCCCAGCGTGAGGGATGCCCTGAGGACCCGGGAACCGGTGGTGCGGGTCGATCCCTCCATCGCAACCAAGGCCCGGAGGGCCATCGAGCGGATGCTCGCCGTGACAGGGTGGAATCTGGCTTCCGGGCCAGAATTCGACAGTGCAGGCGAAAAGGTTGTGGGAAAGATGCCAGCGTAGGTCAAGGTAGCAGAACCTCTAGCAGAACCTCTATCCATGATGACCCGTTGCACCTCCCCGCAGTCCGGTCCGTCCCCTGACGATCCTGCGGTTCCCCATGAGGACAGATGCTCACCGTCCCCATCCGAGACCCCTCATATTCGAATCGGGTGCAATGCACCCCGTTCATCGAGGCGGTGATGACGGGCACCGCCGGTGACAGGGGGGAGGGTGCGGTCATGCGGGACGGAAGACCAACCGGAATCAGGAGTATCCCGCCGCGAGGTACCCGGTGACACCACCGGCGGCGTTATATACCTCGGCGAACCCCGCCCGTTTTAAGAGGCTGCTCGCCAGGCTCGACCTCTGGCCGGTCCGACACATCACGATCAGCGGACGGTCGGTGGGGAGCTCGGGGTGCCGGGTTCGCAGATCCATCGCCGGGATGTTCACCGCTCCCTCTATATGGTGTTCTTCGTACTCGTCGGGGAACCGTACGTCGACCAGCACTGCCGTGCCCGCCTTCACCATCGCATGCGTCTCGGACGGCGAGAGCTGGCGGACGTGGTCGATCGGGTAGCCGGCGATCGACCACGCATGGATCCCCCCGACAAGGTATCCGGTCGTCCTGTCCAGGCCGACCCGGCGGAGCTTGAGAACGGCCTCCTTCACCTCGGCGGGGGAGTCGGCGACGATGAGGATGTCTTCGTCGGGGGGGAGAACCCACCCGGCGTAGGTGGAGAAGTTGGAGCTGATGTCGATGTGGATACTCCCGGGGATGTGAGCGCCTCCAAAGGTGGCGGCGTCCCGGATCGAGAGGATCACGGTCCCCGGGGTCCCGGACTTCTCCCGGAACTCTGCCGGCCGGAGCGGGCGGACCTCGGGCAATGTCCGGACCAGCGCCGGACCCCTGCGGTTGATCTCGCTGCACCGGGAGAAATGGTCAGGGGCGGGCGGCATGTCCTGCGTGAGGGAGGCGATGAACTCCTGCCGGTTCGCATGCTGGAGGGCGGCGTTATTCCGTCGTTCGTAGCCGATCGTCGAGTACCGCATCGCCCCCATCGCCCGGCCGCAGAGGGAGCCGGCTCCGTGTGCTGGATAGAGGAGGCACCCGTCGGGGAGAGCGAGGAGTTTCTCGTGCAGGCTGTCGTAGAGCCTGCCGGCAAGTTCGAGCGATCGGCCCGGAAAGAGGTCGGGTCGGCCGACGTCACCGACGAAGAGGGCATCCCCGGTGAACGCAGCGACGGGTCCCGGGTCCCGTGCGGTATCGGAGAGGACGTAGGTGACACCGTCGGGGGTGTGACCCGGGGTGTCGAGCACGGTAAACCGGAGCTCCTCGACCGAGAAACCGGCACCGTCGGTGACGGGGACGTGGTCGAATGCACAGTTGCCGGAGGCAGGGGCGTAGATGGTGGCTCCTGTCGTCTCTGCCAGCTCCATGTGGCCCGAGACGAAGTCGGCGTGAAGATGGGTCTCGAGGACGTGCGTGATGGCGAGGTTCAGCTCTGCTGCGGCATCGAGGTAGCGTTCGATATCGCGGGTCGGGTCGACGATCGCACACTCGCTCTCTGCACCGACGAGATAGGAACTGTGGGCGATACCGGGGATGAAGAACTGCTGGACGAACACCTTCTGCCTCCTGGACTGTGAGGAGATCACAGACGCCGAAAGGTGATAAATATCTCCCATCCGGACCGTGAACCAGGACCATCGACCGGTCCGGCCAGGCACTGGTGGATCCTCAACCGGGTGACCGATCGGCAGTCTGATAATCCGCCGAACCCCTTATTATTGCGGGCCGGGATAGTCTAGTCCGGAAAGGCGGCAGCCTTGAAAGCTGCTGGTGCTCTGCGCCTCGGGAGTTCAAATCTCCCTCCCGGCGTCCTGAATCCATTCCTTCCTGTGTTTTCATCATCTTCCGGGCGGACCGTGTCCGGCAGGAAGAACGATAACGTGTGTTGATGGTATCCGGAGATACGCCACCAGCCTCAACTATCCTGAAAGGATGGTTCTCGCGATCCTGCTCTCCTTTCCTCCCCCGGGTAATCCACACGACACCTTCGCATCGTCTCCCCCTCTGCCCGGATTTTCTCACAGATGCTGTCTTATTGCGAAAGTCACGGCGATGCATTTTCCCGCTGATGCCGTATGCAGTGGTGAAGAATGGGAGAATGGATGCCCGTGAAACTGTATGCGACATATGTCCGGGCGATCGTCGTGACCTAAGCATGACCGCCAGGTTGTTATCGTCCGGTCACCTCACGGAGCCGTTCAACGAGGGGGTTCCTGCACAGCTGATTGTCCATCGCATCGTCTGTCCCCCGTGAGAACGAAAGGTTCCAAACCGCTGGATGCATCGGTATCCCAACGATATTCATCGGATCTACGCCGAATTGCCTCCATGCCCCTTTCAGCCGGTTCTTCCAGACTCGACCGTTTGTTACGGATTTTATGGAGGGAACCGATCCTTGTTGCCACCCGGCGGATCGCCGTTCTCCCTGTCGGAAACGGGCATGAGATGTTCGTATCCGAACCCTGACACTGCCCCCATCCCCGTTCGGGCGTGTCCAGGATTCACCGGGTTCGTGCCGGATCGTCGCACGCTGCGTGGGTCGATGCATGACCGGGATCGGTGGTAGGAAACGCGACATGCTGAAAAACTCGGCGATTGACCATCAGACCCCGGGCCTCGATCTGCGAAGGTCGGTCCGGAGATCGTCAGGCTGACCGGCTTTGATCAATCGGAGTTCGAAAGCCCGGATCGGTGAACGGTCATGAATCGTGGCGGGAAACCCGGCGTGGTGAAGGAACGGGACACGGTTTCCGGGCCGGCCGTTCGAGCTGGTCGTCGAAAAGATCGTGGTACTGCTGGAGCACGAGCAGTTGTATCAGCATGATCTCATCGGTGTGAGGAAGACCACCCCCCTCGGTGTCATTCTGTTTCTGCGGAGGTGGGACGGGTCAGGAACCGTCCCGATCAATCAGACCTTCGATCTTGCTCAGGGATCAACCAGGGGTGCGAAAGCAGCCTACTCCTGATGGAGATTGATTTTCCAGAACGTGCCCGTAAGAAAGATCGATATACGTGCGAATGAAAAAAAATCCGGGATCTGGTGCGGTATCCCTTTGTTTCTGATCTGGAACAGAAGGGTGGAGGCGTCGATCAACTCTGATTCAGGATCTGCCCGGTTGTACGTCATTCTCTTCGTGTTGCCATCATTCGTTGAACCCTGACAATTGCGCTGACATTCAGGATATAACAGATGACATACATAAATGTCATTGTAATTGAGTAGATGTATATCGTCGGGACAGCTTCCAATCTCAACATGTGGGAGCAGTAAAAACCACCTATGACGAGGAGGGTGCGACAGGTATCCCAGGCAAGTTCCCAGTTGTTGTAACCGTACACTTCGAGCCGGTTCGTCGAGGAGACCACGAACTGTGCGAGGACCATGATACTGAGTGGGATGATAAAAATCCCCGCATCTTTCCAGGCACTTCCGAAGACCAGTGGAAAGATGACAGGGAATGCGACTGCAGCAGTAAAAATCACCGGAGTACCGAACATGAACAGTCTTCGCGTGGTCTTTCTGTAGAGTCCAAGCAGCTCCTGTGATTTTGTTCGCAATAATTCCGAACTTTCTCCATAAAATACCTGTGCAATTGAACCCGAGATGAGTGAGATTGGCATCACGAGCATCGAATAGCTCAGGGAAAAATACCCGACCGTCTCAAAACCAAACAGCATTGAGATCATAAGAGTCGGCGCCTGCAGGGAGAGCTCGTTGATCAACCCTGAGGGGACCGAATATATCGGAAACCGTTTAAATTCACGAGCCAGGTGGATCATTTTCTCTATCTGCAAGTTTCGAACCCTCGATATCAACCGCGGAATCAATGCCCCCCCGAGAACACCAATCCCGGTCACGAGAGCAATAAATTCTCCAAAGATCAGGCCGAAAGATCCAAATCCAAGAAGCCCCAGGATAATCTTACACGTCGAACCTGAAACACTCTGGGAGACGCCTGCTCGCGCGATCTTTCCGTAACCCCGTTCACGAAGAACCCAGTGGGTGATAATGCCGAATGTAGATAAAATAAAAAAATATACCCCCAGGAGCCAGAAGTGGGGTGAAAGGAACTCCAGGTTCAGGCTTTTGGAGATTGCTCCGCCATGTACGATCGTTACAATAAGGAGGATGACCGTCGCAACCCCCGTGATCAGGAACGAAATGATCATGAGGTATTCTGCATCCTCGTCGGTCTCCACCATCGGCACGGGCGTATCGTATCGAAACGTGCTCAATACGATCAGGATCGACAGAACTGACGTAAAAATTGCCAGTGTGCCGTATATCGCCGGCGGATAGATGCGTGTCAGGATTGGAACGAAAAGGACCCTCAGAATCTGTGAAAGGGCTGTACCGGTCCCGATGATCAGGACCCCTCTGAGAATTGGATCGGATGCAAGAATGCTGACAATTCTTTCTTTAATGGTCGAAGATCTCGATTCAATTGGGACTGTCCCGTTCATTGAATGATCAGCAACCCGGTTCCATCGCTCACAATGGTCAACATTGTCTGCCAGAATAATACAGGTTTCGAAATCCGAATTGTCAACGAACAAGGATTGTACACATCAGGATTCTTGGAAGGATTCATAGAACCTGCCGTACCAGCGATCCTCTACTGTGATGATCATCGACAGTAATACATATAATGGGCGATAGCATGTATCAAACAACTATGGGCAGGAAAAGATCGATCTCGCTGGTCGCGTATCTCACCTGGTTATTGGTTATCATATTTATTATGCTAGTAGGTGGAAC
>JAKPPV010000013.1 GCA_029547145.1 Methanobacteriota archaeon
GACTTCCGCCCGGGAGGACTCGATCGCCTTCGTACTGTTCGGTATCTGCTCCGATCTGCTGTTTCAGTTCTCGCTCTGCAACGAGGTCGACATCGAAACCCAGGTCTCGCGCCTCGGGCAGTGCATAAACCTCATCTATACCGGTCTTGCGGCCAGGGAGGACACTCCTCCCGGCCTCCGCGGAACGAACACTTAGCCGGATGGAAGCCCCCGGGAGGTCTCAGTCTTGAACATCTCCGAAGTTGCGGTAAGAAAGAGGGTTACATTCCTGATGCTCTTCGCCTTCATGACGGGCGTCGGCATCTTTGGGCTCACCCAGCTCGGCATCGACCTGTTCCCCAAGCTGGTCTTCCCGCAGATACTGATCTTCAGCCAACTCACCGGAGCCGGTCCTGAGGAGATGGAGAACCTCGTCACCGAGCACCTCGAAAAGGCGGCCGCCTCCACCAAGAACGTCACCCGTGTGTCGTCGCGGTCGAGTCCGAGCATCAGCATGGTGATCGCGGAGTTCTCCTGGGGAACGGACATGGATCAGGCCGAGACCGACCTGAGACGCTACATGGACATGTACAAGCCCTACCTGCCGGCCGACGCGATGGACCCGCTGGTGGTGGTCATGGATGCCAGCCTGGCACCGACGACCATACTCGCCTTCTCCAGCTCGAATCTCGACGGGTTCGAACTGCGCAGACTTGTCGAGGACGAGATCGAACCCCTGCTCCGGAGGGTGGAGGGAGTGGGTTCGGTTGCCGTGGCGGGCGGACAGCAGAGGCAGATCAACGTGATCGTAAACCCTGTCGTGATGCAGCAGAACGGGTTGTCGATCGGACAGGTGGCGAATTCGATCGCATCGGTTCGCGAGGACAGCCCGGTCGGCGAGATCAGCATCGGAGGACTCAACTCCACCGTAAAGGTGGCCGGTTCCTTCGAATCGCTGGAGGATCTCGAGCAGCTAGTGATCGGCTACCGGGCCGACGGTTCGCCCATACTGCTCGAGCAGATCGCGGAGGTCGAGGACGGGATCGTAGAGCCTCTGGGCCGCGTGAGCCTGAACGGCTCGGACATAGTGACGGCGGTGATCTTCAGGCGATCCGACGCCAACACCGTCAATGTGAGCAACAAGCTCGGCCGGCAGCTCGCGGCGATCGAGGAGATGTTCGGCGATCGGCTAGAGGTCGATATCCTCTACTCCCAGGCGGACTTCATCGAGGGATCGATCAGCAACCTCTGGACCTCCGCACTGCAGGCACTCGTGCTGACCGTCGTCGTGCTGCTGGTCTTCCTCCGATCCTGGAAGAGCAGCTCGGCGGTCGCCATCTCCATCCCGATGTCGATGATAACGACCTTCGCCGTGATGTACTTCGCCGACGTGAACCTGAACATCATCTCC
>JAKPPV010000022.1 GCA_029547145.1 Methanobacteriota archaeon
ATCCGTTTGATTCGGACCGTGGGCTTCATCTGCTTATTAGTTAAGCGCATAATATGATATAGATCTTTCGATATCGCAGGCGGATCGGGGATTCAAGAAGGGGGTGAGGTGATACTGCGCCTAAAAATTCGGAAGTCAGGACGTAATGCTTGAATCACCCTGCCCTGACCTCTTGTGATACCCAAGAAGTGGCACCTGAACACAAGGACGGGGAACGGTCATTTGCCGTTGAAAGAACATCATGGAATTCTTGAATGAACTGGAATCGTGACCATTCCCGGTTTAAAAACTCACTTCGATACCTACATATCAGGTGTCCTGTTCACTCTGATATATGTCACAGCAGCCCCCCTCTCCCTGGGGCGTCCTTCTCATCGTAAGCCTTGCGGTGTTCATCCTGGTCATCGATACCAGCACCATGGAAGTCTCTATCAGCGCTCTTGTGCATGACCTGGATAGCAATGCCTCAACCATCCAGACCATCGTCACCATTTATACCCTTGTGAAGGCTGCCTTCATGCTGATCGGCGCAAAGCTTCAGGATCTCATCGGAAGGAAGAGGGCGTTCCTGATCGGTACTGCCGTGTATGGTGTGGGGGTATTTACGGCTGCAATCAGCCAGAATGCGGCCATGTTCCTCTTTGGCTGGTCAGTACTGGAGGGGATCGGCACGGTCCTGATGCTCCCGGCAACGGTCACCTTCATTACCGGGACGTACGAGGGGAGAGAACGGGCGTTCGCCTTTGGTGTCTGGGGCGGGATCGCGGCGGCGGCAAGCATCTTTGGCCTTGTCTTTGGTGGATATCTCACCACAAACTATTCCTGGCGGGGGGTATTTGCTCTCGAGCTGGTCATCCTTCTCATCATCTTTGCCCTCCATCGGGTATTGAAGGAGACCCGTCCCACCTCATCCTGGAAGAGCTTTGATGGCGGGGGTGCAATCCTTTCGGTTCTCGGCCTCATGTCCCTCGTTCTTGGGATCCTCGCGGTAAAAGAGCCTTCAGAATGGGTGATCGTTCCCGTTCTCATCTCCGGGGGGATCATCCTCCTTCTCGGGTTTTACTTCTGGGAGAGACGACAGATGAGGAACGCGAAGGGGGTCCTTGTCGATGTGACCATCCTTCCAACACGTTCCTTTCTTGCCGGGAATGTGGTCGCGATCGGCCAGAAGTTTGTGAGTGCCGGTTTCATCTTCATCTTCCCCCTCTTCTATGAGATGGTCACAGGTGCAAGCGCATTTGAAACCGGTGTCGCCCTCCTCCCCATGACCCTCGGGGTCGTCGTCTTCTCCATCCTCGGGGCCAGGCTCGCTGCGTTGTTTGAACCAAAACACCTGCTTCTTATGGGAATCGCAGTCACCGGAGTGGGACTCGCTGCCCTGAGGGATGTCTTTTCCCTCACCACCACCGCCTATGATATCTCACCTGGAAGTCTTCTGCTCGGGATCGGGCTTGGTCTTGTCCTTTCCCAGGTGACCAACATCACACTCTCCTCGATTCGCAGCGATCGCCAGACCGATGCGTCGGGCATCTATAATACCACCCGGCAGCTGGGAAGTTCTCTTGGGACAGCACTGATCGGGATCGTGATGGCAATTGGTTTCATCCGAGGACTTCCTTTGCCTCAGCCACCGTCCTACCTTCCCGGGAAGCCCCTGCTGTCGATCGGGATCAGCGATGCCGCAGTCAACCAGGGGATGGAATGGGCGTTTGTGGCGATGATCCTGGTGGTCATCGGCATGTTCATTGCAGGCCTGTTCATCCAGAAGACGGGGAAGATCGTGTGAGGACGTGATGGGATGGGGAGGGTAAAATCCAGGAAATGGGGCGTGATCGGCGGGCTCCCTGGCCCAAAGGAGATTTCTCCTGAATACTCAAAAACCCCGGCCAGATTTTCGGCGGAGCCCTTTATGATGGTTGTATTGATGCTCAGGTAAAAAGTGTGCGTGATGACGTGTAGGGCAGTATGAAATTTGCGAAATCACCGTGTGGCCCCATTTTAAGCCACCACCGGAGCATAGACCCATGAGAGGAGAAGTGAGAATTGGGGCTGGAAAGATTCTGCAAATGAAAGGTGCGATCACTGATGGATCCCCCGATATCTGCTTTTCCTTACCGCGCCATCAGGGCAAATGCACCCCATCCGAGGTACTCACGCGTGTATGCAGCGTAGCGTGCCGGTTCCCTGGTCAGCTTCTCTCTCACCTCTTTTGAGTATTCGTCGTCGGGATTCGCTTCGAGCCACCGGCGCATGGTGAGCCACTGTGCAGCTTCGTACCTGTCCCAGCTGTCCTGGTCGGCAAGAACCATTTCCACGACGTCGAAACCAAGGGCGCCAAATGACGTGAGAAGTTCAGGAAGCAACAGAAAATCGGAGATGGAACCGGCCTCGCATTCCCTGGCAACTTCTTCCGTCGGGGGTAACCGCCGCCAGTAAGGCTCGCCGATGAGGATGATTCCTCCGGGAAGAAGACTCTTTGCCAGAAGCCCGATGGTTCCGGCGACTCCCCCGCCGATCCACGTGGCACCAAGGCAGGCGCCTACATCGACCTTTTCATCGGCGACGTAGCCGACAGCGTCACCGTGGATGAACCTGACCCCGTCGGCGACGCCTAGTTCAAGGGCACGTTGTTTCGCCTGCGCGTTGAACAACAGGCTCAAGTCGATGCCGACACCGGTGATTCCAAAATCGCGTGCCCAGGTGCACAGCATCTCGCCCGACCCGCTGCCGAGGTCGAGCACGCGGGTTCCCGGTTCCAGGCGTAACGCTGCTCCCAGAGTGGCAAGCTTTTCGGGCGTGAACGGGTTATGGATACGGTGGGCACTTTCAGTTATGGTAAAGATACGCGGGATATCCATTGGAAAAAACTCCTAATTTGTGTCGTTGGATAAATTTGTTTTACCCCTTAATGACTGTTCTTGACGAAGATTTTTCCAATTTCATGCAACAACCTCAACGTTCCCCGGTTTTTTTGCTGTTCTGTAATCCCAACCTGGAGTGAAACGACATGTGCAGATTCGGTAGTTCGCTAATTTGTACCGGCCCAGATGTATCTCCGATCGTTGACTCAAAGGGAAAACAGGCAGATCTCGATACAATGTAGACTGCCCCACATGGCATTTCAAATCGAAGGCAGTACCTGTACCCAGGGTTCGTCTGTTCGACAGAAAGAATGCTCCGATCTGACCGTCACTGCCAGGGGCCCTTTATCTAGGCCACAGGCTTCCGCATGCTGTTGGGGATGACGAAGATACACCAATCGATTCATTCAATTATCTCGCTGCTGGATCGTAGTCTCTCAAAAATCACTGTGATGCCACATCGCCTAGCTTTCCATGGATGACCTTGAAGTCATGAATACGGCAATCCCGGGCCACGCGCTCTCCTCGGCCCTGACCCCTAGGAAGGCGTACACCCTTGCTATCGACTTCACGAACGACCCGTATTATGGGGCGGTTGTACCGGAGAACGAGAGATTTCATCCGGAGCCGGCTGAATAGATCGACCAACGACTTCTACTCGTATGTCACGGAGTATGCGATCGCACGCCATCGCCAGATAAAGCTGGCGGTTTTTCCTGTGACGAAGGTTACCTCCAAGGTCGAGTAGATCGCCCGGTACCAGGACGTGATCACGTCGTCAGGCCTGACAATTCAGGTATTCTGTTTCGATCGAGAGTACTACGCATACGATGTTGTCGCTATTCAGATGACAGAGGACGTCCCGTTTATCATCCCGCTTAAGATAGACAGCCGGAGCGATGAAACGGCTACTGAATGGCAGGTAAACGCGATTCGACGAGTACCTCGTGCGGGGGAAAAAAGGCATTCACCCGACGATAGCGTCGGTGGTACTGTACGCACAGGGGAAACGAGGAGAGCAAGGAGCTGAGGATCCCGGGTATGTCGTCGACAGTGTTCCCAGGATACCCGGAAGATCCACGAGATGTATCGCTCACGGTTCGCAATCGGGTCGTCGTACCGGATGCGAAACCAGGATAAAACCCGGAGCTCCACCCGCAATCCGGTGATCCGCTATCTCATTGCCATCATCTCGTTCTTGCTGAAAAAAACTCTGGATGGCTGTCCTCTGAACTTGTGTGTTCACCCGTGAAACGAGGGCTGCCAACCATCAGGATGTGCGCGTTCCGATTCGATCAGTTCCGCCTCTATATCTCGGAAGCGGTGCGATCTATGTTGAAGGCCACCCGGATGATTCCTGCACTCAGAAGTCATGGTTAGCCAATAGAGGCGAGCAGTGAAGATACAAGAAAAAGATGACAGAGGGGGAATTCGCGAAGTACTGGATCATATGGCTCCCTCAAGTGCTCCTGGCGGAGCAGGTGTGACTCCGAACCGCGCCGTGTCTGCTCCTGTGTATCGAGGGCGACCTTCGGCTCCTGCCTGGTCTCCACGCTACCTCCGGCCTCTCGCTGTGTTCACCGGCCGGTTCATGCCGGTCACGGTACGTGTCTGGCGCACCTGCAGCGATGAACGAACGAAAAATGGACTTCCCCTCAAGCGGTCCCGACGCCATCGCGGGCCACCGAGAGCACGTCGATAAGGAGCAGTTGGGCCGGTGAGGGTTTAGCCTGAGAACACGGAACAACATTGATGAGGGGCGCGGAGGCAGATCCTCCTTGCGGGATGAGTGTCTGGATGGATGCAGTTTCTCATGATCATCAGAATGAAAAGACGATAGTCGCTTCCTGGACGGGGGGGAAAGACGGGTGTCTGGCCGCCTATCGCGCGATGCTCGAAGGGTACCGGATCAGTCACCTCCTTGCCTTCCGGAGCATGGAGAAGGATGGTGCCCACGACATCAACCCCGCCCTCCTCCGTGCCCAGGCAGAGGCGATCGGTATCCCGATCGTCGAACGGGACTATCGTTCCTACGAGAGGGCGTTCCTGGAGGTGGTCGATGAACTTCGCCGGACCGGTGTCCGGATCGACGGCGCAGTATTCGGTCATATCGCGACGCATGGCTCACTGGTCGAGCGGGTCTGCGGGACCCTGGGACTGGACCCCGTCCTCCCGCTGTGGGGGCGGGACCCGCGGGAGCTGATCACCGAGATCGTCGAGGCGGGGTTCGAGGCGGTCATCATCGGTGTCAGGGACGGAGTGATGGGTTCCAGGTGGCTCGGACGCCGGATCGATGCCTCGTTCCTCCGGGAGCTGGCGGAGATGGAGCCCGGCGTCGATCCCTGCGGCGAGAACGGAGAGTTCCACACGGTCGTCACGGACGGTCCGATCTTCTCCCGGAGGATTGCGATCGAAGCAGGCGAACCGATCCAAAGGGATGGTCACTGGCTGTTACGGGTCACCTCTTTCTCCCTCGTGGAGAAAGAGCGGTTCATGAGCGGATCGGGGAAGGGCGGGTAAGGCCCTTTTCCGAGTTTTACCGAGCTCGTGAGGGGCAGCGGATCGACCGTGTCCCGGATCGTCCCGGCTCCTACCTCCCGTGAAGTGAGCCTCACGTCCCGTTCCGGGCTGCCCGACGATTCGACAGGACTGGACCGAACAAAATCGAACCGGTACGGTGTTGGATGCGAGGAGGATGACCGGGTATGTGGCTCTCCTCTCCCGCTCACGGGGCCGGTCGATCGACATCAAAGGAGTATCCTCTTGCACCGACCCTTCCGAAAAGGGCTCGCACGGCGCCAGGCTGGTCTGCAGGAGACCCGGTCTTTACTGGAGACCTGCACCCGGGGCATCAACATCCCCAGGTGATCTCTTTTTTCTCCTCAAGGGCAGACCGGGGTTACCTGAGTGTAACTCCTCACTTTTTATATTCTGTCTCCTCATGACAGCATGGTCGGAAATATCCGGGGTGAACCGTTGTGTTCTGCTACCAGTGCGAGGAGACGGCACGGGGGACCGGTTGTACGGTCCGGGGTGTCTGCAGCAAGGATGAAGAACTCTGCAGGCTGATGGACGTCCTGCTGTATCTCT
Source organism: Methanobacteriota archaeon (assembly GCA_029547145.1). Taxonomy (GTDB): domain Archaea; phylum Halobacteriota; class Methanomicrobia; order Methanomicrobiales; family Methanospirillaceae; genus UBA288. The sequence goes on from JAKPPV010000022.1 coordinate 5,952, forward strand.
GCCGTGGGATCGCGGTGAGGGAACAGGGGGATCGAGAGGCCGGGGGGACGGGCAGCGGGGAGGCGCGGCGTTTCATCGCCGATGCACTCTTCTCAACGCTTACGAACGTCAACTTCGATCCCTCCCGGATTCGCGAGATGTGCTGGAAGGCCGTCGCGCTTCGTGACACACTGCCACCGCCACCGCCGGGAGCACACGAGGCCGCAACCTGGATACCGAAGGACGATGCCGAGATGGACCTTAAGGCGCCCTCTGTCGGGGTCCTTTCGACCCCGGACGAGGACGTTCGTTCGTTGCGGGAGACCCTGATCTATGGCCTGAAGGGGATGGGGGCCTACTACCACCACGCCGTGGTACTCGGAAGATCCGACGACGCGATCGAGGAGTTCATGGTGAAGGCCCTCGCCTCAACCGTCAAGGATCTGTCGTTCGATGAGATGGTCGGGCTGGTTCTCGAGTGCGGCAGAGTCGGGGTCTCCACCCTCGCACTTCTGGATCATGCGAATACATCGGCCTATGGAGACCCTCAGATCACCCATGTGAAGACGGTCCCGGGGAACCGGCCGGGCATCCTGGTGACGGGTCACGACCTGAAAGACCTCGCGCAGCTTCTGGAGCAGTCGAAGGACGCCGGAATCGACATCTACACCCATGGTGAGATGCTACCCGCACATGGGTATCCGGCGTTCAGGAGATACGCGCATCTCTTCGGCCACTATGGGACCTCCTGGCACCGCCAGCCCGAGGAGTTCGAGCCCTTCAACGGCCCGATCCTCTTCACGACGAACTGTATCATTCCACCGAAGGACTCCTACTTCGGTCGACTCTACACGACCGGGCCCGTCGGGTGGCCCAGCGTCCCGCACATCCCCGCCGGGCCGGACGGAGAGAAGGACTTCTCTGTGGTCATCAAACATGCGCAGGCATCCCCGCCGCCGGCACCCCTTCCCGGCACTGGCCGTGAACTGATCACCGGGTGCGCCCACAGGGCAGTCCTCTCCATCGCCGGCACGATCGTCGAGGCCGTGAAGAATGGGGACATCCGGCGTTTCATCGTGATGGCAGGATGTGATGGACGTCAGAAAGAACGTGAGTATTACACGAAGTTCGCCGAGGCGCTCCCGAAAGACACGATCATCCTGACCGCAGGGTGCGCGAAGTTCCGGTACAACGCCCTTGACCTCGGGACGATCCGCGGCATCCCCCGCGTGATCGACGCGGGCCAGTGCAACGACTCCTACTCGCTTGTCGTAATCGCCCGGGCCCTCTCCGATGCGTTTGGGGTGGGGATCAACGACCTGCCGCTCTCGTTCAACATCGCATGGTACGAACAGAAGGCCGTCCTCGTCCTTCTCGCCCTGCTGAGCCTCGGGATCCGGAATATCACCCTCGGGCCCAAGCTCCCGGCATTCGTCTCACCGAACGTCCTCAGGGTGCTCATCGAGACCTTCAACCTGACTGCGAACTCCACGGTTGAGGAGGACATGGCCCGGCTCGTGCCGGCCTGAACTCCCCTTCGGGCGATCCCGGGAAGGGGGGGGGGGGTGATACCAATCCAACAACCGGCACCCTCATCCCGGGTGAGAACGGGAAGGAGTGAACCATGGATTCGCAGACCTGGGACCGCAGGCGGTTACATCTGCGACCCGCTGCAGGAGAGATCGACAGCGACAAACTGCCTGAGAACGCCGGTTCCGAACTGCCGGATCACCGGGTCCACCCTCTGCATCCCTGGAGAGGACCTCACTGACGGGATCTGGATCAGGTCCCTTTTTCGACCTCATCGGCTCTACGGCCCCGCGATCCAATGACCAGGCTCTCAACTCCCTGAGAGCCGTTCGAGAACCGGGCGAAGAGATGCCACCAGTCTCTCTCTGAACTTTGATCGGTCCATCGCCTTCGCATGGAACCCCTCCAGTACCAGGATCCGGTCCGCCTCCGCCGTCAGGAGGTCGAGCGCCCCGGCGGTAAAGAGGATGGTGGTGGTGCCAAGGCATTCCCGCCGGGTAGCCAGCAGGGTCGAGAGGGGGACCACACCGGGGGCGGAGAGGCAGGAGGGGACGAGGAGGTTCACGGCGGACCGGTCCTCGTCGAAGGCGAGGATCGGCACCTGCCGCCGCACCGCCCTCACCATCTCTTCTGCCATCGAGGTGGAGCCTGACCCGGGACCGGAGGCGGATCCTGGTGTTCCCCGGAGTGAGGTAGGGAGGTGATCGAAGAAGAGGGAGAGGTCCGCCGCATGGTGTATGCCGGTTCCCGCCTCAGCGAAGACCCCTCCCGGGACCGTCACCACCCGTTCGCGCCCGTCCCCGGGGAGGTGATCATCCACCCCCGAGAGGATCGCCGAGAGAAGGGTGGACTTTCCCTCGGCGTTCGAGCCGGCGATCGCGAAGACCTCCCCCCGCGAGAGACCGAGACCGGTGATGCCCTCACCGCTCGCCGGGAGCTCGATCTCGATCGGGGCGAGCCCTGCGGGGCACCGGAACGCGATGTGGGAATCCCGCCGTGGGCCTGCCACCCGGTAGTGGCAGCGATGTCGCGTGTACTCCCGGGCGGGGAGGGTCCCGTCCCCGACGAACGAAACAAGCCCGAGAGAGGGGAGGGCACGTCGAAGCCCTTTCTGGTCGAGCGAGGCGGTCCGCCCTGCACAGAGCACCGGGTCGGAGAGCCCCTGCACCACCTCCCCGATCGCACGTACGAACCGGTCGAGCCGTCCGGCCACGACGCGGACCGCTCCCGGGTCGTCGGCGTCTGCCGGTGGCAGCGCGCCCGTGACCGTGAGCTCGAATCCATCGGGGACGGCACGGTTGTTGTCTCCTGCGGAAAAGAGCCCCACCCCGATCGCCGAGGGCGAGGCGATCAGGGTGTAGGGTTCCACCGGTGCGGTGTAGCGATCGGGAAAGCCCGTCCCCCGACCGGCGAGCGGGTCGAGGTCGGTGGCGGATGGGTCGCGGGCCGCTTCCTTGATCGCCTCGATTGCGACCGCTGCAACCCCGTCCAGCCCTGCCGTTCCCTTCCCCGTCGTCACCAGGTCCCGTTCAACACGGACCGGCAGGCTGAACTGAAGCGCGGTCCTGTCGAACGAGGGCACGATATAGGTATTGACGCCGGGTCGGACCCGTCGGCGGTCCACCCCGGTGCCGTCCCCACCGACTTCCGAGAGCACTCCCCTGAGATGTTCCATCCAGGACCCCGTCGTGATCACCCCCCGGGCTATCCATCCGTACCGAAGAGCCCTGTATGGATCTAGGCGGCCGATCGATTCAAGGCTTCAGTCCGGGTACGGTGTTGCGTTCCCTCCCATCGTGGACCCGGGGTATATCTCGTTCAGGGGAGGCATACCGCCCGCTGAAGCTTCCCGCGGCGACCGCCGCGTCGTACCCTGGCTCCAACCGGAGAACTCCTCCTGAGAATGAGAACGGGGGAGACAGTGATACCTGATCCCAGATCACTTCCCGGTCGGTCCCTGTCCTGCCACCGTGAGATGTAACCCCGGGTTCGGAGAGGTTCCAATAGCATCCCGATCAGAGTGTGGGGAGCTGTGGGCCACCGGGCCTTGTCTCGAGGGCCCATCCCGGAGAGTCCACTCCCTCCTCCATGCCTTCCTCCGTCGTCCTCCTTCCGTGTCCGGCCATACGCAGATACTCATGCTTCTCCGGGGACTTGTCTGGCCCGTTTTGGTTCTGTCGTTCCGGTTGAGAGGGTTTCCGAAGAGACACGGACGGCAGGTCTCCAGCCGAACGCCACCCGAACGTCACTCGTTCGGACGGATCTCCACCCCCCGGAGACTCTACCCTCATCCAGCCAGGCAGTCTGTTGTGGACCGGGCGGATAATTGCACCGCCGATCCTGCCCACCGCGCGACCGGGTTTGACCCTCCCCTCCCTGCATGTCGTCTGAACCTTTTTCCCTCCATCCGTTCACGATCAGTACGGTGTTTTTCATCGGTGCTGGAAGAGCCTGGACACGGCGGCAGGAAGACGACTCCCGGTGCGGGAATAAACTTTTTTACTGACGCCCGCATCGTGATCACCGCCTTTCCTCAACCGGTCTTCCTCTACGGGAGCGACCGTGTGATCGTCTCTGCGAGCCCTGCGGCCGAACGTATGATCGGTGGCTCCCTGGAGGGCCTCTCGATCGAGGAGGTGGTCGCATGCCTGGGGATCTGTCATCCCGATGGGACTCCCATCGCCCCATGCGATCTTCCGGCGGCACGGGTGCTCGGTGGCGAGGAGAGCGTGGAGAGCCCGTTCCTGATCACCGCCGCAGACGGTTCCCGCTTCTCGATCCGCGCCTCTGCATCGCGCATTCTCCGTGATGGCTTCATGGTCGGGGTGCTCTCGGTGTGGTCCGACGTCACCGACCTTGCCGAGGCCCTCGCTCTCGAATCCCGGAGGCGGACCGAGGCAGAGTTCCTGGCCCGGGAGCGGGAGGCATTGGTTGAGACCCTTGCCCTGCAGAACGAGGCGTTTCTGGCACAGGAGGAAGAGCTCCGCCAGTATCTCGACGCGTTCGCTCTCAGTCGCCATGCGCTACAGGTGAGCGAGCAGCGGGTCCTCCGCACGCTCGAACGGCTCCTCTCCCCCGGGATCGATCTTCCGGACCTCGAGCTTGCGGACCTCATCGATCTCGACACGATGCAGGAACTGCTGGATGTCTTCCGGCGACTCACCGGCGTTGTTGCCGCCATCGTCGACCCGGGAGGGCGTACGATCGTCGGGGACCCATTACGATCCTGCGATACAGACGTTCAACCGTTGCATCCAGAGACCCTCCCGGACTGCTTCGAGTCGTGCCTGGTGCTCTCGGAAGAGATCCCGGCGGGTGAATCCAGACTGTATCGGTGCGGCAACGACCTGTGGGGAATCGCGACCCCGATCACACTGGGGGGCCGGAGACTGGCTACGCTCATCTCCGGCCAGTTCGATCTCGCGGACGACGAGAAGAAGGTGCAGGTCCTCGACGAAGATGCCGATGTCGCAGGGATCGGGAAGGCCCCCCGCCTCGAACGGGAGACCGTGGAGGGGGCGACGGCATTTCTCCGAAGACTGGCCGGACTGATCTCATCTCTCGGGTACAGTAACCTCAGGCTGGCGCGCGCGCTGGTCGAACGGGACGCCCTGACGACGAGCCTCGAGAGGAACCGCGACCTCCTCGCCCGTGCAGAGCAGATTGCACACCTGGGGTCGTGGGAGCTGGATCTGGCCACACACGACCTCTCATGGTCGGATGAGGTGTTTCGAATCCTGGGGTTCTCCCCCGATGAGATCGAACCGGGATTCGATGCCCTGATCGATGCGGCCCATCCGGACGACAGGGAGGCGGTGAAGCTCGCGTACTCTGCCCTCCATCGCGAGGGTCACGGCGGGTCCGGGTTCGAGCACCGGATCATCAGACGCGGCAGCGGAGAGGTTCGTTGGATCTACGAGAAATGGGATATCCAGCGGGACACAACCACCCGGTCGGCCCGGTTGGTGGGACTCTACCAGGACATCACCGACCGCAAGCAGGTCGAGCAGTCACTCCAGGAGTACGCCGCCCGCCTCCAGGCGAGCAACGAGGAGCTCCAGCGGTTCGCCTATGTTGCGTCCCATGACCTTCAGGAACCCCTCCGGTCGATCGTCAGCTTCAGCCAGCTGCTCGACCGGCGGTACCATGGCCGGCTCGATGCGGATGCGGACGAGTTCCTCGGGTATATCGTCGAGGGCGGCAGGCGGATGCAGGTGCTGATCAAGGATCTTCTCCTGGTATCGCAGGTGGAGATGAGGGCAAGGCCGAAGGAACCCGTGGACACCTTCGCGATGGTGGACGGCCTTCTCCGTACCTTCGGCCTCTCCCGCGAGGACGGAACCATCGAGATCGAGCCCCTTCCGGTGGTGATGGCGGACCCGTCCCAGCTGGAACTCGTCTTTCAGAACCTGATCGGCAATGCACTCAAGTATCACCGTCCCGGTGTTCCGGCGAGGGTCCGCATATGGGCCGAACGCGCGGGTCCCTTCTGGCGGTTCTCGATCCAGGACAACGGAATCGGGATCGAACCCGAGTACTTTGACCGGATATTCGTTATGTTCCAGAGGCTCCATACCCGGGACAGGTACGATGGGACGGGGATCGGGCTTGCGATCGTGAAGAAGGTGGTCGAACGCCACGGGGGGGGCGTGCGTGTCGAGTCGGTTCCGGGTGAGGGAAGCACGTTCTCCTTCACCCTGCCGGCCCGTTGATCCCCGTCTGACCCTCCAGGGTTCCTCCTGGTCAGATCGCCTGTTCCCAGCCCTGCCCCATGTCGACGATCGGCCGTACCTCGGTGATCTCGAACGTGACAAGGGCATGGATCATCCCTGCCGCTGCCTCTCCGACGGCGCTGGCGATCTGCCGGCGGTATTCGTCCAGGGCAGGTCCGGATGTGGCGAGGTCCTTCATCCTCAGATAGACCCGAACGCCCTTCCAGTCCATCAGGCCCTTACCCGGTTCCATGATCATGTAGACCGCGTTCGGATTCTGCCTCAGGTTCTCGAGGGTGCGGTTCGAACCCGAGCCGAGTACCACGGTCTTCTCATCTATCATCCTCGGCGAGCCCATCACGGCGACATCCACTCTACCGTCCCGGGCAGCGGTACCGATCGTCCCGATACGGGGAGACCGGTTAAAGTATTCCATCAGTGACTTTGTCATTTCCCTGCCTCGCAGGTACCTGCCTCCCGACTCTGGTTCTCCCGGTATAAAAATATGCACGGCGTGCGCCTGGAAGAATCCATTGCGGGAGAACGCCTGCTGCAGGCATCGCCGCACGGACATGCGGTGATGCTACCTATTCCTGACGGCGGTTCCGTTCGGGGAGGTCATCACCCTATCCTTTAATGTGACGGCGCCCAATGGCTGTACCAGGACATGAGCGGCGAATCAAGGAAAGAGCTGATGGGCAGGGTCCTGCGGCTGGAAGAACTCGTCGAGTACCGTTCGGGTACCGTGGCGAGCCGGATGATCGTCAACAACCCGGCAGGTTCGATCACGGTCTTTTCGTTCGACGAGGGAGAAGGACTGTCCGAACACACGGCGCCGTTTGACGCGGTGGTTACGATCCTGGACGGCGAGACGGAAGTCTGGGTTGACGGGGTGACCCACCAGATGAAGGCAGGCGAGACGATCATCTTTCCGGCGAACGTCCCGCACGCGCTCTCGGCTGTGACACCGTTCAAAATGTCGCTCACCATGATCCGGGGGTGATACGGATGGGAAAGGAGGAAGAGGGGATCTACTGCACCATCTGCGGGGGAATGGTCAGCCAGGCCCCCGGGGTCCGCCAGGTGACGATCGATGGAAAGCCGACCGGGATCACCGGTCTGGACGAGTGCATCGCGGTGGTACGGACGCTCGGCCTGAAGAGCGATGCGGAGATCGCAGAGGCACTCCTCGATCGTCTCTCGAAGGGGAACTACATCCCGACCAGAAAGCGCGACGCGTATGCCGCTGCGATCCTCGCGGAATACCGGGCGTCCAACGATTAATGCCGTGGGATTGAGCGGATCACGCCCGTTCAATCAGGTCCAGGGACGACCGCAACCTGTCCAAGACTCGGGAACCGGGCGATGAACGAGTCCGCCACGCTCCGGTCCAGATAGAGCCTGCGGTCGATCACCTCGTGCGGACCACGGAACAGGCCGATCGCCCGGAGTATGGCGAGTGTATCGGCGCTCAGGATGAAGCAACGCTCCCCGTCGTCCAGGTCGACGAAGAAGAGCAGCGGGAGCATGGCACGTTGCCGGAGCGCCGGCGGGAGCAGGACGGCAAGCTCCCGGAGGACGACAGAGTCGAACCGGTACTCCGAACGATCCCGGCAGACGGTCGAGGGGATCCGCTCGGTGAGGAGGTGCTCGAGCGGCTTTCTCTCCTGCACGATCCCGCCGTTGACCCTTCGGAGCATCCCGTGGAGGTGAGCCCGGGTTGTTAGCGGGCCGCCGCGATCCCGGTCCATGGCAGGTAGAGGGTTCTGCAGACCCGTGTGATATGTCTTCTCATTTCTTCCCATCCTCTTCTGGCAGCCCACAAACGGCGCCGGGTGAAAAGACCGCCCGTGCGGTCCTTCCTTTTACCGGGTCGATTTCTGTTGTATTGTGCGTGAACCCGACGAAGAGCGTTGGTCCGCCCGGCCCTTCGACCCGGAGGCGGACACGCCTGACCGGTCCCAGGGGTTCGATTGTCTCGACTGTGCCAGCGAGTACGATCGACTCTGGGAGAGTCGGTCTGTCGACCGACACGATAGAGACGTGCATGGGGGCGACGGTGCACCATCCCTTTCTCCCCGGGTCGATGAGGGTCGCCTGAAAAACGTTCGGTACACAAAGCGCCCGGGCGGCTCGCAGGCTGGGCGGATCATTTACCAGGTTTGCATAGAGACCATCCGCCACGATCTCCCCCCTTTCGAGGACGATCGCATGGTCCACCCCGGCGGATGCCTCGTCTGCCGCATGCGTCACCTCGAGCACGGTCAGATCTAGGGTCCGGCGGAAATGGCGGAGTTCGGCACGGCAAATGGCCCGTGTTGTCGGATCGAGGGCCGCAAATGGTTCGTCCAGGAGAAGGAGATCGGCCCCGGCAGCGAGCGCTCGTGCAATCGCCACTCGCTGCTGCTCGCCCCCCGAGAGCGTCTCCGGCCGGCGATCTCGGAGCGCTCCACACCCAAGGCGCTCGAGCACCGCAACAGCCTCGTGCCTTCGCTCTCTTGTCCCAACCCCGCGCATCCGGAGCCCGAACGCCACGTTTTCGACCACGGATAGGTGGGGAAATAGACTGTAGTGCTGGAAGACGAGCCCGATATGGCGGGACTCGGGGGGAAGGTGCGTTACCTCAGTCCCACGGATGTAGACCGCCCCTCCATCGAGCGGAACGAGACCGGCGATTGCCCTGAGAAACAGACTCTTTCCAGCTCCCGATGGTCCAATGACCAGGCAGTGCTCTCCCCTTGCGATGGAAAACCGGTCAATAGCGAGCAGGAAGTGGCCGGTATTTACCCGCAATCCCTCACACAGGAGCATCAGGCCTCCAGAGGACGAGGGCTGCACGCCTCAGCACGATGATGATCGTCCCGCAGACGACGAGAAGGATGACTGCGATCGCAACTGTGTCGGCGAGACCGTACTGTGTGAACCGCGTGTAGATCAGGGTCGAGATGACGGGCGGGTGATAGGCGATCATCACCACAGCAGCGAACTCACCGACCGCTCGTCCCCAGGCGACGACGGCGCCGGACAGGCACTCGCGCCCTGCAAGAGGGAGGGCAACCAGAATAAAGGCAGATGCCGGGCCTGCACCGAGTGTTCGTGCAACCAGCTCAAGCTCGATTGGAACCCTGGTGAACCCGTCCCGGGCAGCGCCCACATAGTAGGGGATGCCGACAAAGAGCATCGCTGCCACGATCCCAGGAAAGGCATCCTCGAACGATAGGCCCATCCCACCGAAGATGATTCCCAGGGGACCGCTTCGCATGAAGAGAAGGTAGACAAGAAGGCCGGCAATCGTGTGAGGCAGGATTAACGGCAGGTCAACAAGGGCCTCGACGAGCGGGAGGGCCCGGTTGCGCGTCCGGCTCATGATGTAGGCGAGTGGTGTACCGAGGAGGGCAAGGATCCCGACGGAGAGCGCCGCCGCACCGAAGGTGATGCCGATTGCGGAAGCAACCTCACCATCGAGCGCCGTTTCCGCGAGTGCGCCCGGGTCTTCTGCAGCACGAAGACCCAGGGTGACAAGCGAGAGGAGGACAAGAACGACAAGGAGGTTGCCGGTAAGTATCAGGGCTATTCCGGTTGACCGGATGGAGCCCCGCGACATGCCACTCGCCATCACCACTGTTATACTGTTCGGTCTTGCTCCTGATAGAGGAATGAGTTAAATTTACTTAATTAATCCCTAAAATTAATCGAAACTAGTAAGAGTAAGCCCCGATACACGTGATTGCATGATCGCAGGAAGGCGCTCTGTTGCACTCATGGCCTTTTCCGTCCTGCTCAGCGTGATGGTCCCTGGTGTATCGGCGCAGACGACATCACTCGAATTGGTTCGTTATGGCTGGGACAACACCACGGTTGCCGAGAGTACGACCGTCAACGTCTCATGGATGAAGGCGAACCTGCCGGTTATGGGCGACGAAGTGACCCATTACCATTTCCAGGGTCCGACGTTCATCCCGACGGATCTCTGGAACCCTGCCGAGGACGTCAACCTGGACAAGATTAACGAGACTGTGAAGGGTACCGCCCTTCGCGACCTCTGTGAGGTGGTAGGTGGTATGCACCCAGGCGACGAGGTCCAGGTGCGTGCGGCGGACGGGTTCAAGAAACGGCTTAATTACACTAATGTCTACACACCCCCCTCACGCCAAGGTGAGCCCATCCTGGCTTGGTGGAATGCCCGGAACGGCGATGAGTGGCGGGACGGGATGCGCCTCTTCTTCCTCGCCGACACTTCGTCAAACCCCAAGGGTTGGCACATCTTCGGCAACGAGGACATGAGGATATGCCTATCGCCATCATACTGGCACTACTTCTCGGATAGCGAGACGAACTACCCATCCGCCGCCGGTCTCTCGATCTCGAACGTCGTAAAACTGGAGATCTTTCGATCCCCAAACCCGCTCCCGTTGCCGCCCCAGCAAGTGATTCCGCGTGATCTGGACAGAGACGGAAAATGCGAGGACGTGAATGGCAATGGGCGCCGGGACTTCGCCGACGTGGTCCTCTACTTCAACCAGATGATCTGGATCGCCGAGAACGAACCGATTCCTGCTTTCGATTTCAACAACAACAACCGAATCGACTTCGCTGACATTGTCCGACTCTTCGAAATGATGTGAAGGAAAATTGATTAAATTAATTGAATTGACTCAAAAAGTAAACAACAATATTTTTACATGATACCAGTGATATTTCTCTCGTTGTAATTTCAAAGCAGTGGCGACCTGTGGTCCCCTCTGCTGAGCAGAGGAGTAGAAAACAATGATCAATCAGACACGACTTCCGCTTCTTCTGCTCGTGCTGCTGCTTGTGGCCGTTCCGGCTGCCGCGCAGACGACGCAGGTGACAGTAATACGGTACGAGAGTGACGGAACGACCGTCGCTGACCAGGTGACGCACGATGTTGCCTGGATGGAAAGTAACCTCCCCATCTTCGGAGATGGTAGAACACCGTACCTCTTCCAGGGCCCCATCGTGGAGTCATCTGCCGATGACCCGGGGAAATGGAACCCGACTGAAGACAGCAACCTCGAAAAAGTGAACGAGACGATCAGGGGCTCATACCTCAAGGACCTCTGCAACCTCGTCGGCGGTGTGCAACCCGGCGGGGAAGTGAAGATCAGTGCGAGCGATGGTTTCGCTGTGCGTCTTGGGTACGACAACGTGATGACGCCGCTGCCGCGCCAGGGTCCGCCGGTGATCGCCTGGTGGACGGCTCGCGAGGGCTACAACTACCATGAGGGGATGCGCCTCTTCTTTGGAAGTGACACCTCGGTCAACCCCTATGGCTGGCACGTCTTCGGTCACCAGGACATGAAGGAGACGATGGACGACAAGTACTGGGGCTGGTATGGTGGCAGGGGCAACCTCCCCTCGGCAGCCCAGCTCTCCAATAAATTTATCTCAAAAATCGAGATCTTCCCAGCACCCGCGTCCGACTGGACGCTCCTGATGAATGGGTCTGTCCAGCGCACCATCACCAAGTCCTACTTCGAGCAGGGACTATCGTGGTCGGGGCACCGCGCCCAGTACACCGACTCGGACGGTAATGTCTGGGAGGGGATGCCACTCTGGCGTCTCGTCGGATATGTCGATGACGACAACGAGCACGGACAAGAAGCCTTCAACCGCACGCTCCTCGAGCAGGGCTACACCATCACGGTGATCGCGCCGGACTACCAGAAGTCCTTCACGAGCGGCGAGGTGGCGTTCAACTCCAACTACATCGTCGCCAACACCCTGAACGGTGCGCCCCTGCCGGCGCAGATCAACGGTAAGAACGTCTGGCCACTCAAGCTCGTCGGCGTCAACGCCACTGGCGGCAAGTCGGTCGGCAACATCTCCGAGATCCGCCTTGAGGGCGTTCCGATTACGGTCCCGACCGTCTCCCCGACTCGCACCGTCACCCCCTCTCCCACGATCACAGTCACGCCGGCACCCACCTGGACCATCAAACTCTCCGGGTACACCGACTACACGGTGACCAGCCAGTTCTGGGACGAGGCGATGTCCTGCGGGGGGCACACCGGCATCTACCGTGATGCGACCGGGGAGTGGATGGGACTACCCCTCTGGAGGCTCGTCGGGCTCGTCGACGACCAGCTCGGCCACGAGGTACTGATCGGCGCGTACAACCAGACCCTCGCAGAGATGGGCTACACGGTCCGAGTCATCGCCGGTGACAACTACAACAGGACGTTCACGAGCCAGGAGATCATCCGCTCGGACAACTACCTCCTCGCCTCGCGCCTGAACGGCACCGCCCTCCCGGTCCAGATCAACGGCAAGAACGTTTGGCCGGTCAAGCTCGTCGGGGCGAACGCCACCGGCGGCAAGTCGATCGGTAACGTGGTCGAGATCCGGCTCGAGGGCCTTCCGTCCGCGCCGGCGACGCCCACGCCTACGCCCACCGTGACGGTCCCTTCAGGTGGACCTGAGATACTCTTCAACGGCACCGTCTCGCTCCTGCCCGGTACCTTCCCGTGCAGGGCGTACAACTCCGGCGAAGTCCGGCAGGTGCAGAATCTCACTCCCAACGGGGCGCTCGAGCTCGCTTCGAAGGCTGCGGGCTTCACGTACAGGGCGACCGACAAGAAGTGGGAGACGATGGGCACGCTCCTCCTCGACGGGGCGTGCGCCTACGACTATAACCGGACCACGCATATGGTCTGGGCCTACCGCGTGAACGGTGAGAAGAAGAACGACTTCTCCTCGACCGAGGGAATGTCGGTCTACCGGCTCAACAACAACGACCTGGTCGAGTTCTACTACGGGCTCGATGGCGCAGACTTCGAGAATGCGATCGCCGTAATTCGCGTGCGGGTCCAGATCCCGCAGCAGACCGTCATCTTCGACGGTGACCTCACGCTCGTGGACGGGACCTTTGCGGCTTTTGCCTATAACTCAGGAACGACCCGCCAGGTCAACAACCTCACGGTCCACGGTGCGCTCGACGCCGCATCGAAGAAAGTGCCGTTTACCTACAACGCGACCGACAAGCGCTGGGAGTACATCAACTCCTACCTGATTGACGGGATCGCCGACTTCAACTACGATAAAAACAAGAACCTCGGGTGGGCCTACGCCGTGAACGGTGTTGTGATGAACGACAACTCGATCGACACGGGGATGAGCAACCTCGAAATCAAGAACGGTGATCGGATCGAGTTCTTCTACGGGACCCGCGGCGGCTCGCTCCAGTCCGCCAGCGCGGTGGTCCGGATACGTGCCTTCGTCGCGTCCGCCGGCGACTATTCGGTCGAACTGAAGGGCGCCCGGACGGTCACGTTCACCAAGGCCGATATCGAGCAGGCGAAGGCTGCCGGAAACGCTGCGTCCCACTCGGACGTTTCCGGCCAATGGCAGGGCCTGCCCCTGTGGTACCTCGTCGGAGTCGTCGATGATGCCAGCACCGGAACGCCCACCTTCGATAACGCACTCGCCGCTCAGGGCTACCAGGTGCGGGTCACCTCCGTCGATGGATACAACGTGACCCTGGAGTCGAGCGAGATCGCCGGGAGCTCCGGGTTCATCATCGCCGACCTCCTGAACGGCGCCCCGCTCGCCGAGACGATGTGGCCGCTCCGGCTCGTTGGTTCGTCGGTGCCGCCGCATCGCTCGGTCGCGAAGATCGCATCGATCGAACTGATCGGCCTCCCGAGCGGCGGCGACGCCAACGTGAACTTCACGGTCGACCGGACGACCGGTCCGGCCCCGCTCGTGGTCCGGTTCACCGACCACTCCACGAACGTGGAGAACCGTGTCTGGGACTTTGGGGATGGTTCCCGCACATACAACACCCTGAGCCCGCTTCACATCTACCGGAACCCGGGCACCTACACGGCATCGCTCACCGGGAGCGGTCCAAACGGCGGTGGCACAATGTACCAGGAGATCCTGGTCCTGCCGCCGGTCACCCCCACGCATACCGTTACACCGAACACGACCGTGACGGTGGAGCCGACGGTTACGGGAACGCCCGGGCCGACGGTGACGATCGTCCCCGGTCGCCAGCCGTATATACCCCATCTCCTCCCTGGGAGGGTCGAGGCTGAGGACTACGACCTCGGTGGCGCGGGCGTCGCCTACCAGGACACCACACCGGGCAACAGCGGTGGCGTGTACCGCCAGGACGACGTCGATATCGAACAGAACCCCTGGGAACAGACCCCGAACGTCGGCTGGATCCGGAACGGCGAGTGGCTCGCCTACACGGTCCAGGTCGGTGACGGGGGTGTCAACAGCATGACCGCCCGTGTATCGAGCCCCGGAGACGGCCGTTCCATCCGTGTCGTCGTCGACGGCGCCGAGGCGGCGACGATGCAGGTTCCGAAGACCGGTGACTTTTCACGGTTCACGACGGTCTCCGTCCCGCTCACGATGGCAGCAGGTACCCACGACCTCCGCCTCGAGTTCTCCGGCGACGGTCAGAATCTGAACTGGGTCGAGTTCTCCTCGGGGACGGTGACCGTGCCGACCACCCCGGTCCAGCAGGGTGCGACCTTCACCGTCGCGCCGAACCCGGTGGCGAAGTCGTCCGCGATCAAGTTCACCCTGGTCCCAGCGGCCGGCAAGACCGTCCGCTCGGCCTGGTGGACCTTCGACAGGGTCGGCCACTACAGCACCTGGAACTCGAGGGCGATCAGCCCGACGTTCTTCTACCCCCGGGCCGGAACCTACACCCCGCTCGTGAAGATCACCTACACGGACGGCTCGACCGAGACCGTAGAACGGGTGAACCTCGTCACGGTCAGGTAGAGAGGAGGCGATGGTGCCTCAAATTACCTATTTATCCATGGCGTTCCGGATCCTGGGACTGTTCTTCTGCGTCTGTCTCCTCGTCTGCGGTGCCTGGGCGGTCACCACCGAGGTCCACCTGGTGAAGCTCGCAGCCGACGGAAAGACCGTGATCGCCGAAAGGACCGTGGATTACCGCTGGCTCGAGTCAAACCTTCAGGTGTACGGTGACGGTTCCACTCATTACTATCACCAGGGACCAACCTTCGATGATACGGACCTCTGGGACCCGACCGAGAGTAAGAACGTTCAGGATAAGGACATGGGTGCCGTCAAGGGGACCGCCGTCCGCGACCTCTGCGGTCTCGTCGGTGGGATGCAATCGGGGGACACGCTCGTCGTCCGATCGGGGGATGGCTTTTCGAAGAAGTTTTCATACCGGACCGTCTACACACCCTCTGCCCGTCAGGGTCCGATGGTACTGACCTGGTATAAGGCTAATGAGGGATATGTCCCCGGTTACTCGACCGGCATGCGGATCGTCTTCTACGCTGATACCTCCACGAATCCGTTCGGTCTCCACGTCTTCGGCAACAGCGACATGAAGGCGTCGATGCCCCAGAACGAATGGCACTTCTTCAACGGTGTCTATCCGACGACCACCGGCCTCTCGGTCCAGTCGGTGAGCGATATCCAGATCCTGTCGAGCCACCCTGCGTCGACCACTGCACCCCCGACCACCAGGCCGACCGTCACCCCCTCACCGATTCAGAAGGTCACCCCGACCGTTACCCAGGTCCCGTCAGGCACCGGGACGAAGACCCCGGTCCCATCGGCTACTCCGGCTCCTTCGTGGACGGTGCCCAGACCGTCCGGCACGACGCTACCCGTCGTGACCGGGACCACCGTCCCGACCACGACCGTCACCACCGGAGGGGTCGTGACGACCCCTGCAGTAACGACGGGCATGACGACCGTCGTCCCCTCCTCGGGTGGGAGCGACATCGAACCGAAAAGGTCCCCAGGTGCTACGACGAGCACTCCCGCAGGCACGTCCTCGACGACCAGTTCCCCTTCTTCTGGAGTGACAAAACCCCCCTCCATCTCTCCCGCTCCGTCCGTCACGGTCCCGAACCTGACCCCCGGCACCACCGGGAATGGCACCATCGAGCCGTCGACCATACCGCCGGCGACGAGTCCGATTAATTATTCTGGCTCGACGGACTGGTCATACTCAGGTAGCGTGGACTACACGACCAGCGCGAGTGGAGATGCGACCACCACCATCACCGCGATGGCGACACCGACTCCCGAGCCGACATCCACTACCGCTGAACCGCTGGTCACCACTACGCCCGTTCATCCCACGGCTACTGCGATCTCCGCCGGTGTTCCTGTGCTGGCCCCCACCATCATCGAAACACAGGTCAACCGATCATACAACCGCACGGTTACCCGGTCCCTCGGCTTTACCTTTTCATTCACCGTACGCGAGAGCGGTGACGGGATGCCCTTCATCGATCCTCGCCATTCACGGGGCGCGGTGATCTCGCCGTACTCTCCTCTCGGGGCTTTCTGGGCTGCGATCAAGGCATTCGTGGCGATGATCGACCCCTTCTTTATTTGAGGTGATTATCCTGAACAACCAATCCAGACTTCACCCGGCGGCCATCTTCGTTGCCACCCTCGTTAGTCTGCTCGTTTTGGCCCCGGCCCCGGCACTCGCAGAGCCGACCACGTCGCTGCTGATCTCCGAGATCGGCCCCGATGGCACCATCCTGAACTCCACCACGGTCGACTATCGCTGGCTCGAGGTGAACCTGCCCGTCAAGGGCGACGGGGTAACCCACTTTTATCACCAGGGCCCTGTTTTCGAGGGCGACAAGTGGGACCCCAACGAGACCGTAAACCTAAAAGATCGAGGCGCCGTCAAGGGGACGAATGTTGCGGACCTCTGCGGGCTCGTCGGCGGGCTCAAACCGGGTGATGAGGCGATGGTCGCGTCGGTTGATGGGTACAACGTGGTCTATGGGTACGACACGATCGTCAACCCGCCCTCCCGTCAGGGTCCCCTGGTTGTCGCCTGGTACAACGGTGCCGACGCTGCGGAAGGTGAAAAGCAGGGGACCGGTTATCCTCCCGATTTCTATACAGGGATGCGTCTGATTTTCTTCGCTGACACCTCGACAAACCCGGATGGTCTGCACGTCTTCGGGAACAGCGACATGCGCGAGACCCTTCCCGAGAGCGCCCAGTACTTCTACAACGACCTCCTCCCCTCAACGAGCGGGATCTCGGTGAAATGGGTCTCGGAGGTCAGGCTCTACCGCGGCGGGTTCAAGGGTGACCGGCACGCGCCAGTGAAGTCCCTCACCAACGGCACCTCCGCTGCTGCAGCTACGACGAAACCGGCGACGACCCAGGCTGCGGGTATTCTCCCGGCGGTCCTTCTCGGAATCGGGGGCGCCATGTTCCACCGGAGGCGTTGAGGTGAGGCGGTCCCTCCTTCTCCTTTGGGTTACTGCCGTCGCGCTCTTCGTGGCCGGCTGCACCACCGTGCCTCAGCCACAGACACCCAGCACCACCCCGAACGCGATGCTCGTCCTGAACGGTACGACGAATATCACCCTCTCCTACCAGGACGTTGTCTCTCTGCCATCCGTTAGCGGTGTCGGAGGCGCCGTATCGACGACCGGGATCCGGTACGGACCCTTCAAGATCAAGGGGGTCTCTCTCAGGACGCTCGCCGACAAGGTCGGTGGAATCGGCCCGAACCAGACGCTCCATGTCCACGCGCCTGACGGATATATGTGGGTGCTCGGCGCCGATCAGATTGATGGGGCGGGCATGATCGTCTTCACGCCCGAGTTGAAGGAGATCGACCCGCCCCCAAGGGTGGTGCCGGTCCTCATGTACGAACAGAACGGGACGGCGCTCTCAGAAGAGCAGGGCGGACCGTTCCGGATCGCGGTGCTGAACGAGGAGGGAACTCCCGTGATTACCGAGGGGGCCGGATGGGTCAAGTGGGTGGACCGGATCGAGGTCAGGTAAGACGACACCTCTCTGGTGCTGGTATCATCCTTCTCGTCCTGCTCGCAGCGGGGTGCACTACGACACCATACGTTCGGGTACCGGTCACCTGCATGATCGCCGGTTCACTCGTGGACCCGTTCGCCGGGTTCGAGGAGGAGTACGAGGCAAACCATCCCGGTATCGATCTCCGGTTCGAGGGACACGGGTCGATCCAGGCGATCCGGCAGGTGACGGACCTCCACCGCCAGGTGGATCTCGTCGCCGTTGCAGACGCATCGCTCATCCCGGATCTGATGAACGGCTCCACACGGGAGTATACGACCTTCGGCACCACCGAGATGGTGGTTGCGTTCACGAACCGGAGCCGGTTCGCCGACGAGATTAACGAATCGAACTGGGCAAGTGTCCTCGCCCGCCCCGATGTCCGGGTCGGGATCGCGAACCCGATGCTTGACGCAGCTGGGTACCGGGCGATACTGGTGCTCCTCCTCATGGAGAAGCAGAGTGGCGAACAGATCTTCGGTCCGGTGCTCGGGGACCATCTCTCACCACCCCTGGTGCCGACATCCGGTCCATCGGGCCTCGAGGTACGCCTCCCCGAGGTCGTTCGTCCTGATGCAGGAGGCAAGGTCGCAATCCGGGACGGATCGGTCTTTCTCCTCTCCCTCCTGGAGGCTGGTGGAATCGACTATGTCTTCGAGTACCGGTCGGTCGCCGAGGGGCGGGGTCTTCACTATGTTACCCTGCCCGAGACGGTGAACTTGGGTTCCCGAACCCATGCCGATGTGTATCGCTATGCAACCGTGTTCCTCGGGTTCCAGCGGTTCACCGCGATTGGCACCGAACGGGTCGGGCTCCCGATCGAATATGCGGTGACCATCCCTGATGCTGCCGTCCACAAGACTGAGGCGCGCGAACTCACCGAAGCCCTCATCCGGGCAATCGCAGAGAACCGGATCGGGTGGCCGAAACCGCTCGAGCCGAATGCTGTCACGCTCTGGGGTTAACCCACCACCCTTCCGATCGTGATCCTCTCGCAGGCTCAACCCGATCCATACCCTTTTTTCCCCATCGCACTGATGGACGTGCATGCGAGGTATTGCTGTATGGTAGGACCGGGGCCCAATCCGCTCCAGGTGGTGGGCATCGTCTACGCCGTCCTCTTCGTCGTGATCGCCGCACTCCTCTGGAGGACCGGGCGGTTCTCGAGGACGGTACGATACCTCCTGCTCATCGTCACGGTTCTGTTCGGTTTCCTCTTCTTCTCCCCGATGCTTCCGCACCAGTTCCAGGAGCTGGTGCTCCGGGTCGATTCCCGCATCGGGTTCGGGCTCCTGGGAGGACTGATCGGCATCGGCGTGATGCTTGTCCTCACCTTCCTCTTCGGACGTCACTTCTGCGGCTATCTCTGCCCCATCGGGGCCCTCCAGGAACTCGCGTATGCCGCACCTGTGCCGAAGGTTCGGACCACCAGGAAGCGGGAGCTGAGCGTGGCACGGGGCGTGGTCTTCCTCGTACTGCTCGGTGCCGGGCTCGGTGCCGGTTTCAGTCTCCTCTCGCTCTTCGGCCTGCGCGAGTTCTTCACGCTCACCCTCTCCACCGGTTCCTTCGTCTTCGCGGCAGTCCTGATCATCTCCCTCTTCCTCTACCGCCCGTTCTGCCGGGTGATCTGCCCCCTCGGCGTCCTCTTCCAGCTTGCCACCGCGCCGGGATGGTGGAAGCTCCGGCGGACCGATGCCTGCATCAACTGCCACACGTGCGAACGGGCCTGTCCGACGGGTGAGGCGCATTCGACGGACCTCCAGGGCGAGTGCTACCTCTGCCGCCGGTGCGTCGAAGCATGCCCCGTGGCAGGTGCCCTGATCTACGGCCCCCAGGCACCGGTAACACAGGCCGGAGGGGAGTGACGGCACCGATCTGGGAGCGCATACGATTATCTTGATGCCCGCCGAAATGGAGCGCGAACGGTATGTTCGCTATCCGGTTCTACCGCGTCTACGATACGGGTGACGAGATCGACCTCGAGGAACTGGAGTCCGTGTTGACCGCGGACGGATCTGCGGTCCTCACCCCGTTCACAAGGACTATGCCGACGTCGATCTGGATCAGAGATCCCCCGCTCGAGGTCCGGCTCCCTCCGGTGAATGTCGCTCTGCAGAACGGTGCGTATCACCTCGATGCGATCGCTCGCATCCACCAGATCGGAGCGGTCAGCATCTCCTTCATCCTGCACGACGAGCTGGCTGACCCGTCGTCGCTCCTCCCCGTCGCACTGGCCTTTGCCGGTCAGCAGGGTCTCGATACCCCCTTTCTTGACGCCCTTGCCGTCGTTATTGACCTGCTCGGTCCGGCGATCGGCACAAGGCCGATCGAACCGGAATTCTACGAGGACCACACGATCTACATCGTCGATCGTCTCGACCCCGCGTTCGACACGGTGGCACTCCTCGCTGGAGAACAGATCCGTTTCTCGCAGACAACCCGGGATGAGATGCTGAAGAACTCGCTCTCCTACTCCGTCGACGACCTGGTCATCCTGGCCTGGGACTCCGCACTTCTGGTCGACCCCGAACCGCCCATGGACCTGGTCGACGTGATCGAATACGCACTCGTCCTGGTCTTCGAGCTCCGGTTCTATGATCGTGTCCTGGACCGGCAGGTCCAGCGGATGTACGACGATATCGAGGCGGCAGACCGCTTCAGCCGTTTTCGCCGTCGCCGCGAGTACCGTCGGATCCTGAACCGGATCATGGAGACGCACGCCGAGATCTCCGAGGTGACGGAGGTGGTCGAGAACCAGTTGCGGGTGACGGGGGACGTCTTCTATGCGCGGGTCTATGCAACCGCCCTGCGCGTGTTGAGGGCCGACCTCTGGCGGGCCTCGGTGGATCGGCGGCTCCAGGTCGTGCGTGACAACTACAGGATGCTCTCCGACGAGCTGAACCGTGAGCATGCGAACGTCCTCGAGTGGATCATCATCATCCTGATCGCCCTCGAGTTCGCCTATGCGCTCTGGGGGACGACGCGGGGATGAGCGGAGTGTATCGTCGGAGCAGACCGCCAGTGCCCGATACCCGACGTGCGCGGACGACGATCTGCCTGGAAGCCAACCCATTGCCGCTCCGCATACCTGGCGCGGGCTTGCACTCCGGATGATGATGTAATAGCGCCGCAACGTCCTTATCGGGTTGGAGGTGGCCCGACCCGTTCCAGGGCAGCAGTCCGCAGTGTTCGGCGTTTCACTTCGGACATTTTCGAAGTTATATTAGATCATAAATATGGTGAATTCAAATAGGAATATGCCCCACGATGGGGCGATTGACATGACACCTCGGCAGACACTCTGGTTCATCGCCGGGCTCGTGTTCGCGGCGGTTCTTGTCGCCGGTTGCACCACGGGCGGAGAGAGAAACCCCTCCACGACAGAACCGACGATCGCGGGCCCCCTCGATCTGAACGAGAGCGCGAACGGCACCACCCATGCGTTACCACTGAACTCGAAGATCAACCTGAGCCTGCAGGAGAACCCAACCACGGGCTACTCCTGGAACCTCACCACCACCTCCGGGCTCTCGATCCTCTCGGACGAGTTCGTCTCCGACGACCCTGCCGGGACGAGAGTCGGTGCCGGAGGACGGCACCACTGGCAGCTCGTCGCGAACGCGACGGGGATCCAGGAGATCCATGGCATCTACGCACGCCCCTGGGAGAACCAGACCGCTGATGCCGGCTACTTCTCCGTCGAGATCTCCGTCACCCCGTAGCATCCCTGTTCACCCTCCCCCCCGGTTCCACCCACCCGGGGGGCCCCTCTCCTCCTCTCACCCTTCAGGTGCCGGTGCCGGTGATGGATGTCCGGTGTATGCGGGTGACTGTGCTCGAGCCGCTCGTGGGTATGCACGTGTGCGTGTACCTCGGCGGATTGTCCGTCCTCGTGGACGTGCCGGTGGTGCTCGTCGTGGGAGTGGCGGTGCGCATGCGTCATCGTTTCGTGGATGTGCGGGTGCTCGTGGTGTTCGCGGGCGATCAGGAGCGCGCCGGCGGCCATCAGGGGGAGTGCGATGACGAACTGCCAGTCGGGGATGCCGGGGGCGATCAGAAGAGAGATCCCTGCCCCGATAAAAGGGGCCAGACCGAAGATCCCGGCGGTCCGCGATGCCCCGAGGTGGCGGAGCGCGAGGAGAAACGTGACCATGCTGATCCCGTAGCAGATGGCACCCAAGAGAAGTACGGCGAGCCCCGTCTCGGGCGAGGGCAGGGGGTCTCCGATGGAGAGGGCAAGGGCGAACGATAGGGCACCGGCACCGAGCCCCTTGACGGTCCCGATCGCGAACGGATCCTTACCGGAGACCTGCCGGGCACAGTTGTTGTCCAGGCCCCAGAGCGCACAGGCGCCGATGATACCGAGTGCCCCGAGCGAGAGGCCCGGTTCGCCGGAGGGCTCGTACGAGAGGACCGTCCCTGCCGCCGTGATCAGACCGATCGCCCCCATCACCCGCCGCCCGATCCCCTCGTGGAAGAAGGCGGCCGCAAGGAGAGCCGTTGCGACCGCTTCGACGTTCAGAAGAAGGGAGGCAGCGGCAGCGGGTGTGAAGGAGAGGCCGAGCATCAGCAGCACGGGCGCGAGGAAACCTCCGGCGATCGCGCTCCCCGCGAGCCAGGGGGCGTCCCGGCGGGCGAGGGGGGCCTCGCGTTCGGTCGGACCACGCAGGAACCGCACTACAACGATCGCTGTGCCCGCACCGATGTACAGGAGGGCGGCGAGCATCACCGGAGGAACCGAGGAGAGGAGGAGCTTGGCGAGGGGCGCACTGGCTCCGAAGAGGGTGGCTGCCAGGAGGGCAAAGAGGATCGGAACCCTGCTCCCGTCCGTCATCGTGTCGGAGCAGGTGGGCCCCCGGCATCGATATTGTTTGCGCCGATCAGGTCCGAAACGCCTATGGGCGAAGACCGGTAATCAAGTGGGATATGCGCGACCAGGCAGCCTGGGACCTTGAGAAACTGAGGACCGCGCGTCTCTCCGTCGCATCGAACTCGGTGCTCCTGGCACTCAAGCTCGCGATCGGTCTCTGGATCGGATCGGTTGCGATCCTCTCCGAGGCGGTCCACTCCGGGATCGACCTGGTCGCCGCAGTCGTCGCCTGGTTCGCCGTCCGTGCCTCCGGGCGTCCGCCCGACCTGGTGCACCAGTTCGGTCATGGCAAGTTCGAGGACCTCTCGGGCCTGTTTGAGGGTGCTCTGATCATGGTCGCCGCCGTCCTGATCATCTCCGAATCGGTCCAGAAACTCCTCTCCGGAGGAGAGGGGCTCTATATTGAGGCGCTCGGAGCCGGGATCGCGGTGATGGCCATCTCGTCCGGCGTGAACTGGTACGTCTCGAACCGCCTGATGCGGGTTGCGAAGTCGACCGAGTCGATCGCGCTCGAGTCGGATGCCTGGCACCTCCGTACCGATGTCTACACCTCGCTGGGAGTGCTCCTCGGGCTCGTGGCGATCCGGCTCACCGGGGTTGTGGCTTTCGATGCCGTCATCGCGATCGGGGTGGCCCTCCTGATCCTGAAGGCGGGCCTGGAGCTCTGCATCCGTGCCGGGGCGAACCTGATCGACGAGCGCCTGCCGGACGAGGAGGAGGAACGGATCCGGGCGATCATCGCCGAGCACGGGGATCACGTCGCCGAGTTCCACGAGCTTCGCACCCGGCGTTCGGGTCCGAACCGGTTCGTCGACCTCCACCTCTGCGTCGCCCGCAACCTCACGGTCGAGGAGGCCAATCGGCTTGCAGACCGTCTCGAGGAGGAGATCCGGGCGGTACTGCCCCGCTGCTCGGTGGTGATCAAGGTCGAACCCTGTGATGCGAGCTGCGAGGCCTGCCGCTCGTTCTGCACGCACCGGGGCGAATGCGACGACGATCAGCGATCGCAGGCGCCCGATGCCAGGTAGTGTGCGAGCACCTCCTCTCCCGTTGCGTCCGAGAGGACCCTTCTGACCTGCCGGATGAACGCCTCCATATCCTCCTCCAGGACACACCCGAGGCTCTCCGAGCCGTCCAGGATCCGGTCAACGAGCCACTGGAGGTCCGATGCATCGAGCGTCTCGAGCCGGCGCTCGAAGTCTTCGGCCGACTCGGCGAAATGGTTCGAGACCGGGGGCAGGATCGACTGGAAGGCGTGACCTGAGCCCGCGCAGATCGTCCCGCCGCACTCGGGGACGAGCTTCGCGAGGATCTCAAGGTCGCGCCCGGTGAGTTCGCGGGCCATGTAAATGTGCGTTCGCATCCCAGCGACAAATATCCGCCGGTCCTTTTTTCCCCCCGCGGTTCCGATCTCCTTCTGATGGACCCGCGTCTCTCCTCCCGGATCGCCGATGCGACCGCCCGGGCCTACGGCCGGGCGGTGACCACGCTCCCTCCCGACGTCGAAACCGCCCTCGAACGGGCCCTCGTTTCGGAGACAGACCCCGTGGCGCGGGGCGAACTCGAGAACATTCTCGAGAATGTCGCACTCGCCCGGAAGGGCAACCTCCCCATCTGCCAGGACACGGGCGTCCCCGTCATCTATGTCACCCTGCCTCCGACCGTTCCACTCGAGGACGGGCTCTTCGACGCGATCGCGGCGGGCGTGCGCCGGGCGACGACAGAGGTGCCGCTCCGCCCGAACGTCGTCGACCCGCTCACCCGACACAACACGGGCGACAACACCGGTGACGGGATGCCGGCGGTGCACATCCGTCCGGGCCCGCGACTCTCGGTCACGGTGTTGCCGAAGGGCGCGGGTGCGGAGAACATGTCCCGGATCGAGATGCTCCTCCCATCCGAGGTGGAGAGGATCCCCGATGTCGTGGTCCGCTGCGTACTCGAAGCCGGCGCCCGCCCCTGCCCACCGGTCGTGCTCGGGATCGGGATCGGCGGAACCTTCGACGTCGCCGCCGCACTCGCGAAGGAGGCACTCCTCGAACCGATCGATACGATGGACCCGTTCGAGACCTCGCTCTGCGATGCCGTGAACCGGCTCGGCATCGGGCCGATGGGTCTCGGAGGAGCGACGACCGCCCTGGCCGTCAAGGTCAGGCGCGCACACTGTCACACCGCGTCGCTGCCGGTGGCGGTCAACATCCAGTGCTGGGCGAACCGGCATGCGACCGAGTATGTGGAGGTGGACGGGTGACCGACCTGGCCACACCCCTCGGCACCGAGGTGCTCGAGCTGGTCGCCGGAGATCGCGTGACCCTCTCGGGCATCGTCTACACCGCACGCGACGAGGCCCATCTGCGGATGATGCGGGAAGGGATCCCCTTCGATCCCGTCGGCGCGGCCGTCTACCACTGCGGCCCGGTGATCGCCGACGGTCGCGTCGTCGCTGCAGGCCCGACCACCTCCTCGCGGATGAACCGGCTCTCGGGGTTCCTGCTCGATGCGGGTGTACGTGCCCTGATCGGGAAGGGGGGGATGGACGCCACCGTCACCGGGCAGCTCCGGGGACGCGGGGTCTACCTCGCCTTCACCGGTGGATGTGCCGCCCTCGCGGCGGCCCGCATGCGGCTCGAGGGGGTCTGGTTCCCCGACCTCGGAATGGCCGAGGCGGTATGGGCGATCCGGCTCGATCGGCTCCCCCTCGTGGTCGGGATCGACAGTCACGGGGCGAACCTCTTCGCAGGGGTACAGGCACGGGCAGAGCGGGCCGCCAAACTCCCGTGACGGCTCCGCTTCAAATACCTTTTCGACGTATGGCGAGAAAAACATACACAGGAAGGGATCGATGAAACTCGTGATCGACGAGAACCGCTGCAAGGGGTGCAACCTCTGCACCCAGGTCTGCCCCTACCGGATCTTCCGGCCGGGCAGGCGGCCGAACCGGAAGGGCGTGATCGTCCCGGAGCTCGACCGGCCGGAGCGGTGCACGAACTGCCGCCTGCAGGGGCTCTACGGCCGCACCCTCTGCGGGATCTGCCAGCTCACCTGCCCGGACCAGGCGATCGGGTGGGTACGGGAACGGCCGTACGAACCCCTCACGATGGAGGTGGAGTATTGACGAAGCTCGAGTTCATGCAGGGCAACACCGCCTCTGCCGAGGGCGCGATCGCCGCAGGCTGCCGGTTCTTCGGGGGCTACCCGATCACCCCATCGACCGAGGTGGCGGAGGCGATGGCCCGCCGGATGCCGAAGATCGGTGGTGTCTTCGTGCAGATGGAGGACGAGATCGCCTCGATAGCGGCCGTGATCGGGGCGTCGTGGACGGGAAAGAAGGCGATGACCGCAACCTCGGGGCCCGGTTTCTCTCTGATGATGGAGAACATCGGCTTTGCCGTCATGACCGAGACCCCGCTCGTGATCGTCAATGTCCAGCGCGGCGGCCCATCCACCGGCCAGCCGACGATGTCGGCGCAGGGGGATATGCTCCAGTGCCGGTTCGGTTCGCACGGTGACATGGCGATCATCGCCCTCAGTCCCGACTCGGTCCAGGAGATGTACGACCTGACCGTGAAGGCCTTCAACCTCGCCGAGCGGTTCCGCTGCCCTGCCTTCCTGATGGCTGACGAGATCATCGGGCATATGCGGGAGCGGATCGAGCTCCCGGACCATGTCGAAATCGTCGATCGGCGCCCGCTCGAACCGGGCCGGCTCCCGTTCGAGGCGGGTGCGGACGGCGTGCCCGGTTTCCCAACCTTCGGCACGGGACACCGGGTCCACGTCACCGGGCTGACCCATGACGAACGGGGCTACCCGGCGGCGACCGACCCCGCCGCCCACGAGCGACTGGTCCGCCGGCTCGTGGACAAGGTCGAGAACGCGCGGCACGAGATCGCGGACTACCGCGTTACGAACCCCGAGGCGGAGGTGGTCTTCGTCTGCTACGGCTCTCCCGCTCGCGCGGTCCAGCAGGTGGTCTCTGATCACCCCGGCGAAGGACTTGGCATCCTCCGCCTCCGCGTGGTCTGGCCGTTCCCCGAGCACGCGCTCGCCGAGTTTCCGAACGCCCGTCTGTTCATCGTCCCCGAGCAGAACCTGGGCCAGGTTGCGCGCGAGGTCGAGCGGCACGTCCGGGTACCCGTTATCTCCGTGCCCAGGCTCGGCGGGGAGCTCCACACCCCGGACGAACTCGTCCGCGCGGTCGAGGAGGCACGGTCCGCATGAGCTTCGACGACTGGCTCCGGACCGATCGCCTGCCGCACATCTGGTGCAGCGGCTGTTCGAACGGCACGATCCTGAACTGCACCCTCGCGGCGGTGGATGCGGAGGGATGGGATCCGGACCGGACGGTCTTCGTCTCGGGGATCGGCTGCTCATCCCGCGCCCCGGGGTACATCGCGACCGACTCGCTCCACACGACCCATGGGCGCGCCCTCGCATTCGCCACCGGAGTCAAGCTCGCTGATCCCAGCCTGAACGTGGTGGTCTTCACGGGGGACGGCGATCTCGCCGCGATCGGGGGCAACCACTTCATCCACGCCTGCCGCCGGAACATCGACCTCACCGTGGTCTGTATGAACAACCTCATCTACGGCATGACCGGGGGACAGGGTTCCCCGACCACGCCGCTTGGAGCCCTCTCCACCACGTCGCCCTACGGCTCCTCCGAACCGGCCTTCGACCTGGTTGCACTCGCCGTCGCCGCCGGCGCGAACCACGTCGCCCGCTGGACCGCATACCACGTCCGGGAGGTACAGAAGGCGATCCAGACCGGGCTCCGGACACCCGGCCTCTCGTTCATCGAGGTTCGTGCCGGATGCCCGACCAACTACGGGCGCAAGAACCGGCTGCGCGAGGTGACGGATATGGCCGAGCATTTCCGAACCCGGTCGATGGTGAAGGCAAAGTTCGACCGGCTCGTGGCCGAAGGGCGGCCCATACCCCCTGACACGATCGTGGTCGGGGAGTTCGTGCGGCGCGCGCTCCCTGCGATGGGGGTGGCTCCGTGAGGCGCGAACTCCGGCTCTCGGGCTTCGGGGGCCAGGGGATCATGCTTGCCGCCGTGATCCTGGGCCGGGCCGCGGTGATGTACGACAGGTGCTACGCGGTCCAGACCCAGGTCTACGGCCCCGAGGCGCGGGGGGGCGCCTCGATGGCCGCCGTGGTCTTTGACGACTCGCCGATCCTGTATCCCGAGGTGACGGACCCCGACATCCTGGTGATCATGAGCCAGGAGGGCTTCGAGAAGTACGGAACCATCGCCCGGCAGGACGCGGTGATGCTCCTCGACCCGGGGCTCGTTCACTCCCGCCCGGCCTGCCGGTACTACGAGATCCCGGCGACCGATGACGCACGGAGCATCCTCGGGAAGGTGATCGTCGCCAACATCGTCATGCTCGGTGCCCTCGTCGCCTCGACCGGAGTTGTGTCGCGCGATGCGATCGAACGGGCGGTGTTGGACCAGGTGCCGAGGGGCACCGAGGATTTGAACCTCCGGGCGCTCCGACAGGGATACGTCCGGGGAGAGGAGGCACGAGGATGAGATTGAGAGAGTACGAAGGAAAGCGGATCTTCGCCGAGGCGGGGATCCCTGTGCCGGCGGGGCGCATCGTCCGGTCGGTGGGCGAACTGGGCGACCTCTCTTGCTTCGGAGAGCGGGTCGTGTTAAAGGCGCAGGTCGATGTTGGCGGGCGTGGAAAGGCCGGCGGGGTCGTGATCTGTCCGGTACATGAGGCGCCTGCACGGGCGGCCGAACTCTTCGGAAGAACGATCCGGGGACTGCCGGTCACCGAGATCCTGGTGGAGGAGTGCCTCCCGATTGCGCATGAATATTATTGCGCGGTCCTGGTCGACCGTTCGACCCGCCAGCCGGTCGTCCTCTTCACCGAGGCGGGAGGGGTCGAGATCGAGGAGACGGCCCGGCAGGACCCCGACCGCATCCGCCGGTTCGATGTCAACCCCCTTCTGACCGAGCTCCCAAGCTTCGCCGTCCGCGACCTGATCGGCCGTGCACCGAAGGCGCTTGGACCCATGGTTTCTGCGCTCTACCGGGTGTTCGTCGCGAAGGACGCGCTTCTTGCGGAGATCAATCCGCTCGTCGTCCTGGATGACGGGAGGGTCGTTGCTGCGGATGCGAAGGTGATCATCGACGACAACGCGCTCGCCCGGCAGGGATTCGAGCAGAACCGGGACCTCACCGAGCGCGAGGCGGAGGCCGAACGGCACGGGTTCAGCTATGTCGAGCTCGACGGAGAGATCGGCGTCATCGGGAACGGCGCCGGGCTGACGATGGCGACCCTCGACCTGATCGAGCAGTATGGCCTGCGGGCTGCCAACTTCCTGGACGTCGGGGGCGGGGCCGATCGGGAACGGGTCGCACACGCGGTCCGGCTGCTTGCCGGCGCACCGGGTGTCCGGGTGATCATCGTGAACCTGCTCGGCGGAATCACGCGATGCGACGAAGTGGCACGTGGGATCATCGATGCCGGCATACCGCAGCGGGTGATCGTCCGCATGGCCGGGACGAACGAGGCGGAGGGGCGGGCCCTGCTCACGGAGCACGGGTACGAGATGTACGACTCCATGGACAGGGCCGTTGCGGCGGCAGCGGAGGCGGGGGCATGATTCTCGCGGACCGGAAGACCGGCGTGATCGTGACCGGTGCGACCGGGCGGCAGGGACTCTTCCACATCCGGCTGATGAACGAGTACGCGCGCGAGGTGGGGGGTGTCGGCGTTGTTGCGGGCGTCACACCAGGCAAGGGGGGCCAGGAGGTCGTCGGCGTGCCGGTCTACGACAGTATCCGTGCGGCTCTCAGGGAGCACGAGGCGGACGCCTCGGTGATCTTCGTCCCCGCGGGAGCGGCAGGCGACTCGATCATGGAGTCGGCGGCGAACGGCCTCTCGCTCGCCGTCGCGATCACCGAGCACATCCCGGTCCACGACACGATGAGGGCACTCGCCTACGCCCGCCTCTGCGGAACGACGGTGATCGGGCCGAACTGCCCCGGTCTCCTCTCGCCGGGAGAGGCAAAGCTCGGGATCATGCCGGCCCAGCTCGCGATGCCGGGGCCCGTCGGGGTCGTCTCCCGGTCCGGTACGCTCACCTACGAGATCGTGGACGAGCTGACCCGGGCGGGGATCGGACAGTCGACGGTGGTCGGGATCGGCGGTGACCCGGTGATCGGGTCCACATTCTCGGAGATCCTTGCGCGGTTCGAGAAGGACCCGCAGACGAAGGCGGTCGTGCTGGTAGGCGAGGTCGGCGGCGCCCTCGAGCAGGAGGGGGCAGCTTCCACCTCTCTTCCGCTCGTCGCCTACGTCGCCGGCGTATCAGCCCCGCCGGACAAGCGGATGGGTCATGCCGGTGCGATCGTCGAGGGGGGCGAGGGAGACGCACGTTCCAAGATACAAGCGCTCGAGGCGATGGGAGTGACGGTCGCCTCGCGCCCCTCCGAGATCCCGGGCCTGATCCGCAGCCTCCTATGAACTGGGACCGGCAGATCGTCGAGGCGGGAATCGGGCTCGCGACGGCGATCGGTGCGCGGGCACTGATCACGTTCGTCGCAGATGTCCCCTGCGGTCCGTTCCCGATACCCGTCCTGAGCGCCGGGGAGCTTCCGCTCGGCCCGGGCGCCTCCACGCTGGAGGGGCTGCGCGATGTCCTCCTCGAGCGACTCGCGAAGGCGGCGGGAGCGATCGCCCTGGAAGACGAGGCGGAAGGTCCGGTCATCGGAGTCTTCCCGGAGGGCCTGGTGGTCCTCGACCTTGAAGGGATACGGTCTCGGTTCGACCTCGCCCAGTTCGACTCGGTGGCCCCACGTGGCGTGATGGCCGCCGCACTCCGCCTCGCGCTCGAGATCGGGCGGGAGGGTCGGGAGGGCAAGGCGATCGGGACGGCCTTCATCATCGGCGAGGGCGATGCGATCCTCGCCGTGTCGCACCAGCTGATCCTGAACCCGTACCTGGGCCATCCACCGGAGGTGACCACCATCCTCTCGCGCGAGAACTGGGAGTCGGTCAAGGAGTTCGCACAGCTCGACGGGATGTTCGTGGTGGACCGTTCCGGAGCCGTGATTGCGGCCGGGAGATACCTCGATGTCGACTCGAAGTCCGTCTCCCTGCCGAGCGGACTCGGTGGACGGCACCGTGCCGCCGCAGCGATCACTACGCTCCTCCCGGTCGTCGCCGTGATCATCTCCGAGAGCGGCGGCACGGTCCGCGTCTTCCACGAAGGTAGGTGCCGGATCGAGATCCGCCCCGATCTCGGGTCAATCCGGGGCTGTACATGAAACGCCGGGTCTCGATCGCGCACTGCCCCGACTACGAACCCGCGCGCGTTATGGAGGCCCTCTGCGCCGGTCTGGCTCCCTTCGGCGGGATTGCCGCCTTCATCCGGCGTGGTTCCCGCGTCCTAGTCAAACCGAACCTCCTTGCGAGCCGCCCCCCCGAAATGGCCGTGACGACCCATCCCGCCGTCGTCAGGGCGGTGATCGGTGCGGTACAATCGACGGGGGCAGAGGTCCTGGTCGGCGATTCGCCGGGGGGAAGAAACACTCCCGGGCGGTACGCAGCGCTACTCCGCACCACCGGCATTCAAGCAGTCCTTGATGAGTGTGGGTGTGAACCGGTCTACTTCGATGGAGAGTCGGTCGAGCTCCCTGCCCATGACGGCAGGGTCTACCGCCGGTTCCGGATCGCGCGGGCCGTCGCCGAGGCGGATGCAGTGGTCTCGCTCCCGAAGTGCAAGACCCACCAGCTCACACTCTGCACCGGGGCCGTCAAGAACTGTTACGGGTTCATCCCGGGCATCGCGAAGGCCGAGTACCACCTGCATGCGGGGATGGAACCTGCGCGGTTCGCATCACTCCTGCTTGATCTTTACCAGGTTCGCCCCCCGGTCCTCTCGGTGATGGACGCGATCATCGGGATGGAGGGGAACGGACCCTCGAACGGACGTCCCCGCACGCTCGGGCTCCTCATCGCGAGCCCCCACGCGCCTGACCTCGATTTCGTGCAGTCCGTGCTCATGGGGTTCGACCCGCTGGCCGTTCCCACCGTGAGGGAGGCGAAGAACCGGGGGATCGGGCCGGGGACGATCGGAGAGATCGAGCTGCTCGGCGTCTCGCCCGCCTCTCTCCCGGTATCGGACTTCGAGCCCCCTTCGGCCCACATCGCCTCCCGGGTGCCGGTCCCTCTCATCCGCTCGGCACGCCGGTTCCTCTCCCTCCGACCGCGGATCTCCGTGGAACGGTGCCAGGGATGCGGCGCCTGTGCCGAGAGCTGCCCTCCGGGCGCGATCGATCTCTCCGTAGGGGTCCCCCGTATCCGTTACCAGGACTGTATCCGATGCTT
Organism: Methanobacteriota archaeon; assembly: GCA_029547145.1. Lineage (GTDB taxonomy): Archaea > Halobacteriota > Methanomicrobia > Methanomicrobiales > Methanospirillaceae > UBA288. Next base: position 38,207 of record JAKPPV010000022.1, read on the forward strand.
CTGCTGCCAGGAACTCTGCCCCGCGGACGCGATCGTGCTCGAGCGTCCACTCCTCCGACGCCTGATCGGGTAGCACTATCAGCTCTCGCGTCCCACGAGGAGGCATGGGACGCGGGTATCTGCATGGGTATCTTCTCCTCGTTCTGATCGCCGCGGTGCTCCTGGTGGCGGGATGTCTTGACTCTACGCCCGCCCGGCAGGAGCTCGGCGATGTCACGGGCCTGTGGTTGAAGAACTCGGGTGAACCCGATATCCTGCTGAATCTCTCGGAGAATGGCTCAGCCGAGCTCCGATTCCTCCTTGACCTCGGGATCGCGAGGACGGTGCAGGTCCGGAACGGGACGTGGGCACCGACCGGCGGAAACCGGCTGAACCTCAGTTATATCGCACCGCTCACCAACGGGACGCGGGTACTTTCGCTCGAAAGGGACGGGGATCGTCTCCGGCTGGTACGGGTCTGGAACGCTACGGGCGAGCTCGGGGAGGAGACGAACCTGAGTTTCCGGCGCTTTGTCGGGGATCCGGGCCGGCAGTTTTACGTGGGGATCGAGAACCCGATCGCCTCCCGCCTTCCGACCTGAGCCTTTATCTGGCGGTGAGTCAACCTCCTGCCCTGAGGCGGGGCCCCATGACTGGAGATGATACAAACGCCGGACCTGTCGTCGAGTTGACCGACGGGAACTTCGAACGCGAGGTGGAGAAGAGCGAGCGGCCCGTGGTCGTGATCTTCTTCTCCCATGCGTGCCCCCACTGCGCGACGATCATGCCCGCGTTCCTGGAGATCGCCCGGGAGTTCGGCGGACGGGTCCGTTTCGGCCGGCTCGATGTGGTCTCGAACCCCTGGACGATCGAGCGGTTTGCGATCCGTTCCACCCCGACCTTCATCTTCTTCTGCAGCGGACGACCCCTGCGGGAACTGGTTGGGGCGGTGCTGCCGTCCGTCATCAAAAAGCAGGTCGAGGAGTTCGAACGCGACGGCCCGGAGTGCGCGAGGCTGTCGAGCGAGATCCGCTACGACATCTCGGGATACGGCTGAAGGAAGCCCCAATGCTTATCTCTTCGCAGCGGGCACAGAGGATGCATGGTGGGTCGGCGGGCACTCGTGATCGGACTCGTCGTGCTGCTCATCGCGAGTGGCTGCATCGGTGGTCCTGCCCCGAACTCGGACGTGAGAGAACGACAGCTCCTGGAGCGGGTGAACGCACTGGAAGAGGAGAACGCCGGTCTCCGGGAGATGCTCGAGCAGGAGAACCTGTCGATCCGTTCATACGAGAACCAGCTCGCGTTCTACCGGTCCCAGCTCGGTGAGGCGGTCTGCACCCTGCCAGGCCTCAATGGCACCTCGCTCTCCGGTTCAGCCTCGCTCGACGCACCGGCAGTGATGCAGCGACGGGTCTACGAACGGGACGGTCCGTTCATCTCCGAACGGATTGAGCAGGAGGGGACCCTGATCAACATCTCGGTCGAGATCGGGCCCGGGCGAGGACGGGTGCTGGTCCACACGACGCCATTGATGGGTGAGGTCTTCCAGGACGCGGCGAACACCGCGGTCTTCGTCGCGCAGGCGCGGACCGGGAGGGATCTCTCCCGTTCTGACGTGATCGTCTCGATCGTCGCCGACGAGGAGGTGCCCGCCGTGAACGGGGGGTCGGCAGGGGCCCTCATGACCCTGCTGATGATCTCGGCGATCGAGGGGTCGCCGGTGAGGTCCGACGTGACGCTCACAGGAACGATCGACCAGACGGGACGAATCGGGGCGATCGGTGGGGTGCTGGAGAAGGCAGAAGCGGCGAAGAAGAAGGGAAAGACACTCTTTATGCTCCCCCGCGAGAACAGCCAGCTGATCCGCTATGCCGAGCGGACCCGTGATTATTACGGCTACACCATCATTCAGCGGGTGCCCGAAGAGGTCGATGCGAAGCAGTTCATTGAGTCCGAGATCGGGATCAGGACCGAGTACGTCGACAGTATCGAGGACGCGCTCCGCCTCGCCCGGTAGAACTTTTTTCGCCCCCGGCGTCACCCGCAGACTTTTCTTTTCTCGTCGCGTAACGCTGAACGATGAATTCGGATGATCACCCCCGGAACGGTATCGGGAGGGTCCGATGAGCCCGAAGGACCTCGAGCGTATCCCCGAATCCGCGCGATGGATGGTCTGCTCCCGTCTCCTCGCAAAGCTGCCGCTCCTCTACGACATCGTCTACCGGCCGGTCGTCGGGACGACATACACCGGGCTCGAGCACGAGATCTGGATCGAGATCGCCCGTGAGGCCCGTGACCTCGCCGACGCATTCCACCTGCCCCGGAAGACCCCCGCTGAACTGGCGGGTACCCTTGCGACCCTTTCCTGGGCCATCTTCGGGCGAGACTTCCAGTTCGACCGGGTGAACGATACGGGAAAGACCGCCGCCCTCCAGATCCGCCGCTGTCCGTTCATCGAGGAGGCCGACCTCGTCGAGATCGACCACGGGTATCTTCCCGATCGGTGCCTCGCGTTCATGATCCCCCTCGTCGAGATGCTGAACCCTGCGTATACGCTCCGGTTCGTCCGGGCTGCCTGCACGGGAGACCGGGCCTGCGAGCTTCGCGTGCTCCCCCGGGAGCAGGCCGAAGACGAAGAGTAGTCCTATTTAGCCGAGGGCCAGGATTCGCCCTGGCTCTGCTCCTGGCAGGGTATCGAGAGGTGGAGCTGGGCGAGACGCCAGACCCCATCGTAGTGTCTGAGCACCGCGGTGAACCGTCCCTCCATCTCTCCTTCACCGTTCCCGGTGATGAAAGAGAACCTGCATCCCCCCATGACCCAGGCGGTGGAGCCCTCGACCGTGCACCGGCGGTCCGAGAAGCAGATCGTGGCGGATTCAGTCTGGGCGAAGTCGCGTTCGACAGCCCGCCGGAACTCGTCCGCGTTCCTGATGACTTCGTCGGGACCGGTCCCGTATCCCTGGAAGTCAGGTTCGACGAGGGAGACGACACCGTCGAGGTCACGGCGGGTGTAGAGGACGGTATAACTGTCGAGGGTGCGGTTGATCGCGATGCACTCCGGATCCATCGGAACCGTATCGGCAGGGCGGTGGTTCAACCTGCCGGTTTGCATCCTGCGCAGGTTCGGCCCCGCAGTATGCTCCCGCAGTCTCGATGGGGGGGGGGGGCGACGATCGACGAATACGACCTCCTGCTCCGGTGCGGGCTCATCATCCCGTTGACGGGCATGCAGGGCGGAGATCGTGGTATCGGACATCGGATCCTGACGGTGGCGTGGTGACGGAGGCAGCCAGAAGGACGAACGACGCCTCATGGCTTCATTTCCCCCGGGCGGAGTGACACCTCGCATGAGGTCAGGCACGGACTCCCGGGGTCTGACTCGAGGGCCCTCAAGACGCCTCCGGTTGCCGCCGCATCCGGGAGATACGATCCTCGACGACTACCGCCGCCGCACCGGTCTCCCCTCGAGTTGTCAGCCCTCGGTGAGAGGCTCGCCGACGGCACGGTCCCGATGGTCGGATCGAACGACTGCCTGCACGGGGGAGGATTCATGAACGGTCTTTCCCTCACCACGCTCTCGTACGGCGGCGTCGTCTTCGAGTACGGTGCCTTCAATGGACGGGAGGCGCGGGTGGGTTCCCGAGGCGGAGGGGTTCGGACGCCTTCGGCCGGTCGGCAGGATAATATGCCGGGAGGTCACTCTTGACTACTCGAGGATACGGCATGGACGTCTCCTACAACCCCGTCGTCGTGGTCAACCTGGTACTCGCGACGGTGATCATGCTCCTGGGATACTGGGGGTACAGGAAGAGCGGACGGATCACCGAGGCACTGGTGGGAGGGGCCTTCGGGCTGTTCGCCCTCTCCCATCTGCTCAACCTGCTCGGAATCGCTACCAGCGACCTTCTGATCATCACACTCAGGACCACCGCCTACCTGGTCGTGATCTATGCCCTGCTCCGCGTCGCCTCCGGTCATACCTACGGATGAACCCCGCAACGACCGTTCATAATCCTTTTATCCCCTCGCAGGTCTCCTGATTCAGGTAGAGGTCGCCGCAATGGTAAAGACGTTGATGCCGGAGGATCGCGCGTACCGGTTGCTGCGCGGGGCGGGGGTTCCCGTGCCGGAATTCATGCGGGCAGACAACCGCGAGGGTGCAATCCGCGCCGCGGAGGAGATCGGCTTCCCGGTCGTGATGAAAGTCGTCTCGCCGGACGTGGTCCACAAGACCGATGCAGGCGGCGTGGTGCTGGGGATCGGGTCGCCCCGCGAGGCGGGCGAGGCGTATGACCGCATCGTCACGAACGTCCGGGCACACCTTCCCGATGCGCGGATCGAGGGGGTGCTCGTGGTTGCCCAGGCCCGACCCGGGTTCGAGCTGATCATCGGGGGGCGGACGGACGCCTCCTTCGGCAAGGTGCTGACCGTCGGTCTCGGCGGCACACTGGTCGAGTTGTTCAAAGACGTCGTGGTCCGGGTGCTCCCCCTCTCCGACGACGAGGTTGCCGGGATGGTTCGACGCCTCGGGGCATACCGCTTGATCCGGGGGTACCGCGACTACCCACCCCTCGACGAGGGGGCACTCCTCGACCTGATCGGCCGCGTTTCCCGCCTCTTTCAGGACGATCCGGCCCTCGCAGAGTTCGATCTCAACCCGGTCCGGCTCTACGGGTCCGGTTGTGTGGTCGTCGACGCGCGGATCTACACCGACGACTCGCCGTCCAGGATCCCCTGCATCGAGCCCGATCCGATCCCCCCCGATCTCTTCCTTCCCCGGTCGATCGCGGTCGTGGGGGCATCGACGGACCCGAGGAAGGTCGGGTACGCCGCGTTCAGGAACCTCCTCCGGTTCAAGGGAGACCTCTACCCGGTGAACCCGAAGCGGGACGAGATCCTCGGGAGAAAGGCGTATCCATCGCTCAGGGCGCTCCCCGGGCCGGTTGACATGGTGGTGATCGCCATCCCGGCACCCCTGGTCCCCGGTGTGATCGAAGAGGCGGGACATGCGGGAGCCCGGCTCGTGGTCGTCCTATCTGCCGGTTTCCGCGAGGCGGGAGAGGAGGGGGCCCGGCTCGAGGAGACACTCGTTGCGAACGCGAAGAAGGCGGGGATCCGCATCGTCGGGCCTAACTGCCTTGGGATCATGCTGCCGCCGTACCGGATCAATACCACCTTCGACCCGGTCTCCCCCCGGCCCGGTACCATCGCGTTCATCTCGCAGTCGGGGGCCGTGATCACGATGGTGGTCGACTGGTCCCTCCCCGAGGAGATAGGCTTCTCGATGGTGATCAGCGTGGGAAACCAGGCGGACCTGACGTTCCAGGACTACCTCCACTACGCGGAGCAGGACGCAAACACCCGTTCGATCATCATGTACGTCGAAGAGATCCGGGACGGGTGCGGCTTCCTCCGGATCGTTCGGCGGGTCGCGGCCCGTAAACCGGTGATCGTCCTCAAGTCCGGTGCGTCGGAACGGGGCCAGAGGACCGCCTCCTCGCACACGGGTTCCCTCGCCGGCGACTACGAGGTCTACCGGGGGGCCTTCGAACAGGCGGGCGTCATCGCGGTCGATTCCTTCTCGGAGGCGTTCCAGATCGCGGAGCTCCTCGGTTCCGAGGGCTATCCGGTGGGCAGGCGCGCGCTGGTCGTCACGAGTGGAGGGGGGCTCGCCGTGCTCTCCTCCGACTATGCGGAACGCTTCGGGGTGGACCTGATCGATCTCCCTTTCGACCTCCTCACCGAGCTGAACGGGCTTCTCCCGGAGCAGTGGAACCGGCAGAACCCCCTCGACCTGATAGGAGACGCGGGTGCGGACCGGTTCGCCCGGGTCTTCGATGTGCTGATCAGGCGGCAGGACCTCTGGGACATCGCCATTGTGATTGCGGTGCCGTCTGCCACGATGGACCCGGCGCATCTCGCCAACGAGGTGGTACGGTTCAGCGAGCACACCGACAAGATGATCGTGGGCTGTCTCGCCGGTGGGGACTCCATCCGCGCGGGCCTCCGGATCCTCCGGGAGCACCATATCCCGAACTTCGAGGAGATCGAGGACGCATTCAGGGCACTTGGAACCGTCTTCTCCGTGCGGGATCCCGATCGACAGAACCGGTGAGGGGCGGGCCCCCCTGATCTCCTGTTCCATGGTCCGGGGAGGATCGATGGACAACCTTTACCCTCCTCCCGCCGACAGATCATGCCATGGGCGAGCTGATCGTGGACGTCGGTGGGCGCCCGGGGCTCGACTGCCGGGGGTTCTGCGCCTACTGTTACTTCAAACATGTCCGGAACCCGGCCCCGCTCGGGTGCCGGCACTGCCTCCCGTTCAAAAAGGGGTGTGACTACTGTACGCGGATGGTCCGCGAGCAGTACGACGGGTTCCGCCCGTTCCGCGATGTCGCCCAGGAGACCCTGGCAAAACTCCAGGTTGCCACCAGAGAGATCGACCGGGTAACGATCAGCGGCGGCGGCGATCCCAGCTGTTACCCCGCCTTCGAGGACCTGGTTGAGGTACTCGCCGCCATCGAGGCGCCGCTGCACATCGGATACACCTCGGGGAAGGGGTTCGATGACGCCCGCGTCGCAGACCGGCTGGTGGAACATGGTCTGTCCGAGATCTCGTTCACGGTCTTTGCCTCCGACCCCGGGCTTCGCCGCCGGTACATGCACGATCCGACGCCTGATGTATCCCTCGCCGTGATAGAACGGCTCGCCGGAGCGATCGACCTCTACGCGGCGGTCGTGGTTCTTCCCGGCATCAATGACGGAGAGGTGCTGGAACAGACCGCCTCCTGGCTCGAGGACGCCGGAGCGAGGGGGCTGATCCTGATGCGATTCGCGAACGAACCGCACCAGGGACTCGTCCTGGGCAACGCACCCCTGCTACCCGGGATCGAGCCACAATCGGTCGGGTCCTTCGCCGCGCTCGTCCGCGACCTGTCCGCCCGGCACCGGATGCGGATCACGGGCACGCCACTCCTCGACCCGGCCCTCGGTTCGCCCTTTGCGATACGGGACGAACCGGAACTCCTCGCCCGTCTCCCCCGCCTCACCGGTCGGGCATCGGTGGTGACAGGCGCGGTGGCGGCACCGTTCCTCGCCTCGCTCCTCGAGCGCCTCGGCGGAACGGCCTCTGTCGTGGCAGTGAGAAAGGAGATCGCCTGCCTGATCACGGCCGACGACCTGCACGAGCTCGACCCTGCCGCGCTCGAACGCGTCGTGGTCCTCCCGGGGCGGGCCCTCGTCCACGACAGGGAGGCGGAGGCGATCCTCTCTTCCGATGGTGTGCCACGGACCGTGGTCCGGGGTCCTGACATGCTGACCGCCGACGGCGAGACGAGCATGGGCATGAACCGGGAGGGCGTGCTCGAGATGGAACTCACAGGGCTCTTTCACCTGGTCAACACGATCAACCTTCACGGGGAGCCCGGGGATGGAGACCGCCGGACCGGGTCGGGACAGGAACGGCGGGCCGGTCGGAGTTGAGAGGGTGAGGGGTGGTCGATTCAGTAACCTGGACGACTGGATAGCGGCCCGGTCCACCCCCTTCCCTCTCGACAGGGAGGCATCCATCGATGCCGCCGCCGATCGCATGATCGCCGTGACGGGGAAACGAGCGTCCCTCCTCGGCCTCGGGGAGGCGCTTCACGGAGGAGAGGCGCTCCTGGTCCTCCGGAACCGTCTCTTCTTCCGGCTGGCCAGGGTGCACGGTTTCTCCGCCATCGCGGTCGAGAGCGACTATCTCCGGGGCCGGATCGTGGATGATTACGTGACCGGGAGGAGCTCCGCGTCTCTCGATGAGGTCTGCGAGACCGGCTTCAGCCATGGCTTCGGACGGCTGGAGGCGAACCGGGAACTCGTGGCGCTGATTCGCGAGTACAACCGGGATCCGAACCATCGCGTCCCTCTCCGGTTCTACGGTTTCGACAGCCCGACGGAGATGACACATACGAAAAGCCCGCTTCCCCTCATCCTGCATGCCCTCGACCACCTGGACTCTCTCGATCAGGCGGATGGCGATCATTCGATGCGGGCTCGTCTCATAGACCTCGTCGGAGATGACGCCCGATGGGAGAACCCCGCGGCGATGACCGACCGACCCGTCACAATCGGTGGGGCTCTGCCCCGAGACGATGATGCTCCGGGCCGGGATCGAAGATCTGGTGATGGAGCTCGAGCTCCAGCGTCCCGCCTGTACCACGGGGGCTGAGCGCGATCGGCACCGGGAGGCCCTCTTCTGCGCAAAGTCGGCCCGTCGGCTCCTCTGCTACCACGCCGAGGCGGCCCGTTCATCGGATACAGGGGGTCGGATCGTCCGAATGCTCGGGATGCGCGACGCCATGATGGCGTCTACCCTCGCGCATATCTTCGAGCGGGAAGAGGGTCGGGGCCGGATACTCGTCTATGCCCACAACAGTCACCTCTCCCGCGAGCGCGCCGAGTGGCAGCTTGGTCCCCATCACCTCGCCTGGTGGCCGGCAGGAGCATACCTGAACGCGCGGTTCGGGAAGGGTTACGCCGTCATCGGTTCGGGGGTGGCGATCTCGGAGGAGAACGGGATCGGGATGCCGGAGGCGGGCACCCTGGAGGCACGTCTCTTTTCCAGCCCGCACGAAGCGGTCTTCATCCCCACTCGCGGCGCACCATCCCCCTCGCGGGTGGCGCTCGAGGGTCTTGTGCCACGCTCGGGAAGCCGACGCAACTCCACCTACTTCCCGCTCACGCCCGGGAGCATCCGGGCGTTCGACGGTCTCGTTGTTGTCGGATCCACGGCGTACGCCCCCGGTGCTCCGCCGCTGCCTCCGGCCGGTTCCGCTTCGAGCGAGTGATCGAACGCCGATCCGACAGGGATACCCCTTCCGAGTAGCATTACGAACGTATGGCAACCGTTCTCGTGGCGTATGCGTCGCGGCACGGGGCAACCCACGAGATCGCAGAGTGGATCGCCGGGGCCCTCGAGCGGGATGGATTGACCGTTCTCCTGCGACATGCAGACGAAGTTGGTGACCTCGAGGGGATCGATGCCGTGGTGATCGGTGGCCCGATCTACGTGGGACGGGTCCTGATCCCCATCCCATCCTTCTTCTGCCGTCACCGGACGGCGCTCGGGACGATGCCCGTCGCGCTCTTCCTCTCCGGTACCCTGATCGCCGCCGGCAACCCCCGCCAGGACGAGCGAGGGTACGCGATCGCCGAGTCCGTTCGGCAGGGCATTCCTATCGTCGCGCTCGCCCTCTTCGGCGGGCGGTTCTCATGGGCCCGGGTATCGATAATCGGTCGGTTCGTTCCGGCAACTGCACCGAAGGATACACGTGACCGGCCCGCGATCGAGGCGTGGGCGAAGACACTCCCAGCCAGGTTCGGCCTCTGATCAGGAGATCAGTTCGGGTGGTGCAGGGAAGAGCACCTCACGGTTGTAGACAACGAGCAGCAGCACGAAGAGGAGAAGCGGCAGGTCGATTGCGAGGAGCTTTCCGAAGCCGGTGTGGCCGATCAGGAGGTTGAAGAGCGCATGGACGGTGATCGCCACGGTCAACAGGCCGAAGAGGATCGCGGGCAGGGAGCGGCGCGAGAACCCGTAGGTAAGGAAGATCCCGTATCCGATGATCGCGGTCATGCACCCGTGCATCACCGAGGTGGTGATACCCCGCATCACCACATAGACGATCGAGCCGATCCCCGCGAGCTCGTAATGGGTGATGAAGACATAGTTCTCCAGGATAGCAAACCCGAAACCCGATGCCATCGCCAGTACCAGGAGTTCCCTGGAGTATTGCCGTCCGAAGACGAGCAGCAGGACAAAGAGGGGGAGCGCCTTGAGGATCTCCTCCACGATCGGGGCGATCGTCACCTCGGGGACGACGGCGGTGGAGGCGAAGAGGAGGTAGAGTTGGTAGTTGATGTAATAGGCGATCGCCCCGGCGGAGAGTCCCCAGACCAGGAACGAGAGGATCCGACGCTGCTCGCCTTCGAGGAAGACCAGGAGGAAGAAGAGGGGCAGCGACGCCGCGAGATAGAACTCCAGGATCACTGCAGGGCCTCCTTCGTCCTGACGAGCAGCCCGATACCGAGCAGCGCGAACGAGATAGCGGCGAGTGGCCCGACGATACCGAAGAGCCAGTGGGGCTCGAGGACGGTCGAACGGTAGGCATTCAGGAGATGGGTGAGCGAGATCGCCAGTGTCCCGAGGAAGAGAACCCGGTAGAGGTAGACGGAGTACAGCAGGGAGACGACCACCAGGCTGCCGCAGAGGAGAAAGAAGAGGAGGGTCAGGAGGGTGGCGGGCGTAACGCCCAGGTCTGCCATCAGCCAGAGTGCGCCGGCGGCGAGCGGACAGAGGACCAGAAGACCGATCCAGGACGGGAAACGGTTCCTGGCGAAGACCTCCTGGTACCCCGCGATCAGGAACGGGAAGACACCGATGAACCCGGCGTCCGCGACCGTCGGGTACGGCAGGCTCGTCCCGATGATCAGGGTGTACGAGTACCAGAACGCATTCGCGAGCGTCCACCCGCCGGCGGCAAACCCTGCGTGCAACAGGAGGACGTCGCGTGACCACCGGGCGTAGGCGTACGCGCAGGCGATGGTGACCATCGCCGATGTAAAAAGCTGTGTGTAGTTGCTCAGATCGTGAAAGCCTGGAAACGAGTGCCCGGGCACGACGAGAACCACCCCAAATAGGCCGATCGAGACCGCGAGCAGGACCTGGAAGAGAGCGGAAAGGACCGTAAACAGGACGGGGGGCGTGCGAGGGACGTCCACCCGGATTGGTGGGTCAGGCGACGTCATAAAACCCGCCTCTCCGGGGGGTCACCGGCATTCATAACCGTCACGAGATCGAGATCTCCTTTAAGAGGCATGCCATGTCCGATCGGCTCCCTGCGAGAATCCGTGCCTGGTACACGGAGCGTGCCCGCTTCCTCGGGCCGGGACTGATCCTCGCCATGTCGTCCGCCGGATGGGTCGGCATCCTCGTCTTTCTCTCCATCGGCGCGAACATGGGGTATGCCCTCCTCTGGGCGATCGCCGGTGTCCTTCTTTATAAATACATGTTCACGACCGGGATCGCACGGTACACCGTCTCCCAGGGGGAGAACATCTACGCAGGGCTGCAGCGGGTACCGGGTCTCCGGAACTGGGAGGTGCTCTTCATCGGGGCCGTCTACGTGGTCGAGATCGTCTACCACGCCGGGGGGGCACTCGTCGCGGCGAACCTCCTCGCCGGCCTGGTGCCGATACGCCTCCCGGTCCAGTACGTGGTGATCGCCATCTTCGTCCTGATCACCCTGATCCTCTTCCGGAACTCGTACCCCCTCTTCAAGAGGATCATGGTGGGAGCCGGTTTCGTGATCATCGCCGGCATGTGCGTCAACTTTCTCTCGCTCTATCTCTCCCCCGGAGAGATGGCTGCTGGGCTCTTCTTTCCCGCCTTCGGAAACGAGGATCATCTCTACTATGCGGGCGTGATCATGTGCTCGCTCGGCACCGGGCTCTCACTCCTCTGTTCGTCCATGTGGCTCTCGAAGCAGATCGGAGACAACCACGGGGAGACCTTCTTCAAGGACCACATGAAGTCGGTCTACTTCGACCTCCGGCTCGGATTCGTGATCCTGGCCGTTCTCTCCGTCTTCTACCTGACGATCGGATTCGTGGTCCTGAACGAACACGGTCTGCCGGCCTTCGAACAGGACCTGATGGTCCAGGTGATCGGTCACACGATGGACGTGGTCCCGTTCGGGATGACGATCTTCGTTGCGATCTCGTTTCTGACGCTCTTCGTCTACCTGATCGGTGCGACGGACGGACGGGCGCGGGCAGTTGCCTGGATCATCAGGCAGACGGTCCCGACGCGGGTCTCCGAAGACTGGCTCTACCGCTGTGTCGTCGTCCTGTTCTCCCTGATCTTCATCGGTTTTGCGTATTTCGGAACTAAGTACACGATCAAGGACGTCCTGACCGTCTCGGTCTTCATGTTCGGCCTGGTCGGGTTCATGCTGGTCTGGCTCGACCGTCGGCTCCCCGCCTATGCACGGGGATCCCGCCTTTGGTACGGCATCATGCTGATCGGGTCGACTCTCTTCCCGGTGGGTGCCGTCTTCTACGCGATGATGTGAACCGGGAGGGAGAACCGCGGAATCGGCGACCGATCCCGATGAGCGGCTCCCTGTCGTACCGGAGAAGAGATGTCCCTCCCCTCAGGGAGGGTAGATACCATTGAATCCGCTTCCGATGGCTCCCTGCAGGAAGCCCACGTCGATCCCGAGCAGTGAGGCTGCCGAGAGGCCGACGACGATCGCCAGGATTCCGGCGATCGCGATCATCAACCGGTCGCGTCGTTCCATTGTCTCAGATTGAAACGGGGGGAAACAAAAAGGTTCCGTCACCCCGGGATCCGCGCGGCGTAGATCGCGGTATTTCCTCCCCGGTAGTCCTGCCAGACGATCGTATCATGCCCGACCGCGGGCCATCCCTGGTCCTCGGGCTGGTTGCAGACCGGGTACTCGGTCATCGTGGAGAGGTTGAAGGCATAGATATCCCAGTTCTGGTTCCGATAGTCGACCCACGCGATCGTCCCGTTCCGGATCTTCGGAAGCCACTGGCGCGCGGGAGCATCGCAGATGAGCCGCTCCCCGCCCGAGGTGAGGTTGAAAAGGTAGATGTCGAAGTCCCGTCCACCCCGGTAGTCCTGCCAGACGATCCGGTCCCCCGAGACCGACGGCAGCCATTGCCCCCGCTTTTCGCGGCAGATCACCATCTCCTTCCCAGTGCCGAGGTCAAAGGCGTAGATATCGCCCGCCGTCTCGTACCCCTCCCGGTAATCCTCCCAGACGACCACCTCCCCATCGATGTCGGGGTCGTACTGCGTCTGGGGCTGGACGCAGATCGGCCGCTCGGTCCCGGTGGCGAGGTCAAAGAGATAGATGTCGGGGTCACCGTTCCGCTCGTCAACCCACACGATCCGGTCTCCCGAGATGACGGGGTGGGATTGTTTAGCCGGATGAATGCAGACCGGAGTCTCCACCCCGGTCGTGAGGTTGAAGAGGAAGATGTCCCAGTTTCCGTTCCTCTTGTCCTGCCAGACCACCCGATCCTGCCAGACCGACGGGGTGAACTGTATCCATGGATGGGGCGATACGAGTCGGGTACTATGGTCCGCGAGAGAGAAGACCCCGATCTGCGTGGTCTTTCCGATCCCGTGCTCCTCCCAGGCGACGAGGTCGCCACTGATCGCGGGGTAGAGCGGGTTCGAACCATCGGGGGAGATCCGTACGCCATCGGTCGACCAGGTCATCGGGCCGGGCGGTGAGGGGGAGGCGAGGTACACGGCAAGGACTCCCAGCAGGATGGCACCCCCGGCGAGCAGCAGGCGTCGGTTCATCGCGGTATCAGGACGAGGGTTGGGCGCGCCGCCATCTAACGGTTCCGCTACGTCGCGTTTCGACATCGTGGGGAAGAGGGCAGATGGGCTAAGAGACGGATCGTGCAGAGCGGCCCGGCAACCCCATGGAACAGGAACCCCCGGTCACGTTGTGAATTCGGATGGTGCCACCGTTCATCGGGTATACCTTCCCGCGAACGGACCCGATACACCGAAGCTCACACCCTGAGGGGGAATACCTTTCTCCTTCCGGTACCACGATGGTGATGGATATGACTCCGCTCCGGTTCTTTTTCGGGGAGCATTCCCGCCACCCGCAGGAGTACGATCAACTCCGTGAAATCGCCAGCGCTGTCGGGTCGTCGGACCTCGAGGGCCCTGTCTACCTGGTCTCGAACTTCCTCCTCGCGAACGGCGAGGTGGACTGCCTCCTCGTTATGCCCCATGGGCTTGTGGTCCTGGAGCTGAAGGCGTACCAGGGCACCATCGAGGGGGTCGAGGAGGGCGAATGGCGGGTGGTCACATCCGAAGGGAACAGCGTGCCCCTCCGGGTCAACCTCTTCCACCAGCTCAGGGCGCTCCGGCACGACATGGTCCGTCGCCTCTTCCGGATCCACGCGACCGCTTTATCGCAGATCGACGAACGCGACCTGCGCAAGGTCGCCGCCTGGGGGTACTTCAGGGCCGGATCGACCTATGCACCGGGCCAGGTCGAGCGGGATCGGGTGAAGTGGTTCGACATCGTGACCGTCGACAACCTCGTCGAACGTCTGCACCAGGTCCACGCGGGTTTCACGATCGGCACAGAGGAGATGGATGCAATCGTCCGTGAGCTACGGGTGACGCCTGCGAACCGGATCCAACAGACCGAAGGTTCTTCGGTCCCCCTGTCGCCGCCACCCGTCGGAACCGGAGATCCCCTCGCCCTGGAACAGGCCCTCTTCGAGCGGATGGAGTCTCTCGTCTCCCGGATCGAGGCGATCCCCCGGGCGATCGCGGACATCGCGCGGACGGGGGTGGACTGCACGGATCCTGATCCCGGGAGCGTCGCCGGGGGCTGTTCGGACAAAATCGCCCCTGACGAGTTCACCGGTTCTCTCGCCGAACGCATCCGCCGGTTCGTCTGCACCGAGTATGTCGCCCCTGCGCGGCGGGACGGGCGCACGGAGTTCTCCGTCACATCGGGGGAGGTGCACCGTGCGATGGGACTCTCAAACCGTATGCCCGCCGTCTGCGGGGCGCTCCGGAGCCGTCGTCTCGAGGAGGTCTGCAGGATCGAACTGACGGAGGAGATCCGGTCCGTGCGCGTCCGGGAGAACAGCGCGACCAACCGTTTCGTCTACAGGATACGGGAGTAGGACCGTTGCCCCCTCCCCTTCACACCCTCTCCACCGGGAGACCCGCCGCCGTCCAGGCAGCGAAACCCCCGAGCACGTTCGCGACCCTGATGTTCTCTCGTCGTCCGGCGAGGAGGCTCGCGGCGAGACTCCCCTTGAAACCGACATCGCAGTGCACGGCGACGGGCCGATCATGCGGGACCTCGTCGATACGCGCGGCGACCTCTCCTGCATAGACATGCATCGAGCCGGGGATCGCCCCCCGCTCCTTCCGGTTGGCGATGTCGCGGACATCCAGCACGGTCACCCCGTCGAGTCGCGAGAACAGGTCCTGCACCGTCCAGGTCTCGATCCGACCAACGGGGCGGGCTTCCCGGAGCCAGGCCATGAAGCCACCATCCAGGAACCCGGTGAGATTGTCGAACCCGAGACGGACGAAGTGGGCGGCCGCCAGGTGGAGCTCCTGGTTGAAGTCGTCGACAAGGGCGATCGGCCGGTCGTAGTCGAGCGTCCATCCGATGAAGAGCGGGAGCCCCTCCCGCCAGATATTGATGCTCCCGGGGACATGACCCGCAGCGAACGCGGTCGGGGAGCGGATGTCGACCACCTGCATACCGTCGAGGTCGCCGGGGGAGAGGCGGCGCAGGGTGCAGGGATCGGGCGGTGCCGGGGAACCGACCAGGTTGACCCGCTCCATCTCCCTGAAGTAGGGTGCGCGGTACCCCCTCTCCCCCGCCTTGCGTTCGACGAACTCCTCCCTGCCGAGCCGGAGGTACGGGTTCGATCTCCGTTCGATCCCGATCGTGGTGAACGGGAGGTCGCTGATCGACGGCCCGCAGACCGATCCAGAACCGTGGGCCGGGCAGACGATCGTCCCGTCACCGAGTGGCAGGAGCACCCGGTGGAGGGAGTCGTGGAGCCGGTGCGCGTTCGCCACCGGGTCATCGCCCGCAAGATCGACCCTGCCGACCGACCCCGCGAAGAGGGCGTCACCGGAGAAGACCATCACCGGTCGTCCGGGAACCGAAGGCTCGTAGAGGGCGAAGGAGAGCGATTCGTCGGTGTGCCCCGGCGTCTCGAGTGCGACGATCTCGAGGGGGCCGACCTGGAACCGGTCCCCATGTCGCGCGGGCGATCCGAACGCGAAGGGGGTCGCGGCGCCGTGGTATACGGTCGCCCCAGTGCGCCGTGCCAGCTCGGCCGATCCCGTCACGTAGTCCTCATTCCGATGCGTCTCGAAGATGTGTGTGATCACCGCTCCGTGCGCGACCGCCCGTCGCAGGTAGATCCCGCAGTCCCGGCGCGGGTCGATCACGGCCGCTCTGCCGCCTGCGCCGACGATGTACGACTGGTGGGCCAGTCCCTCGGACCGAACCGTCTCAAAGAACATGTTCAGACTCCCGTCCCGTTCAGGCAGGACCGAAAATTCTAACGATGAATCCCTTCCCATGGTTATTAAACCGAACGATGCGTGAGCCTTCATGCACCTCTTCACCAGCCTCATCCTCATCCTTCTCCTCGTCACCGCAGTACCTGCGGTCGACGGTGCGAGCCGTCTGTTCGTCTCCTCGGTCCCGCCCGGTGCCGAGGTCTCCGTGAACGGCAGTGTGGCGGGCACCACCCCGGTCGACCTCCCCCGTCCTCCGGGCACCTACGCCGTCGCCCTCAGCCTCGATGGTTACGAACCGTACGGGACCACCGTCGCCCTCGACCCGGAGGAGAACCGGTCGGTGGAGGTGCTCCTCCAGGCGTCTCCCGGCGCCGGCACGCTCCGGGTGACGAGCGTCCCCGACGGGGCGGAGGTCTCGCTCGACGGGACGGTGCTCGGTCGCACGCCGTACACCTCGGGGCGCGTGGACGCGGGAGTCCACGACCTCGCCCTCCAGAGGGAGGGCTACGAACGGTACACCGAGCGGATCACGGTACTGGCCGGCCGGCTCACCCGGGTCGACGCGGTGCTCGTCCGGACGCCGACGACGGGTATCCTCTCGGTCCTCTCCTCGCCAGCGGGTGCGTCGGTCCGGATCGACGGGGTGGATCGGGGCGAGACCCCGTATGAGGGGCGGGGATTTACACCCGGCACGCACCTGGTCGAACTCCGCAGGGAGGGATATTGGGACTACCGGGTCCAGGCGATCGTCGCGGCGAACCAGCGGACCGAGGTCTTCACCGCGCTCGAACCGCTCCCGTCCCCGGGACGGCTCATCATCACCTCGGACCCCTCCGGGGCGAGGGTCCTGCTCGACGGGACGATCCAGGCCCTCACTCCCGCCACGCTCGAGGCTCCCCCGGGGATTCATGAGGTCCGGGTTGAGGCGGACGGGTACCGGGAGGAGACGGTGCGGGCCCAGGTCGTCAGCGGGAACGAGACGCCCATCCACGTGACGCTCCTCCCCGCAACCCCAACGCCCGGATCATCGCTCTCGCCAGCGGGTGCGGTCCGGATCGTCTCGGCACCCCCTGGGGCCGCGATCATCGTTGACGGTGAGCAGCGGGGGGTTGCGCCGAGAACGGTGCGGGACCTCGCAACCGGCGAGCACCAGCTCGTCCTCACCCTCCCCGGGTACGCACCCGGGAGGGAGACCATCTTCGTGCAGGCGGGTGAGACGCTGTTCGTGAACCGGACGCTGGTCCCGCTCACCCCCACCACCTCGAACCGGACGACGACCACCACAACCACTCCCGCGACCCCGCTCTCTTTTGTCATCGTGCCGGTATCGCTCGTGCTGATCCTCCTCCTCCGGGCCGATCGAAGCAGGTGAGAACTCTCGATCCGCAACGCTGATGCACTGCAAGCCCAATGGTTGTGTGGCATCCCTTTCGGAATGTTGGATGACGATATGACCCCCCGAACCTTGCAGGGCCGCAGTACCGGGAAGGTGCTGCTGCTCATTCTGCTCGCCGGTGCGATCTGCGCCGGCCCTGTGGTCGCCCTCGACCCTGCGGAAGACTCCCGCACGATACAGGCCTCCGTGCTCGCCGCCTCCCGTACGGCGGGACACGACACGGAGTCGCCCCTCTCGACCGGACTTATCGCCTGGCTTGACCGGCAGGGATCGGCCGGACTCCGTCTGCAGAGCGGCCCCGAGGCGCGCACCTTCGTCTACGTCCTCCTCGATCCGGGTGTCCCGACATCCGTTCTCGACGACCTCCTCTCCGGGATTGACGACCGCGACGAGGAGAACGGTCTTGTCACGGCGCGCGTCACGGCCGACGAGCTCGGCGCCCTCGCGCGGTTCCCGGACGTCCGGAGGGTCCGCGAGGTCTCCCGCCCGATCCTCTCCTCCGGCCGGTCCGCCACGTCCGGGGACGCGATCCTCCGGGCCGACCTCGTCCGTAATCGCTACGGCATCAACGGGAGCGGTATCCGGGTGGGCGTCATCTCGGACGGGGTCGACCATCTCCTGGAGGCCCAGGAGAGCGGGGACGTGCCGCCGGGCGTCCATGTCATCGCGAACGGGCAGGGTGGGGACGAGGGCACGGCGATGCTCGAGATCATCCACGACCTCGCGCCCGGAGCGGAGCTCTACTTCCATGACCACGGTGACAGTGCCCTGGAGTTCAACCAGGCGGTGGACGCCCTCGTCGCTGCCGGCTGCAGGGTGATCGTGGACGATGTGGCCTGGCCACGCGAGCCGTTCTTCGAGGACGGCGTGATCGCCCGGCACCTCTCCAGCCTGCTGGCCACCCGCGACATCGTCTACGTGAGTGCGGCGGGTAACTATGCCCGGCAGCACTACCAGGGCGCCTTCCGGAACATGGACGAGGGCTTCCACGACTTCTCCGCCACGGGTTCGGGCCCCAGGTATCTCTACGCGGACCTCCCCTTCGGTTCGTCGATCCAGGTCGTGCTCCAGTGGGACGAACCCTTTGGGGGCTCGGGAGAGGACTTCGACCTCTTTTTGGTGGACACCGCCAGCGGAGAGATCCTGGACTCATCCATGGACCTTCAGAACGGGGACGACGACCCGATCGAGGCGTTGCGCTGGACCAACTTCGAACAGGACCTCGAGGCGGCGATCGTGGTCTACGACGCGGGCGGCAGGGGGGCCGGCCGTACGATCGAGGTATTCGCCTACCCAGCCTCTTCTGCAACCCTCCTGGACGAGAACACTGTCATCGGGGACAGCATCTACGGTCACCAGGCGGTTCCGTCCGTGGTCGCCGTCGGTGCCGTGAGTGCGATGGACCCCGAGACGATCGAGCCGTACTCCTCGAACGGCCCCGTGACCCACATCTCCCCGGTGCGGACGCTGCGTCAGAAACCGGACGTCTGCGGGGTGGACCGGGTCGAGATCTCCGGGGCGGGCGATTTCAGGGTACCCTTCATCGGCACATCGGCAGCCTCACCCCATGTCGCGGCCGTCTGTGCCCTCGCATGGTCCGCACGTCCCGGCATGACCGCTGATGAGGTTCGTTCGGCCCTCTCCCGGTCGGCGGTCGATCTGGGTGCCTTCGGATGGGACTCGGTCTTCGGGTACGGACGAACCGATGCACTTGCGATGTATGGTCTGGTCACAGCGGGTTCCCCCACCCCGACACCCACGCCGTCGACGACCCCTGGCGTCACGCCGCCAGGACCGGTGATCACGCCGGTGCCATCGACCCCCACTCCCTCACCCACCGTCGAGTTCGGACGGACACCCTTTGGGCGGCGGTATCCGGGCAGTGGTTCGGGGTCCGGCGGGACGACCGGTCCGGGGGTGACGACCCCGACCCCCTCGCCGACCGGTCGCTCCGACGGCGCCGGCACGATCGGCCGGCCGTTCCAGCGCTGGTACCCGACCGACCGGTGGGGGTTTACCCGGTAGGCACCGGCCGGACGGGATCGGGTTAATGCCCATTCCCCTCCCACCCTCCTGGTATGACTGCGGACAGGGACCAGGCGATCTTCGAGGCGGGGATTAAACTCGGAGCGCTCTATCACCAGTGGGTGGGGACGCCGATCTCACCCCTGACCGCCGAGGTGATCGAAGAGGCGATCGAGCAGGCGGTCGGGCTCCAGCCGTGCGTCGAGGAGATCAAGGTTCGTCTCGACACCAGGAGGATGCGGCCGAACGAGTTCGGGTACAGCGAACTATCCGGGCTGATGTTCGACGTCGAGCTCACCACCCGGTGCAACGGTGCCACCTGCCGCGCCCGCCTCGCCCCGCGCGGTGACTATCCCCTGATGTCGATCCTCTCCGTCCATGATGCCTCACCGGTTCCCGATCACCGATGACCACATCCATATCGACCCCCTGAACGGGCGGGGGATCGAGGCGGCGAAGGAGTTCTTCCGCGCCGGCGGCACGCACCTCTTCCTTGTCTCCAAGCCGTCCTGGTCGTTCGGCATCATGCCCACCTGCGGGGACGACTACCGGAGGGCCTTCGATGCGACCCTCGCCGTTGCACAAGAGGTCCGGAAGGTCGGTCCCGTGGTCTTTCCGGTACTCGGCGTCCATCCGGCGGAGATCACCCACTTCGCCGAACAACGGCCACCTGCCGAGTCCGCCCGCATCATGACGGAGGGGCTCGAAGTGGCGGCCGAGTACGTCCGGGAGGGGAGGGCCGTCGCCCTCAAGAGCGGTCGGCCCCACTACGACGCGGGCGAGGAGGTGGCCCGCCTATCCAACCGGGTGCTGGCCCGGGCCCTCGTCCTCGCGGCCCGGGAGGGGTGCGCCCTGCAGATCCACGCTGAGAGCGGACCATGCGAGGACGTGCCCGACATGGCACGGGACGCCGGGATGGATCCTACCCGGGTGGTCAAGCATTTCGCCGATCCCTCGACACCGCTCGTCCCTTCACTGATCGCCCGGCACGAAGCGATCCCTGGGTTCGCCCGCACGGGGCGCGGGTTCATGCTCGAGAGCGACTACATGGACGAGCTCGCGCGCCCGGGCGCCGTGATCGGTCCCCGATCGGTCCCGCGGTTCTCGCTCCGCCTCCTCGAGCAGGGGGCGATCGACGAGGAGGCCCTCGCCCGCTGCCACGTGGACACGCCGACAAGAACCTACGGCGTCGAGATCGTCCTCTGAGAATAACGCCTACACGGGCACTTTTTTAACGACTCCGGGCGACCAGATGAGC
Source organism: Methanobacteriota archaeon (assembly GCA_029547145.1). Lineage (GTDB taxonomy): Archaea > Halobacteriota > Methanomicrobia > Methanomicrobiales > Methanospirillaceae > UBA288. The sequence continues at coordinate 58,973 of JAKPPV010000022.1, forward strand.
AGCATGTATCTCAAGGTTCACCGCATCCCGGGCGAGGGTGAGGTGGTGGCGGTCTGCGACCGGGAGCTGATGAACCGGACACTCAGGCACGGTGAGGTCGAGATCCGGATCACCGTCGTCTTCTTCGGGGACCGGCTCGTGGAGGAGGAGGAGGCGCGCGAAGTACTCCGTTCCGCGGCGAACATCAACCTCTTCGGCCGCCGCTCGTTTCGGATCGCCTGCGAACTGGGCCTGCTGGGGGAGGAGGACTGCCTCCTGATCGAGGACGTGCCACACGCACAGGTCTACCTGATCTGATATGGAGATCCGGACTGCATTCTGCCCGCGGTGCGGGGCGCCGTCCGGGGGAGACGGGCTCTGCGATCGTTGCCGCGTTGCCGGGACACGGTGGCTCGAGTGTGCACCACGCGCGATCCACATCTCCTGTCCCACCTGCGGTGCCATCAGGCATGGACAGGTATGGACCGACTCGGAGAAGGAGAGAGAGGAGATCGCCCCGGCGCTTGCCCTGTCGGCGGTCCGTCTCCACCCGGAGGTGCGCCGGCCCACGTTCCAGGTCACGGTCCGGGAGTTATCCGGCAACCGGTCCATCGCCGAGGTGGAGGTGAGCGGGCACCTCTTCGGCGAGCAGGTCCGGGACCGATGCACCCTGGAACTCGTATGGCAGAAGGAGCAGTGCACACGCTGCAACCGGATCGCCGGGTCGTACCACGAGGGGGTCGTCCAGGTCCGCGCGACGGGACGTCGTCTCACCGGGCGGGAGCTGCGCGAGGCAGAACAGATCGCGAACGAGATCGAGTCCACCCACCAGGCCGAAGGGGATCGCCTCTCGTTCATCTCCGATCTGAGGGTGACCCGGGACGGGCTCGACATCGTCGTCGGATCCCAGGCGATCGGCCTCGGGATCGCCCAGGCGATCGCGGCGCGGCTCGGCGGACGGTACTCGACCCACCCCAAGCTCGTCGGGGAGAAGGCAGGGAGGCCGATCTACCGGGTCACCTACCTGGTCCGTCTCTTCCCGTACCTCCGCGGCGACGTGGTACGGGTGCAGGATACCGACCTCGAGGTGGTCTCTGTCGAAGGACACCATCTCAGGGCGGTCGACCTGCAGACGGGCCGCACCCGGACGGTCCGGGAGAATGAAGAGAAGCGGTTGATCGGCCACAGTTCCGAGGCGATCGACGCCCTCGTCGCCTACATCGATGGTGATGTGATCGGGCTCCTCGATCCCGAGACCGGACAAACGCTCGTGGTGTCGCGACCCGGGTGGCTCAATGTCAGGGCGGGAGATCAGGTCCGGGCGCTCCGCGACGGGGACCGCCTGGTCGTCCTCGGGTGATCGGATGCGGGTTCGGCGTGTACCGGCAGCAGCCCTCCGCGAATGGTGCGGCGCCGCGTGGGTCGATTCGACCCGCCGACCGTACGTCGAGGGCGCCACCGCCTTCGTACCCGTCCGCGACGGCTTCTCCTGGGAGCTGGAACTGCCCGAGCGGAACGGACGGGCGATCCGCGGGTTCCAGCGGATCGGCGATATCGTCCTGTTCCACGGCCCCCGCCCGGACACTGCAGCGGTAGAGGACGCGGTCAGGCGCTGCCGCCCCCGTGGGGTCCTATGGGTCCGGGGGCACGAGGGGGTCGAGCGGGTGCCAAGGGTCGAGCTGGTCCACGGTTCGTCCGGAGAGGTCGTTCACCGGGAGTCCGGCATCCGGTACCGGCTCGATCCCTCGCTCGTCATGTTCTCCCAGGGGAATCGAGAAGAGAAGGCGCGGCTCACACGCCTCGTCCGGCCGGGCGAGCGGATTGCCGACCTTTTTGCCGGGATCGGGTACTTCGCGCTCGGGCTCGCCCGCGCGGGGGGGTTCGTCCACGCGATGGAGATCAACCCCGTCGCCCACGGGTACCTCTGCCGGAATATCGAGTTAAACGGGCTTGCCGGCCGGGTACGGCCCGAGTGCGGAGACTGCCGCGACCTCCTCTCGGGGACGTACGACCGCCTCGTCCTGGGACACTTCGAGAGCGCCCGGTCCCTGGAGCACGCCCTCGCCCACGTCCGGTCCGGGAGTCACCTGCATCTCCACGCGATCGAGGCCCGACCCGGGGACCTTGCACCCGGGCTCGTCCGACAGGGAGAGCGGGTCGGGATCCCGCTCACCTCTTCTGTTCGCGTGATCAAGAAGTACGCACCGGGCCGCCTTCACACGGTCCACGACCTGGAGGTCACGTGATGTACAAGACACTCGAGGGACGATCGATCGTGCTCGCGGTGACCGGATCCATCGCCGCGGTCGAGACGGTCCGGCTCGTCCATGAACTGCGCCGCCGGGGCGCGGAGATCCAGGCAGTCCTCTCCCCGGCAGCCACACGCATCGTCCATCCCGACGCGCTCACCTACGCGACCGGGCGGACGGCGATCACCGCTCTCTCCGGCCTGGTCGAACACGTCACCTGGTGCGGGGCAGAGGGAGGAGCGGATCTGCTCCTCATCGCCCCCTGCACGGCGAACACGATCGGCAAGATCGCACACGGGATTGACGACACGACCGTGACAACCTTCGCCACCACCGCACTCGGGAGCGGTCTTCCCGTCATCGTCGTACCGGCGATGCACGAGACGATGTACCGCCACCGGGCGGTCGTCGAGAACCTCGAACGGCTTGCCGTGCTCGGCGTCGGCGTGGTACCGCCCCGGATCGAGGAGGGACGGGCCAAGATCGCCGACACCGAGACGATCATCCTCCATGCGGAACGGGCGGTGAATGCCGGACCCCTCCGGGGCCGGCGCGTCCTGGTGACGAGTGGCCCCTGTCGCGAACCGGTGGACGACGTGCGCGTACTTTCCACCCGCTCGTCGGGCAGGATGGGCCGGGCCCTCGCCCTCGAGGCCTTTCGACGCGGAGCGGACGTGACCGTGGTCCACGCGGACCACTTCCCCTGCGTCCGGAACGTCAGGGTCGAGACCGCACAGGAGATGCGTGATGCGGTCCTCTCCATCGGCAGGACGGAGGGGATCGATATCTACGTCTCCGCCGCCGCCGTCTCGGACTTCGCACCGGTGCGGTATCCCGGCAAGATTCCAAGCGGAAGCCCCCGGACGATCGAGCTCTCGACGCTCCCGAAGATCCTGGACGAGGTGATCGAGCGTTTCCAGCCGACTGCCATCGCCTTCAAGCTCGGGCAGGACGCCGATGCGCAGGCGGGTACACTTCTCGGGAAGGGGGCGGCACTCGTGGTGGCAAACACACCCGAGGCGATGGGGGCGGACGGCGGGACGTTCGCACTCCACTCGCACCGGGGCATCCTCGAGGTCGAAGGGACGAAGGAGGAGGTGGCAGCGGCCGTATGGTCGAGCGTGCAGTAGCCTGGTCCCCGGGTCACATCTCGGGGTACTTCCGCCGGTGCACCGGCCCGGACGGTTCAGTGACGGGTTCGATCGGCGGCGGGGTGGTGATCGGCGAAGGGGTGACGGTCGAGGCGGTTCCTTCGGCGTACCCACACGTCGGCATCTGCGTTCGGGGTCCCAATGGCACCGTTACCCGTACCGAGGGGTCGCCGCCCGTGGAATACCTGATGGAACGGCTCGGGGTATCGGCGGACCTGACGACGTTCTGCAGCCTGCCGATCGGGGCCGGCTTCGGACTTTCGGCTGCCGTCCTCCTCGCGTCTGGTACCGCGCTCTCGGCCCTCTTCCGGCTCGGTCTTTCGCGTGCCACGATCGCCACCATCGCGCACGAGATCGAGGTCCACTTCAGGACCGGGCTTGGAGACGTCGCAGCGGAACAGGGTGGGGGGGTCGTCGTCCGACGAACACCCGGCATCGCCGGCGAGATCCTCAGGCACAGGACCGGGGATACGCTCTTTGCCGTCTCATTCGGCCCGATCCTTACCCGCACCGTTCTGGACTCGGACGAGGTGATGGCCCGCGTGCAGTCTGCGTTTCCACGATCGGAACCGTCTGATCCGGAATCGCTGGTCCGGACATCCCGCGCCTTCGCCGAGGCGAGCGGGCTGGTGGACCGACGTGTCCGTGCCGTCCTCGAGGCATGCGACGGGGCCGGTGTACCGGCGTCGATGACGATGCTCGGGGAGGGGGTCTTCGCCGTCGGCACGGACGCACCCGGTGTGCTCGCTTCGTTCGGCCCCGTCTACCGTCTCCCCGTCGCGATCCGGGGGTTCTGCCTTCTGGACGGTGGTGCATGATCCCGCCCGACCACCCCCGATACCGGCAGCTGGTCGTCCGCGAACGGCTCGCCCGCTGCGCCCGTGAGGGGATCGTCGCACTGGAGGGTCTCACCGCACACGGTCGGGCGGAGGCGTTCGACTACCTGATCGGTGAAAAGAGCACCGCGACGGCCCGTGAGGCGGCCCGCGTGGCCGCCGCCCTCCTTCTTCTGGCTCGGCACCCCGTCCTCTCGGTGAACGGGAATACGGCCGCGCTGGCGGCCGCCGAGTGCGCCCGCCTGCAGGAGGTGACCGGGTGCGGGATCGAAGTGAACCTCTTCCACCGGAGCGAGGAGCGGGTCCGTCGCATCACTCGGATCCTGGAGGATGTGGGTGCCTCCGTCCTCGCGGGCACCCCGGAACGGCTGATCCCCCTCCAGCACGACCGGGCCCTCTGCCTGCCTGGCGGGATCGGGAGCGCAGACCTCGTGCTGGTTCCGCTCGAGGACGGGGATCGGTGCGAGGCCCTCCGGGCGATGGGACGGACGGTGGTCACGATCGACCTCAACCCGCTCTCGCGCACGGCCCGGATGGCCACCCTCACGGTGGTCGACGAGCTGACCCGTGCCCTCCCCCTGATCACGGAGGCGTACCGGGGGATGACCAGGACGGAGGCGGAGGCCCTCGTCCGGGGGTTCGACAATCATTATCTGTTGCAGGCGGCAATAGCTGAGATCGTCCGGGAGTTGAGTCGTGCTCTGGATTGAGAGATACCGTCCCGTGACCTTCGACGAGATCATCGGCCAGGATCGGGCCACGGCGTTTCTCCGGTCGTTTGCCGAGAGGCGCTCTGTGCCGCACCTGCTGATCGCCGGGCCGAGCGGGTCGGGGCGGATGAGTGCCGTGCGCTGCCTGGCGCAGGCGCTGTACGCGGACGATGCCGGTGAGAACCTGACCGTCATTGCGAGCGGAGACCTCTTTGGAGAGGGTCGCACCTACCTGGAGGAGGACGAGCGGTTCTCGCACCTCTACCGCAGGGAAGAGAGCCTGCTTTCCAACGTGAAACGGATCGTCCGGACCTATGCGATGATCCGGCCCCTGAATGCCGAGTACAGGATGATGGTCTTTCTCGAGGCGGACGTCCTGCCCGCCGAGATGCAGCAGGCGCTCCGCCGTACGATGGAACGCTCTTCGAAGACCTGCCGGTTCGTCTTCGTGACGGCGCGGCAGTCGGGTATCATTACCCCTATCGCCTCGCGGTGTTTCCCGGTCACGTTCCGCCCCATCCCCATCGACCAGATGATCGACCACCTGGAGGGGATCCTGGCGAGGGAGGGAGCGGTACCCCTCCCCGAGGATGACCTGGCGATGATCGCGACCGCATCGCGGGGAGATATACGGCGGGCGATCATGCTGCTCGAGCTGACCGTCCGGTCCGGAAGGCCCCTCCGGATCGACGCTTACGAACAGACCAGCGCTGGGGCGACCGCATGCGAGGTGATTGAGGCCCTTGAAGAGGGCGACCTTACACAAGCCAGGCACCTCGCCGAGTCGCTGATCATCGACGGCGGTCTCTCGGGTCGCGAAGTCCTGCTCGAGCTCCGCAAGGCGGTCCGTCGCCGGTGGAACGATCCGAAGATCGCCATCGCCCTCGCCACCGCTGATGCGCGCCTCGCCGGGGGGGCAGGGGAATTCGTCCAGATCGGGGCACTCCTTGCCGGGATTGCGGAGGGATGCCGTTGAAGGGTCCGGCAAAGGTCCGCCGACACTACGACGAGGTGGCCGAGATCTATGACCGACGCTACGCCGAAGGGACCGGCCGGTCGTACCACCGTCACATCTCCGACCAGGTGATGAACTGGCTACCACCCGGGGGGCGTCTCCTCGACATCGGGTGCGGAACCGGTCTCTTCATCGAGCAGTACCTGGAACGGGGGGGGCGGGGGGTTGGCCTGGACATCTCGCCGAAGATGATCGAGCGGGGGCGAGACCGGGTTCCGGCAGCCGACTGGGTCGTGGGTACCGGCGAGTCACTGCCCTTCCGGGACGACAGCTTCGATGCGGTCTCGAGCCTGCTTGCGTTCTCGTACTTCAAGGACCCGCAGGGGATGCTCTCCGAGGTCTACCGCGTCCTCCGTCCCGGTGGGAGGGTCGCGCTCTGTACACTCGGACGCAACTTCCTGACCGCGGGCCTTCCGGCCATTCACACCCTGGGAGAGCTGGCGCGCGTGCGGCAGGTTGGCATGGGCAACTTCGGCGAACGCTACTACTCGGAGGCGGAGATGTCCGAACTCTTCTCCGGGGCATCGTTCGTCGATGTCCGGGTAAAACGATGTTCGTTCGCCCACCTCAATCTTGCACGCCCCGTCTTTCAGCTGGCCCGGAAGATCGAACCGATCGTCGAGCAGAGGTTGCCGTATCTGGCCTACAATATCTGCGCGACCGGCCGGAAGCCCCACCCGTAGATCAGGAGCGCCGGTCAGCGAGACGGGCACGGATCCGTCTCTTCTTCTCGATCGCGGCCGATGCGGCGGCCTCGACCCGCGCCCTCATCGCGGCGACGTCCCCCTTTCGCCGCTCCACCACCTTCTTGAGCGGGGTGTACGCCGACTCGCGGAAACGGGGAGTGAAATCCTCCTCTTGCCCGTTCACTACCAGAACGGCCTCCGCCGGCCCCGCCTCGACCCGCCCGATCTCCTCGCACCGCACCCCGGCCCCGCGTATCACGCCTGCAATCGAGTCAACGGCATCGGGGGGGGCAGCGACCAGGAGCGCGTCGAGCGAGACGCCGAGGGGATCGATTCCGAGGAGGTCCAGCATCCCCTTCACCACCGGGTCCACGAGAGGGGCGATCGCCTCCTCCTCGATCACGATCCGGCATCCGGCGGTCCGGGCCATCTCGTGAGCGTCGCCACGGAGCCCGCCGTTCGTGACATCGGTCATCGCGTGTACCCTCTCGAGGACCGGGCTCTCGATCAGCGCCTGGCATGCATAGAGGAACTGGAGGTTGATGGTCCGCTCCACCACCTCCGGGTGGCCCGAGTAGAGGGCCGCAGTCGCGATCGTCCCCCCGCCTGCCCCCTCGGTCATCAGGAGCGCGTCGCCGGGCGAGAGTTCCCGCCGGGCCGTCAGGTGACGGGCGATCCCGACCGTGCCGACGCATCCGGTCATCCGTGATCCGAGCACCATGTCTCCACCGATGCGCAGGGTCGACCCGGAGACGAGTGGGACGCCGAGCTCCTCGCCGACCGTCGTGATCCCGGCGGTGTACTCGAAGATCTTCGCGACATCCCCGTCATCGGCGACGTGAATGTCCGAGAAGAGCAGGATCGGACGGGCTCCCATGACCAGCACGTCGCGGAGCGTCGCCCGCGTGGCGTGGAAGCCGGCAAGGAACGGAAAGTCCGAGAGGCGGGAGTGCATCCCGTCAACGGCACAGCAGACGTAGTCATCACCCACCCGGATCGCACCGGCGTCGTCCATCTCGTCGACACCGACCGACGCCGTCGTCCTCCCGATGATCCGGGCGATCTGACGGTGGGCGAAGAAGTCCCCCGTTCCCCGGGAACCAACCCCGAACTCGCCCATCGTGACCCCGGAGCTGGTGGTCTCGAAGAGGTCGCCTTCGAGCCCGCTCGTCAGCAGTGCTTCGTCGACGACCGCCCGTGCGAAGGCCGACGCGTAGGTCCTGTCGACCGGTTTGAACTCCTGGACGCGGTCCGCGAGCGCCTCCTCGATGGCACCCCGTTCCTTTCCGGCGCGCAGGCCCCGACGGGCAAAGTCCTCGAGGTCCATCAGTCCCCGCCCCGATCTCCAAGCCGGTCCAGCACCCAGGCTATATTCCTGCCGAGAGTCTGCATCGTAGCGATCCCCTCTTCATCAGAGTCGACATCTCCCGGTGCCAGGCCGATGCCCACGTTCCAGTAGGAGGAGCCGACGACGATCATCTCCCCGATCAGGAAGAAATGGTTGATCGTATCGAAGGCGTGTATGGCACCCGCCCGCCGGTTGACAACGACGGCGGCGGCGGGCTTGCGGGCGAGGAGGTTTCCGTTCGCCCGTGTGACGTAACCGGCCCGGTCGATCAGGGCCTTCGTCTCGCTCGAGACATCGGCGAAGTAGGTGGGGGATCCGATCAGGATCGCATCCGCCTCGATCATCTTCGAGATCAGTTCGTTCATCCCGTCGGAATCGTTGACGCACCGGCAATCCCTGCGCTCGAAGCACCTGCCGCAGGCCAGGCATCCCCGGAGTGGGAGACCCCCGACCTGGATGAACTCGGTCTCGTGACCGGCCGCCTCGAGCTCAGTGAGAGCATGGCGGAGCAGTCGGGCGGTGTTCCCGTCTCTCTTCGGGCTCCCGTTGAATGCGACGACCTTCATGGTTCCCTCCCTCCATGATTGACGGTGGTGATGTATAAAGGGCAGTCCCGAACGCGGGTGGGGTCCCGTGTTCGATGCCCGGCTGGATGGTCGGTCGACGGTCGGATCCCGGTCAACCGATGCGGTTCGAGCGGCAACGCCTCACCAGAGGACGTCCCGGTGACCGAGCGGCCGATCTTTCAGAACGTGCCGTTCGTCTCCCTCTTTTTCGCAACCTCCGGCCTTGCGCCAGCGGCACCGGTACCGCTGGACCCGGACCTTCCCGAACCATGAACCTCCGGACGTCGACGACGACGGGTCTGTCAGGGTCAAAGGCAGGAACCCGATCTGGACCGGGCCCCTTCGGGGATGAGAGAGATGGGTGTTCCGGCGTCCTCTCGCCGATCGGTCCCTTATACGCACCGAAAGGTAAAAAGCGTGAACAATCAAATAAGCTCGCATATGGTTGTTCCGTCGAAGGTCTTCTTCACCCGGGGGGTCGGTGTCCACAAGGACCGCCTCGCATCCTTTGAGCTCGCACTCCGGCAGGCCGGAATCGAGCGATGCAACCTCGTCTATGTCTCCTCCATCTTCCCCCCGATGGCCAGGGAGCTCCCCCGGGAAGAGGGTCTTCGCGAGATTCAGCCCGGGCAGATCGTCTACTGCGTGATGGCCAGAAACGAGACGAATGAACCCTCCCGCCTGGTATCGGCCGCGATCGGCCTCGCTCTGCCCCAGGAGGCCGAGGCGTACGGCTACCTCTCGGAGCACCACGCATTCGGCGAGACCGAGGAGATCTCGGGTGAATATGCAGAGGATCTGGCAGCTACCATGCTGGCCACCACGCTCGGGATCGCGTTCGACCCGGACTCCGCCTGGCAGGAGCGGGAGCAGATCTACAAGGCGAGCGGAAAGATTATCGAGACCAAGAATATCTGTCAGGTTGCCCGCGGCGATATGAACGGCAACTGGACGACCGTGATCGCGGCGGCTGTATTCATCTGAACCCTCTCCACAGCTGCCAGCCTCTCCGTCGCGATACCTTTATCAGTTCGGATGGGCTTTCAGGTCTCGGAGACGTTCTTCATGGAGGGACCTGGAGAGGAGAGCGGGTATGGTCGGGTCCGGAAGACGGGCCGGATACCGGTCGTGGAGGGGGACCGCCCTCTCTCGGACCAGGAAGAGAGGGTCCAGCCCCGGACGAGGGTGCCTCCCGGGCTCCGCCCGCTCGTCGGCCCGTATGTCGAGCCCCCGTTTCGGCCCAGTTCCGCGCCTGACGGGGGGCCGCCGCCCTCCAACCGGGACCGGGCAGACCAGGCCGCGATCCGCCTGCTCGAACGTCGGAAGGCAGAGCGACACAGAGGGGTTGGGAGGGAACGGTCGGACCGGGAGGCCTGAAACCGGTTCGTTGGCTCTTCGTATAGCTTTTCCCGTCTCCGGATAATCTCTCTGCGATGGGATATGGAGAGAAAGACCATTCTTCTTGCAGGAGTCGGCGTGATCGTCCTCGCCATCGCTCTGGTATACGGACTGAACCTTGCTGCCCCCGCGTCGCAGCAGGGCCCGGGGACCGCGCCGCTCCCGACGCCGCAGACGATGGGTTCGGCCGAAGCCCTGGAGGCGGTTCGCGCGAACGTCCAGGAGGCGCTCGATCGATTGGATGCAGAGACCGCGACCGCAGCGAACAGGCTCGGTCCGCTCGGAATGACCGACAACGAGACCCGGGCGGTCCTGAGGGAACTGGCCCTCGTCTCGGCTGCAGCGATCGACGCCACGGCGGTCTCGAAGGATGGCATCATGCTCATCGTGGAGCCGGTCGAGTATCACCACGTGGAGGGCTCGGACATCCATGAACAGGAGCATGTCAGGCGCCTGATCGCGACCCAAAAACCCGTGATGAGCCGGGTCTTCGAGACGGTCGAAGGGATAAACGCGACGGATATCGAGCACCCGGTCTTCACCCCGTCCGGCGCGTTCAACGGTTCGGCGAGCCTGCTCTTCCGGCCCGTCGTATTGCTGACGATCGCGGTCGAGGAGGCGCTCGCCGGGCGGACGGCGGAGGTCTTCGTCGTCGATACGGATGGCGTCGTGCTGTACGATCGGGACCCTGCAGAGATCGGAGCGAACACCTTCTCCTCGCCTCAGTTCGCGGAGTATCCCGAACTGCAGCAGATCGCGGGCCGGATGATCCGGGAACCGAACGGCTCCGGGGAGTACACCTTCCGGGCGCAGGGCAGCACCACGCCCGTCCGTAAGAGGATCTTATGGACCACCGTCGGCCTCCACGGGACCGAATGGCGCGTCGTCGCCGTCGATTCGGTTACTCCTGCCTGAAGGAACCCTGTCCCTGGACAACTCGTCGCCATCGTCCGGAGCGGATTCATACTCCCGGGGCGCTCTCCCGAACCGACGAACGGGAGACCTGCCCGCTGGAGCCGTACCGGGCCGATCACTTTCATCTCTTGCAGGCCTTCACCGACGGTCGAACGAGCCCCCGGCAGGGTCTACATCAGCTCCCCGGGGGCCTTATAAGTGGGACCTCCCTTCGAAGGCGAAGATATGACCCCTTTTTAGAGTCGTCGAACCGAGATCGCGCCCCTTCGCTGGAGAGGAGTCGGTGTCGCGAGATCCCGAACGCTGTTCAGGGGTAACGGCACGAAGGTGGGGCGTCGGTCAGGCAGGCCCGAACATCAATCCGGGGGATCACCGAAGCTGGCGTCTGTCTGATCGGGGGTTCCGCAAGGAATCGCAACCTGTCGGAGGTGGTCCGATCCGGGAGGTCAACCAATATACCAATCAGGTTTGAAAAACTGCTGAATTGTGAAGGATTGCATGTATCGTTCGAAATCTTCCTGATCAACTTTCCCTTCCTTAAGGTAATCAATTTTGCTTGCGAAGATGACAACCAATATTTCGTCGATTTTTTCCAAAAGGAGGCTTTATCTTGTATTTTCTCCCACCATTCTTCATGAGTCTGGTGCTCGATGCGAAGAAGGGTATTATCACCGATGAGATGAAGGAGGTCGCCCGCCAGGAGGGGCTCGATCCCGAGTATATCAGGCGCGGTCTCGCCGGCGGGCATATCGCGATCCCGGTCTCGCCGTACCGGAAAGTGAGGCTCTGCGGGATCGGAGAGGGGCTCCGCACCAAGGTGAACGCCTCGATCGGTACCTCGTCGGACATCGTCGACATCGATGTCGAGGTTGAGAAGGCGCGCCAGGCTGAACTCGCCGGCGCCGACACGTTGATGGAACTCTCCACGGGCGGCGACCTGGTCGAGATCCGGCGCCGGGTCATCGCGGGTACCAACCTCTCGGTCGGATCCGTCCCGCTCTATCAGGCCTTCATCGAGGCGGCACATCGATACGGCGCGATCGTCCACATGCGCGAGGACGACCTCTTCCGGATCACCGCCGAGCAGGCGAGAGCCGGTACCAACTTCATGGCGATCCACACGGGGATCAACTACGAAACCATGAAGCGCCTGAAGAACCAGGGACGACACGGCGGACTCGTCTCACGTGGTGGGGCCTTCATGACCGCCTGGATGCTCCACAACCAGAAGGAGAACCCGCTTTACTCCGAGTTCGACTACCTCTGCGAGATCATGCTCGAGCATGAGGTCACCCTCTCGATGGGGAACGGCATGCGGGCGGGTGCAGTTCACGATGCGACCGACCGGGCGCAGGTACAGGAGCTGTTGATCAACGCGGAACTGGCGGACAAGGCCCACGAACGCGGTATCCAGGTGATCGTCGAGGGACCCGGTCACATCCCGATCGACGAGATCCAGGCGAACGTGATCCTCCAGAAGCGGGTGACCAACCGGAAACCCTTCTATATGCTCGGACCGCTCGTGACCGACATCGCCCCCGGGTACGACGACCGGGTTGCGATGATCGGTGCCTCTCTCTCCTCCGCATACGGAGCGGACTTCATCTGTTACGTCACCCCCGCGGAGCACCTCGCCCTCCCGACGCCCGAGGAGGTATATGAAGGCGTCATCTCCAGCCGAATCGCCGCCCATGTCGGGGACATGGTGAAGCTCGGCAGGCGGGACGATGACCTCGAGATGGGCCACGCCCGGCGAGATCTGGACTGGGAGCGGCAGTTCGCGGTGGCGCTCAACCCGGAATTCGCCCGGGAGATCCGCGATTCGCGCCGTTCTGCCGACTCGGACGCCTGCACGATGTGCGGTGACTACTGCGCCCTGAAGATCGTCCGCAAGAACTTCTCCTTCTGAACCCATTTTTTCCAGGACCAGGAGATATTTTTTCTGTGTCGGCACCTCCTCCGCCGACCGTCCAGCGACCGTCGGGCCTGTCTCCGGAGTCCGCCCAGGACCCCTCAGGAACCCCCCGATCGGCCGGGTGCGAAGGAGATATATGGGTGTCTCCCCTCATTCTCTGACGGTTGGATCAACATCGCCACCCGCCCGATATCCAGTGGAGGATCTCATGACCGGTTCCGCACCCGGACTGTCGCCTGAACCACGGACACGCATGACTCTGACGAGCGGCGACCTTGTCCTGCTCGACCCCCAGAACCCGGATGAGGATCCGGTCGTTCCGCTCATTGTGGTGAGCAGTCATCCCGTCGAACTTCCGCACGGGGTCGTCTACGTCCTGAGAGACGACCTGCCGCAGATCGACGAACTGAGGGCGTTCTTCCAGGCCCCCGGAGACGACTTCAACGCCTGGTACGAAGCCGAAAGGGGGCTCTACGAGAGCTACGGGCTGAACTATGGGGAGCACGATGAGCTGGATCTGCTGGTGAAGCTCCTCGACGAGCGCGGGCTCTGGCACCGCCGGGCGCCCCGGGTCCTCTTCCTCGTATGAAGCCGGTGCTGCACCTGCGCAAACCGGAGAGGTATTAAGCCGGACCGCTCCCCTTTCGTACCTATGGCATACGTGGAGAGGAAGGTCTGCTACTTCGAGCGGCCCGGACCGGAGAACACGGTCGATGCAGCCCGTCTTGCGGTCGAACGTGCAATGGAGCTCGGTCTCGACACCGTCGTCGTCGCATCGACGAGCGGAAGGACCGCCCTCCGGTTCCTGGAGGCGATCCGGGGGACCGGGCTCCGTCTCGTCGTGGTGAGCCACGTCGTCGGCTTCAGCACGCCGGGGGTGTGGGAGTTCGATCCGGCGGCGGCCCTCAAACTCCGGGAAGGCGGTGCGGTCGTCGTGACCGGGACGCACGTCCTCTCCGGTCTGGAGCGGGCCTTCTCAGCTTCGCCGAAGGTCGGAGGTGGCTCGCGGTCCGAGGCGGTCGCGGAGGCACTCCGCCGGTTGATCGCGGTCGGCCTCAAGGTCGCGGTCGAATGCGTCCTGATCGCCGCCGACCAGGGGGCAATCCCCGTCGACCGCGAGGTTGTCGCGTGCGGCGGCACCGGAACGGGATCGGACACGGTGGTCGTCATCCGACCGGCGCATACCAGCCGATTCTTCGACTGCCAGGTACGCGAGATCGTCGCAATGCCGAGGGAACGCTAGTGTTCTTCGTGGCCCTCCGCGACAGCATCCGGTACCCCGTGGTCTGGGTTGCCGCCGCTGTCTACGCCGTCCTCGACGTGGTCCAGCTCCTCCTCTCTCTCCAGGGGGAGACCTTCTTCTCGGTCCGACTCCTCGTGATCGAGTACCTCATCCTTCCCTTCCTCCTCGCGGGGACCTACGGCGTCCTCCGGGACGAAGACGCCTCGATCCGTCATTTCGGAGCCGGAGGTGTGGAGAACTACTTCCGGGTCCTCCTTCCCGGGATCGTGCTCGCCTTTTTTGCCGTCGTCATTCTCGTTCTCCTCCTGCTCCCGCTCTCGATCATGGGCGCCGGGTTGTCGACGGATCTCATCGCCGGCGCCGCTCTCGCCCTGATGATCCCGGTCCTTTTCTTCTCATTCCTCTACGATACGGCCGCATGTTTCGAGGGGCTCGGGGTCTTCGACTCGCTCCGGCGCTCCTTCGCCCTGGTCCTCGCGCACCTCTGGGAGGTGATTGTCTTTATCCTGACGATCCTCGCGCTGCTGCTCGGGTTCGCGTTCGTCCTCCTCGTCGGATGGACCACGATCCTCTTTGAGCAGCTCTCTCCGCTCGCCTCCCTGCCTGCAGGTGAGCTGGCCACCTTCGGCCCGGGCCAGCTCGCCGCGATGATCGGGACGCCGGGCCTCGCCCTGAGCGCGCTCTTCTACTGGCTGTACATCGTCGTCTCATTCGTTCTGGTCACGACCGGTAAGGCCCGGCTCTTCCGCTCAGTCGCAGAGGCAACCCCGCCCGAACCCCAGGGCACCTACGACGAGAAGGGGCGCTACTACCGGTACTGATGGCGGGTTCGACCCGGGGGATGATGCCCCGGACACCCTCCCCATACTGCTTACGGAAAAAAGGGAGTGTCCGGTTCTGTTCCCCTTCGTCGCTCCTCTGCCTGCCGGCACCGGGTAAAAACCCGTTCACATCTCGATCCGTGTCGTCACACCGTGGATGTGGTCCGCGGGCAGGCGGTAGAACTGGACGAAGGTCGGTGCGAGGCGCTTGATGATCGCGAAGATCCGCCAGGCAAGGTGGTCGGTGACGATCTCCTCCAGGCCGTAGAAGATCGCCTTCTCGTTGATCCCATGCTCTCGAAGTATCGGGACGATATCTACCATTTCGAGATACCCATGCCGCACCTCGAAGGTCCGGAGACCTTCGGCCAGGTTCTTCTTGAAGTTATGCTGAACACCGAACGGCTTATCCTCGACGACGATCGAGACCAGGATGTTATCCTGGTAGAGGATATTGTTGACAAACATCGTCCGTGCGATGTACGGCGGGATCCGCTCGATATCGCGGGCAAAGAAGAGAGCGGTGCCGCTGATCCGGTTCATCGTGTCATGTACCTCGCGATACTTCGTGAGGAACTCGCGGAGGGGGACGGGCTGGAACGCGCGGTAGAGCCGCTTCTGGCCGGTGAGGTAGATCAGGATGATGCAAAGCGGGATCGATGCGAGCACGAGCGACCAGTACCCGCCGGCAGGCAGCTTGCTGAGGCTGGCCCCGAAGTAGAGCATCGCGAGGAGGGTGATGCTCCACGCGAGGGATGCATGGCCGTACCGGCCCCGGAGGAGGAAGATCGACGTGATCAGGATGCCGGTGATCGTCATGTCTCCCGTGACGGCGATGCCGTACGCGGAGGCGAGGTTCGACGAGTGGCGGAAGAGGAGCATCACGAAGAGCACCGCTGCGAGCATCATCCAGTTCACCGTGTCGATGTAGATCTGGGAACGGAGCGTCGCGGAGGTATAGTCCACCTTGAGCGCAGGTAACAGGCGGGTGGTGATCCCCTGGTAGACGATCGAGAAGATGCCGCTGATCATTGCCTGGGACGCGATCACGGTGGCGGCGATCGAGAGCAGGACGAAGGGCACATAGACGAGGCTCGACAGCGAGAGGACCATCTCGAACAGGAAACTCGAGGCCCCTGGATGCGTCAGCGCGAAGGCCCCCTGGCCCAGGTAGTTGATCACGAGGGCGAAGAAGATGTACTTCCAGGCCCGGCGGATCGGTTCCCGTCCCAGGTGCCCCATGTCGGCATAGAGGGCCTCCCCCCCCGTCGCACAGAGGACCACGGAGGCGAGGACCAAGAAGGAGGCGATACCGTTTGAGAAGAGGAACGAGAGCCCGTACAGGGGGTTAAAGGCGAAGATCACGCGGGGCGCCTGGACGATCATGATCAGACCGGTGATCGCGAGGGTGGCGAACCAGACGGTCATGACGGGACCGAACGCGAACGCGACCCGTTCGGTTCCCCGGCGCTGAAAAAAGAAGAGGGCGATGGCGATCGCCGCAGCCATCAGAACGAGCATATCCGGGCCGATCCGCTCCAGTCCCGGGATCAGGGGGATACCCTCCACCGCCGAGAGGATACTGATCGCGGGAGTGATCACCCCGTCTCCGATCAGGAGCGAGATACCGATCACGGTCAGGATCAGCAGGGCGTGCTTCGAGCGGGATCGCTTCAGGAGCGGGTTGAGCAGCTCCCGCAGCACGATGGTCCCTCCCTCCCCCTTCTTCGCGAGGCTCATGGCGAGCCAGGCGTACTGCACCGAGACGATCAGGATCAGGGTCCAGATGATCAGGGAGAGGACCCCCAGGACGGCGGACTCGGTCCGGGGAACGAGGGCGAGGATCACGGTCAGGGTGTAGATCGGGCTGGTACCGATGTCTCCGAATACAAGCCCGGTCGCCTTTATAGCAGACAGGGGAGAGGACCGTTCGTTCTCCCCGTTGCCACCGTCTCCCACCATACTCCATGATCCTTCCATCCCACGGGAGAAAATAGCATTGAATCTGCGTGACCGCCGTGGCATCCCCGCATGTCTCTTTGGATCTCCTGGTATCGGTTCGTAGCCTGTCGTGCCGATCGCCGGGGCCATACCACCCGGACATGTGCGCGCCGTCTTCCAGGTGTATGACCAAACGGGTATCCGATGCCGCCGGATGGCCCGATCGGAACGACGGAGAGACGGCACCGGAACGGTTATCCGCTCAGGGACGCCCACCCCCTACTATGACGATCACCGTTCATCCGGTCATCGGGCTCCCGCTGATCAGGCCTGGCGACGATCTGCCCGGGCTCATCGCTGCGCGGATCGACCTTTTCGACGGCGACATCCTCTGCATCGCCTCCTCGGTCTGGTCGAAGGCGAAGGGATACCTCCGCCGGCTCGACGAGATCACACCGTCGGAGCGGGCACAGGCGATCGCCGGAAGGACCGGCGAAGACCCCCGGTTCATCCAGGCGGTCCTCGACGAGTCCGAAGAACTGTTGCTCGAGTACCCGTTTGTCCTCTCGGTCCTGCCGCACGGTCACATCGGCGTCCGGGCCGGTGTTGACCAGAGCAACGTCGACGGGGGACAGGTGATTCTGTTGCCCCCGGACCCGATGGGAGCCGCAGGAGAACTTCGTGCGTCGCTGGAGGCGCTCTCCGGAGCCCGGATCGGGGTGATCGTGACCGATACCTGCGGACGGGCCTTCCGGCGTGGTCAGACGGGGCACGCGATCGGCTGGTCCGGACTGACGGCGATCCGCGACTTCCGGGGGGACACCGATCTCTTCGGCCACACCCTCCAGATCACCGAGGAGGCAGTCGTCGACGAATGCGCTGGTTTTGCGAACCTCGTGATGGGAGAGAGCAACAACGGGGTTCCCGCGGTCGTGATCCGCGGTCTGCCTGCCTGGACCGGTCACGACGACCTCTACTGGCACGAGGGGGAGGACCTGATCCGGGAGGCGCTCTGCGCCAGGTACCCGCTCGAACCCCTTCGCTGAGGCCAGACTCCCCCTGGTGCGGGCGACCGTCAGGGGGAAGACGTCACGCAGGGGAGACCGATGAACCCTCTCTCTGCACCCGGGTCACCGCGACTCCTGCAGCTTCCTGCATCCCCACGGCGCCTGCCCCAGTGACCCGGAGGTTCCGGGTTCTCGAGAATGCACCGGGTCTGTACCGGACAGTGAGTCTCACAGGGTCGTCGCCTGACAGGCGACAGACCATGCCCGGGCAGGGGTACGTCGATACGGCGAGCCCAACGGAGTCCGCGCGCAGCAAGGACCATCACGGGCGGAGATCGAACAGAACAGAGAATGAACGGTGCCGGTTTCAACCTACGACTGTAACGGGAGACCAGCGGCGGGTCAGCCGATCGACTCGTGGAAGAACCGGGCGGTGAACGGCACCGTCCCGGCGGTGGGGGTCGAGCCCGATCCGTTCCGCCTGGCAACGGATGCGATCACCCGCACCCGCTCCGGCCGGATATCCGCTGCCCGGGGGCCGGAGAGGGAGGACGACGGGAAAGGCCATGCTATTTATCCGGCTGCATCGATAGCTTCATCAGGGTAGTTCCATGGTCATCCTGCCACGATCTTTTCTGACCGTCCTCTTCATCGGCCTCCTCCTCTGTGCCGGGTGTACGCAGCCCGTCACCGACACGAACGCTGCTTCCGGCACAGCGAATCCCACTCACGGAGTTGCCGGCGCGAACTTCTCCGTGCCGTATCCGCCCGTCCCGGTGGCGAGCCGTGAGGGGATGAACATCGCGTACGAACTTGAGATGCACCCGGCTGAAGATACCACTCCGGTGATCGAAGGGGTGGAGGTGCTCGACCAGGCGACAGGCGCGGTGCTTTATTCCATCAACAGCACACTCCTCCCGGCGCTCTACCATCCCGCCGCCGTCCCACCACCCACCGCAGGGGAACTGCAGAACGGAACCGGCAAGCTCGTCTATCCCCGGGTCTCCATCTGGTTCTCCGTGGCCCCCGGCGCGGTGCCGGACCGACTGGTCCACCGCGTCACGCTGAACCGGACATCAGAGGGGCTTTCTTTACTCACGGTCACCGCCGGCGAGGTCGCCGTCGCACAAGACCTTCGCCCGGTCGTGATCGGCTCGCCGTTGCGCGGTCCGGGCTGGGTGGCCCTGGAGACCACCTCACCGTTCACCCACCACTTCCTGGGGCAGATCACGCTCGGCGGGGTGACGCGGGTCCCCCAGCGGTTCGCCCAGGACTGGATCCGGGTCGATCCCCACACGGGGAATGTTGCAAACGGCAACGCGAGCCTGGCGAAGAACTACGTCGGGTACGGTGCGGAGTGCTATGCGGTCGCCGATGGAACGGTGATTGCCGCCCTCGACGGTCTTTCGGATATCGAGACCATCTACGCTTCACGGCACCTGGAGATCGGGGAACTCGCCGGTAACTCCGTGATCCTGGAGATCGGGAACGGGACGTATGCCTGTTACGGTCACATGGTTCCGGGCAGCGTCCGGGTGAAGGCGGGCGATGTCGTGCACGAGGGTCAGGTGCTCGGAACGGTGGGCAACTCCGGTAACTCCGACCTCCCGCACCTTCATTTTCAGGTGGTGAAGGGTGACGCCTCGTTCCTCGGGGCGGAGGGATATCCCCACGTATACCGTTCGTTTATGCTGATCGGCGGAGTGAACGAGACGGCACTTTTCGAGACGAGCGCACAGCAGAACATGACGATGGCGGACTTATGGGGTCGGTCCAGCGAATTCGTGACGTTCGAGAAGACGCCGATCGCCCAGGAGCGCGTCCTCCCCGAGTGCTACGATATCGTTGACTTCCCCTGACGAATACATATCATCCTTTTCTTTGAACAGGACGGTGGTCGTTTATGCGGGGAAACTTTAACGCTGAGGGCCGAACCATCGCCTTATCTCCTCCCTCATCCAACCGGCCTGAAGTGGACGGTCTTGAAGACCGCCGGCGGTGTGATCGCGATGCAGTACAGGACCGTGCCGAAGAACGGTGACCGGCTCTCTGCCCTCGGGTACGGCGCGATGCGTCTTCCCACCAGGCGGGGACGGATCGACGAGGAGCGTGCCACGCGACAGCTCAGGAGTGCGATCGATCGCGGCGTCAACTACGTCGACACCGCTGTCCCCTATCACGGGGGCGAGAGCGAACGATTCCTCGGGCGCGCGCTCGGGGACGGGTACCGCGAACGGGTCAAACTCGCAACCAAGCTGCCGCCGTCTGCCGTCAGGACGCGCGAGCAGATGGATCGGATCCTCGATGTTCAGTTAAAGAAACTCCAGACCGACCGGATCGACTACTACCTGCTCCATGCGCTCGATGCGAAGAGCTGGGCGCATCTCGAGGGTCTGGGCGTCCTGGAGTTCCTCGACGCGGCGAAGGCATCGGGTCGGATCGTGAACACGGGGTTCTCGTACCACGGGGATCTGCGGACCTTCAGGGAGGTCATCGACTCCTATGACTGGATCGTCTGCCAGATCCAGTACAACTTCCTGGATCAAGAGACCCAGGCGGGGACCGAAGGGCTCCGGTATGCCGCCGGTCGGAGGATCGCGGTGATGGTGATGGAACCGCTCCGGGGCGGGATGCTCGCCTCGAACCTCCCGGAGGAGGTCAGGGCAATCTACCATCAGAGCGGATACGACCGTTCGCCCGCGGCATGGGGGCTCCGCTGGGTCTGGAACCACCCCGAGGTGACCGTCGTCCTCTCCGGGATGAACGACGAGCGCCACATCGAAGAGAACCTGGCGACCTGCGAGGACGCCCTTCCCGGCGCGATGGCGCCCGCCGAGCTCGAGACGATCGAGCGGGTCGCCTCCGTCTACCGGCGGTCAATGAGAGTCGGTTGCACCGGATGCGGCTACTGCCTTCCCTGCCCGGAGGGGGTGAACATCCCACAGTGCTTCTACTTCTATAACCTCTACAGCACCGGCCAGAACCGTCTCTTCACCCGCGGTATGTACGGCATGAACCTGATGGGAGGCATGGGAGAACGCGGGGATGCCGCGCTCTGTCGCGGGTGCGGCAGGTGCATCAGGGCCTGCCCGCAGGGGATCGCGATCCCCGACGAGCTGGCAAAGGTACGGCGCACACTCGGAGGGCTGAGAACCCGGGTGCTGCTACCGATCGCCCGACGGTTCTTCCCGGCCGATATTGAGGAGTGAGGTGCCCCAGTCGCGGATGCGCGGCTCCTTTCGGGCCACCAGTTCCGCTCGTCCCGATCGGGGGCCGGATGCGGGGTCGTGCGGGGAAGTCCATGGCGAACTCCCCCCTACCTCCCAGCGTGCCCCGACCGCGTGTCCGGGGCGTATCCCTGTCCCCTCACCCGTCAGCATCCGGCCCCGTACCCCATGGGGGGCCGGTGCAGTCCGACGAGAGCTCCGGATGCCTGGCGTTTTCCGTGACGTCGAAGCCCGCATTCAGGTTGACATCGCGTGCCGCGGGGTAGCTCGTCCTCCGAGGGTGTGGGGACCAAAACCCTGCCGAAGCCCTCCAGTTCGTTCCTGTTCGGGCATGGATGAGCCCTCCCCGTCGGCCGCTGCTCCGTGACACCGCCATCCCTCGGTACCGTCACACCCGTCCGCATCCCTGGTGACAGATCCAGGGAGGGGGCGGCAGGCGGCGCTCAGGACCGAGGGGGCGTCCGATCCTCTCCCGGGCACGGGAACCCGAACGTCCGGTGGGCCCGCCTCCGGTAGGTCTCGCACTCGCTCCGGATTCCGGAAAGGGTGCTCCGGGAGCCTGCCCCCGTCTCCAGCAGCCGGATGAGATCCGATTCGTACATGTCGATCAGTCGGAGGCACCAGTCCAGGTCCCCCCGCCGGCTCTCTTCGCTGTCGTTTATGTCCATGCATCGGATTCAGAAGCGTGATATATGAGGGGTCCGGCCGAAGGGCGAACCTGTGGACCGGGAGCGCAGGATGCCTTACATGCATCAGGAGATGATGAAAAAGACGGCGACGGCGCCTGGCGATACTGTAGCGGGCGGTCCCCGGTTCAGTGCAGGTAGAAGACCATCGCGAAGAGACCTCCTCCGATCGTCGCGACCAGGTTCGTCCCCGAGTTGCCGACCAGTCCCCGGTTCTCGAAGAGGGCACCGACGATCGAGTCCACGTTCGTCCCCACGAAGCCCGCGAGGAGGGTGACGAGGATTAATCCGGGGTCGGCGATCCCGACGGTGAAGGCGACGAGCCCGATGATGAGGGCGGCGATGCAGGCGACGACCTCACCCACGAGGGTCACACCGCCGTTGGTCCCGGGACGGACCCGCTCGAAGGTCGTGATCAGGTAAGGGCTCGCACCGGTCACCCCGATCTCGGAGGCGACCGTATCGGCCGCCGCAGTGGCCACCGATCCCAGAAAGAGGGCGATGAATGCCGGATGATGGGTCACACCGAAGAGGACGGCCGCGATCGCCGGGACGATTGCGTTCGCGAAGACGTTCCGGTACCCCCGGACACCACTCTTACCCTCCTCGACCCCGATCCGCCGCTTGTAGTCGAACCGGTAGCGTGTCGTCCCCGAACCGAGCGCGAAGAAGATCAGGAGGACCAGGAACCATCGCACGTCCGCAAAGACGATCAGGATGATGCCGATGAGGGCGCCGGAGAAGAGGCCCGAGAGGTCCATCGCCCGTGCCCGGTAGGCGAAGTAACCGAACGAGAAGGCGAGGATGGCGGCGGCGATCAGGTTCATCGTATCGACCGTGAAGTCGAGGTCGTCGAAGAGGTAGATCGTCATCGCAACCCCGAGCATCTCGACCATGAAGGCGTCCTCCCGGTCCTCCAGGATCGCCTTCAGGAGGAGGGCGACCGTGACGCCCATCAGGACGAGAAGGGGATCCGAACGACCCAGTGTCCAGGAGACGACGAGTCCGGCAACGAGCGAGACCCCGATAAACCAGAGGTACGCCGGGGGCATCTCGCCCGCCGAGAGCCGGCGCTTCGTCTCAGGGCGGCGACCGCGCCGGGTGTAGAGGGTCCCATCGGCATAACGGGCGGCAAGCTCCCCCGAGAGCATGATCGCGAGGGTGAGGGCGAAGACGAGGAGCGGAATCACCTGAAGCCCGAAGAGGACAGCCAGTACCATGATCGGTGCGGTCGGATAAGGCTCGCGAAAGACGGCGAGCACCAGAAGGCAGGCGAGGATCACCACGCCGGCGAGCGCCCACCCAGGGGTGATGAACGGGGCGAAGGCGATTGCGGCAAGGCCGATCAGGGTGCCGAGAAGGGTGCCGGTCTGCCTCATCATTCTCCAATGATTCGCGCCGGATTATGAAGAAACTTCGGTTCCCGGGTTCGATACTGTAATGTCGATAGAGCGGCAAGATCTCTTCCGATGTCGACCCATCCCGAACTGCCCAAGGCCTACGACGCATGTGCCGTCGAGGAGCGTTGGCAGGCGCACTGGCGCGATGAGGACTACTACTTCTCCCGGGACTCGGACCGGCCCCGGTTCATCATCGACACCCCGCCCCCGTATCCGACCGGCAACTTTCACATCGGCAATGCACTGAACTGGTGCTACATCGACTTCTTCGCCCGGTTCAAGCGGATGCAGGGTTACAACGTGATGTTCCCCCAGGGATGGGACTGCCATGGCCTTCCAACCGAGGTGAAGGTGGAGGAGCAGCAGGGGATCACCAAGAATGATCTGCCGCGCGAGGAGTTCCGGCGCCTCTGCCGGGAGCTGACGGCGAAGAACATCGACCTGATGCGCCGGACCATGCGCCGGATGGCCTTCTCGATCGACTGGTCCAACGAATACATCACGATGCTCCCGGCCTACTACCGGAAGACCCAGGCATCCTTCCTCCGGATGCTCCGCGAGGGGTACATCTATCGTTCAGAGCACCCGGTCAACTTCTGCACCCGCTGCGAGACTGCGATCGCGTTTGCCGAGGTGCAGTACGAAGGGAGAGAGACGAAACTCAACTACTTTGACTTCGACGGCATCGAGATCGCGACGACGCGCCCCGAGCTCCTCGCCGCCTGCGTCGCTGTGGCCGTTCACCCCGGGGACGAACGGTACTCCTCCATCGCAGGCCGAACACTTCGTGTCCCCCTGTTCGGGCACGAGGTGCCGGTGATCCAGGACGAGGCGGTCGACCCCGCCTTCGGTTCGGGAGCCGTTATGATCTGTACCTTCGGGGACAAGCAGGACGTCGTCTGGTGGAAGACGCACAACCTGGACCTGCGCCCGGCGATCGACTCCACCGGACACATGACCGCACTCGCCAGCGGGTACGAGGGGATGACCGCATCCGAGTGCCGGGAGGCGATCCTGGCTGCAATGGCCGCCTCCGGGATCCTGAAGCGGCAGGAGCCCCTGGAGCAGCGGGTCGGGACCTGCTGGCGCTGCAAGACCCCGATCGAGATCCTCTCAGAGCGGCAGTGGTTCGTCCGGGTCGATCCGGAGGCGATCCTCGCAGCGGCACGGCAGCTCCGCTGGGTGCCGGAGCATATGCTTCTCAGGATGGAGGACTGGGTCGGCAAGATGGAGTGGGACTGGTGCATCTCCCGCCAGCGGATCTTCGCAACCCCGATTCCGGTCTGGTTCTGCCGTGACTGCGGCGAGATGATCCTGCCGAGCGTCGCGGACCTGCCGATCGACCCGACGATCGACCTCCCGCAGACCCCATGCCCGGTCTGTGGTTCGACGCGGTTCGAAGGTGAGACGGACGTGCTCGACACATGGATGGACTCGTCGATCTCGGTCATGAACGTGACCGGGTGGGACGGCGTTACACCCCGCCCGCCACTCTTTCCGGCTCAGATCCGGCCGCAGGGCCACGATATCATCCGGACCTGGGCCTTCTACACGATCCTTCGTTCCCTCGCCCTGACGGGCGAGAAACCCTGGGAGCAGATCCTGGTGAACGGCATGGTCCTCGGTGAGGACGGCTTCAAGATGTCGAAGTCCCGGGGCAACATCATCGCTCCCGAGGAGATTCTGGAGAAGTACGGGGCCGACGCCCTCCGTCAGTGGGCGGCAGCCGGCGCGGCGACCGGCTCGGACATCCAGTTCAACTGGAACGATGTGATCGCCGCCTCGCGGTTCCAGACCAAACTCTGGAACATCGCCCGCTTCTCCCTGCTCCAGCTCCGGAAGGGCGAGCCCGGCGAGGCGACCGAGCCGACGCTCCTCGCGGACCGCTGGCTCCTGTCCCGGCTCTCGGACTGTGTCGCCGAGGTGACGGAGGCGATGGAGGGCTACCAGTTCGACCGCGGCCTGAAAGCGATCCGGGAGTTCGCGTGGGAGGTGCTGGCCGACGAGTACATCGAGCTGGTCAAGGGTCGGCTCTACGGCGAGGGCGAGGGGCGCGCGAGTGCCGTACGCACCCTCGAGATCACACTGGACGTCCTCTGCCGGCTCCTTGCGCCGTATATCCCTTCGTTCGCGGAGGAGGTCTTCTCGCATCTGGGACGAGGGTCCGTCCATGCCCAGTCATGGCCCGACTTCTCCTTCCATGACGGGCAGGCGCTCGAGGACGGGGAGCTCGTCACCCGGATCGTCGCGGAGCTTCGTCGGTTCAAGCATGAGCAGGGGATGGCCCTGAACGCACCGCTCGGCGAGGTGACGGTGATGGCCCCGCGTCCTATCGAGGATGGTGGAGACGCGGGCCGAGCCCTGAATGCGTTCGTGCACTGGCAGGTCGGGACCGGCGGGCTCTCGCGCGCAGTCGTGGACGTGAAGTTCGAACCGGCGATCGTGGGGAAGACCTTCCGGAAGGACGCGGCGGCCTTCATGGAGGCCATACGGGCGCTCCCGAAGGAGATGCTCGAAGCACCGATCACCACCGTCACGGTGAACGGCGTCGAGGTTCCGGTCCCCGAGGGGGCCTTCGTGCCGGTCTACGCCACGCTCGTCGGGGGAGAACAGGTGGACGTGATCACGGTCGGCGACGTGCTCGTGACCGTTCGACGGTCCTCCTGATCCCGGCCTCGACGAACCGGGCGATCTCTCTTTTTTCCTTTGTGGCGTCCACCAGAACGAAGCGCCAGGGTTCGGCCTCGGCGAGCGCGATATAGGCCTCCTGGACCCTCCGGAGCACCTCCGCCTGTTCGAAGTGCTCCCGCCTGCGGTGCTTTCCGCCCAGCCGGCGGACCGCCTGATCGACCGGGAGTAGAAGGAGATAGGTCTGGTCGGGGGGGATGGTCCAGCCGGCGTGCAGGTTGCGGAGCCAGGCGAGGGGGTCGTCGAGGTGACCCTCGAGGACCACCGACTGGTAGGCGTACCGCGAGTCCGAGTACCGGTCCGAGATGACGGGTCTCCCTTCGGCGAGCGCCGGGCGGACGACGGATGCGAGATGCACGGCGTGGTCCGCGGCGAAGAGGAGCGCCTCGGCGACCGGGTCGACCTCCTCGGCGATCCCCCGCCTGACGGCGCGCCCGGTCCAGCCGGAGGTCGGTTCACGGGTGAAGACCGGCTCAAGGTCGACGAGCTGGTGGAGGAGGCGTGTGATCAGCGTCGTCTTGCCCGTCCCGTCGATCCCTTCGAGGGTGATCAGGACCATCGGCCGCTCCTTATCGCGTCGAGCGGGATGCAACCACGGTGCACCGCGGTGGCGACGATCGCCCCGTCGAACCCAGCGTCCCGGAGCAGGTCGAGGTCCGCAGTGCTCCGGACACCCCCGCCGTAGAAGAGGGGCCGCTCCGAGGCGGCCCTGACGCGTGCGAGCAGGTCCGGGTCCAGTCCCCGCCCCGTGCCGACCGCGCTGATATCGAGGAGGAGGTGACCGGCAAAGGCGAGGTGCCGGACCCTTAAGAGGGACCGGACGGGGTCCTCGCCCCAGGGAGTAACGAGACCGTCGCGGCAGTCGAGGGAGAGGAGCGCCCGGGGGCAGTCACCGAGCACCTCCCCCGCGGTCTCGGTTCCGAGCACTGCGATGAACCCCCTCGCGTTCCGGCACTCGTCCATCGAACGGAACCCTGCATCCACGTAACAGGTCTCGACCTGGCGGGCGAGGTCCCTGATCGTCCCGTCGTGGTCGCCGGTCCCGCCGATCCGGTCGAGATCAGCGATATAGAGGTGCCGGGGCCTGAGCGCCGCGAGATAGGCGGCAGGCTCGGCGGAGGACGAGAGCCCCCAGTCGAGGGGACGGTAGGATTCGCGGGCACCGGAGCGCCCATGGACGACGACCCCTCCCTTCAGGTCCAGAGCGAGTATCAGGTTCATGCGTTCCCAGATCGATCTCGCGTGCCGAGATGAGATGCTTTTCCTCTCCCTCCCTGCATACAAGGGCCCTCCTATTCGGAACCCCTATTAACGGGTGCGTGTATATCAGCTCTATGCAACTGCTTGTCAGCCCGAGCAGCCTGGAAGAGGCCCGCTCCGCGTCCGCTGCCGACATCATCGATGTCAAGAGGCCCGCGGAAGGGTCGCTCGGCGCAAACTTCCCCTGGGTCATCCGGGCGATCGCTAAGATGACCGATAAGCCGGTGTCGGCCGCGATCGGGGACTTTGACAACAGGCCCGGTGGCGCCGCCCTCACCGCCCTCGGTGCCGCCGCAGCCGGCGCAGACTACATCAAGTGCGGACTGATGGTCGACGCGCTGGACCAGGCGGAGTGCCTTGCGAAAGCGGTGGTGCGTGCGGTCAAGGAGAGTTACCCCGCGAAGAAGGTCGTCATCGCTGCCTACTCCGATTTTGAGCGGCTCGGCACCGTCTCTCCGTTCTCGGTGGTCCCGCTCGCCGCCGAGGCGGGTGCTGACCTGGTGATGGTGGACACGGGGAAGAAGGATGGGCGGTCCACCTTCGAGTTCATGGACGAGGGCACCCTCTCCCGGTTCGTCGAGCTCGGCCACGACGCCGGGCTCGGCGTCGCCCTCGCCGGTTCCCTCACCTTCGACGACCTGCCGACGCTCCGGAGGATCGAACCCGATATCATCGGGGTGCGGGGCATGGTCTGCGGTGGAGACAGGAACGGAAATGTGCAGGAAGAACTCGTCCTCCGGGCGATCGCGGCGATCAGGTGAGCATCCATGTTCGCTTCCAAGATCGAGAATGCCCCCCTGGCCCTCACCTTCGACGACGTGCTGCTGGAGCCGGCGGCGTCCTGGGTGGAGCCTGACCAGGCCGATGTCACCTCCAGGTTCTCGCGGGGGATCCCGCTGAACATACCGCTCGTCTCGGCGGCGATGGATACGGTGACCGAGGCGGCGATGGCGATCGCGATCGCGCGCGAGGGTGGGATCGGAGTGATCCACCGGAACCTTCCGGTCGAGGACGAGTGCAGGAACGTGGTGCTGGTCAAGCAGGCGGAAGAGCTGGTCGAACGCCAGGTACAGTCCGTACGTCCCGATGCGACCGTTGCAGAGGTCGAGGCGTTGATGAGCCGGCACGGGATCGGCGGGGTGCCGGTCGTGGACGAGTCGGACCGGGTGATCGGGATCGTCTCGCGTCGCGACGTCCGCGCGATCGCGAACCGGCGGGGTCGTGAGTCGATCCGGGCGATCATGACCCCGTCGCCGATCACGGCCGACGAGTCGTTCACGATGGAGGACGCACTCGAGACGATGTACACCAACAAGGTCGAGCGGTTGCCGGTGACGGACGAGAAGGGCCATCTGGTCGGGATCATCACGATGCAGGACGTGCTGGAGAAACGCCAGTACCCACGCGCGATCAGGGACCGGAACGGTAACCTTCGGGTGGCGGCAGCTGTCGGCCCGTTCGACCACGCGCGGGCGATGGCGCTCGTCGAGGCGGGCGTGGACGCGCTCGTGGTTGACTGCGCCCACGGTCATAACCTGAACGTTGTCCGAGCCGTCCAGGAGATCAAGGGCTCGGTCGATGTCGACGTCATGGCCGGTAACATTGCGACCCGCGCCGCTGCCGAGGCCCTCGTCGGGACCGTGGACGGCATCAAGGTCGGGATCGGTCCCGGCTCCATCTGCACGACCCGGATCGTCGCTGGCGTCGGCGTCCCGCAGATCAGCGCGATCGCGGCGGTCGCAGAGATCGCGGGGCCTGCCGATGTCCCCGTCTGTGCCGACGGTGGCGTGAGGTTCTCGGGTGACATCGCAAAGGCGATCGCCGCCGGGGCAGAATCGGTGATGCTCGGCTCGCTCCTCGCGGGGACCGACGAGTCACCGGGCAGGATTGTTGCGATCAAGGGCCGGAGGTACAAGCAGTACCGCGGGATGGGCTCGCTCGGCGTGATGACGACCGGCCAGTCCTCGGACCGGTATTTCCAGAAGAAGGAGATCGGCCGGACCAAGTTCGTCCCGGAAGGTGTCGAGGGTGCGACCCCGTATGTCGGCCGCGTCTCGGACACGATCTACCAGCTCGTCGGCGGCCTGAAGTCGTCCATGGGGTACACCGGGTCTGCCACGATCCGCGAACTCCGCGAGCGTGGACGGTTCGTGCGGATCACGTCCGCGGGGTTCGGCGAGAGTCACCCTCACAACATTCTGATCACGGATGAGGCACCGAACTACCGGATGTTTGAGCAATAAATCTTTTATATTTTTATCTCTTACTTTAGGTAAGTAATGCTCGAGCACGATGACATCTCGCGTCTTCTCGACCTGCTCGGCAACCGGAACCGGCGGCGGATCCTTGATCTCCTCCATCAGAAGCCCTGTTACGTGACCGAGATCGCTGACAGGCTTCTCCTCTCCCCCAAGGTCGTGATCGAACACCTGGCCCTGCTGGAGCGCGAGCGGCTGATCGGGTTCAGCCTGGACGAACGGAGGCGGAAGTACTACTACCTCTATCAGGAACTCGACGTCTCCATCGCCGTCCGCGTGACACGTGCCGGACAACCCGCCATCGCCCCTCCCGGGAGGATGGCGCTGTTGACGCACCGTCTCCTCCAGATGCGCAGGCTCCTCGAGACGCGGGAGCATCTCCTCGCAAACCTGGACGGAATCGACCGCGAGATCGATCAGAAGCTGACCGATCTCGTTAAGTGCGGTGAGGGAATAATCCAGAACGAGACAGACATCGATCTTTTACTTGCACTATCGTTCGGGGCGCCGACTGTCGAAGCCCTGATGGAACTGACCGGGCTCCCGGTGAATGAACTGAACAGCCGCCTGGCGCACCTCCAGTCCGCGGGGGTCGTCCGGGCTGAAGGATCCCAGTACCGTCTGTGTGGTGCCGATGCCGAGTAACAGTGACGACGATATCTACCGTAACATTGCGCGACTCCTCGAACACCTGCTCCGGAACCTGCCGCAACCGGAACCGGGGCAGGTGGTCGGTTTCACCGTCATGACAGGAACGGGCAGGACCAGCCCCCCCCGCGGCGACCCCTTCGGGCAGGAGACTGGGGACGATGACGGCGTGATCGACTACGAGTGCGTGGAGGGAGGTGAGGAGGTCTTCGTCACCGCCAGGGTGCCGGCAGACCTCCGAACCGCCCCGTACGTCGATATCACACCCCGGCAGATCCGGATCGTGATGGACGACCGGGTGGCTGAGATCGATCTGCCGGTCCCGATCGACATCCGGCACAGCCATTACCGTATCCGGCATGGCGTGATGGACGTCTCCTGCCGTAAGCGGTAACCGCTCAAATTTCTGGCGAGGGAGGCGAAAGAATGTCTCCCATGAGCACATTTTGTTGATCCCTTCGGGTGAAGAGGTTCGGGGATACCTTCATCCCCCGGAAGTCGGGGGTCATCGCCGCTCGCGGAACCCGCATAACGGGATCGCGGGAACGATTGACCAGACATTGACGATGTTTCGTCTCTTCTGGATGTACTGGAACGGTACCAGCCAGGATGGTCGCCCCGAACCCGCTCCGACCATGCCTGCAGGACTGCCCGGGAGGTAGTGGTGGTCCGGTAGCTCCGGGGATACGATCCGATGTCAGGCCGGTGAAGGGGTCCCTGTTCGTGATCCTCTCCGGTACACCGCCAGGAGCTCCGATTGGTCGTCGATCCGGGCTCGGGGGGCCGACCGTCCGACACCCGTGCGCTCGAGGACTCCCCGGGCCGGACGATCGGTTGCCGCTCGATGCACTCGGTATGTATATCCACAAGGTCATGATCCCGGATCCCCCGTTCACGGCGTCCGATACCGGTCCTCTGACTGCCGACACCTTCACGGTGACCAGGCACGGACCCGGCGATGGATCCCCGAGGATCGGTGGAGAAGGGACGATGTCACCGTTCGGCTACCGATTCCGGACCGGCGTCGAAGCACGTCACCGGGTTGAACCCGACAGGCCCCACGCGAGGATCCACCGGAACAGAGGCGATGACGGGGCATCACGCCGCATCCCGGTCACCGCTTTTTCCTGATCCAAAAAAAACGATACCCAGATATAGTCCCGCCAGAAGAAATGGGTATGGTTCAGGCCGGAGCCGAGATCCCGGCTGGCAGACCTGATATGGCCCGCGCGACCTCCGATCCCACGCACACCCCGGAACCTGGATTACGACAGAGACGGGAATTTACCTTCACGCTCGAGCCCGTGATCCTCCTCGTTCTGTCCGTCTTCATGCTCCTTTTCGGATTGCTGCTGTTCAGGATCCATACCGGGGACCTGCCGTATGCGCCGGACAGCACGTACGGGCTCTTCCTCGTGATCGTCGCTCTGCAGGTGATTACGCTGGGAAAGACACCCTTCGGCGGGATCAGGCGTTCTTGGCTGGTCATCCTCATCGGGATCGCCGCTGCAGTCCTCGGAATGAGCGCCTGCTTCATCCCCGGGTTGCTCTCATCGATCATCCGCATCCTCGTTGGCGTTATCCTCGCATTCGGGGGAGCAGTCCAGTTCTTCCAGCTGGTGCTCGACCGCCAGAGAGCGGCCATCTGGATCACCATACCGGGGATCCTGCGGCATCTCACCGTCGCCTGCGGACTCGTGTACGTGATGGCGTTCGTTCTCGGGCTGATCACACTGGTGCCTGCCCTCACGAACGACATGCTCACCTCGGTCCTGCTCATCATCGATGGAGCGAGCCTCTTTTACCTGGCGTGGTGCGTCGAGGTCACGGAACGCACATACCCGGTGGCATCCCGGGTGAAGGCAGACGAAAAGAGGCATCGCCGTTCGTTCTTCTTCCGGGACGCCCCCCTTCCGTTCACGACTGCGCTGCTCATCTTCCTCGGCGTCCTCCTTGCATTCCTCGCGGTCCTTCTGGTACCCATCAACCTTGGGCTCCTTTTATTCTCACCCGACGGCCAGTTCGGCCTCCTGCTCGTCATCATGGCCATCCAGGTGCTTGGGGTGGGCGAGACGCCGGTCGGCCAGTTCCGGCGCTCCTGGCCGGTCGTGCTGGTGGGCCTTGTCTTCGTCTCCCTCGGTGTCTTCTCCTGCATCGTACCGGGGATCCTGACCGACCTGCTCCGGATCATGCTCGCGGTGCTCAACATCGCCGGCGGGGTCGTCCCGCTGGCCCTGCGCCTCGGGCCGATGGTCATGCAGAGAGACAACCGGCCAACCCTGCCCGCCGGAATCCCTGCGCCCCTCGTACACCTGCTCGTGACCCAGACCGTGCTCAACCTCGTCGGGGTCCTCTTCGGCGTCTCCATGCTGCTTCCGGGGCTCATCCCCGGCATGGTGGTGGCGGTGATCCTCTTCTGCAACGGGCTGCTCCTGTTTCTCCTCGCGTATATCCTCGGACGTCTTCCCGCTGCAGCATAACGGCCGAACGAACTTGTTTCCAGCTGTCCCCCATCCCGTGCCGTCAAAGGGTTCCTTTTTTTCCGCCGCCCAGGAACGGCGCCCGCGTCGCTGCATGACGGCAGGTCCGGTATCACGATACGGTGAACGACGGTCTGCCGGGAGAGGCGATCGCGGTGTCGAACCGGCGCCCCTGATTGATCGGCGCGATATGCCGGAACCACCCGCTCCCCCTCGGTAACGGGGGGTGGAACCAAAGGTGCAGCCAAAGACAACCCCTCCGCGGGACGGTCCCGGGCAGCGATCGGAAAATCGCGTTCGGGCATTCAGGTGGAGACGGGCCGATGTACCGGTGTGTCCCAGAGAACCCCGGGGGAAGAACAGAAAGCAGTACGTTGCGAGTTAGTAAAAAAGAGTGTTCAGAGGAGTCCAAACGACTTCAGGGTCACTTCGGGGTTGACTGCGCCGACATGGTAGACGACGCCCTCGTCGAGCTCGTTGATGACGACCTCCGCCGGCGAGAAGAGGGAGGTGTCGATCTGGTAGAAGTCGAAGTTCGCCTCCTTGAAGATCTCGTAGAACGGCTTGCCGTACCCCTTGGACTTATTGGACGGGATCCGGTCGAGGTAGTCCCTGATCTCGGGCGCACGCATCGTGAGCATGATCCTCCCGTGATAGATGGTCGCGTCGTTGGTCGTTCCCATGGCCTTCGTCGCGTCCTTCTTGACCGGCGGCACCGGTGCGGTGCCGATTGCGGCGGAGATCTTGGTCGTGTCGAACCCGAGCTCGTTCAGCTTGTAGATCGCCGTCTCGACACAGCGGCCGGAGACCTGGATCGAGCCGACGAGGGATGCCGTCGGGGCGACAACCGCGCAGACGTTGCCGACGTCGACGTGGCATTCGGACGCGATCTTCTCCATCACCTCGCCGTTCGGCAGGTGGTCGGACTCGAGCGCGATCACGGCAGAGTCGAAGTCGTCCTCGTACCCGATCACCTCGTAGGTGTGTTTCGGTTTGAGCGAGAGCGCCCGCGCCGGACCCGAGCCCATCGCGAAGTAGTTCCCGACCTTGACGGTCCATCCGGCCTTCTGAGCGCCGAGACAGGCGATCGACGGGAAGTCGGTGTTGACCTCGATGAAGGGCATCGGGACACCCCGGATCTCGCCCATCGTGAAGTCGACCTCCCCCAGACCGCCCATGCAGATCTCGGTGAAGGCACGCCCGGCGGCGTATCCCCCCCGGGTGCTGACACCGCAGTCGACGATCCGGGCCCCGTTTCCGAGCTCGTGGTAGGCGGCGTTGAACTCCTCCGCGAATTCAGCCAGGTTCTCAAATATCTCCAATGCCAGTTCGTTTACGCTGAGCACAAGCAGAACCCCCGTATGCCAATAAGGACGGTTGCAAAAGAGATAAGACTTGCCAAAACCGTTCGGGCTATCCCAACCGGAGCAGAATCTGGTCGGCTTCGTACCGGAGGGTGATCACCCGGGAGCGCCCCCGTCCCGACCGGTAGTGGACGTCGATGAGCCGCATCGCCTCGAGCTTGGTCAGGATCTCATAGTAGCGTGTGTACCCGAGCGGGAGTGACGGCTTGATCCGTTCGAAGAACTCACCGCCGGTCAGCTCCTCACCGTCGGACTGGTTCTCGGCGAGGAGCCGAAGCAGGCTCTTCTCCTCCTCCTGCAGCGTCCTGATCACCGCATCGAGGTGGAGGAACCTCGAGGCGGCATACGCACGCATGACGTCCTCCTCCTCGATCCGCCGCCGCCCATCCATCTCCGCGGCGATCCCGGCCCGCTTGAGGAGGTCGATGCCGACCCGCAGGTCCCCCCCCTTCATCGTCTGGTCGACGACGAGCGAGAGCATCTCGGGGGAGAGGACGTTGGGATAGAAGCCCTGGCGGGCCCGCGCGTCCAGGATCTCCTCGACCTCTGCGGTAGAGTAGGGGGAGAAGTAGACCTCTCCGGGGCGGAAGATGGAGTGGACCCGCGCGTCGAGCCGCTCGGCGAGGTTCACCGCGAGGTCGGAGAGGATCACGATCACACCGATCTTCGTGCCCGGGTAGACCTCGTGGGTCCGCAACAGCGAGTAGAGCACCCGGTTCAGCTCGTTCTCGTAGAGGAGGTAGTTGGCATCGTCGAGCGCAACCACGAGCACCCGGTGCTCGCGCTCGAGGATCCGCGCGACCGCGTCGAAGACCTTCTTCGTCGAGGTTCCGGAGGCGCGTGGGAGGTGACCCGAGAGCCGGTGGTAGACCTCGGAGATGATCCCGAACGTGGTGTTGTCGATCTGACAGTTGACGTAGACCGGCACGAGCGACCTCGTGGTCTCCTCGATCTCGGTGAAGAGCCTGCGGACGGTCGTGGTCTTTCCCGTCCCGGGAAGCCCGCGGCAGACGGTGTTCATCGGCCGGGCGCCATGGAGTCCGGGACGGAGCTGGAAGGCGAGTTCCCTGGTCTGCTCCTCCCTGAAGTTGAACTGTTCGGGAACGAAGTCGGGATCGAAGACCTCGGGGTCGCGAAAGAGGGTCTCATCCCACTTGAGCAGCTGGCGTCGGCCGGGCACGGACTGGTTCTCCTAGATCTTCTGGAGGCAGCGTTTGCAGAGGGTCCTGGAAACGAAGAGCTGGCTCGCCTTCGCTTCGGCGACGGTGACGGGCGAACCGCAGTTCTTGCAGACGATCTTCCTGGACGCGGGAGCCGGTGCCTTCGCGGCGGGCTGTGCAGCGGATGGCGGCGTCGAACCCGAAGCTGCCTTCATCGGTGTGCCGTGCCCCCCGGACTCACCCGGTACCGGCGTCTCCTTCGGGGGAACGGGGGCCGCCCCCGGAGCAGGGGCTGGAACAGGACCGTCTGACCGGGTGGTGGCTGTCGGTGCCGTGCCCGTCAGCGGTGCCGGCGTCGCTGTGGATGCCGCCCGCCCTGGCGGTGTGACGGGGGACTCGGGCGCAGGGGTGGCGGTCGGAAGCGTTGATCTTCCACCGGGGCTCGCCGCTCCGGGAGCCGTGCCGGGGGCGGGCGGGGCGGCAGGTGTGGGACAGGAAGAGAGGGGGACCGGCGTTGCGGCATGTGGGGCGGAGGCGGCGGGTGCCGGTGCAGGGGCGCCGGCGATCGGAACACCGTCCCCGGGCACGGTGGAAGGCGCCAGCCCGCCGAGCACGCGCCGGCGGTACTGGCCGACCAGCTCCGCCGTCTCAGGACTCTCCTGTCCGAATAGGGTGAGCGTCCGGTCGAGGAACCGGACGAGCTCCCGGGCACCCTCCTCTCCCTCGACTTCGTCCGAGACTTCGAGTCTGAGGCTCTCGTAGTTCCTGAGGTTGACCGTCACCCCGACCGTGAGCTTCCGCATCGTACTCATTCCCTGTCACTTCTCCGTAAATTGGCTTATTAATGCGTCGGTTCCGGCGGGGAAATAACGGGGTATTAGCAACGCTGTTCCGGTGGGCGATGCGGCAGGACTACGGAACGGACGGGCAGGGGGGAGACGTGAGGCATGATCAACAAGCACCCATGCCGGGTCACGACCGTTGATGAGGATCGCGTGATGCGCTGCAGGCGTCGTGATGACCGGTGTCTTCATCGTCCTCACACCGGGCTCCGGCGTCACGATCCGGGCATCGATCGTGTTTGAAGGGCGTCACCATGCCGGAAGAGTCCCTGCAGCCGTCGATGCTGTCGTCGAACCGGCCGGTTCTTACGCGGAGATCCCGTCGGGTGGGTCGGGGACCCTCACGACGTCCGCGAAGCGGGGGGGACATCTCGCGGTGGGATCGTGCCCCTTTCGGGGATCACCGTTATGTCACCGCGGGCGCCACCCGAGAGCATGGTACCCCCAGAGAACCCGGGTCCCCGACCTCGCGCCCCCGTCGGGGATCCGCCCGATGGAGGACGGAGGCGCGAAGAATGAGATGGAGAGAGATCGAGGTATCGACCGGCTCGAGGGAGCAGCTCGTGGAGATCACCAGCGCCGTGGCGTCCGAGATCGGGAACAGCGGCGTGGAGAATGGTGCCTGCCATGTGTATGTGCCTCACACGACGGCCGGTGTGACGATACATGAGAACGCGGACCCCGATGTCGCGCGGGACATGCTGACCGGCCTCGCACGCCTGGTCCCCGCAGAGGGCGACTACCGGCATGCCGAGGGTAACTCCGATGCGCACCTCAAGGCGTCCATCATGGGCTTCTCGGCCATGGTCCCGATCATCGATGGCCTGCCCGCGCTCGGCACCTGGCAGGGCGTGTATCTCTGCGAGTTCGATGGGCCCCGGCGACGGCGCGTGCTGATCGGGGTTTTGGGGTCGTGAGGGCGTCCGTGGCAACCCGGATGATGCCCGCGGGCGGCGGGCGGTAAAAGTCCTGGTCGAAGGAGCAACGGGCGACCCCGGGCGGGGCGCCCCGTTGTCATCGCTGCCCGCCCATGCCGATCGCCTGTCCTCCCCACGGGGAGGCTCGCCAGACACCGCTTCTGATCGCGATCTCCGACACCTCGGTGGTCCCGCACACCATCGTCGGCCACCTCCCCGCCGGCAGACAGGACCGCTTCTGATGGCGTCCGGCCCCGTCCCACGACGTTCCAAGCGGCTATCCCAAACGGCATCGATCCCGAGTCCCCGGGTTTCGTCGGCATCTCCGTATGGGAGTGCCTCCCCGTCTTTGGCGGTCACCCCGCTCGCGGGACGGATACGGTGAACCTGACCCCGGGTAAGGGGAGACCCATCACCGGGCCCCGTTCATGAGCGGGCCAGTCATGGCGCGTCGACCTTGTTGAGTGCGTCCCAGGGATCCCCATCTGGCAGGGGTCCTGACCCCCCGTCGGCCTGCATAGGTCGGTGCCAGTGGACCCCCGGCTTCCCGATAATAACCCTCTTTACCCTCCGCTTCCGTATCTATGCGTATCGTCTCGATGGCGCCGTCCGGTCACCGGCAGATGATGAGAGTTACCCCCACTGATTCGTGATGATGCAGGGGACTGATGCCCGTCACCCGGATCTGCCGCCCAGGAGGAGCGGCAGCAACGCCGTCGCCTCGAGCCGACCGAGGTCTCCCTTCTCCGCCTCCCGCTCCGAGAAGCGGATCGTCGTGTCCGTGCCGAGGCCCCGGACCGCTACCGGAACCGGAACCGCCGAGTGGGTCCGGGTCCGGATCGGTGTCGCATGGTCGGGCAGGACGGCGATCACTCCGTCGAACCGGTCCATGATCGTCCCGAGCATCCCGTCCACCCGTTCGATCGCCCGGACCTTCTCCTCGATCGATCCGAGGTGACCCGCCTCGTCCGGCGCCTCGACGTGGCAATAGACGAAATCGAGCCGTTCGAGGGCGGCGAGTGCGTACCGGGCCTTTGCGTCGTAGTCGGTGTCCAGGTATCCCGTCGCCCCGGGGACACGGATCGGTTCCAGGCCGGCGAGACGCGCGAGGCCGTTGAGGAGGTCGACCGCCGAGATCATGCCGCCGGAGCAGCCGAACCGCTCGGAGAACCGGGGGATCGCCGGGGTCCGGCCACCGGACCATGGCCAGATGCCGGTCGCCACCGGTCGTCCCGCCGCGCGGCGTGCGCGGTTGACCGGGTGGTCCAAAAAGACCGACTCGGCGACGTCCATGCACTCTAAGAGCAGATCCCGGTCCGCACCTCCGGGCAGGTAAGGGGCCACCGGCCTGCCGACGATGTCGTGGGGGGGTGTCCCGGGGTTCCCCTCGCCTCCCCGGACCACGAGCAGGTTCCGGTACGAGACGCCGGGGAAGAGACGGACCCGCTGGCAGGACTCCTGGAGCGAGGCGAGGAGGCGCGCGCCCTCCTCGCTCGAGATGTGGCCGGCGGAGAAGTCCACCATCACCCCGTCCTCCACCGTCACCAGGTTACACCGGTAGGCGACATCGTCCCTCCCGAGGGCGATCCCCATGCTCGCTGCCTCGAGGGGGCCCCGTCCGGTGTAGAACCGCCGGGGGTCGTAACCGAGCAGGCCCATGTTCGCCACGTCCGAACCGGCCTCAAACCCCTCGGGGATCGTCGAGACGGTCCCGCACCGCCCCTCTCGGGCGAGCCGATCCATGTTCGGTGTCGATGCATACTCGAGCGGGGTCTTCCCGCCGAGCTCGGCGAGCGGCTCGTCGGCCATCCCGTCCCCGAGCAGGACGAAGACCTTCACGTGACCTCCAGCTGGGCCCGGATCGCTCGTTCCATGCTCTCCCTTGACCCGATCGACGGACGCCATCCGAGCGCCTTCAGCCGGTCGATCGCGAGCTGCATCCGGGGCACGTCCCCGATCCACCCCCTGTCCCCGCCGGTGAAACGGTACTCGACATCCTCGAGGCCCATCGCCTCCACCACCAGGTCCGCGATCGTCACGACGTCGATCCAGTCCTCGGAACCGATGTTGAAGGTGTTCACCGTCGACCCGGCACGCTCGCAGACGAACAGGAACGCGTCGACGCAGTCATGGACCTCGAGGTAGGACTTGGTCTGCCTCCCGTCGCCGAGGATCTCAAGCACTCCGGGGTTCGCGCGGAGCTTGTGGATGAAGTCCCAGGAGACCCCGTGGTTCGAACGTTCGCCCACGATGTTCGCGAACCGGAAGATGAAGGCACGTATACCAAAGGAGTGGCACCAGGCGGAGATCAGGGCCTCTGCCGCCAGCTTACCGGCGCCGTAGACCGAGATCGGTTCCATCGGCGCGTAGTCCTCGGGGGTCGGGATCACGCGCGCCTCGCCGTAGACGGTGGAGGTCGAGGTGAACGCGATCTCGGGGACCCCGTGCCGCCGGACCGCCTCGAGCACCCGCTCGGTCGCCACCACGGATGCACGGAACATCGCGTCGGGCGAAGCGGCACCGCCGCGGACGTCGGGATCGGCCGCCACGTGGTAGACCCGGTCGGCACCGGCAAGGCGGTCCTGCCACCCGTCGTCGAGGAGATCGGCGACCAGTAGTTCGACCGCTCCGCTCTCGAGATGAGCGTGCAGGTTGCGGCGCTCGCCACTCGAGAGGTTGTCGATCACCAGCACCCCGTCGCCCCGCGCGACGAGTGCGTCGACGAGGTGCGATCCGATGAAGCCGGCCCCGCCGGTCACGACGCTGAACATCGCATCAATATAGTGCCGTAATCCTATACGATTACTGCGATGTTTCTCGGGATCGACCACGGCACGACCGCCATGCGTTTTGCGACCGGGTCCGGCGTCCTCCGGATCCCCCGGCGGGAGGCCCGGTCCTTTCAGCTCGCCGACCTTGAGCCGGTGGGGCCGGTCACCTCGATCGAGGGGTGTGCGATCTGCTACTCCATGGGCGACGGCATCAACGCGATCACGCCGATCGAGCGGGTCTGCAACCGCGGGGTGATCAGCCAGGAGGGCGCGGGCGAGCACACGGGTGGCGGCACCCGTGTCTATGACGTGATGGCAACGAGCGGGATCCCCACGGTCGTTGTCCCGGGACTCCACCGGGGTTCGCCGACCGACCCGCGGTTCAAGGCCTACTCACACCAGACCAGCCCCGAGAAACTCGGCATCGCGTACCTCGCCGTCCTGGAGCACGGCCCCGACGTCGTCGTCTCCGACATCTCGTCGAACACGGTCTCCCTTCTCGTCCGGGACGGGCACGTCGTCGGGGCCTTCGATGCCTGCATCTTCGCGCCCGGGAGCCGGCACGGTGCCCTGGACGTGGACGCGATCCGGCGTATCGACCGGGGGGATGAGACGGCGAACCAGGCCTTCCTGCATGCCGGGGTGGAGTTCACCCTGCCCGAGGGCGAACGGCACCGCGCGATCGCGATGTTCGCCGCGATGGAGTGCGCCTCCCTCCTCCTCCTCGAGCCGGAGGCCCGGGTGGTGCTCGCCGGGTCCCTAGCCCCCCTCGTCGCGGACGAGGTCTCCACCCTCCTCAATCGTCCGGTCGCCGTCCACGACGAGTGGGCGGCGGCACGGGGTCTCTCCCTGATGGCTCGCGATATCTTCTCGGGGGCGGACCAGGTGCTCGGTATCCCGGTCGACCGCTGAACGCTCATCCTGACCGCCCCCCTACCCAGAATTTATATTGATTTATCATGTAAGATTTAGGGAGGACAATGCAGGAGCTACGCATCCACGGCAGGGGTGGCCAGGGCTCGGTCACGGCGGCCGAACTGATTGCAGTCGCCGCATTCGAGGGCGGCAAGTACGTCCAGGCCTTCCCGGCCTTCGGGGTCGAACGTCGGGGAGCCCCGGTTCAGGCCTTCGTTCGGTTCAGCGACCGGCCGATCCGGCTTCGGAGCCAGGTCTATACCCCGGACTTCGTGATCGTCCAGGACTCGAGCCTGATCCAGGACGTCGATGTCTTCAAGGGGATGCGACCCGGCGGGATCGCGATCATCAACACGGAGCGCCCGATCGAGCATGCGATCCCGGAAGGTGTCCGAATCCTGACGATCGACGCGACCACCATCGCGCTCGAGACCCTCGGTCTGCCCATCACGAACACGGCCCTGATGGGCGCGTTCGCCGCGGCGACGGGCATGATCTCGTTCGAGACACTCAGCGACGCGCTCCGTCACCGGTTCACCGGATCACTCGCGGAGAAGAACATCGGGACGGCGCGTCGGGCCTTCGACGAGATGAAGGCGACAGCGGAGGCGGCCTGATGGCGCTCAACGTCGGGTGCACGGCCCCCCCCGGGCGGGCGCGGGAGAACCGGACAGGCTCCTGGCGCGTCTTTCTTCCCCGCTTCGACCATGAGGCCTGTTCGAAGTGCGGCATGTGTCAGCTGATCTGCCCCGAGGGCTGCATCAGCGAGACGGCGGACAGGGAGTTCGTCCCCGACTACGACTACTGCAAGGGGTGCGGTCTCTGTGCCGAGGAGTGCCCGAAGCACGCGATCACGATGGTCCAGGAGGAGAAGTAATGGCACTTGAGATCATGGAGGGTTCGATCGCGATCGCGCAGGCGGTCCGCCGCTGCCGCCCGAAGGTGGTCGCAGCCTACCCGATCACCCCTCAGACGCACATCGTTGAATCGCTCGCCGAGATCGTCGCGAACGACGAGCTCGATGCCGACTACATCACGGTCGAGTCCGAGTTCTCGGCCCTCTCGGCCTGTGTCGGGGCCGTTGCATCCGGGGCACGCGCCTATTCGGCCACCACCTCGCAGGGCCTCGCCCTGATGTTCGAGGTCTGCTTCAACATGGCAGGGATGCGCCTGCCGATCGTGATGACGATCGCGAACCGGGCGATGGGAGCTCCCCTCTCGATCTGGAACGACCAGCAGGACTCGATCTCGCTTCGGGATGCGGGGTGGCTCCAGTTCTATGCCGAGAACAACCAGGAGGCGGTCGACCTCCACTACATCGGGTACCGCGTCGCGGAGGACCATCGCGTCCTGCTCCCGGTGATGGTCTGCTTCGACGGTTTCATCCTCTCGCACACCTACGAACCCGTCGACATGCTCGGACAGGAGGAGGTCGATGACTACCTCCCGCCGTTCGTCCCGAAGTACCGCCTGGACGCGGCAGCCCCTGTCTCGATGGGGATGTACGCGACCCCCGACTACTACCTGGAATTCCGGTACGAGAACGACCTGGCGCAGAAACGGGCGATCGATGTGGTCCGCGAGGCCGGGCAGGAGTTTGGCGAAAGATTCGGGCGGGATTACTCTGCCCTCATCGAGTCCTACCGGATGGAGGATGCCGAGACGGCGATCGTGGCGATGGGCTCGATCTGCGGTACGACCAAGGATGCGATCGACGAGATGCGATCGGAAGGAAAGAAGGTGGGACTGGTCCGGATCCGGTGCTTCCGCCCCTTCCCTGCAGAGGACCTGAGGGCGGCACTCGGACATGTCTCAAGGATCGCCGTCCTGGACAAGAACGTATCGCTCGGCGCCGGTGGAACGACGGCCCGGGGCGCAGTGGGACTCGAGGTCAGGGACGCTCTCTACGGGTCGTCGATACCGGTCCTCGACTACATCATCGCCCTCGGCGGACGCGATGTCCGGATCGACGATATCAAAGATGTGGTCGCAGCCTGCGAGGCGGGAGACGGGGACCGCTTCTTTGGTCTCCGTACGGAGGTGCTCTAGATGGCGATCGACAAGGGTTGCGAACTCTTTGACTGCGGACACCGGGCCTGTGGAGGGTGCGGGGCATCCCTCGCTGCCCGCCTGCTGTTAAAGGCGGCAGGCCCGGAGACGATCGTGGTCTCTTCAACCGGCTGCATGGAGGTCTTCTCGACCCCGTATCCCGAGACCGCTTGGAAGGTGCCCTGGATCCACTCCCTCTTCGAGAATGCCGCAGCAGTCGCTTCGGGGATCGAGGCGGCGCTCAAGATCCAGGGGAGAAAGGAGAAGGTGGTCGTGATCGCCGGAGACGGTGCGACCTTCGACATCGGTATGCTCTGCATCTCGGGTGCGTTCGAGCGGGGCCACGATATCACCTACATCTGCTATGACAACGAGGCCTATATGAACACGGGGATCCAGCGCTCGGGTGCCACCCCGTATGACGCCTCGACCACCACCAGCCCTGCCGGCAAGGTCTCGACCGGCAACCGGCGCCCGAAGAAGGACATGCCCCGGATCCTGGCGGCACACGGGGCGCCCTATGTGGCGACTGCCTCCGTTGCCTACCCCGCCGACTTCATGCAGAAGGTCGAGAAGGCGATCAATACACCCGGGCCCTCCTACGTCCAGGTGCACGCCCCCTGCTGCACCGGGTGGGGTTTCGACGGTTCAAAGACGATCGCGATCGGGAAGCTGGCGATCGAGACCGGCCTCTGGGTCAACTACGAGATGGTCGACGGAGAGGTGACGAAGGTGAAGAGGGTCGTCCGAAAGCCGGTCGAGGAGTACCTGCAGGAGCAG
Source organism: Methanobacteriota archaeon (assembly GCA_029547145.1). Lineage (GTDB taxonomy): Archaea > Halobacteriota > Methanomicrobia > Methanomicrobiales > Methanospirillaceae > UBA288. The sequence goes on from JAKPPV010000022.1 coordinate 102,198, forward strand.
AAGCGGTTCCGGCACCTCTTCAAACCGGTGACGCTAACCGCCGAGATCGCGAAGATCCAGGCGATCGCGGACGCAAACGCAGCGAGGTACGGGATCGACATCAAACTTCCGCCCAGGAGCGGGGCGGAGGCTGCATAAACCTCTTTTTTAACGCCGTATCCGGTGCGAACGGGGAGACGCCGGGGGACGGACAGCGGATCGTGCCGCTTGGACCACCCGGACGTCCCACCCCGGAACCGTCAGCGCTCCGTATTCGAGATCAGGGGAACCGGTTGTTCATCCCCATCGTGTAGCGCGCGGAGGGGCGGTTCGGGCTAGGGGAGGGATCCATTCCGGGGGGCCCGGCACCGGCATTCACCGGCGATGGGTGGCGCAGCAGGTGCACAGGGATGCAACCGATTCGCATCTCTTCGCGCACTACCGTCCGGGCGTATGCGGGGGAGATCGAGAACCGGATATTGAAATTCATCATATTGGATTATCTTATTCATTCGCGTTAAATAGTTATTAAATGAGCAAATGTTTAAATATTATTAATGGAGAGGATCTGATGTGACCGACAACTCAAGCGGTCCGGTGACCCGAACGAACTGATCTTCGAACGGGTCCGCGCCCACCGTTCAATGCCATCGGAGGATGGTGAATGAACATGCTATCCACATCTCATCCCCGGATCCGTGGATCGCCGCGGATCTGGATGGATCGGGTCGATCGGCGACGAACGCCCGACCCGGGTTCCGGTACAGGAACCCTTCGAACTCCGAGATGCCATCTACGTTCCCGACGGAACCTGGGAGATGCCCGGTTGGGGGAGTCTGGATGGTAATACTTTTGCTGAAAATGAGATCCCCCGGTTCCCGGAGGGGGTGGAGCCGATGACCGATCTGACCCTGGCATCGCGGGACACCCCGATCCAGATCGGCGATACCACGGCAAACCCCGCCCCTCTCGGACTGGTCGGGTTCGGCATGACCACCGTCCTGCTCAACCTGCATAATGCCGGATACTTCGGCCTGGGCTCCATGATCCTCGCTATGGGACTCTGTTACGGAGGGATCGCCCAGGTGATCGCGGGTGTGATGGAGTGGAAGAAGGGAAACAACTTCGGCACGACGGCGTTCACGTCGTACGGACTCTTCTGGATCTCCCTTGTTCTCCTCCTCCTCCTGCCAAAGGCCGGGATCGCAACCGCAACGGATGTCACCGGGATGGGGGCATTCCTGGCGATGTGGGGGGTCTTCTCGTTGCCACTCTTTGTGGCAACCCTCAGGATGAACCTGGCCCTCCGGTTCGTCTTTGCGACGGTGACCGTCCTCTTCTTCCTCCTGGCGGCGGGCGACCTTTTCGGCAACCCCGCGATCACCGTGCTTGCCGGGTACGAGGGGATCGTCTGCGGCCTGGCAGCGATGTACACCGGACTCGCCCAGGTCCTGAACAGCATCTACGAACGCACCATCGCTCCCCTGGGGTGAAAAAAAATGCCTGAACTGAACGATTTCCTGAAGATGTTCCAGAGCAGCCCGATTGCACAGGTCATCCTTGACCGCGGGCTCACCATCCTTGATTCGAACGATGAATTCAGTCGTATCATCGGCTTCCCGCGCGAACGGATCCTTGGACTGAAGATCACGGATTTCCGCGAGAAGAACATGATCAGCTATCTCGGCGATTCGGGGGAGTCGATCGCCGACGCGATCAGGTTCAAACGGGTGACGAAGGGCTCTTCGACGATCAGGACCCCCTCGGGAACGTTTGTCATCATGAGGACGAACATCCCTCTCTTCGACGATGCCGGGGAGATCGAGTACGTCCACGTCAACTACATGGATGTCACGGCCATCACGAAGAGCAGGGAGTTCATGGCGAGGGAGATCGATGGCCTGATCCAGATCTACGAACAGATCGCAGCCGGCGATCTCACTCCGCGGTACCAGCTGAGCGAGCCGGACGACGATACCAGGGAGGTCTACGAGCAGCTCGTTCGCCTGAGGGATGCCGTGCGCAGCATCATCGGGGCACTCCAGGTCAACATCAAGGATGTCAACCAGCGGATGCAGCTGATGACAGAGAGTACGGAGATCGCGCGGAACAACGTGCATGATGCATCGACGGGCGTTCAGCAGGTCGCGCAGAACATGACGAAGGTCAGCGCGAATGCCGAGCAGGCGGCGCGGGGGATCTCGCAGATCACCCAGGCGATGCAGGACCTGTCCGCCTCTGTCGAGGAGATCGCCTCGAGCATGGACATGGTGCTGAACCAGTCCCGTGAAGCGAACGAGTTATCGAAGTCCGGCGCTGCCCTTGCCGTCCGCACCGAGACGAGCATGGGTGAGATCTCGGATTCCGCGGCGAAGGTCTATGAGATCGTCGGCGACGTCGAGAGGCGCATGGGTGAGATCACCAAGATCGTCGAGCTCATCCGGGATCTGGCGAACCAGACGAATCTGCTTGCCCTGAACGCGGCCATCGAGGCCGCGCGCGCCGGGGACGCGGGCAGGGGGTTTGCCGTGGTCGCGGCTGAAGTCAAATCCCTCGCACAGGAATCCCGGAATTCGGCCGAGCGGATCGAGGAGATGATCGGCAACCTCAAGAACAGCACGCAGCATGCCTCCCACGCCATGGAGGAGGCGAAGAAGACGGTCGAGAATGGGGCAAAGATGGTCAAGGAGACGCTCCAGGCATTCAATCAGATCGCGACCTCCGTTGACAAGGTGGCCCAGGGCGCTGCCGATATCGCGGCAGCGACCGAGGAACAGGCTGCCACCACGGAGGAGGTGACGGCGAGCATCAGCGAGGTGGCCGTGCTCATCCAGGGTACCTCCGATGAGGTCACCATCGCCGCATCCGCCTCCGAGGAGTCGTCGGCGGCGCTGGACGAGATCGCGAGGATGATGGACCAGGTGCGTCAGCTGGCCGACGAGGCCGTGAAGGCGAACCGTCGCTTCAGGGTCGAGTGAGTGAGGTCGCCGGCATGAATGTCGTTCGGACCGTCCGGCCATCCCAGGAGGAGAGAGCCAAGACCGCTCATGTCATCCAGGTGGTCGAGTTCATCCTCGGCACGGGTCGGTTTGCCATCGACCTCTTTGACGTCAAGGAGGTGGTCGAATGCACATCGATCACCCGTCTTCCGAGCGCGCCATCGTTCGTGAAGGGCATCATCGACCTCCGCGGCGAGATCACGACCCTGATCGATCTGAAACAACGCCTATCGATCGACGAAACGAAGGATTCGGAGGGGGATACAAGGAGGATCATCGTCCTTGACGAGGCGATCACCCGCTCCAAGACCGGCATCCTGGTGGACGATGTCAGTTCCGTCTCCACGTTCGAATCCGATGCGGTCGACCACACCTCGGTCTCGTTTGGCGGTGACGAGGGTGCGATTCTCGGGATCCTCAAACGTCCAAGGAAGGAAAAAGGACGCGATGAAAACGAGCTGATCATCTGGCTCAACATCCGGGAGCTGCTCAGGCACCTGGAGATCGGCCTCTGATCCCCCTTTTTTCCGAAGCCGATCCGGGTCTTCCATCGAGAACACCCGAACCGCGGGCCCCCCTGTCCACCGCCCTCCCCTTCCGGGGGCCCGGGGCGGCGCACCGGGCCCCCAGACTCTGCCGGTATCCTCTCCCCCCTTCCCTCATTCCGCCCTCAGCGCCTCGATCGGATCCAGCTTCGCCGCCCGCCAGGAGGGATAGAGGCCCGAGAGGATGCAGATCGCGGTGCCCACAAGCATCGCCAACGGCAGATAGACCAGGCTCTGCGGCTCGAAGAAGTGGTCGGCCGAACCAAGCAGGCTGACGACCACCAGGTATCCGATCCCGAAGCTCCCGGCAGCACCGATCAGCGATCCCGTGACCCCGAGGACCGCGGACTCGTACAGGAACATCTTCAGGATCTCCGTTTTCTGGGTACCGAGCGAGCGCATGATACCGATCTCCCGGACCCGCTCGGTCACGGACATCATCATCACGTTGAAGATCGAGACTGCCGCCACGAGCAGGGAGATACCGGCGATCGCCATCACGAACGTGGTCATCGTCCCGATCGTCGATGTGATCGATTCGAGCATCCGGCTCGCGTCGCTGACGCGGACCTGTCTCTTTTTTGCGTTCAGCCTCTCCGTGATCGAGGTCGAGGTCGCATCCGCGCTGTCGATATCCCTGAGGATGACGTTCACCTGGTTGTACTGCTCCTCGTTGCCGTAGAAGCTCGTATAGGCCTTTTCGGGGAGGATGACCGCCATGTCAGTGGAGAGGTCGAACGACATACCCCGCTCCTCGACGATCCCGACGACGCGGATGGTGTGTGTCCCCTCGTCCTCGTCCCCGAGCGAGAGTCGGCTTCCGAGCGTCAGGTTGAACCGTTCGGCCAGGGAGGCACCGACGAGCGCGCCGGACTCTCCCTTCGGATAGGCCCCGTCGGAGAGGTTCAGGATCCTGGGGATCACGTCGGGATCGAGACCATAGACGGTCGCACGCCCGTCGCGGGTGCCGGCCGAGAACCGGTCGTTCGTACTGTGCACGGTGTAGACGGTCCCGTTGGACCCGACCGCGCTCCGGATGGCCCTGAATTGGGACTCGGTGATGTAGGAATCGTCCTCGTCGTCGTTCGACGCCCTGCTCATGCCGGGCGGTCCGCCTCCTGGTCCTCCCCCGCCGTCCGTACCGGCGTCATGGGTGACGGTGAGCACGTTGCCCATCTCGGACATCTGGTCCTTGACCATCAGGGTCATGTTTGCGCCCATCATGCCCATCGCAGCGATCGCGATCACGCCGATCACGATCCCGAGGGCGGCAAGGAGGGACCTGAGGAGGTTGAGACGGATGTTGCGAACCGCGAGCTGGAAGATGATCGACCCCCGCCTCATGAGGGCCTCCCGTCCCGGATGGTGATGACCCGGTCCGCGTATTCAGCCACGGTCTGGTCATGGGTCACGATGACGATCGTCCTGCCCCGTCGGTTTAGGTCGGAGAGGATCTCCATGATCTGTGTCCCGGTCCGGGAATCCAGGTTCCCCGTCGGCTCGTCGCAGATCAGGATCGACGGGTCGTTCACCAGTGCCCGGGCGATCGCGACCCGTTGCTGCTGGCCTCCCGAGAGCTCCGCCGGCCGATGGGCGGAGAGGGCCTCGTCGATCCCGAGCGACGCGAGGAGTCCGGCGACCCACCCCGTAGCGTCATTCTGGCGGTGCATCATCAGGTACGGGTACTCCACGTTCTCGTACGCGGTGAGGAGGGGGATCAGGTTGAACCTCTGGAAGATGTAGCCGATCTTCCTGAGCCGGAGTTCCGTCAGTTCGTGGTCCGTCATCTGCCCGACCTCCCTTCCGGCGATACGAAGCCGGCCCGAGGTTGGGACGTCAAGACAGCCGATCTGGTTCAGCAGAGTTGTCTTGCCCGATCCCGACGGTCCCATGATCGCGACGAACTCCCCCTCCTCGATCGAGAGGCTGACGTGGTCGAGGGCCACAACGTCGCCGGCGGGAAGGGGGTAGATCCTGGTCACCTCCTCGAGTTCGATGATCGGTGCCGGTGACATCCGGCTCACTCCTTCTTCTGCAGCCGTCTGCGCACCCTGGTGATCCATCCCTTCTTCCAGGCGACTCCGAGGACGATCAGGACGATGAGGACGCCGGCGATCGGGAGAACCGGTATCGACGACCTGCCTATGTTCCCACCCGGTCGGTCTCCACCGAAGAGCCCACCCATCATCCCGCCGCCCATCCTACCAGGACCATCTGCCGGGGCACCTCCAGGGACCTGTACACCGCTCACCGCACCCGCCGTGCTGTTTCCGGTGCTCCCGCCGGATAGCGAGATCTCGACCGACTTCTCGAAGCAGGTGCCATCGTCATCCCTGTACTGGATGAGGAGCGGGACGGTCCTGGCACCGGGAGCCCGGAAGGTCAGCTCGAAGGAGGCGAAGTCATCAGATTCGAGGGATCCGACCACCGAGACACGGTTCGGATCGACGGGTTCGGCCGGACTGCCGACCGTCACCACGACGACCCGCGCATCGTCGATGCCGGCGTTCGTGACATCGCCGGTGACCGTGTAGACGCCGCCCGCGTCAGCAACCTCCACATCGCTCACGACCGGGTCGGCGGCGAGAGACCGGTTGCCGACCGTCAGCGGGACCGTGAAGACCGTGGACCGATCCGAGAGCCCGTTTACGTACGAGATCGTGACCGTCAGGTTCGTGGAACCTTCTGGCGTGATGGTGAACGTGACGTTCCTGGACTGGTCGGGCCCGAGAAGACCGATGAAACCGGCGGTATCGGAGACGGTGACCCCCGGACCGGAGGCCCGGACGACCACGCCGTTCACAGCGCTCTGTCGCGGATTGAAGATGGCGACCGTGACGACGTTCTTCTGACCCTGCATGTAGGTCGAGGGTGCGTTCACGAGCGACCCCTGGATCGGGCTGTTGTCCACCCGGACCGGCACGGGATACTTCAGGGACCCGGAGAGGCCCAGATCGAGCTGGACCTCGGGGTAGTAGATGCCCTCCCCTGACCGGGCCCTGAGTGTGAAGGTCAGCTCGCGGGTGGTGCCCGGCTCAAGCGTTCCAACGGTCGCATATGTCTCCTCGTTGACCAGGTCGAAGTCGTTCGACCGGATGGTCGCACGCCCGATGCGCACCGCGGAAGAACCACGGTTGGTCACCTTCACGGTGAGCGTGCCGGTGTCACCGGTGAAGAACGTGCCGGGATTCAGCGACGTACTCTCGATCGCCACCTGGCCCCCCGTGGTCGTGACGACGGAAGGGGTCGAATCCCCGGCAGGTAGAGTCGTGTTCTCCGCTGCCGTCCCCGGGACGGCGAACGCGAGGAGGAGGAGGCAGAACACGCCTGCTCCGACAACCATCCGTCCCGGATGACCGTGGTCTGTTCTCTGCATATGTAAAACATATTTTACATTATGTTTAAAAAAATTTACTCTGCCCGGTCGTCGGGATCGTCGAAGGAGCCCGGGAGCGCTGGGCGTCTCCGGGAGGGAAAAGGGAGCTCAGGCCCTCTCCGACGGTTCGTCGTCGAGAAAGAGCTCGTCGACGCGGACGTTGAAGAACCGTGCGATGCGGAAGGCCAGGGAGAGGGAGGGGTCGTACTTTCCCTTCTCGATCGCGATGATCGTCTGCCGGGTGACGCCGAGTCCGGCAGCGAGCTGTTCCTGGGTGATCTCGCGTTCCGCCCGGTGAACTCTGATCCTATTCTTCATCCGACTCCCAGTCCCCGAACCTCTGCGCGTAGTAGATTCGAAAACCCCCGTAGAGGATGATCATCAGACCGAGAAGGCCCAGCTGCACGATACCGAGCCTCCCGACGTGCAGGAAATCCTGGGTCGGCGGAAGCGGTGCCATCCCCGGAGGCGGGGGAGCGTGGAACCCCAGTGGCGTGCTGAAGGAGATGACCACCTGGCCAAGACTGACCAGGAAGAAGATGACCCAGAAGATGCCGAGCGTCGCTACCGCCGCGTGCTGAGTGATGACGTTCGTCCGTTCGTCCTCCACCGGTTCGTCGACCGTCCGCTTCAGAGCATAGAGGGCCAGGAACGCGACGAGGAAGGCGCCCTGGATGAGCGCCGGCCACGAGAGCAGGATCGCAAGGTACAGGATGCCGACGAGGATCAGCGCGGTGACGCCGATGAGGAGATAGAAGGTGTTTCGTCGCATGGTCTCTTCCGGTTCCCCCCTGGTACTGTCGTGGTTGTGGCTGGAAAAGTCTTTTCTTCGGACGTACTATCGAACCGATCGCACCGGCCCGCAGGGCGCGATCCGCCCGGTGGCCAGGTCACGCCCTGATCAGGGTTCCGACCCGTTCTCCCCGGACGGCGGCGGTGACGTTGCCCGCCACGTGGCAGTTCACGATCCGGATCTCCCGGATATTGACCGCCTCCTGCATCAGGTCAAGCACCATCCGTTCGAGCACGAGGTCGTCGAGGTTCATCCCGATCACTTCGTCGGCGCGGATCTCCCGTATCAATTCAGCATCGGGGTTCACCACCGGGTCCGCCGTGAAGAGACCGTCGACGTTCTTGGCGAGAATGCAGGAACGGGCCCCTAGCACCTCGGCGATCAAAAAGGCCCCCGTGTCGGTGCGGTGAGGGGGGACCGCTCCGATCCGGGCCGGGTGCTCGTAGAGGCCGTAGGGCGGTGTCCCATGGGTGACGGGGAGCTGGTCCAGCCGGAGCAGCGCAGGAACCTCCAGAAGATCGGAGGTGTGGATACGGGTGCCGCCCCATGCCGAGAGGAGGATCGCCACCATGATCGCGTTCTGCTCCGAGATCTTCGCCGAGAGTTCAGCAAGGACGCCGGTGGGCATCCCGAGGTCGATCCCGACCTCCATGATGTGGCGTACCCGCGCGCCACCGCCGGTCACGACCATCACCTCCGCGGTGCGGGAGAGCTCCCCGATCTCGGCGCAGAGCGGATGCATCACCGTCCTGCCATAGTCGATCACCCCGTGACCTCCGAGCTTGATCACGTTCAGGTTCGGAGTGATCCGGAGCTGGCCGGCCTCTCCGATCTCCTCCAGGAGACTCCGGCGGACGAGGGTCTCTGCACTCAGGGCCGAAGCGAGGTCGATGCGGTGGCGTTTCGCAGGCATATGCATACTGTCATGTTGTGACAGATGAATCTGCAGACATGGTGACCCCCCCGTCTGCCTGGCATACGGACGACGGGCTCCGGCGGAAGGGAAGCAGGGTTCCGGTTGCCTTTCGGATGGTCCGGGCAACCTCCTGCACCGGTGTCGAGAGTGGTGAGGAAAGGCAGAGAGGACCACTATTTTCCGGGCCGGGATCCAAAGGAGCGCTCCCGTATAGGAGTCTATTGCCGGTATGGCACCATGATGAAGGAGGACCGACCCGATCCAGGAATGCCTGTGCCTGCGCGCGTTCGATCCTCGACGCGTTGCGCTGCATCGACATTCACACTGACGGCAACCCCAGGCCCGGGTTCGTGACAGGCGGGACTCGGATCCGGCCGCGCGCCACCCTCCGGGCTGACGGGCGTCTCGGGACACCCGCCAGACCGCTTCCTTCCCGGTATCGGCACGCTCGGGAGGGAACGCCTGGTTCACTCTCGCCGCACGGATCGGCGTCCGATCATGCCGATCACGACGAACCGGCTCTTCGAGCCCTGTTACGTGTCGGGTGCCAACCATGCTGTCGCCGGGTGCAGTAGCGGGCTGTTCCTCCCGGGGTTGAGCCGCCGAAAGATGCGGGCGAACGATCGATCGCCGTGCACTTCTCCTCCACGGGGCAGGGCGGAAATCCGGGAGACCGACCAGTCCTATTACCTTGCCCGCCCTATCATCCATGGATGCGCGACGAAGACCTGGACTGGTGCTGCTACATCTTCCTCTCACGCCGGGCCCAACCGGCGAGTCCCGGCGAGGTGGCGGAAGGGATCGGCATTCCGGAAGAGATCGTGAGGGCGTCGATCGACCGGCTCGTGCACGCACTCCTCGTCTCCTTTGACGGTGAGCGGGCCCGGGTGATGTCGGTGCAGGAGTCGCTCCTCGCCTGCCAGCTCCGGTACGCCGGAGACCTGCCGTTCGTGCTCGAGAACGGCGTGGTGCGTGCCCGGAGGGCCGATGACACGTGAGGTCGCAGTACTCAGGCTCGGTCACCGGCCGGAACGGGACCAGCGCGTCACGACCCACGTCGGCCTGACCGCGCGGGCCCTCGGTGCCGGGCAGTTCTTCCTGGCCTCCGACGACGCCGGCGTGGTCCGGTCCATCTCGGACGTGGTCGACCGGTGGGGCGGGGACTTCAGGGCCGAGAACGACGTGAAGTGGCGGCGGTGCATCGCCGACTGGAAGGCACAGGGTGGCGTGGTCGTCCACCTCACGATGTACGGGCTGAACCTGCCGGATGTGATAGACGAGATACGTTCCTGCGACCGGGTCCTGGCCGTCGTCGGGGCCGAGAAGGTGCCGGGAGAGCTCTATGGTCTTGCCGACTTCAATGTGGCCGTGACGAACCAGCCCCACTCCGAGATCGCCGGGCTCGCGGTCTTTCTCGACCGGCTCTTCGAGGGGCGCGAGCTCGAAGCGGAGTTCCCCCGCGCGCGGATCCGCGTGATCCCGAGCGCGCGGGGCAAGCTCGCGGAAGGGATACCGGAGGAGGAGTGACCTCCCGTCTCCTCGTGATCGGGTTCGCCACCCGGCACATCGCCGCCTCGGCACGGAGGGCGGGGTACCGCGTCGTCGCCGTCGATCACTTCTGCGATCGGGACCTTGCAGCGCTCACGGAGGAGTGCCATCGTTTTGAGACGCTCGAAGAACTCGCGGCACTGGCCTCGGATGCTGCCGTCCGCCACGAGGCAGAAGGGGTGCTCGCCGGCTCGGGTGCGGAGCTGCTCGATCTGCCCCTCCCCCGCCTCGGTACCCCGTCCGACGTTGCCGCACGGTTTCTCGATAAAAATGAGACCCAGTCCTTCTTCGAAGCGCTCGGTGTCCGGGCCCCCCGCCGCCTCCTTCCGGGAGAGTACCCCGCGATGGTGAAACCGGTGCACGGATCGGGGGGCTGGAGAAACGCGATCGTCTCGTCCGATGCGGAGCTCGAGGCATGGGAGGCTCTCTTTCCCGGACAGCCGTATCTACTCCAGGAGGTGGTCAGTGGCACTCCGGCATCGGTATCCTGTATCGCCGACGGGAAGCATGCCGTCGTGGTGGCAACGAACAGGCAGCTGTTGCGAGGCAGCGGCCCGATGTCCTTCGGGTTCGCCGGCTCGCTCACCCCGTGTGACCATCCGCTATCGGGGGAGATGGCGACGATCGCCGAGATGGTCGCGGGGGCGAGCGGGTGTATCGGGGCGGTGGGGGTGGACTTCGTCCTCCCCGATCACGGGGGCACGCCGGTCGCGATCGAGGTGAACCCCCGTTTCCAGGGGACGCTCGAGACCGTTGAGGCCGCGACGGGACTGAACCTGGTACGGCTGCACATCGATGCCTGCGGGGGCCGCCTCCCGGCGGACCGTCCTGCGATCCTGCGGAATGCGTGCCGCCGGATCCTCTTTGCCGACCACGACCTGGTGGTCGGGGACGATCTCTCGGTCCTCGGACCGTGGATCGCCGATATTCCCATACCCGGAACGGCGGTCCCGGTGGGTGGGGCAGTCGTCTCGGTGCGCGCGACCGGGCAAACGGCCCAACAGGCCCTTGTCAGGCTGGATAAGCATATAATACGCGTGCGTGCATATATGGAACGATGGTAGCCATCGCTGAGATCATGGAACAGCCAGCCGTCAGCGCGTATCTCCACCGGCTGATCGGCAACGAGGGACTTCTGCTGATCGAGCGGTTTCCCGAAGAAGGTGAGTTCAGCGATGAGGACCTCTCAGAAGTGACGCAGATCAACCTCAACTCTGTCCGGCATACCCTCTACACGCTCTACGAGCGACGACTGGCGGAGTACCGACGGATCAAGAACAACGAGACGGGTTGGCTGACGTACCTCTGGCGCCTCAGGCTCGACAACATCCCGGTCGCCCTCGCCGAGGAGATGGAGAGCATCCTCGAGAAACTGCGCGCACGGGAACAGTTCGAGGAGGAGAACGACTTCTTCCGATGTGCCCAGTGCGGTGTTCTCCTCACGTTCAACCAGGCAGTGGACGATGACTTCGGGTGCCCCGAGTGCGGTTCACCCCTGTCGCACTTCGATAACGAGATCCTCCTCCAGGCGCTCCGCCGGCGCCGGGAGGCGATCGCCGCTTCGCTCGGGCATGGGTGACTGGGAGGCAGTTCTCCGCTCTGCCGGGTGCGATGAGGGGGTCATCCGGCACTGCCGGGCCGTCACCGCCCTCGCCCTCGCCCTCGCCGGCGACGATCCGCTCTTCGATCGTTCGCTCCTCGAAGCGGGGGGCATGCTCCACGATATCGGACGTTCCCTGACGCACGGCATCGGGCATGCACAGGCCGGTGCCGTTCTCTGCCGTGCGCTCGGGGTCGGCGAAGCAATCGCCCGCATCGTCGAACGGCATACCGGTGCCGGTCTCTCCGCCGATGAATGCGTGCTGCTCGGCCTTGAACCGATCGACTGTATCCCGGTGACTCCGGAGGAACGCCTGGTTGCATACTCGGACAAGCGACTCAGGGGAGACCGTATCGTCTCGATGGTGCGGGAGATGGACCGGAGCCTGGCCCTTTCCCGACGCGCTCGCAGGAGGATGTACCGGCTCGGTCTCGAGATGGACCTTCTCACAGGGTGAGCCGACGGACGTGGGGGAGCGAACGGAGCTCTTCGACCACGCCCGGTTGAAGGTACCCGTCCACGATGAGGACCAGCTTCGGCTCCTCCGCGAGGTATGGATCGGTGACGAAGATCTGGCGGATCGCCAGGTTATGGGCCGTCAGCACACGAACGGCGCTGAGCACGATCCCCTTCGCGCGGGCATCGTCGACCGTGATCGTGATCACCGAGAGCCCGAGGTGTTCGGCCACCATGGAGAGATCGGGCGTCGCCCGCATCCGGGAGAAGATCGGAGCGAGCCGTTCGTCCTCGAGGATCCGCCGGGCGGTCGCATCCACCACCCTCCTGTCGACGCCGACCGCCTCCGCCACCTTCGTCGCCGGGATCGCGATCTGGTTGCAGACCACGCGCCCCTCGTCGTTGATGCCGAGGCCGTTTTCAAGCAGGAACCGGATCACCCGGGCCTGTGAGGGCGAGTCGGCGAACGACTGCATAATCTCGGACCACATCTGCGCTCTTCTGATCATCGGGTTCTGGGATAATACTACCGCGCAGTCTCCCGAAAACAACGAGAGGAAGGTATATACGGGCAGATGGTAACCTTGTATGGCATACGGCGCGAGGGTTGCCGAGCTAGGTCAAAGGCGCAAGGTTGAGGGCCTTGTCACGCAGGTGTTCGGGCGTTCAAATCGCCTCCCTCGCATTCTTCTTCGTTCTCCTGTCGTGCATCGGGCCTGTCGGTTCTGATGCGGATGCTGCCGGCATTCCCTTCGCAGCACGCCGTGGTGGGGGTTTATTACCAGGTTCGGCCTTCATCTCAATCCAATGAGCACTGCCGGGGTGCCAGGTGGTATCGACGTTCGGGTCCTCCTCCGCATCCGGAACCCATGATGGCCATCTCCACAGGGCAGGCGATCGTCTTCGGGACACTCCTCCTTGCCCTTGCTCTCTTCATGCACGGACGTATCCGGTACGATATCGTCTCGCTTCTTGCCCTTTTCATCGTCACGACAACGGGCCTGGTTTCCGCAACGGACGCGTTCATCGGGTTTGCCAACCCGGCGGTGATCACCGTCGCCGCCGTGCTCGTGATCAGTCGGGGGCTCATCAACGCGGGGCTCGTCGAGGCGATCGCCCGGCTCGTCGTTCGCGTCGGGGATCGGCAATCGGCCCAGATTGCCACCATGACGGCCCTCGTCACCGGGTTATCCGCGCTGATCAACAACGTCGGTGCGCTCGCCCTCCTGATGCCCGTCTGCCGCGGTATGGCCCGCTCCGCCGGACGGTCACCGTCTCCATACCTCCTCACGCTCGCGTTCGGCTCCCTTCTCGGAGGTCTCATCACCCTTATCGGCACACCCCCGAACCTGATCATCGCGACGTACCGGGCAGAGGCGATCGGCAGGCCGTACACCATGTTCGACTTCACCCCGGTGGGTCTCGGTGTCGCACTCGCCGGCCTGCTCTTCATCTCGGTCATCGGATGGCGACTGGTCCCCTCCAGGAAGGGAACGGCCTCACGCAGGGAACTGTTCGATGTGGATGGATACGTGATGGAACTCCGGATCCCGGCGGGGTCCGGTGCCATCGGTCATACACTGCAGGAGATCGAAGGACGGATGGACGCCGACGTATCGGTACTCTGGGTCAGGCCGGCGGGATCGGATCTGCCGATCTCCGACCGCCTCGCGACCGTCGAACCGGGTGCCCTCGTCGGGATCAGGGGTGGTCTCGCCGATCTGGAACTCTTTCTGGTCGAGTCAGGCCTGCAGATAGCCAGCGTTTCGAACCGGGCCGATAGACCGGCACCGACCGGTGAACCAATCCTGGTCGAGGCGATCGTCCGGCACGGGTCGCCTTCGATCGGGAAGACGTTCCTTGAATTGACCGCCGGTTCGGATTCTGCTTCATCCCTGCTCGCCGTTGCGGCACGCGACAGGTCGCCGACCGACCGGCCAAATGAGGTCCGGCTTCGGGCTGGCGACATCCTCCTCCTCCGGGGGACACCGTCGGATCTCCATGCGATGATGACCCCGCTCGGGCTGATCCCCCTGGCTGAACGGGGTCTCAGGATCGGCGAACCCCGGCGGATCGGCCTCGCTTCCGGGATCTTCGCTATCGCAATCCTGCTTGCGGCCTTCGATCTCATTCCGGTTCACCTGATCTTTCCGATGGCTGCCGTCGCAATGGTGCTCACGAAACTCATCTCCCTCGATGAGTGCTACTCCAGCATCGACTGGCCGATCATCATCCTCCTCGGCGCGCTGATCCCGGTGGGTCACGCCCTTGAGACCACCGGAGGTGCTCACCTGATCGCTTCTGCGCTGCTCAGCGTCGAGGGGCACCTTCCGGTGGTGGCGATCCTCGTGCTCGTGCTGGTGGCGACCATGCTGCTTTCGAACGTGATCAACAACGCCGCCACCGCGGTGCTGATGGCCCCGATCGCGATTGACCTTGCAGGAGGATTCGGCGTATCGGTGGACCCGTTCCTGATGACCGTCGCAGTGGGTGCCTCGACGCCGTTCCTGACACCCATCGGCCACCAGTCCAACGCCCTGGTACTGGAACCTTCAGGGCTGGGTTTCAAAGACTACTGGCGCCTCGGACTGCCCGTCTCCATCCTTGTCCTGGTGGTTGCCGTCCCGCTGATCCTGATCGTCTGGCCCCTCTGAAAGCACGGGATTGACTGCCTGTCGCATCGGGCTCCTGGAGCGCCGAGTTGTCTGTCAGCAGGGAGGCAGTGACCGGACCGGAAAGACCGTGGGCTGCTGGTACCCATACCTTTATGCAATTATGCTCATATGAGTAATAAGTGGGTATCACTCATGAAGGTCTGTTTCACGGCGAAGGGCGCCACCATCGATTCGGCATCCGAAGAGCGTTTTGGCCGCGCGCCATACTTCATCATCGTCGACATCGATTCCGGGGCAATCGAATCTGTAGAGAACCCCTACATCGAGGGGGCCGGCGGCGTCGGACCGAAGGCGGCGCAGCTCCTCATCTCGCGTGATGTCAGGGCACTGGTAAGCGGGCAGGTCGGCGGAAACGCACGAGAGGCGCTCGTTGCCGCAGGGATCGAGATCTTCACCTTCCGGGGTGGATCGGTTGGGGATGCCTTGGAGCAGTTCAGGAAGAATGCTCTCCAGCGCTCCGGGTAGGAGTACCTGATGAAGATCGCGGTTGCGAGTGGTAAGGGGGGTACCGGTAAGAGCATGGTGGCGGCGAACCTCGCCTACACCCTCTCCCTGGCCGAACCGGTCACCCTCGTCGACTGCGATGTGGAGGAGCCGAACCTGCACCTCTTCTTCCCCGGGCCGGGCGAGTCCAGCGAGGTGACCATCCCGGTTCCCGGGTTCGACACTGTCGCATGCGACCTCTGCGGCAGGTGCGGCGAGTTCTGCCGGTTCGGAGCGATCACGGTGCTCCGTGACCGGGTTCTCCTCTTTCCTGAGCTCTGCCATTCGTGCGGCGGATGCATGCTCGTCTGTCCGAAGGGGGCGATCACCGAGTCCCCGGTCCGGATCGGGACGGTCACTGTCTCCAGCCCGATTCCGGGCATGACCCTCGTAACCGGTCTTCTCGACACGGGAAGCCCCCTCGCGGTCCCGGTGATCGGGGCAGCAAAGGCTCGGGCGGCGACCCACCCCCTGGTCCTCTACGACTCCTCTCCGGGGACCGCCTGCCCCATGATAACGACCCTGGACGGGTCGGACTGCTGTCTGCTCGTGACCGAATCGACCCCGTTCGGCCTGCATGACCTCGAGCTCGCCGCCGACGTGGTTCACGGCATGGAGATCCCCGCCGGTGTCGTGATCAACCGGAGTGACGGCACGGACCAGGCGACCCTGGACTTCTGCGCCGAGCACGACCTTGAGGTGATGATGACCGTTCCGTTCGATCGCGAGTTCGCAGTGATCCAGAACCGGGGAGGTCTTCTCTGTCGGGAACGGCCTGAATGGCAGGAACGGTTCAGGGCACTCTACGCCGGGTGCCGCCGCCTTGCCGGGGTGTCGCCATGAAGCGTCTCGCCGTCATCAGTGGCAAGGGTGGCACGGGAAAGACCATGGTGACAGCGGCCCTGGCCCACCTGCTGCAGGGACACCTGGTGATCGCCGACTGCGACGTGGACGCGGCGAACCTCGCCCTCCTCCTCAACCCGCGCCCCCTCTGGACGAAGCCCTTCTTCGGGATGCAGGCAGCGGCAATCGATCCCGATCTCTGCCTGGGATGCGGGGCATGCGAAACGAACTGCCGGTTCGAGGCGATCCGACCCGACGGGGGGATCTTCCGGGTCGACACCCTCCATTGCGAGGGATGCGCCGTCTGCAGACTCGTCTGTCCCGCAGAAGCGGTGAACATGCAGCCCCGCCAGACCGGAATGATCTGCTACTCTGAGACGGACCGGGGGCACCTGGTCCACGCCCGCCTGGTGCCAGGAGCCGGCAATTCGGGGCTGCTCGTCAGCGCGGTCAAGAAGACCGCTCTCGAGAACGACCCAAAGAGCGACCTGCTGCTGATCGACGGGCCCCCGGGAACCGGGTGTCCTCTCATCTCCACCATAAGCGGCGTGGACCTGGTCCTGGTCGTCACCGAACCGAGCATCTCGGGCCTGCACGACCTCGAACGGGTGGTGGCGGTCTGCCGGCAGTTCAGGCCCGGGGTGCTCGTTGCGATCAACCGCTTCGACCTCTCGCCGACCATCGCCAGGATGATCCATCTCTGGTGCCGGGACCAGCAGATCCCGCTCATCGGTGAGATCCCATTCGACCCGAAGGTGATCGAGACGGTACGGCAGGGGGTTCCGATCACCCGCGCCGTGGACTCGCCGGCTCTCGGCGCCGTCCAGGAGATGGCAGTGCGTCTCGAGGAGCACCTGGATTCGTGTGCCTCCGTCACCGGATAGCAGCATGCGTGCGGCAGAACACGGGTGGTGACATCGGATCTTTTTCACAACCGGACATTCTTGGGAACGAATGACCGAGGCAGGTCCGGTATGTCGCTGTATCCGCTTCTCTCCTGGAGACCCGGCCCTTCGCCCGGGATCGACGTGATCGATTGAGGACCTCGATATGGCGCGAATCGCCGAAATGCGAAAAGGTCCTCCAACCAGCGGTTTCCTGCGTGCTCCCGGTGCGGATCCCCTGCCGGGTATGGCGAATCCCGCGAGGGTGCACCCTCGACCCTCCTTCGCCGGTCTTCGACCGCCGATGACCTCGTTCGGCCAACCGGATTCGCCGGCGGAGAGGTGGCGAGGCTCCCCGGCGTGAAGTCGAACGTATGAAGGGGTTGTCCTTGGGTGCGGGCAGCGAGGTCGATGGTATGTGCTGCCGCCCGCATGCTGTCTCCGGGATGGGACCGACTGAAGGGATCGCCCCCTCAATCCGATGCCGTGCCCGGGTCCGTGCTGCTGCCGGCCCTAAAGAGCCAGTTCTGGAAGACGATAGGCGTTATGATCGTGGTGACCAGGCTCATGAGCAGGATGGAGACGAAGATCTCCTGGCCGATCACCCCCTGGTTCAGACCGATCAGGGCGACGATCATCGCCACCTCGCCACGGGGTGCCATCCCGAACCCAATCACCGCCGATTCGCGCCAGGAGTAGCGGAAGAGGCGTGCCGGCAGTCCGCACCCGATCAGCTTGGTCAGGATGGCGACGATGGTGATGGCGACGATGAGCACCGTGATCCCGGGCGTGACGGCGTGCAGGTCGACGATGATCCCGAGCGAGACGAAGAAGATGGCAGCAAAGATCACCTGGAGGTACTCGGCCCCCTCGCGCGGGTCCTTGCTCTGGCAGATCGTGATCTCCCGGCAGGAGACGCCGGCGATGAACGCCCCCACGATCGACGAGAGCCCGATCAGCTCGGCGACCATCGCGTAGAGGAAGGCGATCGCGAGCGCGGTGAGGAAGACAAACTCCGGGTACTGGCGGGCGAGGGGTCTGCAGTCGAGTCGGGCGAGCAGAGGCGAGACGATCTGGATCCCGACCAGGAGCCCGAGCCCGATGAAGAGGACGGCGGCGACCAGGCTCGTGACGAGTGTGGGGATCTCGAGCGCGCCCTTGATCAGATCGGTCGTGACCCCCAGCACCAGGAGCGAGAGGACGTCGTCGATGACGGCGGCACCGATGATCGCCCGCGCCGCAGGGGAGTCGAGCCTCCCGAGCTCCTTGAGGACGTTCGCGGTGATCGCGATGCTCGTCGCCGTCAGGGCTGTGCCGACAAAGAGGGCGGATGCGGTCGGGTATCCGAGCATCGTCGTCGCCAGGTAACCACCGATCCAGGGCACCAGCACCCCGACGATTGCGATCACAATATAGCGCGGGTTGGTGATGTCGCGCAGGGAGAACTCGAATCCGATCACGAAGAGGAGGAAGATCGCGCCCAGGTGGGCGAGCGACTGGACGAACTCGGTGTAGGTGATCAGTCCGAGGACGGACGGGCCGACCAGGATTCCGACCAGGATCTCCCCGATCACCGCCGACTGATTGATCCTGGATGCGATCAGGTACCCGGCCAGGGCGACGAAGAGGAGCAGGCTCATCTGGAACTCGATGGAGCCGAAGATCGTCTCGTTCACCGTCTACCCCCTCCCGGTCTGTCCGTCTCCGGAACCTCTTCCGGCATCTCTCTCCCTGGTCATCATCACTCCCCATGGGTCGAGAGCCGATTAATGGGTTTCGATGGCCGGACAGGGCCATCCGGAACGATTGGGTTCGCTTCTCAGCCCATGCTGTGAGACGGGCGGCGGAACCGCTTGTAGATCTCCATCACGATCAGCACCGACATCGCGAGCACGGCGAGCGCCCCCCATGCCTGGAGTGAGATCGGTCCGGTGCGCAGCACATCGGAGAGCACCGGGATGTACATCGCCACCGCGTTGATCGCCGCGGCGCCGATCACGGATGCGATGAGAAGACGGTTGCTGGAGAGGGGAATGCGGAACGTGGACGCGGTCTCTGAGCGTGCGTTGAAGACATGGAAGTTCTCGAAGAGGACGAAGAGGACCAGGAGCATGGTCCGCGCTGCGTCCTCACCGAAGCCCGATCCGAGCAGCCAGACCCATGCCCCGAATCCGACCAGGCTCATCGTCCCCGCGGCGAGCAGGGTCTCCTCGAGCATCAGCCGATCGAAGAGGCCCTCCTGGGGGGAACGGGGCGGGCGCTGCATCGTGCCGGGTTCGCCGGGCTCGAAGGCGAGACCGATGTGCTGGATCCCGTTCGTCACGATGTTGAGCCAGAGGAGCTGGATCGCGGCGAGCGGGAGAGGGAGCCCGGCGAGCGTCGAGAGGAGGAAGAGCAGCACCTCGGCAGCACCGGTGGCGATCAGGAGATAGGTGACCTTCCGCACGTTGTCATACGCGATCCGTCCCTCCTCGATCCCGGCGACGATGGAGCTGAACCGGTCGTCCGTCACGATCATCGAGGCGGAGTCCTTCGCGATATCGGTCCCAGACCCCATGGCGACGCCGATGTTGGCCCGCCGTAGCGCGGGGGCATCGTTCACTCCGTCGCCGGTCACCGCTACGAAGTGCCCGAGCCGGAGCAGTCCCTCGACGATCTCCAGTTTCTGCAGTGGTGCGACCCGCGCGAAGACCGAGGCGTTCCCAACCCGGTCGAGGTACTCCGGCACGGCGATGGATCCGAGCGCCTCCAGTTCGTCCCCCGTGACGACCTCCCCCTCCTCCCGTGCGATGCCCAGCGTCCGGGCGATCGCCAGCGCCGTCGAGGGATGGTCCCCGGTGACCATCACCACGCGAATTCCCGCATCGCGGCAGCGAGCGACCGCCTCCTCCGCATCGGGCCGGACGGGGTCGATGAAGCCCGCGAGACCGAGCAGACGGAGGGGTGGCAGCTCCGGCACCCATTCCCCCTCGACGGGCCCCTCCGCGACGGCAAGTACGCGGTAACCATCCCTGGAGAGGGCATCGAAGGCGCGTTCCACCAGCCCGGGGTCGATGGGAGCGGGTCCGTCGGTCGTCTCCATCCAGGTGCAGTACCGCAGGAGCGTCTCGAGAGCGCCCTTGACGACGATCCGTCGCCTGCCATCCTCCTCGACGATTGCGGCTGAGTACCGCCGCTCGGACTCGTAGGGGATCTGGTGGATCACGGGGATCCGAGACCTGACCTCCCCCGGGTCAAGACCGAGTTTATACGCGAAGGCGAGGAACCCGATATCGATCGAGTCACCAATGCTCCTCCACTCATCACCGAACGGGACGAGCTCGGCTTCGTTCGCAAGGACCGATGCGGTTCCGAACCGGTAAAGGAGCGTCGTTTCTTCCCCGGAGCCGTTCTGTTCAGGCAGTCCCTCCACCGTCCCCACACCACGGTATCCGGTCCCGGTGACGGGGAAGAGCGCACCCGTCGGGAGCCAGACCATCACGAGGGTCTGCTCGTTCACCGTCAGTGTACCGGTCTTGTCACTCGCGACGCAGGTACAGCTGCCCAGGCTCTCGACCGCCGTGATCCGCCTGACGATCACCGAGCGTCCGGCCATGCGCGATGCAGCGACCGAGAGAACGACCGTGAGGGCGACAGGCAGACCCTCGGGGATCGCCGATACCGCGAGAGCGACCACGAAGAAGAAGACCTCGACAGCGGGCATGCCGCGCGCGAACGAGATCGCACCCAGGAGAATTCCGGCCACGATGATCCCGAATGTGATCTTCTGAGCGAACCGCTCCATCCTCTGCACGAGAGGCGGTTTCGCCCCTTCGACCTCCGCGATCGAACGGGCGATCCGGCCCATCTGCGTGAAACTCCCCGTTGCCACGATGATGCCGGTCCCTCTCCCGTACGTGACCGTGCTGCCCGCAAAGGCCATCGTCCACCGGTCGGCGACGGGGGTACTGTCGGGAAGCCCCTCTCCGACGCCCTTCTCGACATCGATCGACTCCCCGGTCAGCAGGGACTCGTCGATACGGAGGTCCTGTGCCTTCAGCAGACGGACGTCCGCGGGGAGGCGTCGACCCGGTTCAAGAAGGATGACATCTCCGGGAACCAGCTCCTCCGCCGGAACCTCACGGGCCCTCCCCGATCGGAGCACCGTCGCGGTTGTCGTGAGCAGCGATCGGAGAGCATGGGCACTCTGCTCCGCCTTCCATTCCTGGAGGGTTCCGACAACCGCGTTCACCAGGACCACGATCAGGATGAAGACGGTATCGGTGATGTCTCCGAGGGCGAGGGAGATGCCTGCCGCGAGGATCAGGACGTAGATCAGGGGACTTTGGAACTGGTTGAGAAAGAGGACGAGGGGAGAGGGGGGTTCCCGCTCCGGGAGACGGTTCGGACCAAACCGCCGGAGGCGCCGTTCCACTTCCGCCTCTTCGAGTCCGGAGGGGCCCGAGCGGAGACGCTCAAGGAGGGTCGTCCGGTCGAACGCATGCCATGCGATCGCTTCTTCCTGCTCTGACACGGTCGGTTCCCCAGTCAGGGTGCACGACGGGTCATTTAACTGTATGCCTCTTCGAATGGATTGCGCGGTGTATTCGACCTGGAGGACCTTTAAAAACGGGTCGGTCCGCTGAAACCTGCACTCCGTCTCCAGATGCGGGGGGTGGCAACCGGGAAGGGATCGATGATCGATCGCCATCCCCCCGAGAGAAAAACACCGGCAGCGACGATACGTGCTGTGCATAGCTCCCCGGGCTTCAGCGCCGGCCGGAATATGAATTTTTAAATACTTTACGGGTGACTTTTAAACAACCTGCTGGAAGCGCGTGGGGCGTGGCCAATACCTCTCATCCCCCTCCACCGATCAGCACCCCTTCCGATACTCTCACGAGCGATGGCGAGAACTCCCGGGCGTGAACGAAAAAGAACCGGTCCGAAAGGGTCATCCCGTCCGGCGTGATCGGTTCGACGGAGATGGGTGCGTTCGACGGCCCGATCGATGTCGGGTTCAACCCGGGGTGAGCGAGGGTCTTCGACCGGCCCGCCGGGGGCCCCCAGAGCACGAACCCGGGAGCGCAGAAGACGGTCCCTGAAGACAGAACCAGGATGACAGCATCATGGAGATAGAGCTAATCGCCGTCGGCGGCTACGACGAAGTGGGACGGAACATGACCGCCGTCCGGTGTGGCAAGGAGGTCGTCATCTTCGACATGGGCCTCCGCCTCGACCAGCTGATGGTCCACGAGGATGCGGAGGTCGACATCATGCACTCGCTTGATCTGATCCAGATCAAGGCGATACCGGACGATACCGTCCTCCAGTCGGTCCCCGGAACCGTGAAGGCGATCGTCTGCTCGCACGGGCACCTCGACCATATCGGCGCCATCCCGAAGCTCGCCCACCGGTACAAGGCACCGATCATCGCCACCCCATACGCGACGGAGCTGATCCGGCAGCAGATCCAGGGGGAGAGGAAGTTCCGGGTGGAGAATACGCTCGTCCCGCTGAAGGCGGGGCAGCGGCACACGGTCTCCAGGAACCTCGTGCTCGAGTTCGTCCGGACCCAGCACTCGATCATCGATACGGTGACGCCGGTCCTCCATACGCCACACGGGGCGATCGTCTACGCCTGCGACTTCAAGCTGGACCGGACGCCGGTGATCGGCGCCGCACCGGACTTCGAACGGTTCCGGCAGCTCGGAAAGGAAGGGGTCCTCGCGGTCATCGTGGAGAGTCCGTACATCCAGCATCCGGGCCGGTGCCCGAGCGAGAGGGTCGCCAGCAACCTCGTTCGGGACGTAATGACCAGTTTCGAGGACGACAAGAATGCGATCATCGTCTCCGCGTTCTCTTCCCACATCTCGCGGGTGAAGACGATCGCGGAGTGCGCGGAGGCGATCGGCCGAAAACCCGTGCTGCTCGGACGGTCGATGGAGAAGTACGGCCTGACCGCGGAGCGGATGAAGTTCGTCTCGCTTCCGAAGACGATGAGCGTCTTCGGCAACCGGCGTGTGATCGACCGGATGATGCGCCGCATGATGAAGGAGGGCAAGGAGCATTTTCTCCCCATCGTCACCGGTCACCAGGGGGAGCCCGGCGCGCTGCTCACGCGTCTCGCGCATGGCGACACCCCGTACCAGATCTCCAGGGGGGACAAGGTGCTCTTCTCCGCGAACGTCATACCGAGCCCGCTGAACCAGGCGAACCGGGCAGAGATCGAGCTCCTCCTCGAGAGGGCCGGGGCGCGAATCTTTCCGGATCTGCACGTGAGCGGTCATGCATACCGAGAGGATCACTACGAGTTCATCCATCTGCTTCAGCCACAGCACATCGTCCCCGCGCACGGAGACCTCTCGATGGCCTCGAGGTATGTGCAGTTCGCCGGTGAGCTCGGGTACACCCTGAATGAGGGCATACACCCCATGACGAACGGGCAGCGGCTCCGGCTCAAATGAACGGGGGGGCCCTTTTTTGAGGGGCTCCGCGCTCGCCCTCGCCCCACTCATCCCTACTGCAAACCCCCATGGGCCTGCACCGCTCGAGACCACCTCTTTGCCGGTGCAGGTGGCGTCGGTCACGAATGGATCGGATCACGTCCGGGGAGTCGGACCAAAGTTCGAAGTCCATCCGGTTCAGGTCCGGATCATCCATCGGGAACCGGAGGGGCGTCCCCGGAACGGCGAACCTCATCGGGGTGCCGCTCCGCCGTCGACGTCGTCATGGCGGAAGGTGCCGCCCTTGTTGCCCGGTTTGGTATCGTGGAAAGCGACTCCCTCACCGCCCTTCTCGTTCACCTCCGCCCGAACGCGCCCAGGAAGGGTCATCGGGGCGGAGGGCGACGGCGTCGGCAGGGAGGTGACCGTCGGGCGGGTTTCGCCGTCGTTGTGGGCAGGCGTTTTTGACGGCGAGGTGCATCTGGATGCTGCCCGTGCCCGGGAGGTTCATCTCCGGAGATACACTCATCAGGATCATCCGCCATACTTCGATGCACAGGGGGCCGGGACGAGGACCTGCTCGCCCCTGAGAGAGTCGACGGCGTGGGGAGGAGATGACAGCAGATGGTCGTACCGGAAGACCGTAGACCGATCGTGGAAGACGAGGCGGATCGACCAGGTATTCAGAAGGACGTGAAGCCTGCATCGTCGGAGAACCTCCTGGAAGCCCTGCCCGAGACGACCGTGCTCACCCTGCCGATCCTCCTCATGACCATGATCGCCACCGTCGTGGCGCTGGTCGGTCTCTTCAACAACAATGTCGCCGTGATCGTCGGTGCGATGGTCGTCTCCCCCCTCCTTACCCCGATCACGGGCTTCATCCTCGAGCTCTCCCTGGGCAGGCCCCACCGGGCCCTCGCCAATCTGAAGGTGCTGATCGTGCTGATCGTCCTGGTTGTCGCCCTCTCCGCCATGATCACCGCCATCCTCTACACGATGGGCCCCATCTCCATGACCCCCCAGATCCTTGACCGGTTCGAACGGCGCGAGTCGTACCTTTTGATGGCGGTCCTGCTCGGATTCGCCGCGATCATTGCGCAGGTGCGCGGATTCCACGAGAGCCTCGTCGGGATCGGGATCTCGCTCTCTCTGCTGCCGCCTGCCGTCGTCGCCGGAATCGCGTTCGCCCTCTTTCGGACGAACGCCGTCTCTGCCCTGGCGCTCTCGTTCGATAACATCATCGGGGTGATGATCGGCGGGTTCCTTGGAATCTTCTTCTTCAAGATCGGACCGGCCGGCTGGGAGAGAAAGAAGAAGGCCCGTGCGATCCTCCTCCGCGCCTTCGTCGTGCTGGTCGCACTTCTCCTCCTGCTCTTTTTGAATCTGCGGGTCATGGCATGACGGCGGGGGGAACAACCTAATAGCGGTCCCACCCATGCTGGATCGATGCAGTGGAGACCGATTCGACCCGTCCTACTCCTTGTTATCCTGGTGGCCGGTGTCGGGGTTGCGGGTGCCGCAGGGACGGGTACCTTCATCCTCCAGGATACGATCGCCGGGGTTGGCGAGCGGGCCGGAACGACCCTCTCGCTCAACA
Organism: Methanobacteriota archaeon; assembly: GCA_029547145.1. GTDB lineage: Archaea > Halobacteriota > Methanomicrobia > Methanomicrobiales > Methanospirillaceae > UBA288. The sequence goes on from JAKPPV010000022.1 coordinate 127,317, forward strand.
CCACCTGGGATCCACCCGCCTCAGAACTGTGGATGACACTCCGGTTCGACCCCGCCATCGTCCGGTACGAAGACTCCCGCTCTCTGGTCGGGGGTACGTTCTCGGCGACCCGCATCAGGGCCGGCAGTATTCTCGTCCTCGTCTCCGATCCCGCCAGGTTCCGCACGGGTCCGCTCGTGGAGTTCGAGTTTTCAGGCCTGACGAATGGCACCTCGCCCCTCGAACTCGAAATCGGCCATGTCCGGGCGTACCCGGAAGGTCGGCCCGTCGACCTCGCCGATACCGCCTTTATCCGGCAGGGGACATTCGTGGTCCTCGCCGGTTCGCCTGCAACACCCACGGCAGTCATTCCAACGACCGTGACCTCCAACCGGACACCGGTGGCAGTGATGACCTCCCCGCCCCCCCTGCTCCCGCTCACGCTTCCCTCGCCCTCCATGCTGCCCACCACCATCCTCCTCGGTGATGACTATACCGGCGCCGTCTCACAGACACCGACCCCCTATCCCACCGGGACCATGCCGGTCGGGAACCGGACCGTCCTTGAGATCATCACCCGCAACCCGGACTTCTCGATCTTCACCAGGGCGGTGAATGAAGCGAACGTCACCGCAGTCCTTGATGGCCCGGGACCGGTCACAGTCTTCGTCCCAACGGATGCCGCCTTTTCCTCGCTCCCGCCGGGTACCCTCGAGGAGCTGTTCGCGGACGAAACGGAGTTAAAAGTGCTGATCGGGTATCACCTTGCACCAGGGACACGGTCCGTAGCCGATATCACCTCGAGTGCCTTCGTGCCGACGCTGCTCGACGAACCGCTCCGGGTGACCGTCCGGGCGGGGGGCAGGGTCGAGATCGATGGGGCGAACCTCACCCTGCTCGACATCCCGGCGAAGAACGGGATCGTTCACATCGTCGACGGGGTTCTCTTCCCCCCGGGCAGGGCACCCTCGCCCGCTCCCACCCCTCTGCCGACGGAGGTCCCCCCGCCGACCACGCTCATCCCGGTGACCCGTTCGGGGCACGGGATGGTGATCATCGTCGTCGCGGTGCTGGTTGGAGCGGCGCTACCAGGACTACGTCGACGCCGATACAAAGGAGGGTCTTGCCGGGGGTGAAGGGTGTTGGTCTGCGCTGAGGCGACCCTCCTTCTTCCCGTGATTGCTCCGGTCCTCTACGACTTCCGGGCGGCAGAATACGCATCGTACATCGAGTAAAGCCAGACGATGATGTACAAGGGAATGCCAACGAGGACGGATGAGAGGAGGGCGAAGATGACGGCGAGGGTAAAGACCAAGATCGCCTTCAACAACTGGCCCGTGTAGAACTGCCCGAGCCCCGGGACGAAGAACGAAAGGATGAGCGCGAGGAGTGGGGATGCCATGATGAAGAAGGGTCGTTCGACAACATCAACACTCGCACACCTCCGCGAGCCCGGGATACTCCGCGAGGGACACCGCCTCTCTCTCTGCCATCACGCCGGCAACCCTGTCTGCACGCAGTCAGATCGCGGAAAAGGGCACGAACTCCCGCCGCAGGAGAACGAGACGATCGTCCTCTTGCCGGAAGGGACCGCGGGTCTTTCTCCCGGCGTCGTCGCAGGCGGGTTGAAACCCCTTCTCCGTGCCCCCTCGCGTGACCCGGTCCAGGAGTCTGCCTTGCGTCGCTCGTGGGCGGGCATGGGAAAAAGACTGTCGGGTCACCGGCGACCAACCGTCACAGGTCGTCGAACGGGGTTGCCGGGATAAGGGGCTGAGTCGCTCTCCGGGCTGCGAACCCGACGTACCATTCGAGTAACCTCGTCAACATTGTCCGGTTCCTTCGGCGTGGGATCGTCTTCTTCCGTTGCAGGATCATCGGTCAAACTCCCAGGGCAGTCCGAGAACGGCCCCTCCGCGCGGAACGGGACGACTCTCGAATCCTGCACCCGATCGATCTTCAGAAGGCGGAGTATATGACGGCATGACCGTGCGGCGAGAAAGTGTACGCGCAGGGGTGATCCAAAAAAGGGAGGTCAGGTCCGGTGCGTCAGGATGATCTCGATGCTGGAGACGTTGGTCCTGCCCGCGTCGGTCTCGACCTCCTCGGTGGAGGTGATGATCTCCTTCTTCTTCACGTCCTGGAGAAAGCGGTTCAGCGCGATCTCGGCGGTGTCGACCGCCCGGCAGATCGCCTTGCCCCGGGCCTTGATTGCGACCTCTTCCGCGCCGTTCGAGAACTGGGTCACCACTGCAAGCACGTAGTTCATCACTGGTTTGTTGCCGACGTACACTGTGTTGTCTCTGTCCAAGGTGGCCCCCTCCGCTCAGAGATACTTATTCTTGACGATCAGCTCCGCGTTCAGGATCGACGCCCCGGCAGCTCCCCGGATCGTGTTGTGGCCGAGCGCGATCAACCTGAGCCCGGGGCGGATCCGTCCCACGGAGACGGTCATTCCCCGCCCGTGCATCCGGTCGAGGCGGGGCTGGGGCCTGTTCGGCTGGTCGAAGAGCCGGATCACGGGGTCGGGCTGGGTCGGAAGGCCGGAGATCGGCGGGGTCCATGACCGGTATGCGGCCAGGACGTCGTCGACGGGAGTGGTCACGTCCGCCCAGATCGCCATCGTGTGCCCGTCGATCACGGGGACACGGTGGCAGGAGGCCGACACCCGCAGGGGGGCCGGAGTGACCGAGGCGCCGTCGAACGTCCCCATGATCTTCAGCGTCTCGGTCTCCATCTTCTCCTCCTCCCCGCCGATGAACGGGATCACGTTGTCATAGATTGCCATCGCAGGCACCCCTGCGAACCCTGCCCCTGAGACCGCCTGCATGGTCGCAACACGGACGTCGGAGAGACCGAACGGAGCGATCGGTGCAAGGGCGAGGGTGAAGATGATCGTCGAGCAGTTGGGATTCGTCACGATGAAACCGCCGTCACCCCTGTCACGCTGGAGGTCGATCAGACCCAGGTGGTCCGGGTTCACCTCGGGGACGACCAGCGGGACGTTCTGGTCCATCCGGTGCGACGAGGCGTTCGTGCAGACACCGAGTCCCGCCGCGGCGCATGCCATCTCGACGTCTCCTGCGATCTCTGCCGGGAGGGCGGAGAAGACCAGATCACAGTCGCGCAGGGCCTTCGGGTCCGTGGGGGCGACCACGAGGTCCCCGAACGAATCGGGGAACGGGGCATCGAGTCTCCATTCCACGACGTCCGCGTATCGTCTGCCCGCGCTCCGGCCCGAAGCGGTCAGCGTGGTGAGGTTGAACCACGGGTGATCCGCCAGGAGCTGGACGAAGCGCTGTCCCACAGCACCGGTTGCTCCGAGAACTCCGACGTTAATCATAGATAATCACATGATCGCGCTGCAAGTATTAAATCGTTTGATATCTTCGCGCGGATTCCTGAGAACGACCCTCCCGGTCTTTGGTTTTCTGCGATCTTCGCCTTCTGCCGGTCTTCCTGTGCCGGTTGAACCTCTCCGGTCCAGAAAGGCTATTAATGCACCGCCGAAATGTGATCAGGAAGCACTGTTCCTGGCGAGCGGGCGGACCCCCACGATGAAGATATTGCGTGTCGCAAGTGACCTGTACCCGTCTGTCGTCGGCGGTTACGGCATCCATGTCCACGAGATGTCCCGGATGCAGGTTGCCCTGGGTCACGATGTCACCGTGCTGACAGCGAACCCGGACCATCTCCCGGAGGAGGAGTTCATCGACGGGTACCGCGTGATCCGGTTCAACCACTCGATCCGGATGGTCGGAAATACGATCAGCCCGACCCTCTTCTTCCAGCTGATGGAGATGCGCAACGAGTACGATGTGATCCACGCCCACTCCCACCTCTTCTTTCCCACCAACGTCTGCGCCCTCGTCAAGAAGTACGGCTCCTCCCCGCTCGTCATCACCAACCACGGTATCATGTCGGCATCCGCCCCGCACTGGCTGAACGTCGGGTACATGAACACCCTCGGCCGATGGACGCTCAACTCAGCCGATCGGGTGATCTGTTACACGCCGCAGGAGCGGGAGAGGCTCATCCTGGAGTTCGGGGTCCATCCCGAAGGGATCGCCGTGATCCCGAACGGGGTGAACACCGACGTCTTCCATCCGGGAGTCACAAGGGTGGACGACGAGTCCCGTCGTCTCCTCTGGGTCGGCCGGTACGTCAAGGGAAAGGGGGTCGCGTTTCTCATCCATGCCGCTGCCCGACTGGTACAGGAGATACCGAACCTCTGCATCACCCTGGTCGGCGAGGGTCCCGAGGAGGAGGCGATCCGGCAGCTCGTCTCCGAGCTTCGCCTGGAAGAAACTGTCGAGTTCCTCCCGTTCATGCCGTACGATCAGATGCCGGCGCAGTACCGCCGGGCCGAGATGCTGGTGCTCCCAAGCCTCCACGAGGGGGTGCCCCGGACCATGCTCGAGGCGATGGCGTGTGGCCGGCCCGTCGTCATATCGGAGTTCGAGCATCTCCGGCACCTGGTGGAGGGGGCCGGCCTGATGTTCCCGAAGGGGGATGTCGGAGCCCTTGCCGCGGCGATCCGCCGTCTGCTCGAGTCTCCGGAAGAGGCGGCATCCCTCGGTCAGCAGGGGCGGGAGACGATCATCCGGCAGAACTCATGGCGGAATACCGTCGACTCGACCCTTGACCTCTACCGGGAACTTGCCACGGCCTGAAGGTCTCGTCGGCCCGATCGCACCAACCCAGGAGCAACACCGATGTCGGAAAGGACGTGACCGCTTGAAACTCCTCATCTGTGCCTCCGAGTACTACCCCCATGGCTTTGGGATCGCCAACGTCGCGCATCACGTCGTCGAACGGCTTCGTGTGCGGGGTGTCTCGTGCACCGTCTGCTCGCCGACAGGACCTGAGATCCGGGTCGGGAGCGGTCGCCTGGTCCGTCAGTTCGCGATCGGGGGCCTTCTCCACTACTGGCACGGCGTCTCCCGTCTTTGCAGGACCGGGACCTTCGACGCTGTCTGGCTCCACAACCCGCTCTTCCCGGGCTCATCCCCCTTTCCGCATGCCGTGGCGACCATCCACTCCACCTACCGGAACAAGTTCCGGTTCGGTATGTCGCCCGCGCCGTACTTTCGCATGGCATCCTGGATCGAGCAGCGCTCCCTTTCCCGCCTCGCCGGACGCACCCGTTTCACCGCCGTCTCCGGGTCCGTGGCGGCCGATCTTGCGGAGATCGGCATTGAACCCACCGGGATCGAGCTGGTTCCGAACGGCGTCGATACCTCAGTCTTCTCCCCCGCAGAGGATCGGGCATCCCTTCGCCGCGAGTGGGGGATCCCTGTCGACCGGACGATCCTCCTCTCACTCGGGCGGGTGAGTGAGGCCAAACAACCGGTGCGCCTGGTCGAGGTCTTTGCGCGGGTCCACGAGACGGTCCCCGAGGCCCTGCTCGTGATCGCGGGCGGGGGCGACCAGCTCGATCAGACGCGTGCCCGGGTTGAGGCGCTCGGGCTCTCTGGTCACGTCCGATTCCTGGGTCCGGTCGACTACCGGCAGGTCCCCGATCTCTACCGGCTCGCCGACTGCTACATCATGGCGAGCCGGAGCGAGGGCAGTCCGCTCTCGCTTCTGGAGGCGCTCTCATCGGGCCTCCCCGCGGTCGTCTCGGCGATTCCGCCGCTGCAGTTCGTCGGAGACGAGGGTCTCGGTCGCGTGGTCGAGTTTTCTGAGCCCGAGAGCGCGGCGACCCAGATCGCCGACCATCTCCGGACCGACCTGGTATCCCAGGGGAACCGGGCACGACGTTTTGTCGCAGAGTACCATGACTGGTCCGTGATCGCCGATCGCTACCTGGCACTCTTCGAGGAGCTGCCGGCATGAAGGTCGTGCTTTTCACGCACAACGCGAGCGGCGGGCTTGTCCAGTACATCTCTCAACTCGCAAACGCGCTCGCATCCCGGATCGACATCGTTGTGTTCGGCCCGATCGACCTGGACCCTTCCCGGTTCCCCTTCTCGCCGGAGGTTCGGATCCGCCGGTTCCATGTCGGGAATGTCGTCAGGACCTTCTTCACGAACACCCTCCTCTTCTGGCGCCCGATCCGGTTCCTCCGGGCGATCCGGAGCGAGGCGCCGGACCTCCTGCACTTCAACGGAGTCTCACCCTGGTACGGCCTCCTGCTCCCCATCCTCTCCCGTCGATACCCGATCGTGGTGACGGTCCACGATGTCGTCCCCCACGCCGGGTCGCGCGCCTGGGACCAGGAACTTGCCCGCTCGCTCTTCCTCCGCTACGCGGACGCCGTGATCGTCCACGGGGAGTGGGCGCGGCGACAGCTCGATGCACCGATCCCCACGTACGTGATCCCGCACGGCGATTACTCATTCTTCACCGGGCTCGGTGGTGAGGAGCCGGTTGACGAGGAGGACGCGGTCCTCTTCTTCGGCCGGATCGAGGAGTACAAGGGCCTGCGGTACCTGCTCGAGGCGATGCCGCTCGTCTGGCAGGCGTCTCCCGCGACCCGTCTCATCATCGCAGGTGCGGGCGACCTTTCCCCGTATGCCGACCTCCTCGGCGACGGGCGGATCGAGCTCGTCAACCGCTTCATCGAGGACGCCGAGGTTCCCGTCCTTTTCCAGCGTGCGATGACCGTCGTCCTGCCGTACATCGAGGGTACCCAGACGGGCGTGATCCCGATCGCCTATGCCTTCTCCCGTCCCGTCATCGTCACGGACGTCGGGTCGATCCCCGAGGTCGTGGAGGATGGTCGAACCGGCTATATCGTCCCACCCCGCGACCCGGAGGCGCTCGCAGACGCAATATTGAAGTTGCTGCAGAAGAAACCGTTGAGGATCATCATGGGTACGGCCGCACGCGAGAAGATGACCCGCGAACTCTCCTGGGGGCCGATCTCGGAGCGGACGATCGCGGCGTACCGGGAGGTCATGGAACGATGGTCATGAGGGTGCGCGATCCATTCCGGATCAACGACTGGGGGATCGTCTCCTTCCTCGGGGTGGTGCTGGGGATCCAGCTCCTGCTCTGGGCCACACTCGTGCTCGAGGAGAATGGTGCGGGGGTGCCGCTTCTCCGCCAGATCGTCGGATTCCTCTATCTCACGTGGGTCCCCGGGATCGTGCTCCTCCGGGTGCTGCGCGTTCATGGTGTCGGATCGGTGGAGACCACGCTCTTTTCCGTCGGGCTCTCGATCTCGAGCGTCATGTTCCTCGGGTTCGTGATGAACACGGTCTACCCGGTCCTGGACATCCTGAAACCGATCTCGGAAGGCCCGCTCCTGATCACGATGACGGTCTTCGTGTTCATCGGAGCGGTGATCGCCTACATCGTGGACCATGACTACAACCAGCCCGAATACATCATCGTCGGCGAGACCTTCGGCTGGCCCGTCTTCCTCTTCTCCCTGTTACCAGTGCTGGCGATCTTCGGAACCTGGCTGGTCAACAACTACCGTGTCAATACCCTCCTCTTTATCCTGCTCGCGGCGATCGCGATCGTGCCGGCGCTGATCGCGTTTCGGAAGGCGATTCCGGAGCGGTACTATCTCTTCATGATCTGGACGGTCGCCCTTGCCCTCCTCTTCCACACCTCCCTCATCTCGAACCATATCTGGGGATACGACATCAACCAGGAATACTACATCGCGAACCTGGTGGTCAACAACGCCGCCTGGGACTTCTCGATCTATTCGAACGTCAACGCGATGCTCTCGATCGTGATGCTCGCCCCGATCTATGCGATCGTCTGCAACCTCGACATCGTCTGGATCTTCAAGATCGTCTATCCGCTCTTCTTCTCACTGATGGCACCGGCGATGTACATGGTGATCCGCCGCCAGTCGTACGATCGCATCGCCTTCTTCGGGACGTTCTTCTTTGTCTCCATGTTCGTCTATTACACGGAGATGCTCCAGGTGGCCCGCCAGGAGATCGCCGAGTTCTTCCTCGTGATGATCGCGCTGTTGATCATCAACAAGGACCTGGACAAGATGAAGAAGTACATCATCCTGATCGTCTTCTCGTTCTCCCTCGCCGTCTCGCACTATGGGCTGTCGTACCTCTTCATGATCGCCCTCCTGCTGGCCCTTGTGATACTCGTCTTCTCCGAGATCGGGTCGGTAAACCGGATAAAGGACCGGATCTCGATGGTCTTCGACTGGGAGAAACGGGGGTATGCACCCAACTTCAGGCCCCGTCACGCCGGCGAGCGTGCGATCACCCTCGACTACGTGCTGCTCTTCTTCATCTTCGCGCTCGGCTGGTACATGTTCATCTCGTCCTCCTCGGCGCTCAACTCGATCACCGGACTTGCCGTGCAGTTCTCCAACAACATGGTCTCCGGTTTTCTCAGCCCCGAGACGACGGAGGGTCTCTCGATCATCGTCACCGAAGCAGCCACTCCCCTGCATCAGCTCGGGAAATACGTGCAGCTGGTGACCCAGTTCTTCATCTTCTTCGGCATCCTCTCACTCCTCCTGCGGCCGCAGAAGATGGGTTTTGGGGGGGAGTATTTTGCGATCGACCGCGAGTACTTCGCCCTGTCGCTGGTCAACTTCGCCCTTGCCGCCGCCGGCGTGATCCTGCCGTTCTTCTCGAGTGCCCTGAACACGACGCGCCTGTACCAGATCACGCTCATCTTCCTCGCCCCCTTCTTCGTGATCGGTGTCTTCGAGGCGTTCCGGTTTCTCCGACGGTTCCTGCAGCAGACCAGCCTTGACCTCTCGAGCGATTCGGCCGTCCGGGTGACCTCGGTCTTTCTCTGTATCTTCGTCCTCTTCAACACGGGGTTCGTCTATTCGGCCCTCGGAGACGATCCAACCTCCATCGCCCTGGACGATCGGATCGACTATCCCCGGTTCAACTCCCAGGAGATCGCCGGATCCCGGTGGCTCCATGCGGTCGGCAACAGGACGATCCACTGCGACACCCCGAGGGCGGTGATGCTCGAGGGGTTCGTCGGGACGACTGCCAGAAAGATACCCACGGATCTCTCCCAGCTCCGGAGGAACACCTATGTCTACCTCGGGACGTTCAACGTGCTTACCGAGAAGCTCTCGTTGTTGCAGTTGAACAAGGCGTCCAGGGTCAAGGTCTACAGCGACATCGGTCCGTACACGGTACGGAGGGACATGGTCTACGACAATGGCGGAGCACGGGTCTACGAGTGAGACGACACCGTCTCTCCGGCGCCAGGTTCTCGTCGCCGCCTCGCTCGCCTCGTTCCTGACCCCGTACATGGGGTCCTCGATCAACGTCTCGCTTCCGACGATCGGAAACGAGTTCGGGGTGGATGCGGTCCTGCTGAACTGGCTCGCGACCGCGTTTATCCTCGCGACGGCGGTCTTCATCGTCCCTGCAGGCCGGCTCGCCGATATCCACGGACGAAAGCGGGTCTTCGTCGTCGGCCTCCTGGTCTATCTCGCGGGCACCGCGCTCTGCGTCCATGTCCCATCCGTCGACCTCCTGATCGGCGTCAGGGTATTGCAGGGAATCGGGTCGGCGATGGTCTTCGGGACCTCGGTTGCCCTGCTCAGCTCGGTCTATCCCCCTGCCGAGCGAGGGCGGGCTCTCGGGATCTCCATCGCCTCCGTCTACCTGGGTCTCACCCTCGGTCCATCGATCGGTGGTTTCCTCACCCACAACTTCGGGTGGAGGGCGATCTTCCTGGTGACGATCCCGCTCGGACTGGTCGCACTCGTTCTCCTCCTTCGCATCCGCGGGGAGTGGGCCGAGGCCCGGAACGAACCGCTGGACCTCGTCGGCTCGGTCCTCTACGGTGTGGGGCTCTGCACGCTGATGCTGGGGCTCTCGGCCCTCCCCGGGACGATCGGCCTGATCCTTGTCGCCGGCGGCCTCGCGGTTTTTTTCCTCTTCGGCTGGTGGGAACTGCGTGTTCCGTTCCCCGTGATCCAGCTCTCGCTCTTCAGAGACAACCGGGTCTACCTCTTCTCGAACCTCGCCGCGTTGATCAACTACAGCGCGACCTTCGGGATCGGTTTTCTCCTCTCGTTCTATCTTCAGCACATCCGCGACCTGGATGCACAGACCACCGGCCTGATCCTTCTCTCACAACCGCTCGTCCAGACCGTCATCTCACCCATCGCGGGTCGTGCATCGGACCGGATCGAGCCCCGTCTGCTCGCTTCGTCCGGCATGGCGTTGATGGTGGGCGGGCTCGTCCTGTTCGCGTTCCTGGACCGTTTCACCCCCGTCGGACTGATCTTCGGTGTCCTGATGACGATCGGGCTCGGGTATGGTCTCTTCTCGTCGCCGAACACAAACGCGATCATGGGAGCCGTTGAACGGCGTTTCTACGGTGTCGCATCGGGGATGGTCGCGACGATGCGCCTGATCGGGCAGCTCCTCTCCCTCGAGATCGTAATGCTCGCCCTGGTCATCTTCGTCGGGCGTGTCCAGCTCACCGATCTCTACGACGAGGACCTCCTTGGGGCGATCAGGATCTCCTTTGCCGTGTTCGCGGTGCTCTGCACCGTCGGGGTATGCATCTCTCTTGCCCGGGGCAACAGGAAGGATGGTTGATTCAGATCGGAAACGAGGGATCGAGCTGTGCCTCGATCGGGACGCCTGCAGTTCCGATGGCGGCGAGCGCACCGATCGCCCCTCGTCTTCCGTATAAACGAACATCCGCCTGTTCTGCGACCTGCATCGCCTCGTCCCTGCTGACCGAACCGGTACGCGCCCGTCGGGAGAACTCCCGAAGCACCGCCGGTATACGGAATCCCTCGCGGACGGCGACCCCCCACTCGTTCGAGAAGGCCTCGTCTCCCACGAAACGGACCGTGTGCTCCTCGACCCGCCTGAGCACCTCCCTCTCCACCGCGAGTTCTAGATAACTGCAGGCGTTGCCTGCGGTCCGTCCCTGGATGGACGGATCCAGCATCACGACCCGGTGACCGATCGGCTGAACTCCCTCAAGGCCTGCCAGGTGCTGGAGAAGCGCGAGCGCGAGCGCAAAGGTCGCCCCGCCTCCCGGGGTGTCCGTGTCGTCGATCCCGATCAGGAGATGGGTCAGGGCACGAGTGACCACTTCGGCCCGCACGGCGGAGTCGTTCCGTTCCACCCTCACATCCAGCACCCCGTCTGCGTGGGCGATCATCTCGGAGAGTGAGTAGGCGGGTCCGCCGATGGAGAGCAGTTCCTGGACCACCAGATCCCCTTCGCGACGGAGGCTCACGACGCCGACCGCGGAGCGTGGAAAGAGGCCGATCTCGACCGGCACCCGTCCGAGTCGGCCGGTCTCGCGCAGGAGGTTGCCATCCCGTTCGACCGCGTCGATCACACCGCCGGCCACCCGGTGGTGATGGGCACAGAATCCGGCGCACGCACTGGAGAGGCACTTGTGGAAGATCGCGACCCTGTCTTTGTCCACGGTGGTGAAGACCCGCCGGCAGGTGGACCGCGGCATCGCGCTGATGGCGACGAAGCGCGCACCGTGCCGTCCCCGACTGTCGGTCTGGGCGGCGACACACCCCTCCGCCACAAGTCTCTTCACCCAGTCCTGGACGGTCGACCGGGGGAGCGCGGTCCGGCCCGCGATCTCGGCGATTCCGAAGGAACCCTGTTCGAGCGTGACCTGCCGCATCAGGGAGAGGAGGAGGCGTCGCCGCTCGAGGACACGGGACATCGCCTCACCCGCACTCAATAAAGCGGTCCCGGATCGCGAGGAGGTCTCCGACGATCGCCGACGCGGTCTCTCTCGACCCGGCCCCCCGACCCATCAGGGTGACCTCACCTGCGAGGTCCATCGAGAGGGTCACCGCGTTCAGTGTCCCCTCGATCACAAGGGGGTGCGTCCGGGGCAGTACCCGTGGTGCAACGCGGATCTGTCCCCGTTCGGGCGATGCCTCGGCGATCAGACGGATCGTGCAGTCCTGGTCCGCGGCAAGCCTTAAGGCATCGACCGTCAGGCAGTCGATGCCGGTGATCGAGACGTCGTTCAGGGTGACCCCGAGGTTCCAGCAGGTATTCGCCAGGATCACCAGCTTGATCGCCGCGTCGATCCCGCGTACATCGTAGGTCGGATCGGCCTCTGCGTACCCGAGCTCGCGAGCCTCCGCGAGTGCCTGGTCGTAGGTGAGTCCCTCCTCGTCCATCCGGGTGAGGATGTAGTTGCAGGTGCCGTTCAGGACGCCGGTGATCGCGTGGGCACGGTTACCGAGAAGTCCGCTCCTGATCGCATGAATCACCGGGATCGCACCTCCCACGGTCGCTTCGTACCGGAGGGCGACCCCCTGTTCCCGTGCGAGATCTTCGAGCTCGGCGTGGGCGATGGCGATCGGTCCCTTGTTGGAGGTGACGACGTGGTGCCCGGAGATGAGGGCGCGCCGGATATAGGTGAGGGCCGGTTCTCCCGTCGATGCATTCGTGGGGGTCACCTCGACCAGGACGTCGAATTCACCCGCATCGAGGATATCATCGGCGGTGAGCCCTGCCGTGCCGCACCGGTTCGTGGTACATTTCCGGTCCAGCACCTCCCCCGGGTCGATCCCATCGGGATCGATCCAGCCCGAGGCGGAGTCCGCCACTCCGGTCAGCACCAGGCCGAGCTCCGGTTTCTCTGCGAGTACACGGAGCACCCCCTTCCCGACGGCGCCGAGCCCGAGCACCGCGATCCTCATCGGTCCGCCTCCTCGAGCGGCTCTACGATCACAAGTCCCTTCTCTGCCGCGACCTCCCGCAACAGGTCCAGGGCACGATCCATCTTGGAGCGTGTCGTCGCCTTGATCGTGATCAGTGCGGTCGAAGGCTCGGTGATCGCCGGCATCTGGACGTTCAGCTCGGCCACCTCGGCAAATCCGGTCCGGTCGATCCGGTCGATCGTATCACCGATGTCCGTGTGGATCAGGTGACCGATCATGATCACCGACTGCCGGAAGAGCAGGCGTTCCTCTCCGAGACGGAGTATGTTCACCCCCTGCCGCCTGAGTGCCGCAACGAGCCCGTCCAGCCGCTCGTGATCGATCTCGAGCACGATCTGGACACCAAGGGTGTCCGACGAGGTCTCCGGTTCTCGCTGGTGGATCACGGCGATGATATTGCCGCCGTATTCAGAGATCGGCGTCAGGGCAGCGACAAGCTGGCCCGGGCTGTCCTTTATCTCCAGTTTCATCGAGACGTGCACGGAGATCCCCTCTCCCATAACCTTGATCCACGCTGACGATAAGCCTTCGTTGTTGACCCACTTCCTCATGGAGGCCAGAGGCGGGCCCTCCGGAGACGAACCCAAGGAGGGGACCGAAGGACGAGCGGGCGATCGACAGTCTCCGGCACCCTGACCGCATGGTGGCGGGGAATGCAGGGTCCTGTCCGGCGGCATTTACCCGCTCGCCGCCTGGTCCTGATGTTCCCCGAGGGCAAGAGCGAGCAGTCGGCTCACATCGGCATGCCCGACCAGGAGCCGGGCCAGTTCGTCGTATGGATCGTCCTCGACCATCGGTTCGTACGGCAGCCCGCGCCGTTCATGAAGATATGCCAGGAGCCCGTCGACCGCCGACGGGTTCTGGAACAGCCCGTGCAGGTAGGTGCCGATGACGAGCCCGTCCCCGCTCACGGCACCATCGTCACCGAATGCGGGAGAGAGACCCTCGTCCCGGGTCGTCTCTCCCATGTGGATCTCGTACCCGATGACCCGTCCAATGCGGGAGAGGATCGGGCCTGCAGGGTTCGCTTCGACCGTCGTCTGCCGCGTGGTCTTCTCGTACCGGGCAAAGCACGTCTCGACTCCGAGCAGTCCCAGGCCCGGGAGCGTCGAGTGCCCCGCCTCGACGCCCCGATCCTCGACCCGGCGACCGAGCATCTGGTACCCTCCGCAGATCCCGATCACCGGAATTCCCGCATGGCGTGCCCGGCGGACCTCATCCGCGCCCCCCGAGGCATGGAGCAGGGCCAGGTCCTCCATCGTATTCTTTGTGCCCGGCAGGATGATACAATCGTACCCGGTCAGGGGGGCACCGGGCGGCGGGTAGTCGACGGCAACCTGACGCTCGAGGACCTCGAAGTCCGTGAAGTTCGAGATCCGGTTGAAACGGACGACGGCGATCCTGATCGGGTGATTGCGGACCCGTTTATCGCCGATGGAGAGGGAGTCCTCGCTCGGAAGGTCCAGCGAGACGTACGGAAGTACGCCCAGTACCGGAACTCCCGAGAGTGCCTCGATCAGTGCCACCCCATCCTCGAAGAGGGCCGGATCGCCCCGGAACTTGTTGACGATCACACCCCGGACCAGACTCCGCACCGCAGGGGGGAGAAGGGCGATGGTGCCGCAGATCTGGGCAAAGACCCCGCCCCGCTCGATATCAGCCACCAGTACAATCGGGAGCCGAAGCCTCTCGGCGAGGCGGATGTTCGCGATGTCGCGATCGTAGAGGTTCACCTCCGCCGCTCCACCCGCTCCCTCGACGACGACGCAGTCGTGGTCCTCCGCAAGTCGGTCGTACGCATCGAGAGCCCGTTCGAGGAGGCAGTCGGTCTCACGATAATAATCGGCGATCGCCACGTCCCGGTACGGCCTGCCCATCAGGACGATCTGCGAGGTCCGGTCTCCCTTCGGTTTCAGGAGGACCGGGTTCATCTCCGCCCTGGGCTCAGTCCGGGCGGCAAATGCCTGCATTGCCTGGGCGATCCCGATCTCCGAACCGTCCCGGGTCACCCAGGAATTCAGGCTCATGTTCTGAGATTTAAAGGGAGAGACCGCATATCCGCGGTCAGAGAGGAGCCGGCAGACGGCGGCGACGATGGTGCTCTTCCCCACGTGAGAGGCGGTACCGAGGATCATCAGGGACATTTCTACGTGCTCCGTGTCGAGGGTATGGGAAAAGACGGGCGGACTCCGCCGCGTTATGCCAACAAATATATAAGCAGAACTTGAATTTAGATGTAATGAGTGGAGGGATCTGTCCCACCTGTGGACTGCCAAAGGAGCTGTGCATCTGCGAAGAGGTTGCCAAAGAGCAGCAGAGAATTAACGTCATCGTGAACCGACGCCGGTATGGGAAAGAGGTGACCGTTGTGGAGGGGCTCGACCCTGCGGATATCGACCTCCAGGACCTCACCAAGTACCTCAAGGGCCGGCTCGCCTGCGGCGGGACAGTGAAGGGCAGTTCGATCGAACTTCAGGGAGACCACCGGGACCGGGTCAAGGAACTCCTGTCCAAGAAAGGATATTCCCTCGAAAATATCACCTGAAGCCGGATACATCGCTTTTTTCTCCGGTCTGTCGCATTGATAGATCACCCGGGTGAACTCTACCGTGACCAGGGACCGGAACTCCGAGAGACGAAAGCACCTCGGCATCGAACTGGGCGTGCAGCAGCGGGCACTCAGGGACCGCGGGATCCCCGTGATCATCGTGGTCGAGGGATGGAACGCCTCCGGCATCTCCGATACGGTCGCCGCCCTCCTCGACGGGCTCGACCCCAG
The DNA here is from genome assembly GCA_029547145.1 of Methanobacteriota archaeon. Lineage (GTDB taxonomy): Archaea > Halobacteriota > Methanomicrobia > Methanomicrobiales > Methanospirillaceae > UBA288. The sequence goes on from JAKPPV010000022.1 coordinate 142,706, forward strand.
AGGGTTCGATTTTCACGCGTTCGGCCATCCGAGCGAGGAGGAACGGGATCATACCTTTCTCTGGCGTTTCTGGATCCGCACCCCCTCGCGCGGCCGGATCGCGGTCTTCGCCCGATCGTGGTACTCGCGACTCCTCGCGGAAGAACTCCACGGGATCGACGGTCTCGAACGCATAAACCGTGCGATTCGTTCAGTCCGCACGTTCGAACAGCAGCTCGCCGACGCCGGCACGCTGGTGTTGAAGTACTTCCTCCAGATCAGTCGGGAGGAGCAGCGCCGACGCCTTCTCGCCCGCGAGCGCGACACGCTCACCTCCTGGCTGATCACCCGGAACGACTGGGACTTCCACCGCCAGTACGACGCCTATGCCCCGCTCATCCGGCGGATCATCGCAGAGACGGATACGCCCGACAATCCCTGGCGGATCGTGGAGGCGGACGACTCGACCCGCGCGGTCACCGAAGTGCTCTCCAGCGTGGTCGACCGCCTCCGGGACCGCCTCGCCCTCGAGGGCGTGTGCCGTCTTCCGATCGCCCTTCCGGCGGTGGAGATGCCGCCACCGGTGGACACGGCGAAGGGGCCCCACACGATGGGCCGGCAGGAGTACGATGCCGCCCTCGTTGACTCCCAGGCGCGGCTCAGGGCATGCCAGTACTCCCTCTTCAAGCGCATGATCCCTCTCGTGATCGTGTATGAGGGATGGGATGCGGCGGGCAAGGGGGGTTCAATCAAGCGCCTTGTCCAGTCGATGAACCCACGGGGATACGAGGTGGTCCCTGTCTCAAGGCCGAACGATGACGAACTCGCCCACCACTACCTCTGGCGTTTCTACCGTCGGTTTCCGCCTGCGGGAGAAGTCCGCATCTTTGACCGTTCCTGGTACGGGCGTGTCCTTGTCGAACGCGTGGAGGGGTTTGCCACCGAGCAGGAATGGAAACGGGCGTACAGCGAGATCAACGAGATGGAACGGACCTTCGTGGAATCCGGGGGCGGGATCATCAAGTTCTGGCTCGAGATCGATCGCGAGACACAGCTCCGGCGGTTCCGCGAACGCGCGCAGGACCCGCTCAAACAGTGGAAGATCACGGAGGAGGACTGGCGGAACCGCGAGAAGTGGGACCAGTACGACGCTGCCGTCCGGGAGATGCTCGCCCGGACCAGCACACCCCAGGCCCCATGGACGGTGATCGACTCCAGGAACAAGCCCTATGCCAGGCTCAGGGCCCAGCGGACCGTGATCGAATACGTGGAAGGGTTGATCTGACCCGATGCATCAGGGGAGGTTCCCCTCGCCCTGGCACTCACGTTGCCGCTCCTCGCTCATCTCGACGAGCACCTCCATCACGCGCTGCACCGCCCTCGGGTCGATCCCTCGTTCGACTGCTCGTTCGAAGGCATGCTCGAGCACCTGCTGCCGTCGTTTCGCATCCCTGATCGGCAGGCCTATGGTGTACTTCACTCTCGCCATCCGTCCCGCGAACGCCTGACGTTCGGCGATCAGGTCGACGATGGCGGTATCGATACGGTCGATCTCCGCCCGGAGCTCCTCGATGGAATGCATGGCCGTACCATGTTCTGCGGATCGTCCTGATAAAGCGGTCGGGTCCAAAGATTGGATATATCCGCGCACCCATCTTGTACACTGGTCCCACGATGCTCGAACGCATTCCCCGCCGCGAACGGCTTGACCTCGTGATCGCATGGCTGGCGATCGCCGTTGCATTCACGCTCATCTTCGTCCGGAACCACGTCGACCCTCTGACCGCCCTCGCCTATTTCGGGATCTCGCTGCTGACCGTTGGTGTCGGGTTCGTGCTGCACGAGCTCGCACATAAGTTCACGGCGATGCGGTTCGGGTACTGGGCCGAGTTCCGGAAGGACAACCAGATGCTCCTGGTCGCCGTGGTGCTGGCGGCGCTCGTGGGAGTCGTCTTCGCGGCACCGGGGGCCACCGTCGTCTACGGGGATCGGATCGACCGTCGCCAGGAAGGCCTGATCTCCGCTGCGGGACCGGTGACAAGCCTGGTCCTTGCCCTCGGGTTCGCCGGGCTCTTTCTGGCCGTCCCACCCGGCGGTATCCTCTGGCTGCTCGGACTCTTCGGGATGCGGATCAACGCGATGCTGGCGGCCTTCAATATGCTCCCGGTCTCAGTCCTGGACGGCCGGAAGGTGCTCGCCTGGCACCCCCTGGTCTTCGTTGTGCTGATCGCCGCCTCGTTCGTCATGGTCTACCTGACCTACGTGCTCTAGGGGGAACCATCTTAACCTCCCCGCCGTACCTAGTAGAGATGAGTGGAAAGGGACTTGCCGCGCTCTGCCTGGTCGCGCTCGCCTGCGCGCTCCTGGTGGCCGGCTGCTCGACGACGCCGGGTTCAGGCCAGGCGACCCCGACCGTCTTTACGGGGGGGACGACATCCATCTCCACCCCGGTTCCAGGAGAGAAGAACATGACGACAGAGATACCAGCCAGCAGAAAGGTCGTGCTCCACACGACCATGGGAGACGTGACGATCGCCCTCTACGACGACATGCCCGTGACGGCCGGAAATTTTGCCCAGCTCGTCTCAAAGGGATTCTACAACAACGTGACCTTTCACCGGGTCATCGACGGGTTCATGATCCAGGGCGGCGACCCGACGGGCACCGGTACGGGGGGACCGGGGTACGCGATCAGGGACGAGTTCCCCGCAAACCGGTCGAACCGTAACGATCGTGGCACGATCTCGATGGCGAACGCGGGCCCGAACACGGGCGGATCACAGTTCTTCATCAACCTGGTCGACAACAACTACCTGGATACCAAGCACCCGGTCTTCGGTCGGGTGATCGCGGGGATGGACGTGGTGGATGCAATCGGAAGGACACCGACAGACCAGCGCGATCGCCCGCTGACGCCGGTCACGATCACCTCCGCCGAGCTGATCTGAACCATCCCTCTTCTTTCGGCCCGGAATGTGCATCCAGGAGCGGGAAGTATGCCCCATTCCGGCCGGTCAGCACGGATCACCCCCATCGGGAAGGTCCGTTCGGGATCTCGGAATCTTTATCTCGTCCTTGGGCAACAGATCCAGAGAACGAGGCAATAATCATGGGCAAACCGGTACTGATCGACTTCTATGCCGAATGGTGTGGACCCTGCAAGATGCAGACCCCGATCCTGGAGAAACTGAAGGAGAAGATGGGAGACAGGATCGAGGTGCGCAAGCTCGATGTCGACCAGCACATGAAGGAAGCGACCGAATACCGCATCAGCGTCGTCCCCACCCTCGTGATCGAGAAGGACGGCAAGATCATCCGACGTCTCGAGGGTGTGACGGGAGCTGCAGAGCTCGAGAAGATCCTGATGCCGCTGGTGACAGAGTGAAGATCGGTATCGTCGGCGGGACGGGTGATATCGGCGAGGGGATGGCGATGCGCCTCTCGCAGATGCACGAGGTCCGCCTGGGGTCACGAGACCTCTCGAAAGCACACGAGGCGAGCCAGGAATGCCGCCTCCAGGTGGAAGGAAGGGGGCTCCCCTGTTCGCTCGGCGGATGCTCCAACCAGGAGGCGGTAAACTTTGGTGACGTCGTCGTCCTCGCCATCCCCTTCAGGCACCTGGTGGGCACGGTCGAATCGCTCTCCGGTCTCGAAGGGAAGATCGTCATCTCGCCGATCAACCCGATGGAGAAACGGGAGTTCTTCGTGTATGCCCCCCCCGAGGAGGGGTCGGCCGCCGTTCTCGTCCAGCGGCTCCTGCCCGGATCCCGCGTCGTCGCCGCGTTCAACGTGATCGCGGCAAACCGGTGGAAGGCGATCGACGAGGAACTCGACTACGCCGTCCCGATCTGCGGGGACGACGCCGGCGCGAAACAGGTGGTCCTCGAGCTGATCAGGACCGTGCCGGGCCTCAAGGGATACGATGCCGGCCCGCTCGCGACCGCCTGCATGGTGGAGTGCATCACACCGCTGCTGCTCAACGTGGCCCGGTACAACCGGATGCACGATGTCGGTATCCAGTTCCGCTAAGAGACGGATCCGGCTCGTCGTCGACCACCTGCAGGAACGGTACGGGGAGATCGACTGGTGGTCCGCGGCCCCGGACGAGGTGATCATCGGCGCCGTCCTCACGCAGCAGACGCGATGGGAGAACGTGGAGCGGGCGCTCGAACGCCTCCGGGCGGAGGGGCTCCTCTTGCTTCCCGCGATCGCGGCGTCCCCGCCGGCGCGTCTCGAGGAGGCGATCCGCTGTACCGGGTTCTACCGGGTCAAGACCCGGCGTCTTCTGGACCTCGCGCAGTTCATTGTTTCCCGGTACGGCTCGACCGCCATGTTCGAGTCGTTCCATACCGACGAGCTTCGAGATGTCCTCCTCTCGGTCCGTGGCGTCGGAGAGGAGACCGCCGACTCGATCCTCTGCTACGGGTTCTCACGGAACGCGTTCGTGATCGACGCCTATACACGTCGTATCTGCGGGTGTGCCGGAGTCGATGGGCCCGACGGCATGCTGCGAGAACTCTTCAAGGAGGTGCTGCCACCTGCGAATGATCGGTACCGCCAGACCCATGCACATATCGTGGAATACGCCAAAGAGTTCTGCAGCAGGAGACGGTGCGAGGAATGCTCGATCAGGAGTTTCAACGAATAGGAAGGCGGCTCCGTGACGAGGGGCTGGTCGGCGGCACCTTCGGCAACATCTCCGTGCGGGATGGGAACATGCTGGAGATCACCCAGACGGGCTGTTACCTCGACGAGCCCGGCACCCCGGTGCGTCTCCCGATGATCGGCCATGCACCGCCCCAGGCATCGTCGGAATACCGGGTCCACCGAGCGGTCTACCTGGAGACCCCTCACCGCGCCGTGGTGCATGCCCATCCTGTCCACGCGGTGGCAGCATCGATCCTCTACGACGAGGTCGTACCGATCGACTCCGAGGGGAAGCTCCTCTGTCCCCGGATTCCGGTGGTGGAGGGGGCACCCGGTTCCGCAGAACTCGCCCGTGCGGTCGCCGATGCGCTCCGTCTCCGGAACCTCGTCCTCGTGAGGGGGCATGGCACGTTCGCCGGCGGAGCGAACCTGGACGAGGCCTGCCTCTACACGTCGCTCGCCGAACATGCCTGCCGGGTCCTCCTCCTGGTCGAGGGACACAGGTGCCGGTGAGGGGGGTTCGGGACTGCTCGCGGTGATCGGGGGGACGAGCCTCCTGGACTGTCCGCTCCCTCCCCATCGGGAGGAGCGGGTCGATACACCCTTCGGGACGGCGACCGTCCTCTTCGGAGAGCGTGTCCTGATCCTGCTCCGGCACATCAACGGTCGTCCGCCCCACCGGATCAACCACCGGGCGCACCTCGCGGCGCTCGCCCTCTCGGGGGCCGACCGGGTCGTTCTGATCGGGTCTACCGGCTCGCTCAGGCGGGAGATCCCCCCCGGGTCGCTCCTGATCCCCGACGACTATGCGACGACCGCCCCCGTCCCGACGGTCCACGACCGGGCGATCGTCCATGCGTCTCCCTCGTTCTCCCCATCATTCGCCGCCCGCCTTGCCACGGCGGTGCCGGAAGCCCGGCGGGGCGGGGTCTACGTCCAGACCAGGGGTCCGCGCCTCGAGACCCGGGCAGAGATTCGGGCGCTCGCCCTGTACGCCGATGTGGTCGGGATGACCTGTGCCTCCGAGGCGACGCTCGCGAACGAACTCGGTCTCGAGGTGGCGGCGCTCTGCACCGTGGAGAACTACGCAAACGGGATCTCCGACGATGCGGTCTCGTTCGAGTCCATCATCGAGGCCGCACGGGCGAACTCGGAGAGGATGGCCGGGATCGTCGGCCGGATCATCGCCAGGATGTGGGATGAGCATGGAGACTGACATATTCGAGAAGAGGGCGCCGATCCTGGTCCAGAACGTGCGCCACCAGGACCGGCCCGTCGATCTCGTCATCGCCGATGACGGGACGATCGCGGCGATCGGACCCGGCACCGGGCGCGAGCACGAGTACGAGCACGTGATCGAAGGGCGCGGGCGACTCCTCCTTCCCGGACTCGCGAATACGCACACCCATGCGGCGATGACGCTGCTGCGGGGCTTCGCGGACGACATGCTCCTTCAACCCTGGCTCGCCGAGCGGATCTGGCCACTCGAGGCGCACCTCCAGCCAGACGATGTCTACTGGGGCACCCGCCTCGCATGCCTCGAGATGATCATGAGCGGGACGGTCGCGTTCAACGACATGTACTTCTTCATGGAGGAGGCGGCCCGCGCTGTGGTGGAGGCAGGTCTCCGGGGCGTCCTCAGCTACGGCTTCATCGACCTCGGGGATGCCGGGAAACGCGAGCGGGAATGCCGGGCCACGGAGTCTTTTATCGATCACGTCTCGCGCATGGCACACCCCCGGATCACCGCCTGCGTCGGCCCCCACGCCGTTTACACGGTCTCCTTCGAGGGTCTCTCCTGGTGCGGGGAGTATGCCCGGGAACGAGGGCTCGGGGTCCACGTCCACCTCGCGGAGACCCGGTCCGAGGTGGAGGAGGCAATCGCCGCAACCGGAAGGCGTCCGGTCACGACACTCGACGAGGCGGGCCTCCTCGGTCCCCGGACGGTCGCCGCGCACGGGTGCTGGCTCGACGACGACGAGTGCCGGCTCCTTGCCGCACGAGGCGCGACGGTCTCGCACAACCCGGCGTCGAACATGAAGCTGTCGACCGGGCGTGCGATGCCCTATCCGGCGCTCCGCGCGGCGGGGGCACGGGTCGCTCTCGGCACGGATGGATGCGCGTCGAATAACAACCTCGATCTCTTCGAGGAGATGAAGATCGCAGCCCTGCTGCAGAAGTTTGCATGGAACGACCCGACGACACTCCCGGCCCGGGAAGCGCTTGCGCTTGCCACGGTGCATGGGCACCGGGCTCTCGGACTCGGGGGGGGTCTGCTCGAACCGGGTGCCCCTGCCGATCTGATCCTCGTCGAGACGCACATCCCCAGCACCACACCCCTCTTCGAGGTCGCATCGTCCGCGGTCTACGCCTGCTCCGGGTGCGCGGTCACGACGACGATCTGCGACGGGCGCGTTTTGATGCACGAACGCTTCGTTCCCGGTTCGGAAGAGGTGCTCGTGAACGCCGCGAGGTCGGCGCACCTTCTCGTCGAGCGGGCAGGACTGTTCGAGACGGGACCGATCCCAACGCAGAAGAGCTGATCAGATAGCGGCACCACGCAACCGGTCAGGTTGCCACGGTCGGAAAAGGCCCACCATCTGCCGCTGTGACACCGGGGGAGAGGTCAGAATCACCGCCCTTTGTGCCCTCGCGTCGTACCGGCCCGTTCGTGATCCCCGTCCGGGACCTCTCTGCGTCCGGTACGAGCAGTGCATCCGGGAGGGTAGAGAGCACCTCCCCCGCAGGCGCTCAGGGAGAGGACCTCCGGTGCAGGGTTTCAGGCCGTCTCGATCCGGGAGGCATTCTCCAGACCGAGCTCGGCGATCGAGATCTCGCGCATCCGGTACTTCTGGATCTTTCCCGTCACCGACATCGGGAAGTCGTCGACGAACTTGATGTACCGCGGCACCTTGAAGTGGGCGATCCGGCCCCGGCAGAACTCGCGGATCTCCTCGGCGGTTGCCGTCTCGCCCTCCTTTAAGGCGATCCAGGCCATCAGCTCCTCGCCGTACTTCTCGTCGGGGACGCCGATCACGTAGACATCGCGGACCTTCGGGTGGTGGTGAAGGAACTCCTCGATCTCCCGGGGATACAGGTTCTCACCCCCGCGGATCACCATGTCCTTCAACCGCCCCTCGATCTTGAAGTATCCCTCCTCGTCCATCACCCCGAGGTCCCCGGTGTGGTTCCAGCCGTTCCGGTCGATGGTCAGGTGGGTCGCGGACGGGTTGTTGTAGTAGCACTTCATGACCATGTAGCCCCGCGCGCAGATCTCTCCGATCTCTCCACGCGGGAGGATCCGGCCGGTTACCGGGTCGATGATCTTCAGCTCGGCGTGGGGAAAGGCCTTGCCGACGGTCGATACCCGGCGGTCGAGGGGGTCGTCGGTCGTCGTCATCGTGACCCCGGGCGAGGTCTCGGTCTGGCCGTAGACGATGACGATCTCCGACATGTGCATGCGCGTATTGACCTGTTTCATCACCTCGATCGGGCAGGGAGAGCCGGCCATGATCCCGGTTCGGAGCGTACCCAGGTAGTAGTTCGGAAAGTTCGGATGGGTGAGTTCGGCGATGAACATCGTCGGCACACCGTGGAGGGCGGTGCACCGTTCATCCTGGACCGTCCGAAGAACGGCTTCTGCGTCGAAGGTCGGTCCCGGCAGCACCATGGTCGTCCCGTGGGTCATGCTCGCGAGGTTCGAGAGGACCATACCGAAGCAGTGGTAGAACGGGACCGGAATGCAGAGGCGGTCCTTCTCGGTGAAACGCATCCCCTCGCCGATGATGAAGCCGTTGTTGAGGACACCGTGGTGGGTCAGCACAACCCCCTTGGGAAATCCCGTTGTCCCGCTCGTGTACTGGATGTTGATCGGATCGTCGAAGTCGAGCGACTCCGCCCGGGCGACCAGGTCATCATCGCTGACGACCTGCCCCCTGGCGTAGATCTCGCTCCAGAGAAACATGCCGTTGTAGGGGATCTCCCCGGCGAAGATTACGTTCTTCAGGAACGGGTACTTCTCCGAGCGGATCCGTCCGGCCTTGCACTCGTAGGCCTCCGGGCAGGCTTCGTAGAACATCCCCACGTAGTCTGAGGTCTTGAACCGGCCCTGGACGATCAGGGTCTGGATCTCCGCCTGCTTCAGGACGTATTCCAGTTCGTAGGTCCGGTACGCCGGGTTGATGTTGACCAGGATCGCGCCGATCTTGGCGGTTGCGAACTGGGTCACGATCCATTCGGCATGGTTCATCATCCAGAGCCCGACGCGGTCTCCCTTCTCGATTCCGATCGCCATCAGGCCCCGCGCGAGCCCGTCGACCTGCTCCTTCAGCTCCCGGTAGGTCCAGCGGATTCCCTGGTGAACCGAGACGACCGCCTCGTTCTCGGGGTATCGCGCCGCGATCTCGTCGAACATCTCCCCGATCGTCTTGCCGATCAGTGGGATACCGGACGTCCCGGTCGCGTAGCTGAGTTGCACCATCCGGTACCCGTTGATTGCATGGGTTTATAGCAGTGCTGATACCGAATGGCCGGTCGCGCAAAGAACAAGAAATTTATGCTCCGGCATCGACCGGATATACTGCGCCGGGGGTCGTGGCCTAGTCCGGAATGGCGACGGGCTCCAGCGGTCTCGTGCGGGTGATGAACAATGGGTCTCCTGATCGGTGATGACCCGTTGGAGCACTGACGCACATCGGAGAGACCCGTCGATCGTGAGTTCAAATCTCACCGACCCCACATTTCTCCAGTCTGTCCATTCTGGTTGTTGCGCCCGCGTTGCCCTGTCACCTTTCATGTAACTGCCTGCTCCAGAGTTCTCACCACTGCGATGCGGGTCCCCCGTTCGTGAATCCGTTCCGTACCCCCCCGCCGTCCCGTCCATGGGTCAGTCTATCCGATCGATCCGATATCTTTGAGCCGTTCGCCGAATCGAGACCGTCTCACTCTCCCTTCGTTCCCTCTGCCGGATTCGGGGAGTCCATCCCCAGGCAGGGCGATTTTTTTAATACCGTCCTCCAACTAATGAGAGCACGCAGGGGAATTCTGTCGATGTATCTTATTGGAGAAGCACTGGTGGGGGACGGCCCCGAACTCGCGCACGTTGACCTGTTAATCGGCGACAAGAACGGCCCTGTCGGGCAGGCGTTCGCGAATGCACTCTCGCAGCTCTCGATCGGGCACACACCACTACTCGCGGTCGTTCGGCCGAACCTGATGACCAAGCCGGCAACGCTGGTCATCCCGAAGGTGACGATGAAGAAGGGAGAACAGGTCCGCGAGATGTTCGGACCCGTTCAGGCTGCCGTTGCGAAGGGGGTTGCCGACGCACTGGAGGAGGGGCTCTTTTCCGGCCTCGACGTCGATGACCTGGTGATCCTCGCCTCGATCTACCTGGCACCCGAGGCGTCCGATTATAACCGGATCTACCGGTACAACTACGGCGCGACGAAGCTTGCACTGACACGGGCCCTGGATGGCTTCCCGACGACAGAGACCCTGCTCTACGAGAAGGACCGCGCAGCCCATGCGGTGATGGGGTTCAAGGTCCAGCGACTCTGGGACCCGCCCTACCTGCAGGTGGCCCTCGACCTGGTCAGCCTGGACCGGATCCGGCACGTCCTCGCCGAGCTCCCGGACTCCGACCACCTGATCATCGAGGCCGGCACCCCGACGATCAAGCAGTTCGGCCTCTCGGTCATCTCGGAGATCCGAAGGGTCCGGCCGAACGCGTTCATCATTGCGGACTTAAAAACCCTCGACACGGGCAACCTCGAGGCGCGCATGGCGGCGGACGCGACGGCGGACGCGGTCGTCGTCTCCGGGCTCGCACCGCTTGCCACGATCGAGAAGGCGCTCGCCGAGGCGAAGAAGACCGGGATCTACTCGGTGATCGACATGCTGAACGTCGAGGATCCGGTCGCCCTCCTCTCCGCCCTGAAGGTGAAGCCCGATATCGTGGAGCTCCACCGGGCGATCGACTGCGAGGAGTCGTGCCACGTCTGGGGCAACATCGAGGGGATGCGCCAGGCGGCGGGCGGTAAGCTGCTCGTTGCGACGGCGGGCGGGATCCGTGTCGACAAGGTACGCGAGGCGATCATGGCGGGTGCGGATATCCTGGTGGTCGGTCGGGCGATCACGGCGTCGAAGGACGTCCGCCACGCGGCGGAGGAGTTCCTCGAGGAGCTCAACCGCGAGGAGATCGACCAGTTCCGCATCATGACCGACTTCTAGTCGGTCAGGCTCTCCCCTTTTCTCCGCTGGACCAACAATCTCATTCCGGTGCACGATTCCAGACCCCGGTGCCTGGGGGGCCTGGAGACGGACAGACCGGGAATCCGTCCGGTACCGTGGTCCGTGCCTTCCGGGACGTTCCCTCTCGTCAGCCCCGACGAAGAACGCTTCGTGATCTCCTGGATACAGGATGCCTCGGACCCCGTGATGAGACACGGTGGGTGGGCGTACCCCGACAACGGGGCGGTGATAGCAGGGTCGACGACGTGAACCGAACGGGTGGTTCGGCTTTGCGGACACCGTTTCCCGCATCAACAGTCTCCGGGTGGGTCGGAACCGGTCTTCCCTGCCGCTGCCGGCTTTCCCAGCTGTCCCACATCACCCCTGGAACCGGGCAGGAACGGAGGGGCTGGAACCCCGACCAGCCCGCGATCTGTGGACAGCCATGGAGGGGGAGACTGGTGGCCCGCCCGTTGAACACGGGCCGAGAGCCCCCGATGGGCTGCCTTTCATGAAGAACCGGCGAACGCCTTGGACCGCGCGGGAGAGGGTGAGGCGTGGTCCCGATCGGGGTGGGCACCGGTGCCGGGCGAAGTTTTGGGTCTGTGACGACGTCCTCGGATACGGTCGATGCGCGTGCATGTGCGGCGCCAACGGACGGTGCATGGATCGGACGGAGAGCGTTGACCGGCCCGGAGAGAAGGCTGGGAACAGTGCGCGGCAGGGAGGGGGGGCGGTGGTGGCGACGGCACCGGGATTGGGTGGTATCGTTCCCCTTCCGCCCCACCGGGAGAGGTCAGGGGAGCTCGATCGACTCTCCCGGTGCCAGTACGGCCACCCGGATGTCGGTGGTCCGTTCGAGCGCCTCCTTGAACGGCAGCGGGTCCTGGGCGATCACCGGCCAGGTGTTGTAGTGGATCGGGACGACCAGCGGGGCCCCGATCCACCGTGCGGCACACATCGCAGCTGAAGGGTCCATCGTGAACCGCCCGCCGATCGGGAGGAGGGCCACATCGGGTTCATGGAGGGTTCCGATCAGTTTCATGTCTGAGAAGAGCGCGGTATCTCCTGCGTGGTAGACGGTCACCCCGTCCATCTCGATCACCATCCCCCCTGCATCGCCGCCGGGCAGGCGCTGCCCGTCCAGTTCCAGGATGTTGGAGTGGAGGGCGGGCGTCATGGTGATCCGGACGCCCGCGAGCTCCACACCTCCGCCCGCGTTGATCCCCTCGGCAGGCACTCCCCGTTCGACGAGTTCTTTTGCGATCTCGTTGGTCGTCACCGTCGGTCGCGCGAGGGCGAGGGTCTCTCCCAGGTGGTCCCTGTGACCGTGCGTCACGACGACAAGGTCGGGGTCCGCTGGAAGATGCATTTTTTGCACGTACGGGTCGACGAGCACGCGACGGGTCCCCTCGAGCAGGACACAGGCATGTTCGACATAGGTCAGGCGCATGAGGGATCGATCCGCGGCCCCCCGATATGGAGGTTGCGGTAAAAAAAAAAGAGGGGTCAGGAGAGCTCGGCCAGTTCGGCCTCGGTGATGTCGATCGCCTCGCCGAGCCCGTCGTTGGTGGCGGAGTGGGTCATCTGCTCGGTCAGGTCACGGTCCTCCATGATGTCCTTGATCCGCTCCAGATAGACATCCAGCGTATGGTCCTCCTCCTGTTCGAGGACGTGCCGGTACTCGCGGAGTGTCGAAGGGGAGACGTTCAGCCGCTCGGCGATCTCCTTCATGGTCAGGCCGGCATCAACCATGTCCCGGAAGTCCTGTCTGTCGAACGGCATCCTGAAGTCCAGGTCACGGAAGAGCTTCAGACGGATCCTCGCCCGTGCCACGGTCTTGGACAGCTTCTCGTCCCCGAGGTCCCGGGCGATCTCGGTATCATTTCGACCTGCATAGAAGTCTGATACGAGCTTGGCGAGCTGGAGGGGCTTGAGCTTGGTCTTGAAGAACCCCTGGTCGAGCACCTCCCGCATCACCAGGGCGATCTCCCGTTCGACGGCGTCGCGGTCACGCAGTGACCCGTGGATCTTCTTCATCGGCTCCACGATCTTGGTCTTGCTGGTGATGTTCGAGAAGAGCTGCAGGAGCTGGGCTTTACGTCGTTCTTCAGCCACCATGGTAGATCACTGCCGGATACGCTATAATAAGTATACGTAATTTATTTAAGCATTTCCATGCTGTATCAGCGAAAAAGTCCAAAAAAAATCGTATTATTCGATAATCTCCCGAATTCAGCAGAATCCGCGCATACCATTACCATGCGTCAGACTTATATCCGGGTCATCAGGAGTATACAGGGACATACACGGGTACAGATAATAGCCTTTCTGGTCGTCACCCGGTCATTTCGTCGTCGCGGAGGGCATGCCGGGTGGGAGTGTTCAAATCACCCTTAATATGCCGGCGTCGAATAATGAAGGGACGCGATCATGGCAGGCGATGTATACGAGCGGGTGATGGACCTTGCCCGCCGGCGGGGTTTTGTCTGGCCCACCTCGGAGGCCTACGGTGCGGTTGCAGGTTTCATCGATTACGGCCCTCTCGGTGCGATGATGAAACGGCGGATCGAGGACACCTGGCGGAATTTTTTCGTCATCCGCGAGGGCTTCTACGAGATCGAGTGCCCCACCATCGGGCAGGAGGCGATCTACGTCGCATCCGGTCATGTCAAAGGGTTCACCGACAAGATGTTCCAGTGTCCTCACTGCGGCGAGTTCTTCCGGGCCGACCACGTGGTCGAGAACGGCGGGCACTGCGAGCACGCGGCAGCCCTCGACGAGGAGTCTCTCGCCCGGGAACTCGCAGAGATCCCCTGCCCTGTCTGCAACGAGACGATCGGCGAGGTGACCGTCTTCGGCTTTTCGCTCATGTTCAGGACCTCGATCGGCCCCGGATCACAGCGAACCGGGTACCTCCGGCCTGAGACCGCACAGGGGATCTTCACCGACTTTGCCCGCCTCCTGCGATTCTACCGGGACAAGCTGCCGTTCGGTGTCACGCAGATCGGCAAGTCCTATCGGAACGAGATCTCGCCCCGCCAGGGAATGATCCGTTTGCGGGAGTTCACGCAGGCGGAGGCGGAGATCTTCGTGCACCCCGATCGCAAGGAACACCCGGACTTCGACCGGTATGCTGACTACCGCATGCCTCTCCTCGGGTATCCCGCCCAGCTGGCCGGCACGGGGGCGACCGAGATGAGTATGGCCGAAGCGGTCCGGTCAGGCACGGTTGCGAACGAATATGTCGCCTACTACCTCGCCCTGACCCATGAATTCCTCATGCGTGTCGGCATCTCCCCGGATCGGCTCCGGTTCCGCCAGCACCTCCCGGACGAGAGGGCGCACTACGCCGAGGACTGCTGGGATGCCGAGTGCCTCTCCGACCGTTTCGGCTGGGTCGAGACGGTGGGGATCGCGGACCGCACCGATTACGACCTCAGGGCCCATGCCAGCCATTCGGGGGAGCCCTTCACGGTCTTCATCCAGTACCCCGAACCGATCCGGCGGACCGAGACACGGGTCGTTCCCCGGATGGGCGCACTCGGCCCGCGGTTCCGGGGGTCGGCAAAAGCGATCGCCGAAGCGATCGCGGCGACCGACCCGGCGAGCATCCCGGGAGATGGCGGTTTTGTGGTGACAGTCGGTGGGAACGCCATCGAGATCGGGCCCGAACTCTACGACGTCCGCGAGGTCGAGGTCGAGGTCCAGGGGGAGGAGGTGATGCCGCATGTGATCGAGCCGAGCTACGGGATCGACCGTATCCTCTATTCCATCCTCGAGCACTCGTTCGGCGAGGAACAGCTCGAAGACGGGAGCCGGACCGTCCTCCACCTACCCCCTGCGATCGCGCCGATCCAGGTCGCCGTCTTTCCGCTGATGAGTCGCGATGGGATGGACGGGCTCGCCCTGGAGATTGTCCGGGAGCTGAAGTCCAGCGGCCTGATGGCTGAGTACGACGATTCCGGCGCCATCGGCCGGCGGTATCGCCGGCAGGACGAGATCGGTACCCCATTCGCGGTCACGGTCGACTATGACTCGCTGGAGGATGGCACAGTGACCCTCCGCGACCGCGACACCATGCGCCAGGTGCGCCTGCCCCGGTCCCGCCTCGCCTTGACCTGCATCGAGCTCTGCACGGGCCGTCTCCGGTTCAACGACCTCGAATGAGCCAGATCCAGCACCCGCTGATCCGACCGGGAGCCCTCGAGGCCCGGCAGTACCAGCTCGCGATCGCGATGCGGGCCCTCGAGGGCAATACCATGGTGGTCCTCCCGACCGGTCTCGGGAAGACCGCCATCGCCCTCCTCGTCGCCGCCTCCCGGCTCAGGGAGCCCGGGTCGCGGGTCCTGGTCCTTGCGCCAACCAAGCCCCTCGCCGAGCAGCACTACCGCTATTTCAGCAACCTTCTTCAGCTCCCGGAGGAGAACCCTTTCGTCCTCTTCACGGGGGAGACACCGCCCGCCGAACGGGTCCGGGGATGGCAGCGCGCCCGCGTCTGCTTCGCGACACCGCAGGTGATCAAGAACGACTGTCTTGCCGGGCGGTACTCGCTCGAGGACGTCTCCCTGCTCGTCGTGGACGAGTGTCACCGGGCAGTCGGGAACTACGCGTATACCTTTCTTGCCGGGTGGTACGCAAAAACGGCGGCGCGTCCCCTCCTGCTCGCCATGACCGCCTCCCCCGGAGGCGACCACGAGAAGTTGCTCGGTATCTGCTCGACGCTCGGGATCACACAGGTCGAGACCCGGACGGAGGCGGACCCCGACGTGGCCCCGTACGTTCATGAGCGAACCGTCGAATACCTCCGGGTCGAGCTCCCCCCCGAGCTCGTGGAGGCCAGGAACCGGCTCTTCTCCCTCCTCGACTCCCGGCTCGAAGCCCTTCACCGGCTGGGTTTCACCGTCCCGGATCGGGCGCGTCTCTCGATGAGGGCGTTGAACCAGTTGAACGCCGAGATCCAGGAGAGGATCGCCAACAGGGATGCCTCCGCGTTCCAGGCCGCATCGGTCCACGCCGAGCTCTTGAAGATCCGCCACGGGATCACGCTCTGCGAGTCGCAGGGCTCCGTGGCACTCACCCGTTTCCTCGAGCGTCTCGCCGGGGAAGGGGCCTCCGCGTCGGGATCGAAGGCGAGCCAGCGCCTCTCCGCCGACCCCGTCTTCATCGAGCTGGTCACCGCGGCCCGCGCGTGGGAGGGGGAGGTGCATCCCAAGTACCCCCTCGTGCGGTCGGTGGTCGAGAAGCAGCTCCGGGCCGACCCCGGGAGCCGGATCATCGTCTTCGCCTCGTACCGTGATACGGTGCAGGCGCTCGGTAGTTACCTCTCGGCAGCCGGCATCGGTGCCGAGCGGTTCGTCGGACAGGCATCGCGCGACTCCGAGAGGGGGCAGTCCCAGAGGCAGCAGCTCGATACGCTCCGCCGGTTCCGCGCGGGAGAGTTCCGGGTCCTGATCGCCACCTCCGTGGGGGAGGAGGGGCTCGATATCCCCTCCACCGACCTGGTCGTCTTCTACGAGGCGGTCCCATCCGAGATACGCTCGATCCAGAGGAAGGGGCGCACCGGCAGGTCCGGCGAGGGACGCATCGTCGTGCTCCTGACCGCCGGAACCTCGGACGAGACGTTCCGCTATGTCTCGCAGTCCCGGGAACGATCGATGCAGAGGGGTCTTGCCCGCCTCCGGACGCCACCGGGCGCTGACGGGCAGACACGGCTCCCTTCCGGACCGATGCCGGATGAGGACCTGGTCCAGCAGCGTCTTGCCGAGTTCTTCCCCGATGGTCCCCGCATCGTGGCGGACGACCGGGAGACCTCGTCACGGGTGGTCGAGGTTCTCCGGCTCGCCGGTGCTGCACTGGAGATCGCCCACCTCGAGACCGGTGACTACGCGATCGGTGACCGCGTGCTGATCGAGCGGAAGACCACGCGTGACTTCGTGGACACGCTCGTCGACCGGGACCTCTTCGGGCAGCTGGGGGCGCTCGCCGGGGCCGTTCCAAGACCCGTCCTCGTCATCGAGGGGGCCGACCTGTATGGGCAGCGCAACATCCACCCGAATGCGATCCGGGGTGCCCTCGCCGCAATCGCAGTCGAGATGGGCATCTCGCTCTTCTATACCGCGGACGAGGACGAGACCGCGCAGCTGCTGCTCGTGCTCGCCCGACGTGAGGAGGGTGAACCCGGAGAGAGGAAGGTCCATCCAGGGAAGACACGGCGTTCGGTTCGCGAGCAGCAGGAATACCTGATCTCCTGTCTGCCTGACGTCGGACCCAGGACGGCGCGCATGCTCCTCGACGCGTTCGGCTCCGTCCTCGGCGTCCTCACTGCCGATCGAGAGGCGCTCCAGGCGGTCCCGGGGATCGGAAAGAGGACCGCCGAGCGGATCGTCACGTTCGTTCGGGAGGGTTCCTGATCAGTCCAAGAGTTCCCAGGCGGCCTTCACGCACCTGATGAGCGTCCGGCACCGTTCGGGATCGGGCTCCGTCCGGATCCGCTCGAGGAGGCAGGCGATCGTGGCCTTCAGCTCGTGTTGGAGATCCCCCCCCACGGAACCCCTCCCGGGTCTCGGAACCTCTGTAACCGATGCAGCGGGCTCGGGCTCCTCATCCGGGGTTGACTCCCGGCGTGCCCGACAGACGACGCAGCTCGTCTCTCCTTTCACCTCGAAGAGAGGGCACCCGCAATCGGGGCAGGTCCGCGCGAGCATCTTTCCGCCGCGGAGCAGGTATTCGGCCATGATCTCGTCGTCGCTCTTCATTGGCGAGAGATTTGGGTTATAAACTTATTTATGGTTGTATGGGACACCTATAACAAAGGAACAGGGGGACAAGAGAGTGACTGCCCAGGACGAGCGCATCGGGACCTGTATCCAGATGCTCCAGCATATCATGGAGGACTCCTCCATCCCGCGCAACATACGCCGGGTCGCCGACGAGACGAAGGGCATCCTGCTCGACAGCTCGAAGACGATCGGGCTCCGTGCAGCGACAGCCATCTCGAAGATCGACGAGGTCAGCAACGATCCGAACATGCCGGTTCATGCCAGGACCCGGATCTGGGAGCTGGTCTCCCAGCTCGAGTCGATCCCGCTCGATTAAACCGGGAGAGCGGCGGCGTCCCGCATCGAGCCCCCCCCCCCACCTCCTGCTTCTCATCACCTACCGTAACGTTGCATGGGGACGGTCTCCCCGCAGATGTCGGTTCCGTCATTCCTTTTAGAGGAGGACCACCGGTACACGATCCAGCGTCGCTCCCCGGGCTACGCGAGGATCGTAACGGATACCCTGCGCGTCCGGGAGGGGCGCACGTCGAGTTCTAGTAATACCACCTGCTGCCAGGTGCCGACCATCAACCGTCCCTGCCGGACAGGGATCGTCAGGGACGGACCGACCAGGGCGGCCCGCACGTGACTGCGGCCATTACCGTCTCCCCATGCCGCGTCGTGTGCGTAGGGCTGCTCATCCGGGGCGATCACCCGCAGGGCACGACGGAGATCCTGGAGGACCCCCTCCTCGTACTCGATCGTCGTCAGGGCGGCGGTCGACCCCTGCACGAAGAGGTGGACGACCCCGTCCTGTATACCGCTCTCCCCGACGACAGCGGCGATACGGGAGGTCAGGTCGACGATCATCCCCTCTCCTCGGGTTGGAATGGAGAGCTCCTTCGTGAACACGTAGTATTCCACCGATGCTGAGTCGGACCCGGAGGGTTTCCCTCTTTTGGTTTCACTCTCAGGCCGAAGAGGGTTAGACCAGTGTCTTTTTCTCCTCCACCTGCCATCTCTCCCCGGAAAGACCTATGACCGAAAAGGCCGGCATCATCGCCGAACTGGGTGAACAGGAGATCCTGTTTCCGGCTCTGGTCCAGCAGGCCCTGGTCGCGAACGACCATGTCAAATACTACTTCTCGCTTCTGCAGACGGCGCGGCAGCGTGCAGAGCACCCGGGCCAGACCCCCTCGACGCTCAGGGCTGAACGGGAGGCGGCAGGGATCGAGGATCCGACCCTCGATGGGGTCGTTGTCGGCACGGTCCGCACCGGGGAGGGGCGTTACGCCATACCCCAGCTGGCCCGCATCCTCGCCGGGATCCGGACCTCGATCGAGACGATGATTCGCCCGGTCCAGACCGCCCCGGGGGAGGGGGAGGTCTTCGAAAAACGACTGAATAGTTTCCCATTCCTGGAGCCCGGCGAGTCCCGGGACGAGATCACCACCGAAGAAGTGAGTGCGATCACATCGGGCGACCGGACAATGGGAGACAGTCCGCACCTCCTGGTCATGGACCTTCACCGGGCGCTGAACGAACTGCTCTCTGTCCTTTCGAACGAGACGGTCGAGGGAGCCCAGACCTACCTCCTGACCGAGGAAGACCGTGACCTGGTCGGTGCCTTCATGGCTGGTCTTCACCGCACCGCCCACCTGAAGTTCGGCCACCCGGGCCTGGGCACGACCGCAACGCGGGTTGGGGAACGGCTCCTGATCCAGAACGATATCGGCCTGACCGATGCACATGTCCTGGTGATCGCAGTCGGGGATCTCACGGTCAACATCACCTATACGGACGTCCATATGGCCCGGCTCGAGTTTTTCCAGTCACTCTTCGAGGCCCACGGGATCGAATGGACCGATACACTCACCCGAAAGAGCGAGAAGGGTGCCGTACGCGGGGCGTACCACCTTGCCGTCGGGACCTTCCGGGCTGCCGATCGGGGGAGTGTGAGGGCGATCCTTGAGGAGATCGGTGCGCGGGTGGTCTTCCTGATCGACTGGAACAGGGCGAGAAAACAGCTGCGTAACTTCCTCCTGAACAAGGACGCGATCCAGGTGCTCCGCTGGGCGGCAACCGAGGAGGTCGGTCACAGGGGATTCCTCGAGCTCGGCGGGGAACGTCTCGTCTACACCGCACTGGACTTCGGAGTCCGGATGCCGCTCCGGTACGGTGAGCCCCTTCACCGGATACTCGGCAGGGAGAAGACGATCGAGTACCTGCGGTGGGTGCTCAGGACCACATCCGAGGGACTCTCCCAGGGTCTTCCCCGCATGCTGATCCAGGATGAGTGCCGGGCCGAACTCCGCCGGTATTTCCGCTCTGCACAGGCGGAGCTCCTGGAGATCTCCCTGGCGCATGCAACCCTGCTCTTCGACGTCGCCGAGGTGCTGGAGGCGTCCCTTTCCGCGCGACGTGCGGGAACCGGTACGGAGCGGATCGGGCGGAACGCTGTCCGGGCAAAACAATGGGAGCGGGAGGCGGACCACCTCGTCTCGGAGGTCCGCACCCTCTCCCGGCGCGTCGAGGAGGTCGGGTACTTCGTCGACCTGATCACCGCCCAGGACGACGCTCTCGATGCTCTCGAAGAGGGCTGCTTCTATACCACCCTGATCTCCGGCACGAGCTCCCCCGTCGAGATCCAGAGGGGGCTGGAGGAGTTGATCGCGCTCGCTGTGGCGTCTGCGCGTGAGTTTATCCGGGCGGTGAGCGCTGCCCAGTACGCCCATACCGGCTCATCGCGCGATGAGATGCAGGATTTTCTCGCTGCGAAGAATCGCGTGATCGCGCTCGAGCAGGAGTGCGATGAGGCATGGCGCCGGTTCGAACGCACGCTCCTGATCGAACAGCCCGACGGCCCATCGCTCCGGGTCTACGCCGAACTCTCCCGGACGATCGAGGAGTCGACCAACGCGCTGATGAAGTCGGTCTACGTCCTGCACGACAACATCTTCGGGGAGGTACGGCGATGATGGAGCGATCCATCTTCTTCGGGCCGAACCGGGTCTTCGGTGAAGTTCCGCTGGCCCTCTTCGGCAATAAGGCGGCGGTACTGTCCCGGATGGCTGAGATCGGTGTTCCGGTTCCACCGGGGTTCGCACTGTCGGTGCAGATCTGCGAGGAGTACTTCGCCGAAGGCCGTCGCCTGCCACGGGACGTACCGGACCTGCTCCGCCAGGGGATCTCCCAGCTGGAGGAGGCGACCGGCCTCGTCTTCGGGTCTGCACGGCGTCCCCTGCTCGTCTCGGTCCGTTCCGGAGCGCCCGTCTCGATGCCTGGCATCATGGAGACCGTGCTGAACGTCGGCCTCAACCGGGAGACGGTCAGGGGACTGATCTCCCGCACGGGGAACCCGCGGTTCGCCTGGGACTCGTACCGTCGGTTCCTCTCCCAGTTCGGAGAGGTGGTACGTGGCATTCATCCCTCGGAGTTCAGGGAGATCCTGCGCGAAGTGATGGAGCAGGAGGATGTACCCGACGAGAGCGAACTCGCAACGGCGGGGGTCCGGGAAGCGGCCGATCGGTTCGAGCGGCTCTTCGCGGAGACCGGAGTGACCTTTCCCACTGATACCATGGACCAGCTGCTCGCCTGCACCGAGGCGGTGATCGCATCATGGGAGAGCCCCCGCGCCGAGGCCTTCAGACGACTCGGACTTGCGAGGGATGCGACCGGAACGGCCGTCGTGGTCCAGGCGATGGTCTTCGGCAACCTGGGAGCCGCCTCGGGCGCAGGGGTCGCCTTCACCAGGAACCCCTGGAACGGGGCACGGGAGCTCACCCTGGATTTCCGTTTCGGGGCGCAGGGGGAGGAGGTCGTCTCGGGCGATCGCTCCGGCCAGGACCAGGTGACGTTCGCCCGCGTCATGCCCGAGCAGTACGCCGCGTTGCGCTCGCTCGGGAGCCTGCTCGAACGAGAGTTCTCGGACATGCTGGATCTCGAGTTCACCATCGAGGAGGGGAGGCTGTTTCTCCTCCAGTGCCGCGCGGGGAAGAGGACTCCGCTCGCCGCCCTCCAGATCGCCGTGGACCTGGTCCGCGAGGGGTTGATCGACGAACTGGAGGGGGCTCGCCGCCTCGACGGCATCGATCCGGACCTGATTCGCATTCGCCGGATCAGGGGGACGCACTCCCCCGTGGCGAGGGGGACTCCGGCATCCGGCGGTGTGGCCGTCGGGACGTGTGCCTTCTCGGCAGAACGGGCAGAGCAGGACGCCGTCGACGGGCCCGTGGTCCTGGTTCGTCCGACTGCATCACCCGACGACATCGGCGGGATCGATGCGGCAACCGGCCTGCTCGTGGCACGGGGGGGTCGGACCTCCCATGCCGCGGTGGTCGCCCGTGAGCTCGGGGTCGTCTGTGTCGTGAACTGCCAGGACCTCCAGGTCGATTCGCTCCGCCACCGGTGCTCCTTCGGAGAGACCGTCGTCCGTGAGGGGGAGGTGATCTCGATCGACGGCGACACCGGTGACGTCTTCCTCGGGGAGGTGGAGGTCGTCGAGGAGAGGCCGGACGACCTGCTCGCGTGCATACAGGACTGGCCGATGGGCGACCATTCCTCACGATATCAGGGACCGGTAGGGGGACGGCGGTAGGCGGCGAGCCCCATCATCACCAGCAGGTAGAAGGCAAGGGCGATGAGGAGGACCTCGACGTACAGCACCCCCCAGCGGAACAGGGCCGCCTCGAAACCAAGACGCTCGGCAAAGGCCGGACCGAACGCGTTCAGGGTGGCGAGCGGAGTCTGCCACCCCTGGAGAAGGGAGACCACGGGGAGGGCCACGAGGGCGCAGACCACAGTCCCCACGCCCTCCCGGCGGGTCAGCACCCGGGGCTCCAGCAGGATGAAGGGGGTGATCACCGCGAGGGCGGGGACGATCAGCGGAAGGATCAGGGATTCGGACCCGACGAGCCCCTGTGCCCCCTCAGCGAACGCGGTGACCACAAGCCCTCCGGCGGTGACCGGAAAGAGAAGGAGCATGTGGATCCCCTTCTCGGGGACGAGCCGGACGAGGTGGAGAAGCGCCAGCGCAAGAAGCCCCCCCAGGACCCCCTCGCCGATCATGAGGGTGGCGAGCAGCAAAAGAACACCGAAGAAGAGGCCCGAGACGAGGGACGACATCCGGTCCGCGATCTCATCGATGAAGAGGACGAGCGCGTGTCCGATCGCGGCGACGAGGAGGGCATAGAGGAAGAGCACGAGGGAGGTGATCGGCCAGGTAACGGGCCCCGCGATCCCCCCGATGTTGACGAGCAGGGCGCCGAGGCCGGTCAGGGGACTCGGCAGGAACGAGAAGAGGAGGAAGAGGGAGACCGCCCCCGCGATCGTCACCGCCGTTGTCCGGGAGACCCGGTCGAGCGCGTACGAGAAGGCAGGGAGGGTCACGGGGGCGGCAAGAGATACGGTCACGGCGAGGAGCAGGAACCCATACCCTTCCCGACCGGCGGGGGGGACCGCGAAGAGGGCGAGCGAGCAGGCGAGCCCGAGCAGGACCGGTACGACCTGCCGCCACCGTTCGGTGACCCCTCTGTCCAGGAGCTGGACAAGGACGGGCGGGACGAACACCGCCGGGGCGAACCATATCCAGGAGGGACCGGGCATCAGCGCAGGGAACAGATCGGGTGTCGTGAAGGAGAGATCGGCGGGGAAGGGTAAAATGATTGGCCTTTCACCCCGGTTTTCCGCCGGATTCAGGACGAGTCGTCGACGGGGTGCTGCCGGCCCCTTCCTGTCTCCTCCTTCTCCCCGCCAACCGCGCCTTCCGTTCCCGTCTCGCAGATGGTGCTGTCCAGGCAGGCAAATCCGACAACGCTGTCCCCCTCTTCGAGGCGTATCGTGCGGACCCCCCGCGTCGACCGTTTCTGGACGGAGATATCGCTCGCCCGGATCCGGATCACGTTCCCGAGCGCGGTGATCAGCACAACCTCCTCATCCGGTGAGACCGCACGCGTGGCGACGACCGGGTTATCGGGCCCGGCAAGGATGTTCCTGACCCCCATCGTACCCCGTCCATGACCCCGGAACTCCTCGAAGTCGGTCCGTTTTCCTGCTCCCTGGGCGGTGATCGTCAGGAGGTGATCCTTCTCCACGAGCGTGGTCGCGACGACCCTGTCCCCGTACTTCAGCCTGATCCCGCGCACACCCTGGACACCACGCCCCATCGGGCGGACCTCCTTCTCGTGGAAGCGCAGCGCCTGGCCCTTCGCGGTGGAGAGGATCAACTCCTGAGTCCCGTCCGTCTGCTTCACATCGACCAGGTGGTCTCCCTCGCGGAGCGCGACCGCGTTGATCCCTGCCTGGCGGGGTCTTGAGAACTGGCTCATCGGGATCTTCGCCACCTGGCCCTGCCGTGTCGAGAAGAACAGGTAGCGATCTTCCCGGAACTCGCGGATCGGGATGACCGCGGTCACGAGCTCGTCCTTGAGATCGAGAAGATTCACGATCGCCTTGCCCCTGCTCGTCCGCCCCGCCTCGGGGATGGAATAGACCTTGAGCCAGTAGACACGCCCGTTCGTGGTGAAGCAGAGGAGGTAATCGTGCATCGACGCGACAAAGATGCCGCCGACCCGGTCCTCCTCCTTGGTGGTCATCCCGATCACACCACGTCCACCCCGGTTCTGTGCCCGGTACGTCTCGAGGGGGAGGCGTTTGATGTAGTTCTGGGCCGTGATCGAGATCAGCATCGGCCGGTCCTCGATCAGGTCCTTGATGTCGATAACCCCCTCGTCCTCGGTGATCCGCGTGCGCCGCTCGTCCCCGAACTCCTCTCCTGCGGCGGTCACCTCCTTTTTGATCTCGCGCAGGATGTTCGCCCTGCTCGACAGGATCGTCTCAAGTTCGCCGATCGTCCTCAGAAGCGACGTCCGCTCGTCGTGGAGCCGTCTCTGCTCCAGATGGGCGAGGCGGCGGAGCTGCATCTGCAGGATCGCCTGTGCCTGCACCTCGGTCAGGTTGAACTGCCCGACGAGTGCCTTCCCTGCCGCTTCGGCCGACTCGGAGGCGCGAATGGTCGCGATCACCTCGTCGATCCGGTCCAGTGCGGAGAGGAGGCCCTCGACGATGTGGAGACGGTCGCGGGCCTTCGCGAGTTCGAACTCGCTCCGGCGCTCTACGACACGGACCCGATGGTTGAGGAATTCGGTGATCAGGCCCTTGATCCCCAGCGTCTTCGGCTGACCCTCCGAGATCGCCAGGTTGATCACGCCGAACGTGCTCTCGAGGGCCGTGTGCTTGTAGAGCTGGTTTAAGATGATCCAAGGAACGACATCCTTCCTGAGCTCGATCACGATCCGCATACCATCCTTGTCCGACTCGTCGCGGAGATCGCTGATCCCTTCGATCCGCTTCTCCTTCACCAGCTCGGCGATATGCTCGACGAGGCGTGCCTTGTTGACCTGGTAGGGGAGCTCGCTGATGATGATCCGGGGCACCCTGCTGCCCGTCTCCTCGATCTCGGCGACCCCGCGGACCGTCAGTTTGCCGTATCCGGTCTCGTATGCTGCCCGGATACCGGCACGGCCCATGATGATCCCCCCTGTCGGGAAGTCCGGGCCGGGGAGGCGCCTGAGCAGGTCGTCGACCGTGCAGTCCGGCTGGTCGATCACCAGTTTCACCGCCTCGGCGACCTCGCGGAGGTTATGAGGGGGGATATTCGTCGCCATCCCGACGGCGATCCCCGAGGATCCGTTCACCAGCAGGTTCGGAACGCGGCAGGGGAGGACCGTCGGCTCCTTCGTGGAGGAGTCGAAGTTCGGGACGAAGTCGACCGTCTCTTTCTCGAGATCCTCAAGGAGCGCCTCTGCGTACCGGGTCAGTCGCGCCTCGGTGTACCGCATGGCTGCCGGAGCGTCTCCATCGATCGAGCCGAAGTTGCCCTGTCCGTCGACGAGCGGCGCCCGGTAGGAGAACGGCTGGGCCATCTTCACGAGGGTGTCGTAGATCGAGGCGTCGCCGTGGGGATGGTACTTCCCCATCGTCGCCGCGACGGCACGGGCCGACTTCTTGTAGGCCTTGTCGGAGGTGTTGCCCTCCTCCCACATCGCGTAGAGCGTCCTGCGGTGGACGGGCTTGAGGCCGTCGCGCACGTCGGGGATCGCCCTGCCGATGATGACTGACATCGCGTAGTCGATGTAGGAGGTCTTCATCTCCTCCTCGATGTTGACCTGCATGACGCGATCCGGGTCCACCGGTTCGAACGCGGCCTTCTTAGATGTCAAGGTTGCTCACCTCCCTCGCGTGTCGGCTGATAAAGTCTTTGCGCGCCGCCACGTCGTCTCCCATCAGCCGTTCGAAGATCTGGTTCGCGAACTTTGCGTCCTCGATCTGGATCTGCTTTAAAACACGGGTCTTCGGGTCCATCGTGGTGGACCAGAGCTGGCCCGCGTTCATCTCACCGAGACCCTTGTACCGCTGGACGACGGTGTTCTTCTCGCCGAACTCCTTCAGGACCTCCTTCAGCTCCTCTTCGCGGTAGACGTAGCGCTCGTGTTTCCCTTTGGCCACGCGATAGAGCGGTGGCTGGGCGATGTAGATGTATCCCTTCTCGATCAGGCCCCGCATGTACCTGAAGAAGAAGGTCAACAGGAGGGTCCGGATGTGGGCGCCATCCACGTCGGCATCGGTCATCAGGATGATATGGTGGTACCGCGCCCGATCCGGGTCGAGCTGCTCTCCGATCCCCGAGCCGATCGCCGCCATCAGGGTCTGGATCTCCGTGTTCTTGATCATCTTGTGCGCCGTGGCCTTCTCGACGTTCAGGATCTTGCCACGGAGCGGGAGGATCGCCTGGAACTTGCGGTCCCGGCCCTGCTTGGCCGAGCCCCCGGCAGAATCACCCTCCACGATATAGAGCTCGGACCTGGCCGGATTGCGTTCCTGGCAGTCGGCGAGCTTTCCGGGAAGGTGCGAGGACTCCAGCATCGTCTTGCGGCGCGTAAGGTCCCGCGCGTGCTTCGCGGCCTCCCGTGCCTTCGCCGCGAGGAGGGCCTTCTCGACGATCGACCTGAGGGTTGCCGGGTTCTCCTCGAAGTACTCCGAGAGGGAGGCGTAGACGAGCGAGTCGACGATCCCACGGACATTCGAGTTGCCGAGACGCATCTTGGTCTGCCCCTCGAACTGCGGGTTTGCCACCTTGACCGAGATGACCGCGGTGAGCCCCTCACGGATGTCCTCTCCACGGAGAGAGAGACCGTTGCTCTTGAAGAGGTTGTTCTTCTTCGCCGAGGTATTGATCGCCCGGGTGATCGCCGATCGGAACCCCTCGAGGTGCGTCCCCCCCTCCCGGGTGTTGACGCTGTTGACAAAGGTATACAGGGTCTCCGCGTAGGCCTGCGTATACTGCAGGGCGACCTCGACGTCGACCCGGTTCTCTGCATCGTACCGCTGGATATGGATGACGTCGGGGTGGATCGCCTCTTTATCCTCGTTCAGGTACGCAACGAACTCCGGCAGGCCCTTCTCGTACCGATAGACAGCAGCGTCGCCTGTTCGGCGGTCCTCGATCCGGAGCTCCAGGCCTTTGTTGAGGAAGGCGAGCTCGCGGAGGCGGCGGGCGAGGACATCATAGTCAAAGATCACCGTCTCGAAGATCGAGGCGTCGGGCTTGAAGGTGATCACCGTGCCGGAGAGAGCCTTCCCGTGTGCCTGGAGGAAGGTCTCCCGGGACGCGGTGCCGCTGCGTGCCCGCTCGCCGTACCACCGGGCGTATCGTTCGGCCATCTCCTCCTTCGACTCCTGCCGCGTCTGGAGCGGGCCCGGACGACTCTGTTCGAAGTGCATCTCGTAGACGTTGCCATCCCGGTACACGGTGGCATGAAGCCACATGGAGAGTGCGTTGACGACCGAGACACCGACCCCGTGAAGTCCGCCGGAGACCTGGTACATGTCCTTGTCGAACTTTCCACCCGCGTGGAGGACGGTGAGGACCGTCTCGAGTGCGGACTTTTTGGTCTTTTCCACCCTGTCGACCGGGATGCCCCGACCGTTGTCCTCCACCGAGACAGAACCGTCCTCGTGTAAGGTCACCTGGATGAGGGTGCATTCGCCGGCGAGGGCTTCGTCCACGGAGTTGTCGACGACCTCGTAGACGAGATGGTGAAGCCCGCGGGTATCCGTGGAGCCGATATACATGGCCGGTCTCATACGGACGGCTTCCAGGCCCTCCAGTACCGTAATGTGCGATGCTTGGTAAGAATCCGACATCAATTCCCCTCTGGTAAGAGCAAGAGAATGGCTGATCTCTTCGCAACTATATATTGTTCTCAAGACCACTTATAGATCCCGATCCCGGTACCCGGGTTGGGTGCGTACCGGGAGATTTTGAGAAAAAGAGGATATCTGGCGGTCTTTCAACCCGCCATCACTCGAACGATCCGACGGCGGCGTCCTCGATCCCGAGTTCCCGGTCCACGGTGACGCAGAGGCGCGCGAAGAGCCTTTTGATCTCGGGGAGTTCCTCGCGATCGACCGTGCCTGCCTGATGCCAGAGAATCCGTTTCCTGAAAAGGGTGAGGAGATCCTCAACCTCGGTGCCGCGGAACCGTTCCGGAAGGATCAGTTCGTCCAGGTGGTCGGCCAGACCGTAAAACGCCTGCTCGGGTGGCAGGCAGAGATGTCGCTCGATCTGCATCAGGTTGGTGACGAATCCACGTCCGAACTTCGACGCCATGAAGAGCATGTTCCCGCCCGCTTAAAATGGCTGCCGATGGAACCGATGGGCGATGGGACCGGCCCTTTTAAACCTTCCGGATTCGGGACCGGGGGGTTCGTCGATCACGACCACGGAGATATTGTCAAGCCCGCCCCGGGTATTCGCCCGTTGTACCAGTTCCCGGCAGCACTGCATCGGTTCGGTGTACCGGACGAGTATCGATTCGATCTCGGGGTCACCGAGCATGGTCGTCAGTCCGTCGGAACAGAGAAGGATGCGGTCACCGGGTCGTCGCCCGACGAACCGGAGCTCGGGGACTGCGCTTCCGGCATGACCCAGTGACCGTGTGATCACGTGCCTCTGCGGGTGATGGCGGGCAACCTCGACAGAGATCCGGCCGGCGTCGAGCAGTTCCTGGATCACCGAATGATCCCTCGTCAGGGCCTCCATTCTTCCGTCACGGAGCAGGTAGGCGCGGCTGTCGCCCACGTGGGCCACCAGGTACGGACCGGACTCGGGGACGAGGACGAGCACGACGGTCGTCGCCATCCCCGTGACCCCTGGATCGGAGGATGCGTGTAGCCTGATGGCGTCGCCGGCGCGGGCGATCGCAGTCCTCACCCGCTCCTCGGGGGTGCCATCCCCCTCGTCTCGGGAGAGTGCCTCGCCGATCCGCCTCGCCGCGATCCGGCTCGCGACATCGCCACCTGGAATTCCTCCCAGGCCATCGGCGACGACGAAGACTCCTCTCCGGGGGTCGGCGAAGATCGAGTCCTCGTTCTTCTCTCTCGACCGTCCCGGATCCGTCAGCCATCCCGCTCTCACCACCCCTGTCAAGCGCCTCTTCACTCCCTGGACAGGATTGGGAGAGGACCACATATGAACCTTGATACGGCGACTACACGGAGAGTGCGTGGATCGCCAGCGGGCAACCGATCACGACCACCATGCAGGCGAGAAGTGCCCCCCACTCGGAACGCGCGAGAGGCTTCTTCGGTACAAAGAGAAAGGCGTCCTTGCCGTATCCGCGGCAGAGCATCGCCATATAGGTCCGTTCTCCCTGTTCGTACGAGCGGATGAAGACCATACCGATCGTGTTGCCGAGCTGACGGATACGGTACCGGTACGGCAGGGAGCGGTCAAAGGGATCGAAGCACCGCGTGGAGAGCGCGTTCCTCACCCGGAGAAACAGCTGGCCGAAGACGAAGAGGTACCGGGTCATCATACCGAGGATCAGGGTAAACTCGGAGGGGAACCCGAGTCGGCGCGCACCCACGAGCAGGTCCTGGATCCTGGTCGTCGAGGAGAGCAGGACGATGAAACCGATACAGAGGACGAACCGGACACCGATCATCGATGCCTTGGAGAGGGCCTCCGCCGTGAGGGTCAACCCGAACGGGAGATCGGCGAGAACGGTGGTCGTCGGGAAGGCGACGGGCGGGAAGAGGAGCTGAAAGAGCAGGATCGAGAGTCCGAACGGAAGGATCACAAGGACCCTCTTGATGAAAGAGCGGAGCGGAACCCGGGATATCGCCAGGAGGAGACCGAGCAGAAGGGCAAAGATGAGGGAGACGTGGTAGATGGAAGAATGGACGGGGTATGCGACGAGGGCGATGATCGCCCCGAAGGTGACGAGCAGTTTGACCCGTGCATCGAGCCGATGGATCGGGCTGGTGCCGTAGGCAAGACGCTCCAGTTCGAAGAGGTCTTCGATCATGGTTTGGGAGGGAGAGCGAGTGCGGAAGCGAGGACCTCCTCCGCCTCCACCAGCGTGTATACCACCGGGATGCCGGCACCCCGCCGACGCAGGGAGCGGCAGAGTTTCGGGATCACGGGCAAATCAAGCCGGATCCGCTGGAGCATCTCCTCCTGCTCGAAGATCTCGGGGACCGTGCCCTGGGCAAGGATCCGCCCCTGGCTCATCACGTAGACGTAGTCTGCCATGCGGGAGACCAGGTCGAGCTCGTGAGTCGAGAAGATCACCGTGATGCCGTATCGGGACCAGAGTGAGTTTACGAACCGAACCAGGTCATCCCGCCCCCGGGGATCGAGTCCCGCCGTCGGCTCGTCCATCACGAGCACACCCGGTTCCATCGCTAGGACTCCGGCGATGGCAACCCGTTTCTTCTCTCCACCCGACAGGTGATGCGGGGCGCGGTGCCGCAGGTACTCGATGTCGAGCAGTCCCAGCGCCTCGTCGACACGGTGCATGACGGTCGCCTCGTCCAGACCGAGGTTCGTGGGGCCGAAGGCGATGTCCTGTTCCACCGTCGGAGCAAAGATCTGGTCGTCGGGGTTCTGGAAGACGACGCCGACGAATTTGCGCACCTCCTTGAGGTTCCGCTTCGAGATCGGCTCCCCGCGCACCAGCACCTGGCCGGATTGCGGTCTGATCACACCGTTCAGATGCCGGAAAAGGGTGGACTTGCCGGCTCCGTTGGGACCGATCACCGCGATCCGCAGATTCCGTGGAGCAACGAAGTTCACGTTCTCGAGCGCTCTGACGTTGTCGCGGTAGGCGTACGACAGGTTGATCGTTTCGATCAGGTGCATGATCCGGGCCGGTACTGATCTGGTAAGAAAAGGGGAAAAATTATGATGATCGGGTGCGCCCAAAGGCCTTCAGACCCTTCCCGAGCGCAAAGACGAGGATGAGGGCGATCAATGTGCCGACCACGAGCAGGGCGGCATCGGTGACCTTCGTTCCTCCCTCCAGGGTATAGTCGGGGAAGGGGGCCGAGTACTCAAACTTACCGGGGAGGGCCGACTCATCGATCTCGGCATCGGGTTTCGCCGGCTGGGTCAGTTCTTTCTGGCCCTGCACGACCAGGGCGGTGCTGTCCAGCCCGTCGGGATCGCCCGAAGCGAAGAAGACGGCGGCGATCCCGATGACGAGGGCAAGGACGATCCCGACGGCAAGAAACGTCCTGTTCGGGATCATGCGGGTATCCCTCCGGCGGACTCGAGGATATCAGGACGCGCGCTCGAGATGAGACCGAGCACCACCGCCGTGATGCCGCCCTCGATCAGGCCGATCACGGCATGGTAGATCCCCATGCTGATCATCCCCGGGACGAGCGGGAACGTCCCTGCGAGCGCCAGCTCAACCGAAGCGGCGAGCGCGGGGATGATGCAGGCGAGCCACGCGGCGCAGGCGGCGGAGGCATAGATGTTGCGGGTGACCGACAGGAGACCGTGGTACCCGTAGTATCCAACGAACCCGCCGATCACGCCCATGTTGATTATGTTTGCTCCCATGACGGTGATGCCGCCGTCACCGAACAGCACCCCCTGGACGATCAGGACGAGGGAGAGGACGAAGATCGCGGCGAAGGGCGAACCGAGGACGATCGCAACGAGTGCCCCTCCGACGAGGTGACCGCTCGTCCCCATGGTGACCGGGAGATTGAAGGCCTGGAGGGCAAAGACTCCCGCCGCGAGGACTGCGACGAGCGGGACCTTCTCCTCGCTCAACTCGTTCTTCACCCACCGGAGGGCCAGGGCGATGAAGATCAGGGCGATGATCCAGTAGACCGCCCCCTGGGTGATCGGCATGAATGAATCGGGAATGTGCATGATCTCACCAGTTCGTGTTACGTATCCATATTCTAATAACATCCAGTGCAAGAAAAAGATTCCTTATTATTATTCGGGCGGTTCAGCACCGACCGACGATCTCCGCGATGCCACGACGCATCAGGATGGGCAGGATCGGCCAGAGTGCGGGCATGCGACAGAGACGGGCGAGCAGTGCACTCGGGCGGTCCATGTCCCCGTCCTCGATGATCGCCCGGATCACCCCGGGGTGACCGAAGGCCCGGATGAGGCGGTCGATCTCGTCGGGTGTGACCCGGCGCCGGGCCATCTGAAGGCGATACCCGAGGAGGAGCTCGCGCCCGAAGTCCGCCTTCCAGCGGTTCTCGTAGGCAGCGAGCGCCTCGTCCGAGAGATCCCCCGCCTCGAGGCATGCAGCAGCCGTCTCTGCCGCGTATCGCCCGGAACGGACCCCGGTGTAGATACCTCCGCCTGAGGTGGGCTTGGCGAGTCCGGCCGCATCTCCGACAAAGAGCGTTCTTTTCCCGTAACTCCTCGGCATGGTTCCGAGGGGGATGGTCCCGGAGACCAGGTAGATGACCGATCCGGCCCAGCGGGACCGGAATGCCATGAAGAGATCGCGGACACCCGTCTCACCGCAGAGCCCGACCCTGACGAGCCGATCGGAGACGGGGATGCACCAGGCAAAGAACTCGGGCGCGGCATTCGGATAGATCTCGACGAGGCGGGGGTCGACCGACCCGGTGAGGAGGATGTCTGCCTGCACACCGCCCAGGTGGGTGGGGGACCGTGTAAAACCAAGTGAACGCGCGATGGTGCCCCTGGGGCCGTCCGCCGCGATCAGCACACCGAATGCGATCTCGGAGGCACAGGGTCCCCCCGTGACGACACGGTCACCCTCGACCCGCCGGACGGGGCTCCTGAGACGGAACTCTGCCCCGGCGCTGGCAGCGGCCCCCGCCATCTCCCGGTCGAGTTCCCCACGGTCCACCACGACTGCCCGGGTACATCCGGCATCGAAGGTGAGCTCGCTGCCCATATCGGAGACGATCCGCGCTCCCTGAACCCGGTTTCGAACCGGGCGATCGGAGACGAGGCATTCTGCGAAGGCTGCCGTCGAGAGGAGGCCCGCGCACTGCACCGGATGGCCGATGGTGCCGTGCTCCTCCAGCACCAGGGTCGAGAGTCCGAGCGATGCCGAGCGCTCCGCCGCCGCCGCCCCGACGGGTCCGGCACCCACCACCACGCAGTCATACCGCTCCATCTGCCTGATGGTTGGTGCTCAGTCCTCAATAACGATCCGCGACTCGGTCCGGCTTCCTTGTATACGAGAGATGCACGATGGATCCAGGAGGGGGGGCTAGCGCGAGACCTCGATCGTGCGTCCCTTGATCCGCCGGCGCGACATCACCTTCACCACCCGGTCGACCTCCTCTTCCGGAACCTCGATCGAGGACCGGTCCGCATCCACCTCGATCAGACCGAAGAGTTCCCCGGCGATACCGGTCTCTCCTGCAAAGGCCCCGAGGATGTCCCGCGGCCGGACACCCTGGTTCCTGCCGGCGTTGATATGGACGCGGATGGTCCCGGGGGTGCGGGGCCGACCGCCGATCTCCGTCTGACCGGTGACCTCGTCGCTCTGCAGGCGGAGGAGAGCGGCGGCGATCTCGAGGGAGGTATACCCCTCGAGCATCAACCGTTCGATCCGTGCGATCTGTCGTTCCAGCCCACCCGAGGCGATCGTGCGACGGAGCTGGTCTTCGAACATATGAGTGCGGACCTCCTCAACATCCGCGAGGCTGGGTACCTGCCGCTGGACGATCCGGGTCTGGGTGTACTTCATGATGTCGCGCAGTTTCCAGTGCTCGCGCCCGGTGACAAAGGTGAAGGCCCGGCCCGACCGTCCGGCCCGTCCTGTTCGGCCGATACGGTGGACATAATACTCCTCGTCCTGCGGGAGGTCGAAGTTAAAGACTGTCGTGATCTCCTCGACATCGATTCCCCGGGCGGCGACGTCGGTGGCGACGAGCAGGTCGATAACACCCTGGCGGAACCGTGCCATCACCCGGTCCCGCTGGTTCTGCTTCATGTCGCCATGCAGTCCCTCCGCCGAATACCCCCTGGCACGTAGCTGCGAGACGACCTCGTCGACGTTCCGTTTCGTGTTGCAGAAGACGAGTGCCCTGCCACCCTCGCTCAGGTCGAGCAGACGCGAGAGGGCCTCCAGTTTCTCGTTCTCCCGAACCTCGAAGTAGACCTGTTCGACCTGAGGCACGGTCAGCTCGCGGTGGACCGTCCGGACCTCCACCGGGTCGCGCAGGTATCGCTGGGCGAGTTCGCGGATCTCGGGTGAGAGGGTTGCGGAGAAGAGGAGCGTCTGCCGGGTGGCGGGAGTCCTGTCAAGGATCTCGGTGATATCGTCGCGAAAGCCCATGTCGAGCATCTCATCGGCCTCGTCCAGGACGGCGAACCGCACCGAACCGAGCGAGAGGGTTCCGCGGCGGATGTGATCCAGGACGCGCCCCGGGGTCCCGATCACCATCTGCGCACCCTTGCGAAGCGCTGTGATCTGGCGCTCGATCGGCTGTCCACCGTATATCGGAACGACCGTGAGCCCCCGGCGGTAGCGCGCAAGCCTGAAGAGCTCCTCTGCCACCTGCACGGCGAGCTCGCGGGTCGGACAGATGATCAGCGCCTGGACGTTGCGGTCGGCTGGATTCACCATCTCGACGAGTGGCATGCCGAAGGCGGCGGTCTTTCCGGTACCGGTCTGCGCCTGACCGATGACGTCGCGGCCGGAGAGGACCGCAGGGACCGCCTGCTGCTGAATCGGGGTTGGCTCCTCGAACCCGAGGGCGGCAACCGCCCTGACGATCGCGTCGGAGACGCCGAGCGCTGCGAATCGTTCGGTCATCCCCGAGACCGGAGCGGTCCCTTCGTCGCCCAGTCCCAGGGCCGTGTCGTTCATGTTCTATATCCTGGTGCCGAAGCTACTTCACGTTTTTGAGGGGAAAGAGACGTTCTCCGGGGTTCCCTGAGCGGAACCTTCTTCATCCTGCAGGAAGACCGTTTATCACATTCGAGGACTCGTCCGTTGCCCTGCAGGCACCGGTCAGGAGCCGAACATGATACGTCGCTGTCTGCCATTCATTCTCCTGTTGCTCTGCTGCACGGTCTCGATCGCCGCTGCCGGGGGCATGGCGAAGGTCTCTGTCTCTCCGTCGGAGGCGAACTGGAAGACGGGACAGTCGGTCGAGGTCAAGGTGATCTTCGACAACAACCTGAATCCGCTGGCCAGGGACATCTCGCTCTACTTCGACTGGAACCCGGAGATGCTCAAGTACGAGGGCTGCGACTTCAAGGTGGGCCGGAGCACCGTCGCAGGGCTTCTCTCTTCCCACGAGCTGAACATGATGCTCGGAGACTTTACCAACGGCTATCCCAAGGGGTCGTACCCCCTCGCTGTCCTGAAGTTCAAGGTGATCGGCCCGGGTGAGACACCGATCATGGTCCGTATCGCTCATATCAAGGACATGAACGATAAGATGGTCACCTTCGTTGCCAGCAAGGGGAGCTACACCATCACGGGGGAGACCGTGGCAAAACCGACCACCATTCCGACCACGGGGATGAGTACCTTCTCCCCCCCGGCAGGTCAGCCCACGGTGATCGTCGTCACCCCCGGCACGTTCACCCCGATCCCGACCGTTCCGCCATCGGTGATCCCTCCCCCGGTGATGCCGGCCACCACGGTGATCCCGACGACCAATCCGACCTCTGTCTTCGTCACGCCGGTTCAGCAGAACACCGTCGCGCCCGGCGGAATTCCCGCATGGCCCCAGCTGACGCCGGGCGCCACTCTTCCGACCCCCGTCCCGACGACGATCGAGATCACCACCCAGCCGACGACGATCCCGACACCGATGCCCACCACGGTCCTGACCACCGTCCCGACGACCCTGCCGCCACGGATCTTCACCACGCTGCCGACCCGGACGCAGGTGACCGTCCTGACGACGACCGTTCCGACCACCACGGTCTCCACCATTGCAACCACGCTCACGACGACGGAGACCCCCGAGATCACCTGGACGCCGATCCCGACGACGCCAGGCCAGATCGCCTACCAGACCGGACCCGCCCGGACGCCGACGCCCGAGGAGACGCCCGAAGAGACACCCGAGGAGACGCCTTCGCCTGACCGGACACTGCCCTCGCCCCTGGGCGGCGCTCCGAACTGGACGGACGACGAGAATGAGAACGCCGACTGGCCAGTCGATGAGACCCCGACCGTTGCGGGAGCCTTCGGCGGAAGGATGACCACAGCGCCCGTCGGGAACAACACGTCTGCCACGGTCGGGGCGGTATCTTCCATCTTCGGGGGTGCGTGGATGATGGTCCTCGCCGGTATCACCGGCATCGCCCTCGTCGCGCTCGGGATCGTTGCCGTGCGGCGGACGCGCGAGGACGAACTCTAATCTCCTTTTTTCCCCGGCCCGGTACAGCGGTTCACTCCCGTTCTCCGGTGAACGGACCCTACAGAATGGTAAGATCGGGAGAGGAGGGGATCGGGGTCGCCGTTCAGGGACGAGCGGGGACGGAAACCTCGGCGTTCGCGATCTTGGCGATCAGCCCCTCGAGGACCTGTTCCCGCATCCCCTCGACGAACTTGATCGACCCGACCACGAGATGACCGCCGCCGCTGATCCCACCGCCCGTGATCTCCGTCCGGAGCTCCCGGACCATGCGCGGGATGTTCATCAGCACTCCGCGGGACCGGAGCACGGCGAAGTCCGGGCCGAACCCGATCGTCACCACGGGTTCGCCGGGATGAAGCCTGCAGAGCCGGTCGTGGACCTCTCCGGAGGTCTTTCCCGGAGGCGGGAACGTGAACTTATGGGCATGGATCTCGACGTCCAGCAGAAAGAGCCGGGCCCCGTTCCCGAGGATTCGTTCGCGGACGTGGGGCATCGTCGCCTCCATCTGGTCGGCGATCATCGCGTTCGCACCCTCCACCAGGAGTCTGACGAATCTGACATGCCGGTCGTGATCGGGCCCGAGGTCGAGGATCTCTTTCACGATCTCGCGTCCGTCGTTGAAGCGGAGCCAGAACTGCTCGTAGTCCAGGGCAAGCGCCATCTCCTTGCATTCTTCCTCCGTGTACCGATCGGCGACCAGGTCGAGGTAGCGCTGACGTTCCGGCGCCTCGGATCGATCGCCGACCGCTGCAACGGCCGGCAGGTGCCGGATCATCTCATCGACGGCAGGGTTGATCATCCGCGCGAGCTCGGTGCCGAGCATCCCCGCCGTGATCCCGAAATCACCGCCGACATGGTACGGGTTGACATGCCCTGCCAGGTACTGGTCGATCACCGCGTCGGGATGGTGATGGTCGACGACGAGCACCTTCAGGCCGAAGACCTGCGCCTGCCTGAGTGCCGGCTCATCCTCCTCCGTGGAGCCGTTATCGGTCAGCAGGATGAGCGGCATCTTCTGCCCGTACCGGACCAGGTCCTTCGTCGCAAAGTCGAGATCCCGGGTGATGTCCTCGATCTCGTAGAAGGGAGCCTTCGACGGGGCACGCTTGAAAAGGAAGTAATCGGCATCGAAGTCCCCGCCCGATTCGCGGATCAGGGAGACGACGGCCTGCTCGATCGCGACGGCGGAGCAGATCCCATCAGCATCGGCGTGGTGGCGAAGGACGATCGGCTGGGAGACGAAGACCGCCTTTCGGATCTGCTTTGCAACCTCCCGGAGCTGCGGACGCAACAGGCTCATCACCTCCGACTCGACGAGGAGCGGGATCTCGGGGGGTTCAGCGCGCCGTTCCAGGGCCTCCTCGATCTGGCGACGGACGGTATCCGCCTCCTCTCCCGAGAGCACCGTGAGTGAGGCGATCTCGATCTGGACCTGGGAGTTGCGCTGCATCACCTGACCGTAGACCTGGACGATATCGCCGAGGTCGGCCTCTGGATACGCCCGCACGCCCGCCTCGACGAATGCGGCCCCGTTCTCGGTGCCGCTCTCGTCGACCAGTGTGAAGATGGTTGGACCGCTGGTCTGCTTGATCTGGGCGATCTCGGCCATGACCGTCACGGTTCGGCCTATCCGGCCGGCGAGGTCGGCCAGGCGTGTCGAGACGATCTTCCGTACCACATCCTTTATCTCGTACGAAGGGAGGATCACCTCTTCGAGGTCGATGTTGCCGTTCGGACGGATCTGCTTGACCCGGACCAGTATCTCGTCCCGCTCGTCGTGGTCGGTCCTGACGTTCGACTTATGGACGAGGCCCTTGAGACGGTCGGTCAGCTGGACGAAGGTGCCGAAGGCGGCAAAACCCTGGACCCGTCCGACGTAGATCGCCCCGACCTCGACATCGGAGAGGTCACAGGCGGGACTGAGACGGTATACAATCACGTTTGACATGCGTATCTATCCGGCGAATGAGTGCGTATTCGGTATCCTTTCTGCGCGGTCGTTCAGGTATTGGATGGCGCGGTATATAGATGCCGTTGAAACGGCGGTGGCAGATCGGGTCGATCGGCCGTACTGGACAGAAGGTCGCGGATAGACCCCGGGCACCCGGTGGCGGGAGGTCTCCTGCCTGGAAGGAGCAAGACAGTGCTGGTCCTGCATGGGTCTCACACAAGGAACCCCTGTCACGCCGCAGGTCGACCGGTCCGGGGATTCATGGAACCGGCATGGTCCGCTGCGGTTCCATGGCAACACGGTCCATTCTGCCGCCCTGGGAGAGCAGGAATCCATGGACGTATCGGTGGTGCTGATCGGGAGCGAGTCACCGAAAAAAAAGAGATCAGGCCGCGGGGGCGGCGGTCTCGATCGTCAGGCGGAAGGGAGACGGGAGCTTGTATCCTCCGCGCTTCATCGCCTCCTTCGCCTTCTCGATGTGCTGTTCGTTGGTGTAGACGGTGAAGATCTTCTGGTGGGGTGCGACCCGTGCCGCCGTCCCGACCGCCTTGCCGAACGCAAGTCTCATCCCCTCCGAGACACGGTCGGCACCGGCACCCGTCGCCTGCTTGTTCTCGCGAAGGACGTGGTGAGGGTAGGTGCGGATCTTGAGGTGGAAGTTCTGGCGCCCGATCTCGCTCATCAGCTTCCGGTTGATGGAGATGCGGGCCGCCTCGAGCGCCGTGTGGCGGATCTGGCATGCCTCCTCGACCTCGAGCGAGAGCTGGACCGGAAAGTCCGCCGACAGGTTGCCCATCTCGAACTGAACGATCTTCGAGCCAGGAACGCCGCCCATGTATTCACGTCGTGTATATGCCTTCTTCGAGAGATTCCTGTACATCTTGCCGGGTTTTCGGACCATGGTATATACTCCTCGTCAGGGCTCCGTGCTCTATTAAAAAGAGATGCAGGCTATTAAACCTTCCTCACGTATCCGGACGTCCTTCGTCGATCAGCCCGAGCACGTACCGTCTCAGGGATGCGCCGGCGGTGCAGGTCCGGTCTCTCGGTCGAGCCTCGTTGACAGCGACGATCTCGCGGATCCGGCCGGGACGGGTGGTGAGCACCACGATCCGATCGGCGAGGAAGACCGCCTCGTCGACCGAGTGCGTGACAAAGAGCACGGTCTTCATCGTCTTCTCCCAGATCTCCAGGAGCTCCCGCTGCATCGCGTTCCGTGTCTGCGCATCCAGCGCTCCGAACGGTTCGTCCATCAGCACGACGGCCGGCTCGGTGGCGAGCGCGCGAGCGACGGCGACCCGCTGCCGCATCCCCCCGGAGAGTTCGTAGGGGTATGCGTCGGCAAACTCGTCGAGGCCGACGAGCTCGAGATACTCCCGTGCCCTCTCGGTTCGGGTCGCCTTTCCCACCCCGGCAAGCTCGAGGCCGAACGCGATGTTGTCGACCACCCGGCGCCACGGATAGAGCGAGTAGTCCTGGAAGATCATGCCGAGCCGGGGGGTCGGTCCTCTGACGGGCTCACCGTCGACGAGCACCGCACCCTCCGAGGGCGTGTCAAGGCCGGCGATGATGCGGAGGAGGGTCGTCTTGCCACACCCCGATGGCCCGAGGATACAGATGAACTCCCCCTCCTCCACCTCGAGCGTCACTCCCCTCAGGGCTTCCACCTCCTCGCCGGTATCGGTCTCGAAGGTCTTCGAGACACGGTCGACCACAAGTTTCTTCATCGCTCCAGCTCCCTCCACCGGAACTTCCGTTCCTCGAAACGGCGAAGTCCGGTGTCTATCCCGAGCCCGATCAGCCCGATGACGATCATGCCGGCGATGATCACCTGCACCTGGCTGAAGTTGTAGGCGTAGAGGATCAGGTAACCCAGTCCCGAGTTCGTGCCCGGCATCATCTCGGCGGCCACGACGCACATCCACGCGATGCCGAAGCCGACCCGCATCCCGGTCCAGATCGTGGGCAGAGCGCCGGGCAGGATCACCTTCGTGAGGACCTGGCGTTCGGTCGCACCAAGGGTCATCGCCGCCTCGATCCAGGTCCGTTTCACAGACCGGACACCGTCGAGGGTGTTCAGCAGGACGGGAAAGAAGGACCCGAGGGCGATGATGAAGACCATCGAGGCGAGCCCGATCTTGAACCATGCAAGCGCGAGGGGTACCCAGGCGAGGGGAGGAATCGGCCGGAAGACCTGGATGAGGGGATCGACGAGACGGTCGACGGTTGACCAGCGCCCCATCGCCACCCCGAGTGGGACGGCGAGGGCGGCACCGACGGCGAAGCCGACGACAACCCGCTGGAGCGAGTCGATTGCGTTGTCCACCAGGGACCCGGACCCGAGGATCGGGGAGAACGGGGTCGCAAGCACCACCGCCACGGACCCGAGGCGGGGCAGAATAAACTGGTTGTTGATGGCGATCGCCGCCATCTCCCAGACAACAAGGAAAAGGATGGGCATGACCGCCCAGTGGAAACCCCGGGGCGTACCCCGGAACCGACGGTTCTTCTGGACGTTCTCCCTCATTCTCCTCCGCGCGTCCTATCCGCTCATCCTTCGGTGACGGCGATCCCGGCGTCCCTGAGCGAGTATCGCAGCATGACGTCCTGGATGGAACCCTTGGATGGGGCTGCGATCTTCAGCGGTTTCCCCTCGGTCGACCGGGACTTCGCCCACGTCACGAAGGTGGACCAGTCCCTCGCAGGCGAACCCACAGTCGCGACGAGACCGGATCCCTCTGTATTGATGGGGTGGAGAACCTTAATAGGAGTTCCCCTGTCGATCGCGGCGATCGCGGGCGGGACACCGGCGAAGCCCATCTGGACGTTGTTGGTCGCCGCCATCTGCATCAGCTCGGGGCCGGCGTTCGCCGAGACGAGACGGACCTCGGCGACGGTCTCCCCGTTGACGACAAGGTCGCAGACTTCGGGTTTCGCATCGGCGACGTTCCTGGGCCTGAGCATGATGCCGTAGTTGTCGTTCATCCACTGGTACTTCTTGATCGCGACCAGCAGGCCTCCCGAGTGCATGTCTGCCTTGAGGTATCCGAGGGTGACCGGGCTTGAGAGGCGGGCGGGGGTGACGATCCTCTTCTGGGCGATCATCTGGCTGGCGGACTCGTACGGACCGAAGTCGAACAGGATCTCGTCGAGTTCGACCCCGCTCACGTTCGCCAGCCGGCCCTGGACGATCCCGAGTTCCTTCTGCGCGGCGACAAACCGCCGGGTGCCGTTCTTCCAGTCGTCGGTCGGCTCCGTCGTGTACTTCACGGTCCTGATCGCGTTCTGTATCACACCGACGGATCCGACGGAGACGTTGCCGTAGGTGAAGTTCGCCTTGCCGACAAGCCAGTCTGCGAGCAGATCGGCCGCTTCATCGGGGTGTTCGGTGACGTATGAATCGCCCAGGATCGTGATCGCCGAGATCGCGTTGACGAAGTCGGGGTTCGAGGCGAGCAGGTCGTCGCGCGCCGTGATGACGCAGCAGGGATGGTCGTTCCACATCCCGGCAGGAGGCATGTCACCCGAACTGGCAACAAGCTGACCGATCTGAGACTCGGTCGCGATCGAGACGAACGGCTGCCAGGCGATGTAGCCGTCCACCTGGCGGGTCGCGAGCAGGTTCGGCATCGGGCCGACGCCCTGGCTGTAGAGGATCGAGACGGTTCCGTTTCCAACCTGGCCCCCCCCGTTCTGGGAGGTGGTGCATCCGGCAGAGCAGAGGCCCGCGACGGCAAGCATGACCATCGCAAGCGTCAGGAAGCGAGTATCCATGCTGCTATCATGGAGAGGAGAGGATGATTAACGTTTCTCTCGATCCGAGAAAAATTTTCCAAAGAGGAAATATTAATTGTAAATATTATCCTTTTATACATTTTTTAGCGGTTCTCATGTCCATTCATCACCCAACCTGAGGCCCCCGGCAGGTGACGCCCCGGCTCTTTAGGTT
Source organism: Methanobacteriota archaeon (assembly GCA_029547145.1). Classification (GTDB taxonomy): domain Archaea; phylum Halobacteriota; class Methanomicrobia; order Methanomicrobiales; family Methanospirillaceae; genus UBA288. The sequence continues at coordinate 184,908 of JAKPPV010000022.1, forward strand.
CTCTCGTGGATCCGGTTCCCTCCGACACGCTCATCTCGCTGTGGGCCGACGTAGTAGGGAGCGGCATGGTTCGAGACGTGGTGCGGAACGGACGCCTCTCGGAGGAGCGCGATGAAGAGATCGCACGGTACCTCTCCTCCTCGTGGGCGGACCGGTGGATCGGAGAAGCGGACCTGCTCGTCGACATGGCACACGTGCTGATGCTACAAGAGCAGGGGATCATCGAAGCGTCCCATGCGCGGGCGCTCCTCCGGGAACTTGTCCGGTTGTACGAGGAAGGGCTGCCCGAGGCGGTCTTCGATCCCGACTTCGAGGACATCCATGCCGGGATAGAGTCGTACCTCACCGGTATGATCGGAACGGAGGCGGGGGGACGGCTCCATGTCGGTCGCTCGCGAAACGACGAGGTGGCCACCTGCCTGCGCCTCCGCCTCCGTGACGAGTTGCTGGCCCTCGCCGACGAAGTCGTCGGACTCCGCGAGGCCCTGATCTCGACCGCTTCCGACCACGTAACGAGCGTGATGCCCGGATTCACCCACATGCAGCATGCCCAGCCGACGACCCTCGCTCATCACCTCCTCGCCTACGCAGCGGCCTTCGAGCGCGACACCGCCCGGCTTTTTGATGCCTACGGGCGGGTGAACCGGTCGCCCCTCGGAGCCGCTGCCTTCGCGTCGACGGGGTACCCGATCAGTCGGGAGTCGACCGCCGTCCGCCTCGGGTTTTCGGGACTGCTCGTGAACTCGATGGACGCGGTCTCGGCACGCGACTTCGCCCTCGAGACCCTCGCCGCTCTCGCCGTCCTCATGACGACGGCGAGCCGGCTCGCCGAGGAGCTGGTCATCTGGTCCTCACCCCTCGTCGGATTCGTCGTGCTGGACGACCGGTACTGCTCCACCTCGTCCATCATGCCCCAGAAGAAGAACCCCGATACCCTCGAGCTCCTCCGGGCCCGGTCCGCATCGGTCTCGGGCGAGCTCGTCGCCGCACTCGGGATCGTCAAGGGGCTGCCACAGGCCTACAACCGCGACCTGCAGCAGCTCTCGCCCCATCTCTGGCGCGGTGTCGGCGAGACCCGGTCCTCGGTCCGGATCCTGAAGGGCGTGGTCGAAACCGCGCGGTTCATGACGGAGCGGATGGCGGCAGAGGCCGGGGGCGGGGGATCGACCGCGACCGAACTGGCGGACCGACTCGTTCGCGAGTTCGGACTGCCGTTCCGGACGGCCCACCACGTGGTCGCCCGTGCGGTGCGCGAAGGACGCTTGGACGCGGACGGGCTCGAAGAGGCAGGGCGCGAGACGGGCGGGCTGTCGCTCGCCTCCCGGGGGCTTGACCAGGGATGGGTGGAACAGGCCCTCGACCCCCTGGAGTCGGTCCTCGTCCGACGGAATCCGGGAGGGCCCGCTCCGGAGGCGGTGGAAGAGCAACGGGACGAACTCGCGTCCCGTGCGGCACGGGACCGGGACTTCCTGGCGCACGAACGCAGACGCGTCGATCGAGCGATCGGTGGCCTGATCCAGGCAGCCCGCGAGGTGACGGAGTGACAATGGGATTGATTCCGGGAGACCGGGTCGCCTGTACGGTTGGGACGACGGAGCTATCAGGCACCTACATCACCGACCGTGACGGTATGCACGTGGTCAAGCTGGACAGCGGGTACAATATCGGGGTCGATCCGCGCCGGGTGATCCTGCTCGAACGGGGCCGGCCCGCAGAACAACCGGACATGGATGTGGTCCAGGACCCGTCGCTCCCGGAACTCGCGATCATCTCGACCGGGGGGACGATCGCGAGCCGGATCGATTACCGCACGGGAGCGGTGACGAGCCAGTTCACGGCCGCCGACATTCTCCGGGCGATCCCGGGACTCGCCGAGATCGCCCGGTTCCGGACCCATGTCCTGGCGACGATCCTCTCCGAGAATATGACGCCGGCCCTCTGGCAGGAGATGGCGCGGGCGGTCCACGATGTGATCGCGGAGGGTGTTGCAGGCGTGATCGTGACCCATGGCACCGACACCATGTCGTATTCTGCTGCGGCGCTCGCGTTCATGCTCCAGTCCCCCGTCCCGGTCGTATTCGTCGGCTCGCAGCGGTCCGCTGACCGCCCGAGCTCGGACAACGTGATGAACGGCATCTGTGCCGCTGCCGCCGCAGTCTCGGAACTGGGGGAGGTCACCGTCGTGATGCACGGGACCCCGTCGGACGACCGTTGCGCAATCCACCGGGCGACCAGGGTACGGAAGCTCCATACCTCCCGGCGGGACGCCTTCCGTTCGGTGGAGTCCGCCCCGATCGGGTACGTGGACTACCCCTCCCGGACCGTCTCGCTCGCGGACGAGGCTGTTCGACGGGGAACCCGCCCCCTCTCCCTCGATGACCGGCTCGAGCCGGAGTGCGGCCTCCTCCAGTTCTATCCCGGGATGGATCCGGCCCTGATCGATGTCTTCTCAGGTTATGCGGGGCTCGTGGTCGCAGGCACCGGTCTCGGACATGTCTCGACCGCCTGCATCGAGCGGCTCGGTGCCCTCGTCGACGCGGGCACCACCGTCGTCATGACCTCGCAATGCCTCTACGGGCGCGTCTGCGACCGTGTCTACGACACGGGCCGCGACCTCCTCGCGGCGGGTGTGATCGAGGGAGCGACCATGCTCCCCGAGGTGGCGCTCGTCAAGCTGATGTGCGTCCTCGGTCGGACACGGAACCGCCATGAGGTCGTGCGACTCATGCAGGCCGACATGGCCGGAGAGATCCTCGGGAGGACCCCGCATGGACTTTGAGGAGATCGGACTGGTCGCAGGGCTGGAGATCCACCAGCAGCTCGACACCGCCTGCAAGCTCTTCTGCGGCTGTCCCACACGGATCAGGCCGGTCGAGGAGCACAACGGCGAGTTCTACCGGTATCTCAGGGCGACGGTCTCGGAGATGGGTACGATCGACCGGGCCGCCGAGGAGGAGATGAAGCACATCCGGCGGTTCCGGTACCTTGCCTACGACTCCACCTGCCTCGTCGAGAACGACGACGAGCCGCCGTTGCCCCTGAACGGGGAGGCCCTCGAGATCGCCCTGCAGATCTCCAGGAGCTTCGGGATGACCCCGATCGAACAGGTCCACGTGATGCGCAAGCTCGTCATCGACGGTTCCAACACGAGCGGGTTCCAGAGGACCGCCCTTGTCGCCGTCGGAGGCGTGCTTCCGAACGGCGGACGGGTGGAGTCGATCTGCCTGGAGGAGGAGGCAGCACAGCGGGTCGAGGATGCCTGCTTCTCCCTTGACCGCCTCGGGATTCCGCTCGTGGAGATCACCACGTCTCCCTGCCTGTATACCCCCGAGGCGGTCCAGGAGACCGCCGCCTACATCGGCATGGTGCTCCGGTCGACCGGCAGGGTGAAGCGTGGTATCGGCACAATCCGCCAGGATCTCAACGTCTCGATCCGTGATGGGGCCCGTGTGGAGATCAAGGGGGTCCAGGAGCTCGACCTCCTGGCGGAGGTGGTCCGGCGCGAGGTCCGACGGCAGCAGGAACTCCTCGCCATCCGCGACGAGCTCCGTTCCCGGCGGGCGTCGGTGGACGAGGAACCGATCGAGGTGACCGGCCTCTTCCGGGAGAGCGGATCGGCGATCCTGAAGCGGGCGAAGGTGGTCCTCGCCGTCCGTTTGCGCGGTTTTGCGGGCCTCGTCGGTCGGGAGATCCAGCCGGGGAGGAGGTTCGGTTCCGAGCTCTCCGACTATGCGAAGCGGTGCGGTGTCGGGGGGATCTTCCACACGGACGAACTGCCGGCCTACGGGGTGACGACCGAAGAGGTGCAGGCCCTGCGGGCTGCGGTCGCCGCAGGGGAGCAGGACGCGGTCGTCATCGTGGCAGCGGATTCAACAAAGGCGCTCTGTGCCATCCGGCAGGTGATACGTCGCGCACGGCTCGCGTTCGAGTGCGTGCCCGAGGAGACGAGACGGATGCTGGAGGGGGGTTCCAGCGCCTACATGCGTCCCCTCCCCGGAGCGGCCCGGATGTACCCCGAGACCGATGTCCTTTCCGTGACGATCACCCCGGAACGGTGGGCATCCGTACAGGCACCTGAACTCCTCGTGGACCGGGCAGAGCGGTATGTCCGGGAGTATGCCCTCTCCCCGGCAACGGCGGATCAGCTGGTCCACTCCAGCATGCTTCCGCTCTTCGACCGGGCGGTGGCAGCGGGAGTCCCTCCGGCGCTCGCAGCACGGACGGTGCTCTCAACCATGAAGGAGCTCTCCCGTGACGGGGTGGCGATCGAGGCAGTCGGCGAGGAACAGGTCCTCGCGGTCCTCGCCGGCGTCCGGGATGGCCGCGCGGCCAAAGAGGCGGTTCCCGACCTGCTCCAGGCGATCGCCGGCGGGGCAACCGTCGAGGAGGCTCTCGCCTCCCTTGCGCCTGTGGTGGACCCCGGCGACCTCAGGGCCCTGGTCGAGCGGGTCGTGCAGGAGCGGATCTCTTTCGTACAGGAGCGAAAGATGGGGGCGCTCGGGCCGCTGATGGGTGTCGTGATGGCCGAAGTGCGGGGTTCGGTCGACGGGAAGTACCTCTCGGAACTGCTCCGGAAGGCCCTCAGGGAGGCGCTTGAATGACGGGTACTTTTATCCTGCGGGGGACGCAATAGATAAAGGAGTTCGATTCATGGGAAAGACAGGCACGACCCAGTGGGTCCAGATCAAGGGGGCCAAGGGGCAGCTCCGGCTCGTCCCGGCCAAGGAGGGGGAGTTCAAGAAGCCCGGGCCGAACCAGCGGTTCAAGACCGGCATCAACCTCAAGAAGCTCGATGCCGCCGCTGATCCCCGGGGCGGACAGCGCCGGGGCGGGCGTGGCGGGCGCGGCGGATCCCGCGGTGGCCCGCGTGGAGGGCGCGGACGACCGGGCGAGGGTGAGGAGACCCTGGTCCGGTGTCGCGTCCAGCGTGCGAAGGTATCGGTCGTCGGCGCGAAGTCGCGTGCCACGCGTTAAACAACCTTTTTTACCAATCCTCGCATCCTATTGGGCATGGACCTGAAAGTGACCCTCACGTCGTACACGGAGGCCGAGCACCTCAAGAACTCCCTCATCACCATCTCCCAGCTCCTCGTGGCCGTACCGTCGTACCCCGAGAACGAGCGTCCCGGGGCGGCACGGATGCTCACCCACCTGCTCGGGGCCGTCCGGGGCGATGCCCAGCGAGCCTATACTGCGACCGGGGAGGTACCGTTTCAGCGTGCGGTGGAGAGCCTCTCCGAGGCGATCAGCCTGACGGAGAGCCGGGACTTCGTGCAGGCGTCAGACCGGGTCGGCCGGGCCGTCTCGCAGGCGACCACCGTCGCCCAGGGCGCGTGGGGACAGCTCTCCTCGAATGGACTCGTCTGAATTCTACCGGTTCCTCTCGACCCGGACATCGATCAGGTCGTACCGGGGAGAGGAGCTCGGGGGGGATCCCCTCGCATACATCCTTTCATGCGCCTCGACCGCCCCCAGCGCGGGGAATCTCGAGTCGTGGGACGTGGTGGTGGTGACGGACCCCGATCGACGGGGTCTGCTCGCGGAGGCCGCACTGGACCAGCCGCACGTCGCGCAGGCGCCGGCGGTCCTGGTCGTCTGCGCGAACTACGTCCGCGCGATGTCGCGTTACGGTGAGCGGGGGATTCTGTACGCCCTCTGCGACGCCTCGATCGCGGCCACCTACATGATGCTGGCCGCCCATGCCTTTGGACTCGGGTCGTGCTGGACCGGGGCGTTCGACGACGACGATGTCCGTTCGGGCCTGGGACTTCCCCAGCATGTCCGGCCGGTCGTACTGCTGACCGTGGGGCACGGTGAACAGACGAGCGGTATGACGGCCCGCCTCCCGGTCGAGGAGCACGTTCATCTCGATACCTGGTAGAGGAGTGAATGACAGACTACGTAATCACAATGGAGTCGGCCTGGATCATCCACGATGTCCGGTCCCTCGACGATGCGATCGCGATCGCGATCGGCGAGGCCGGCAAGCGCCTCAATCCGACGGCGAAATACGTGGAGATCGAGACCGGGCTGATGGGTTGCCCGTACTGTGACGAATCGCTGAACTGTGCGCTCGTCGTCGCGAATACCGCGCTGGTCGGACTCGTCCTGGAGATGAAGGTCTTCAAGGCGGAGTCCGAGGAGCACGCCCAGCGGATCGCGAAGTCCGTGATCGGGAAGGCCCTGCGCGACATCCCCCTCACGATCCTGGAGACGAGGGTGATCCCCGACTCCAGGCAGGGACCGGGGGTCCGTTCCGAACCGTCCGGGCGCCGTCATGCGCCACCGCGCGCCGAACACCGGTCCGAAACGAAGAAGGACCGGTCCGCCCCACCGAAGCAGGGCACGAAGGGGCAGTCCAGGCGGCGATGACCCGGATGATCACCGTCGTCGGCCACACGGCCGTCGACCATATCAGCCGGGTGACATCGCTCCCGGGACCGAACGGGTCGACCACGATCACCGACCGTCAGATCCTCTTCGGGGGCGGGGCGGCGAACATCGCCGCCGGTATCGCCCGGCTCGGCGGGGACGCCGAACTCCTCTCGGCGGTCGGGGGCGATTTCAGGGGGTCGGCCTACGAACGGTGGCTCGCCGAACTCGGCGTGCGGCCTCGTCTCTTTGTCGTCGAGGGGGCACATACCGCCACCGCGTTCATGTTCACCGACGAGACGACGGGGGCCCAGATGACGTTCTTCGAGTGGGGCGCTTCGGTCGCCTTCCAGCACGAGGAGGCCCCACCACTCGACTTCGTCCACATGGCGACGGCGGACCCGGCCTTCAATCGCCAGGTCGCCGAACGCGCCGGTTTCGCATCGTTCGATCCGGGCCAGGACCTGCACCGGTACACGGCGGAGGACCTGAATGTGATCCTGGACCATATCGACCTCCTCTTCGCCAACCAGCACGAGGTAGCCGGGATGTGTTCGCTCCTCGGGCTCTCCCGCGACGAGCTGAAGGCGCGGGTGCCGATCGCGGTCTTTACCGAGGGAAGCGGGGGATCCTGCCTTGTGACCGATGGACGGGAGGTCCGGATCCCGATCGTACCGGTCGGGATGGCGGACCCGACCGGCGCGGGAGACGCGTACCGGGCCGGGTTCCTCACCGCCTACGTCCGGGGGTATCCGCTCGAGACCTGTTGCCGGATCGGGACCGTGACGGCGTCGTTCGCGGTCGAGCGACCCGGTTGCCAGACGAACCTCCCTGGCTGGGAGGAGATGCGTGCGCGGTATGAACGGCACTTCGGTGCGCTCATGCCGTCCGTGTCGTGAGATACCGGGGAGGGACGTGATGGTCTACGCGGTACTCTCTTCAGGAGGCAAGGACTCGATACTTGCCTGCCAGAAGGCCCTGGACGCCGGGCTTGATGTCGGGTTCATGGTGGCCGTCAGGCCCCGGAACCCCGACTCCTACATGTTCCACTCGGCCAACCTGGACGCGGTGGCGGTGATCGCCAGCGCCGCGGGGATGAAATACGTGGAGATCCCCACGGAAGGTGAAAAGGAGGTCGAACTCGGCGATCTCGAGGAGGGCCTTTCGACACTCGGGTGCGACGGGATCGTCACCGGGGCGGTGGAGTCGGCCTACCAGCGCGACCGGCTCGCCGGTATCACCCGGCGTCTCGGGCTCGAACTGGTCGCTCCCCTCTGGCATATGGATCCACACGCCCTCCTCTGCGAGGTGGCGGAGAGGCTGCACGCGATCATCGTCGTCACTGCCGCGGACGGCCTGGACGCCTCGTTTCTCGGGGCGCGTATCGACGCCGCCCTGATCGGGCGTCTCCGGCGAGTGGCCGCCGTCCACCAGATCCACCTGGCCGGTGAGGGAGGGGAGTACGAGACTCTCACCCTCGACGCCCCGTTCTACCGTCACCCCGTCCGGTACGAATCCGCCGAGGTGATCGAGCGCCCGGGGCGGAGCGAACTCGTGCTGCGGGGATTCTCGTGACCGAGAAGGACGATGCGGCCGATGTGCGCCTCGCCGGCCTGACCCGGTTCGTCTTCTCCGCCCCCTCGTGGCGCCGATCCCTGGTGATCGCGTGCCTCCTCGGGTTCGCGGTCGACATCGGTTCGTACTCGCTATCGGGACCGGTCCGGTTCTTCGGGAGCGTTGCATTCACGATACCGGCCATCATCGCCTTCGCGCTGACGAAGCCGATCGTGGAGCTGGCCGAACGGCCGCTCACGTGGAACCGCTCTGCCCTGCTCGCCGCTGCCTGCATGGTCTTCATGGTGCTGATCACGGTCCCGGCGATGCTGCCTGCGCAGGACCTGGTGCCGCTGCTCTACGCCTGTTCGATCGGCTTCGTCTTCGGACTGAGGCTGCTCGTGCTCGTTGCGATCTCGGACTACCGCGTGCTGCACATGGTGGTGCCGGCCGCGGTGCAGCCCGCTGCGGGGGCGGCGATCGGGACGGTGCTCTACGGGCTCGCGTTCGTGCCACTCGCCCTCCTGTTGATGGGGATCTTTCTGCTCGGGTTCTGCATTCTGATCTGGTTGATCGAACGACCCCTGAACCGTGCCTTCGGAATCCGGGGCCTCTCTTTTCTGAACGCCTTCATCGCGCACCTGACCGACGGTTCCCGCGCGATGGAAGCGTTCTTCCGCGAGATCGGGGAGGCGGTGACGGTGCCGCAGGTGAGCCTCTTCTTCCGCCGCGAGGGCCGGCCGGACCTGGTCTTCACCATCCCGAACGTCCACCCCGGCCCGATGGGCGAGATCGGAGGCGGGAACCTCCCCGTTCGGTTCGTCGCAGCATTCGAGGAGTCGGTGATGGTACCGCACGGGTGCGCGACCCACGACTTCAACCTGGTCTCGGAGTCGGAGATCGAGCGATTGATCGCGGGCGTGGAGGCGACGAAGGGCGGACTCACCTTCGACGACCACGCATCGCGGGCGGTGCGGCTCAGGTGCGACACGGTCAACCTTCTCTGCCAGCGTTTCGGCGACGCGCTCCTGGTCGTCTCCACCCGCGCCCCGCTGACGACGGAGGACCTGGACTTCTCCTTCGCACCGACCTTCGAGGCGGAGGGACGCCGTCGCTTCGCCCACCTCGGGTTCGTCGACGCCCACAACTGCATGACCGAGCTCTCGACCCCCGTCCTGCCCGGCACCCCGCTCGGAGCCGAGTACCTCCGTTCGGTTCGCACCGCCGTGGACAGGATGGCGGACGAACCGACCGGCGATTTTTCGATCGGCTACAGCAGGAAGCCGATGCCGTTCACGCGGGGGCAGGGGTTCGGGGACCTCGGTGTCCAGGTGCTCGCGGTGGATGCCGGCGGACAGAGGACGGCCTATGTTCTCTTCGACGGGAACAACATGGTCGCCGGCGCACGGGAGTACCTGCTCGAGCGATGTGGCGAGGTCGTGGACGATGCTGAGGTGATGACGACGGACTCCCACGTGGTGAACACGGTGACCGGCAAGAACCCGATCGGGCTGCGGGTTCCGGTGACCGAGATCGCCCCCGTGGTCGAGCGGGCGATCCGGGCGGCACTGGCGGACCTCGCACCTGCCCGTGTCGCTGCGTCGACCGCCTGGTGCGAGGGGGTGGTGGTCTTCGGCTCGACACGGATCACGCAGCTCGCCTGCACGGTGAACGCGATGCTCGTCTTTGTCGCCCCCCTCTCGCTCGCGATCCTTTTACTCGCATTCGTCGTCTCGGTGGTCACGTACCTGCTGCTGATCTGAGCGGGTGAGACCTGACCCGCTCGTCTGCGCACGGTGAACTTTTTTTCACCTCTCCCACTACTGTAATTCCATGGAGATCCCGGGATACCAGGCAAAGCGATGGCGAAAACCGGTCGGACGGCAGGAGATACAGGCGTTCGTCGGGAGCCTGGAGGGGAGACGGGCGCGGAAGGGGGTCTTCATCACCACGTCGCAATTCACGAGAACTGCCGAGGAGTACGTCCGGACGATCGAGAAGAAGGTCGTGCTGATCGACGGGAAGCGGCTTACCGGGTTGATGATCGACCATGGCATCGGGGTCACCGATCTGACCACCTATACCATCAAGAGGGTCGATACGGACTATTTCGCCGATTGAGAGAGTGGGCCACAACGGTTGAATACCGACCCCATATTTCCGCCGGCAATTGGGATACAAACGATTAACCGGGAACGATTGCAAAAAGAGTATCCGCGCGAAGGTATCCAAGCCCGGCCAACGGAGACGGACTTAAGATCCGTTCCTGAAGAGGTTCGCCGGTTCGAATCCGGCCCTTCGCATCGACCCCTGCATTCAGTCCGTCCTGTTGCCTCTCATGCCTGGTATTCAATTGTACTTTCAGTAGTTCATTATTATTCAGGAGACCACATAAGCCCACATTCCGCAGGTCCATTTTCACGCATAGTATTTTTCGTACTCCTCTCCTAGCAACCGGAGGATCTTCCAGAGTTCCTGGGTCATATTAGTCACCAGTACCTTCACTCCATCTCCCTCCCAAAACCGTAGTTCCCGGACTCCTCGGAACCGGAAGAACATCCATTCCAAGGCCGGCTTCCGGGTCTGTTTCTTCGTCTGGCTCGTCTCCGTTTCCCCCTTCTCCTGCAGACTCCGTCGCAGCCGGAACTCGGTCATCGCATAGATAAAGAGGCAGAACACCATGATCATCGCCAGTGCCTGGATCCGTGCCGGTTTCTTGAGATAGATCTCGGCCACCCGGAACGACGGGTCCTTGAGGAACCGGAACCCCCGCTCCACCGTCCCCTGCTCTTTGTATTTCGCCAGGAGTTCGTCCGGTGAGAGGTCGAGATCGTTCGTTGCCAGAACAAATCATCCGAGTTTCTGCTGCCTCTTTTCTACCGATCGGGGATCATACGCAAGCTCGGCGGCGATCGTGTAGACCGTCTCCACCGGCTCATCCACCTTCGGCCTGCCGCGTCCCTTCGGTATCTTCCTGATAACTGCTCGAAGTTCCATCGACGAGAAGCAGAACTGAGGGTGCTCCTGGAGCCACTGTTCGACGGCGACCCGGGCATCCGGCTCGCAGACGAACTCCCGTGCCCCGAGTTTCCGCAGTGATGTTACCGCCTTCTTTCGGTCGTTCTCCAGCCGTTGTGCAAACGTCTTCTCCTGTCGCTCCTGCATCGGTGCCGAGTGGAAGACGATTCATCGCTGGGGAATGCCGGCATACTCGGTCACCCGCTCTGCATATTGGTACCGATCGTCGGCGCACGGCCGGAAGGGGAGGTCGGCGGTCATGAGCTCCTTCACCTCCTTAAGGGTCGCCGGCACCCGGCTGATCCAGAACGTATGGGTGCCGAGCGTCGCGAGGTTGTCGGCCGTATAGAACGCGGCATCGGCGATATGGTAGACCGTGCCGGGGTGTTGCAGGGTGTCGGTGAGCTGGGTGATGATCGACAGCAGCGTCTTCTTGTCGGACGTGTTTCCGGAGAAGGTCTGCAGGAAGAGCGGGATGCCGTGCTGATCGGTTGCCATCCCGAGGACGAACTGCTTGAGGTCCCATCGACCGTCCTTGGGATGGCCGTAGGTGATGGTCATGATGCGAGAGTCGCACTCAGTGTCATAGTCCCCGCTCACGCTGAAGGCGGTGGTGTCCACGTAGAGGCAGTGGGTGCCGTAGTCGCTGGTGAGGAGACACTCGGCCACGATCGCATTGAAAAGCTCGGTCGGGCCATACGCGGCGATCGCGTCGAGCGTCCTGCCCAGGACGTCGTCGTTCAGGTGCGCCGGAATAACGCCATCGCCGAGAAGCCGGTCGACGGCGATCTCAGAAAGGAACTCGGGATAGAGATAGAGACACCGTTCGACGAAACCGAGGCCGTTGAGGGCCATGGCCTTGACGATCTCGCCGTGCGTGAGGTGGTGTCGACATGTCTTGGGGATAGCACGATCGATGACCTTCGCGATGCCCAGAGCGTCAAAGGCACCAGCAACGATACCGAGATGACCTATCGAGACGTTGGAACCTTCGATGAAATCGGCAGACGTGGGCACATTGGACGTTATTTCCGAAAGTACAAGGATCTTGCGGTTTGATTATTTCACAGGGGGGGATGGGCTCCTGCGAAAAGTGGGATTATGGGATCATGGCCCTGTTTCTCCTTTCTTCAAATATAGGTTGGATTCAGGGCCATTGAGAATTTACATAACTTTCGGCACACTACCGAGAGAAGCGTCAATACTCAATCCACTGATGAAAATTGGTCGCTATTTTTCCATCAAAAGCCATTTCCACAACGGGATGAGACTGATATCATCGCTGCCCTGCTCGGTGTCCTTCGTGAGAATGATCATCTTTTTTACCTTATCACCGAATTCACCCGCAAACTCCTGTAGACCGTCTTTCTCTCTTGCCGATATTGCATCGGTATAAGAGACGTTGATTGCAGTGAGAAGATTGTCGGGGCCTTTCACGACAAAGTCTACCTCTTTCTTCTTCTTCCAGTAGAAGGGAGTTGAACCGGATCGGAGCAATTCGATAAATACCAGGTTCTCGGCAAGTTTCCCCTCGTCTTCAGAGAAGCGGAAGGATACCGCGTTCCGGAGGCCGTTATCAATGCAGTAGATCTTCCGGTTCGGTCTCTTCTGTGCCTGCAGGGAATAGGCAAAGTGCGTTACTTCGAAGAGGACTTTAGCCATCTCGGCAAAATGGATATAATCCTGAACCGTTTCGAGGTCTATTCCAAGGAGATCCTTGAGGCGGCGATAGGAATAGGGGGCCGTAACGTTGGTAAAGAGATAATGGAGCAACTCGGCAAGGGCCTTCTGGTTCCTGATCTCGTTGACCCTGATGATATCACGATAGACAATGCTGTCATAGTAGGCTTTGAGGTAATCGTCCTTCGTGCGTTCATCCTCTTGCAGTACGACAATGGGGAATCCGCCCTCGCGCAGGTAGCGTTTCAATTGGTTTAATATATCGTATTTCCTGGCGACGAGGTCGACCGGGTCGTCGGTTACCTCTATCCCCTGGAATGCGAGATACTCCCTGAAATCTAGGGGAAATACCGGGATGGTGAAAAACCGACCGGACAGAAGTGTCGATAGCTGCGAATCCAGAAGATAGGAAGACGAACCCGAGATGATTATTTTGTATTTTTTCCTGTCGTAGAGAGACTTTATGATCCGCTCCCACCCCGTGATGCCCTGTATCTCATCAAAGACTAGGTACAGTATCCCCTTCGCGGGGATCTCCTTCCGATAGGTATCGACAACTTTCGTCAGCGGATTTTCCAGGCTGGAGATCTCGGGCTCATCGCAGTTTACGAAAAGAATATTCCGGGGAGGAACGTGCTGACTATCAATCAGATATTTGATGGTCTGGAAAAGGAGCGTTGTCTTTCCTGAACGCCTGACCCCGCTGAGTACCATGATCTCATCGGTCTCAAGGTATCGCTGGATTTTCGAGAAGTAGGAGAGCCGTGATTTTCCTGTCTCAAATTCCTGGCCCGTCCACCATGGATTCAGCGTGGTGAGAAGTTCGAAGAGCGATGTCACGAGATAGTGTAGGGTTATACTCCTTCATAAACTTATTTTTTGTAGGTTTATAACCTGACAAAATAGTAATTTTTGTAAGGTCATACCCTGACATAAATACGGATTCTGCGCCTCATAACTTCATGCCCAGGTCCGATTTCAGTCGGTTCAACAAGTCCTGGTAATCGTCGCTTGCCTTTGCGACCTCAAGTGATTCATCAATGCTCAGCGCAGTCTTCTCCATGAGGACCTGCGAGCACTGGGAACAGTAGGTTGCGTAATGGGCGTTCATTGTCTTGCACCGTGGGCATCGTGCTGGCTCAAGTGTTATCTCGGATTGTGGTGTTTCATTCTCAATGATTCCAGCAGTTGCCAGTACCTTGCGTTCCACATCAGCTCCTGAGAGGTGAACATAAACCTCAGGCATGGCACTGTTCCGTTCCCATCCTGCAACAAGGCGGAACTCCATCTCATTTAGCCCAGGCCTGCTCCCGTTTCCCTTAGCAAGATCCGTGAGGCGGGCATGGCGAACCGCGTGGGGGTGGACGGGTTTCGTGATGCGGGCAGCCCTTGCAACATGGGAGAGTTTGTTCTCCACCGTCCGCATATCGAGACGGCGAGGGCGGCCGCCATAACAGCGGGTCGTCACAAAGAGCGGGGCCTGGGCATCGGACCGCAGGGGGTGCATGTTGATCCATGTCTGGAGGTCCGGGACTGAGCTGATCAGGCGGAGCCGGCGCATCCCTGTCTTTCCATGCACGATGACAATCACACCATATCGGTCAAACTGCACATGCCCGATATTGAGAGAGAGAAGT
>JAKPPV010000047.1 GCA_029547145.1 Methanobacteriota archaeon
ACAGCACGCATCCCCTCTGATTGGTCGCAAAGATAATCTTCGATAATTGATAATGGGATCATGGCCCTGTTTCTCCTTTCTTCAAATCTAGGTTGGATTCAGGGCCATTGAGATTTTACATCACTTTTGGCACACTACCCAGCACCGTGGTGGTTCAGTCTCTCCTGTGCATCCAGGAGATCGTGACGGCCGGACGTTCCGTTCACCGGGAACAGCTGGTCGGGCGCTGGCTCGAACCGGGTGAGGGGAGTGTCATCATCATCCTTGCCGGAATCGACGAGCCTGCCTCGGTTTAGGTTGCTTGAGATCCATACATTCATTACTTCTTTCTCACTTCTCTCCTATACGGGGCGGGGGGGCACGTGAAACAGACACGTCCACGGATCATCTCTTACATCTATGTCAGCACCCGTCTCCGTGTACGAAAGGCCTCTCTCTTTCCCTTCCCGGTCTATCAGCGCCTCCTGCGTATGAGCATCTCCGGGATCGCGCTCTTTCTCATGCAGCACGGGTATGGCACAGGGCTCGCCGAGAACGTCCGGGTACAGGCGGGGCCCGAGCAGCTCGAGGCGATGCTCCTCGAACACCTGGAAAAGACGTACCATGACGTCCTGCGCATCACGACGGGAGAGATGCGGGACCTGACCGCGGCCTTTCTTCGACGCTGGGACATCATCAACGTCATGGTCATCCTCCGGGGCAAGTATGCCGGGATTCCGGTGGCATCGCTCCGCGAGATCCTGATATCGGCCGGCGAGCTCGGCCCGGACGACCTCGACGCGCTGCTCGCCGAGCCGGATACCGGGGGGGTCGTGGAGCGACTCTCTCGCTGGCGCCTCGTTCACATCCTGGAGGCGGAGTATCATGCCAAACCGGAGCGGCACCGGTTCGCCCGGATCGAGACTGCACTCCACCGGGCATACTATGCCGGTCTTCTCTGCCCCTGCCGGGAGAGTGTCCGCGGGGATGCGACATTCACCCGGTACCTCCGGCTGGAGATCGACACCCTCAACTTCCGGATGCTGCTCCGGCTCAGGGCGGGGCGCCGGACGGTGAACCTGTCCGACCACCTGATCCCGGGCGGAACGATCCCGCTCGAAGCGTTCGAGCAGATGAACTCTGCGGCGACGCGCGAGGAGTTTCTCGCCCGGTTCGAGGTCACTCCCCTCTTTCCCCTCCTGATCGATGCCCTCTGCCTCCATCGGACCGAGCCCGCCCTCTGCGAGGAGGACGCGGTCGCGTACATCACCGACCGCTGGATGGCACGCCTGCGCCCGGCCCATGAGGTCGAGATGGCCGTCAACCATGTCCGCCTGGACCGCATGGACGACCTGTCAAGGCGGGACCCGTTCTCGGTGCTGCCCGTCATCGTCTACCTGGAACGCAAGCGGTACGAGGTCTACAATCTACGCGCGATCATCACCGGGCTCCAGGACGGGCTGGCGCCCGAGGAGATCGAGCCCTACATCGTTCTGTGAGGGGCTGGTGACGGGATGGTATATAAAAGGGATGTGGTGCCGACCCGCGCCGAGCTGCTCGCGCTCCGACGGCGTATCATTCTCGTCGAGCGGGGTCACCGGGTCCTGAAGATGAAGCAGGAGGTCCTGCTCCGGGAGCTCACCCGCCTGATCGCCGAGGCCCGGATGCGCAGGAGAACGGTCTTCGAGAGTTACACCCGCGCCCGACGTGCGATCGCTATCGCCCGGATGATGGAGGGCTCCGTCGGGATCCGGATCGCCGCAGTCTCGGTGGAGAACCCCCAGGAGGTGACCGTCTCCCATCGGAACGTCATGGGCCTGTCGCTCCCCGTCCTTGACGCACCGGACGGAATCCGGCCGTTCCATGAACGTGGGTACGGCCTCCCGGCGACGGGGTCCGTGATCGACGAGGCGGCCGATGAGTACGAGCGGCTGGTTGTGGCCATCGTCCAGGCGGCAGAGACGGAAGGGGCCATCCGCCGAGTGGCCGACGAGGCCGGTCGAACACGGCGGAAGGTGAACGCCCTCGAGAAGCGGATCATCCCTGATCTGATCTCGGCGCGCGACCGGATCGTCGCACAGCGGGCAGAACTCGAACGCGAGGAGTTCTCGCGCCTCTACTGGGTCAAGAAGCGGAAGGAGCGGACCAGGGAGTTGCAGCGATGACAGGAGGCCATCCTCCCGCTCCCGCCTCTCTCGCGGGCCGGTACGGGAACGGGAACCCGCACGGTGTTACCTCGCGAGGGGCGAGCCAGTCGTCTCTCCCTAGCTCCCCTCAACGAATCCGGTCATCGTCCCGTTGCGGCTCGGGCTCGTATCGACCGCAGATCATGGTATCATGATGTCTTTCGATGCACGGACTGATCCCCTGGCGCCGAATCGGCAGGACGAAGCGTCGCTCCAGGTCTTCTTCGACCACTTCATGCCCTTCTCCGACGGGACCGGTTCCCCGTTCCATCCACTGCCGGAGTCGGGAGAGGGCTGCGTTTACCAGGAGATCCGGGAGGCTCCTGCCATGTCGCAGGAAAGGTCTCCCCCCCCATCCCAGGTCCCCGGTCCCACGGCGCCCGTCTTTGCCCGACGGGAAGGGCCCCGGAAGAACCCCCCGCGTGCGGCGCCGGGAGCTGTGGACGATCAGGACCGGCCCGCCACGTTCCGGTGCCCGGAGCGGGCAGGATACGGGTCCTCCGGGAGGGGACGCACTCCATCACCGCCTCCCCGTCACATCCTTCTCAGTAACTCCCCGTCGCAGCACCACCGTGACGGCGATGGATGGCCATCGTGAAGAGGGAGAGCGGGTACTCCGCGAAGACACGCGGACCGTCTATTCCACGAGTGCGCAGTTCTCGCATTCCTCGCACTCGAACTCCAGTGTCGAGTGGAGGATCCGGTACTTCTTCAGTCGTGCCTTGATCTCCTGTTTCATCGTCTCGATCCGGTCCATATCCCGCTCGCAGGAGAATACGTGTGCATCGAGCACGTGAATCCCGGAACTGAGGCTCCAGAGGTGGACATGGTGCACCCCGTCCACGCCTGGCACCGCGGCCATCTCCGCCACGACGGCATCGAAGTCCAGCGAGGGCGGCGTGAACTGGAGCAGGACCCCAACCGTCTCACGCAGCAGCCTGGCGGCCGAGACGAAGACCAGGATCGCGATGATGCCGGACAGGATCGGGTCGACAAGCACCTGGCCGGTGAATGCGATCCAGGCACCGCCGAAAAGCACGGCGACCGAGGATGCCGTGTCCCCGATCACGTGCAACAGGGCGGACCGCACGTTCAGGTTCTCGCTTCCATGGAGGATTCGTATCACCCACAGGTTTGCCACAAGGCCGAAGGCGGCGACGACCATCATCAGTCCACCCTCTATCGGGGCCGGGTGAAGCGCCCGCTGGTACGCCTCCCAGAGGATTCCGGCACTCACCGCGATCAGCAGCAGCGAATTGACAAAGGCTGCGAAGATCTCCGCCCGGTGATAACCGTAGGTCCGTTCTTTCGTGGGCAGCCGGAGCGCGAGGGTCATCGCCCCGAGCGAGAGGAGCAGGGAGAGGAGGTCGCTGAACATGTGCCCTGCATCGCTCAGGAGCGCAAGAGATCCCGAGACCAGTCCCCCCGCGACCTCCACGAGGACGAAGGCAGCCGTGATGGCAAGGGCCCCCTTCAGGGATCGCCGGTCGTCGCGCCGAGGTGCGCCGGTGCCGGGTTCGGCTTTCTTGCCAAGCTCGTGCGTACGTCCCTACCTCCCGCTGATCGCCAAAGACAGCGCGAATGCATCGCTCTCCCAGAGCAGGGTCTCGGGGCCGGCCCGGGGCCGGGCGTTCCTGCTGTTCTTCCCCGGATCAACCTGTCTCGTGCTGTCATGAAAAGGTGCGGTAACCCGAACCATCCTCACATCCTCCGCGGCATCGTCCGCCGGTGCAGCACCATCGTGAGGGTGGTGCAGGCCAGCGCGAACAGACCGAGCGCGGCAAGGTCGGTCACCACCGGGAAATAGGAGACGTCGGTGAACGCATACCGCACGAGATCGGTACAGTAGGTAAGGGGGGAACAGATCGCGAGCGCGAGGCCCCACCCGGGCAGTTGCTCGAGCGGGACGAAGATGCCGGAGATGAAGACGAGGGGGAACTTGATCAGCGAGGAGAGCATCATGATGTTCGACGGTACGTTCGTCGGCGGCACGGCAAGCAGCATCCCGATCGCGGAGAAGCAGCAGGCGGCAAGGAGGACCGCTGCCCCCAGCGTGGGTCCATGGAGGAGTGGGAGACCGCCCGCGAGGCCGATGGCGATGGTGACTGCCGTGATCGCGATGCCGAAGAGAACCGAGGCGACCATGTCACCGAGGACGATCGTCTCGATCCGGACGGGGCAGGAGGCGAGCCGCTCGAGGGTCTTCGCCGAACCCTCCCAGGGGAAGATCGCCGGCGATACGGCCGTTGCCGTGAAGAAGAGGGTCATGCCGACCAGGCCGGAGACGAGGAAGGAGAGCGGGAGCTGCCTGCTCCCCAGGAAGAAGGCGAGAAAGAGGAAGACCGGCATGAAGACCCCGAAGATCAGCACCGGCCCCTTGAGGTAGTAGATCCGGATGTCCTTCTTCGCGATCGCCCATGCCCGCCGGGCCTGTTCCAAGAGTCCTGCCGGGTTCACGGTTCCACCTCCCCGGTCAGCCTGAGGAACGCCTCGTCGAGCGACGGCGCGAGGGTGTTCAGGGTCACGATCCCCGCGCCATGCTGCCGCGCGAAGGACACGATCTCGCGGATGGCGATGTCCGTATCCTCCACAGTGAGCCTCCACTTGTCGCCCTCCCGGGCGCTCGAAAGCACCACCTCCATCGCCGCAATATCCCCGCCGGAGACCTCACGGTCGAAGCTCACCTCGACCCGGTGGACCCGTTCGATCGCTGCCTTCAGCCGCTCGGGCGCGTCGAGTGCGATGAGCCGCCCGTTGCGGATGATCCCGACCCGGTCGCAGAGCCGGTTCGCCTCCTCCATGTTGTGCGTGGTCAGAAAGATGGTGGTCCCCGCCCGGTTCAGATCCCGGAGCAGACTGAGGATCAGGTGCGTGGACTGGACGTCGAGCCCGCTCGTGGGCTCGTCGAGGAAGAGAAGCTCCGGCTCGTGCAGGAGGGCCATCGCCAGGATGAGCCGTTGTTTCATACCCTTGGAGTAGGCCTGCACCTTCTGGTCCTTCCGATCCAGGAGACCGAGCGCCTCAAGCAGCTCCGTTGCTCTCGCTTTGGACCGGGTCCGGGAGAGGCCATAGAGCTCGCCCATCAGCATCAGGTTCTGCCATGCGGAGAGGTCGGTGTAGGCGTTCGCGGTCTCGGGCACCACGCCGAACCGCTGCTTGGCCCGGACCGGGTCGGTGCGCATGTCGTATCCGAGGATGAGCGCCGTCCCGCCATCCGGCGGAATGACACCGGTCAGCATCCTCGTGGTGGTGGTCTTCCCGGCCCCGTTCGGACCGAGGAACCCGAAGATCTCTTTCTGCCGTACGCTGAACGAGACACGGTCGACCGCAGTGGTGCGGCCGAAGACCTTCGTCAGGTCCCGGGCCTCAATCGGGCCGTTCGTCATGCATCCTCCTGTAGATCGTCACGAATGCCGAGGAGTACCATCCGCTGCGTACAGCGGATCCCCCGGTCCACGTCCTTTTCCACGGTGACCATGTCCAGAGGGTTCACCGGGTACTCCCGAGTCCCCGACGTGATCACCCCCTCTCCCTCGAGGACGACGAAGACCACGGTGTACGGCTCGGGGTGCGGAGGTATCACCTGCCCCGCCTCGAGGCAGACAAGGGCGATGTTCGATCCGGCGGTCTTTGCGAGATCGGTCTTCACCGGTCCGTCCCGGGAGAACCGTGCTGCATTCATGAGATTCATCCTTGTTTCCCCAGGTTTTGAATTCCCGTACCCGCCGGGTGGCCCATCGCCACCTGCTCATCACGACCTCTCGTGCCTGATACAGCCGGGCCTCTGTCTAACAGAAGCGGCGGGATAGTTGCCGGCGTGTCTGCCGGGCGAATGTCGGAATCGTTCTGATGAATGATCATCGCCCCTCGTATAAGGATGGGGGGACGGCGCACGGAGCGAAGGAGGGTGACGGCCCGATCTGCCCCTCCCGCCCGAGGCCCGGGCCGCATGCCGGAGGAGGGACGCCAGTTCCCGCCATGATCAGATTCGCGGCTCATGGATCTCACCGCGTCTCTTCGTGCACCTCCCGGCGAGATACCGGCGCCGCGAGAGCTCATGCCACTCGATCCTCCCGGGCATTCCGGCCCTGTCTGAACAGCTTCGCCCCTGCCGGGACCACGCTCACCACGAGGGAGATCGCGAGGACGAGGAACCAGTCCGCAGGGGCAAGGGGGACCGTCCCGAAGACCTCGCGGAGAGGGCCCCACTCGGTGATCACGACCTGGGCGACGGCTCCGAACCCGACGGAGAGCCATAGCCACCTGTTTTTAAAGATCCCCGTCTTCAGGTTGGACCTCTCGCGTGAACCGCTGAAGGCGATGCCGAGGAACATCTGTGCCATGACAATGACTGAGAACGACATGGTGCCGGCTTTCAGGGCGTACTCCGGCCCTGCGGCGAGGTACCAGGCGAAGATGCCGACCGTCCCGAGGGCCATGACGATACCGGTGACGAGGAGCTCTACCGAGGACCACCCTGTGAGGATCGGTTCCCCCGGACGCAGCGGCGGGCGTCTCATCGCGTCCGGATCGCGGGGGTCCACCGCGAGCGCGAGGGCGGGCGGGCTGTCGGTGACGATATTCATCCAGAGTATCTGGAGGGGCATGAGAGGACTTCCGAGTCCCGCGAGCATCGCCACCGTGATCGCGGCGAGCTCTCCCAGGTTGCAGGAGAGCAGGTACCGTACGGACTTCACGATGTTCGCGTAGATGACGCGTCCCTCCTCGACAGCCCGCACGATACTGTCGAAGTTGTCGTCCATGATCACCATGTCGCTCACTTCCCTGGTCACCATGGTCCCGGTGATGCCCATCGAGATACCGATATCGGCCCTGACGATGGCGGGCGCGTCGTTCACCCCGTCCCCCGTCATCGCCACGACCTCCCCGCATGCCTGCAGGGCGTCGACGATCCGGAGTTTGTGTTCGGGGTTGACACGGGCGAAGACGGTGTCACTCCGCACCCTTAGCAGGCAGACCTCATCCGACCAGGCGTCCATCTCCGGACCGGTCACGACATGCATCTCGGGCGACGCATCGTCCAGACCGAGCTCGAGGGCGATCGCCCGGGCAGTCTCCGGGTTGTCGCCTGTGATCATGATCACCCGGATACCGGCCTCGTGGCAGGTCCGAACGGCTCTTTTCGCCTCGGGACGAGGGGGATCCATCATCCCGACAAGCCCTGCGAAGACCAGGTGCTCTTCCGGGTCATCGCTCTCAGGCTGCGCGAGGTCACGATACGCGAATCCCAGCACGCGCAGCGCCTCTCCTCCGAATTCGCGTGTCACCCGGATCACGTCCTCCCGTTCGACCTGCGAGAGGTCCGCCTCGTGCCCGGCGTGGAGGATTCGGTCACACCGGGCGAGAACGACCTCTGGCGCCCCTTTCACGTGGGCTCGCCGGCGCCCGTCCCGACTGCAGATCACCGTCATCATCTTCCGGACCGCGTCGAACGGGATCTCCTTTTCGCAGGGAAAGGCTGCCCTCACCTTCCGGTGGTCCATCCCTGTCTTCTCCGCGAGAACGAGAAGGGCCGCCTCCGTCGGATCACCGACGATCTCTCCTGCACCGGATCGGGGGTCGATCGCAAGGCCGCTGGTATTGCAGAGGACCCCGATGACGAGGAGTTCGTGGAGGAGTTCGTCACTGTCTGGATCCGACACCTCTTCCGGTATCAGCTCACCCCTCACCGAGTACCCCTCCCCCGTGACCCGGATGACAGAACCGCCGACATAGATTTTACGGACGGTCATCTCGTTCCGGGTCAGGGTCCCGGTTTTGTCGGTGCCGATGACCGTCACGCCCCCCAGGGTCTCCACCGCAGGGAGCCGCCGGACGACGGCGTGCCGGGCGGCCATCCGCTGGACGCCGATGGCAAGAGTGATCGTCACCACGGCCGGAAGGCCCTCGGGGATCGCCGCGACGGCGAGCGTGACCGAGATGAGGAAGATGTCGAACGGTGCCATCCCCTGCAGGATCCCGAGGACGAAGATGAGTGCAACCAGGCCGATGGCCACAAGGCTGAGCTGCCTCCCGAGGACCGCCAGTTTCAGCTGGAGCGGGGTCTTCTGCTCGGGCTGGTCCAGCACGCTCGTGGCGATCGTTCCGAGCTCGGTCTGCATGCCGGTGGCCGTGACGACCGCCCGTCCCCGTCCCCTCGTGATCACGGTCCCCTGGAAGACCATGTTCACCCTCTCGGAGAGGGGCTGAGCCGGGTCCAGTACAGCCCCTGCGTCCTTCTGCACCGGGACCGACTCTCCCGTGAGCACGGACTCGTCTGCCTCGAGTGCCACGGACTCCAGCAGCCTCGCATCGGCCGGTACCCGGTCACCCTCCGCAATCACGACAACATCCCCCGGGACGATCTCCGCCGTCCCAATAAGCCGCTCCATTCCCTTTCGTATGACCCGTGCACGGGGGGCGCTCATCTGTTTGAGCGCCTCCAGGGCGCGTTCAGCCCTGTATTCCTGCAGGAACCCGATCACCCCGTTGAGAATCAGGATCAGCAGGATCGCCACCATGTCAACCCACTCCCCCAGTAACCCGGAGATCGCGGCCGAAATGACCAGGATCAGGATCAGGAGATCGGTAAACTGGCGCAGAAAGAGCAGTACCGGGCTTTGTTTCTTCCGTTCATGGAGGAGGTTTGGTCCGTAGGTCTGCAGGCGCTCGAGCACCTCGTCCGGGTCCATCCCATCCAGACAGGAACCTGTGGTCTCGAGGGCCCGTGCGGCGTCGAGGGCGTGGTATGCCGTCGTACCACCCGGCAGTGGTGCCGTGTGTCCCTGCGACGGTGTGCCGGGGGTAGGTGTCATGGGTCTCCGTTCCGCTTCCGGGGTACCGGTGAGGGGATCTCACCGGTCCCCTTCTTCCCGGGGATGGACGATGTGTTTCGCCCTCCCTGGATCAGATGACCGAGCCGTAGATGAACCCGGCGAGCGTGCAGAAGCACACGATCAGGACCACGTAGACGAGCGTCTGCCTTGTGCCCATGAACTTACGGACGACCAGGATGCTCGGGAGGGAGATCACCGGGTCAGCGAGGACGTATGCAAGCAGCGGGCCCCGCGCCATGCCGAGGTCCAGGAACATCCGTGCCATCGGGACTTCGACAAGGGTCGGGAAGTACATGAACGTCCCGAAGAGGACCGCGACAAGGTTTGCGAAGATCGTGTTCTCCCCGAGATACATCCCGAGGATGTTCTCGGGAAGGAGGGCTGTGAGCACTCCCGCAACGAAGATCCCGACGAACAGGAGCGGGAAGATCTTCCTCATGAAATCCCAGGTCTCCGAGAGCCACATTCCCCGCTCATCCGGGCCGAACCATCTCCAGGCCTCCATTGCGACGAGCGCGACCAGGCATGGGAGGATGATGAACCGGAGGGGGATACCGGCGAACGTGTTCTCCATGAAGATACGCCAGGTGCCGACGAACAGGACTGCCACGAGGGTTCCGATGAAGAGGGCGACCTTTCGCTGGTCGCTTTCCGTCCCCGGCTCGCATGAACACGTGATGGGAGCGTCAGGCGTCGTCTCAGGGCGCTTCTCCGGAAAGAGCGCGGAGATGATCAGGCCGATGAAGACGGCAAAGATGATCGAGAGCGTGATGCGTGCGAGGGCGAAGTCCGCCCCGATCACGCTCCACGTGAGTGAGACGGCGAGGATGTTCGTGCCCGGGGCGGTGTACAGGAAGGCGATCGCCGGCCCGATTCCGGCGCCTTTCTTCTTGATCCCGGCAAAGAGAGGGAGGATCGTGCAGGAACAGACGGCGAGGAGAAGCCCGGAGGCGACCGCAACCGGGTACGCGATCCACCGCGAGGTCTTCTCGCCGAGATACTTCGTGATCGCCTCCTTCTGCAGGAGCGCGTTCATCGCGCCCGCGATAAAGAACGCGGGGATCAGGCAGGTGGCCACGTGCGCCGTGATGTACTCGATCAGGGCGGTGGTGCCTCCTGCAACGATGGTGATGAGCAGGTCTTCAAACATTGTGTTCGCCCCCAGTAAAGAGCGTGATCCTCACCGCGATTGGGGTGGGAGATCCTGGAAAGAGATGAAGGGCCGGCAGGCACGACTCTGAAAACGCCGGTCCCGAAAAAACCTGATGGATACTGATGGCAAACCTTGAGATGATGGGCATGACTGAGGTGATCGGCATGACGGGTGGAGCTCCATCTCTCGCTCCCCGCCCGTTTGAAGACGTTCTGAGCATCATTCCAATCATCAGCACCACCCAAACAGGCTCTGCCGCATAATTTGAAACGTTGTGAACTTCCTGTTGTTCACATCTATTCCATCACCGATCAACCTGTGTTTGTCCGGTTGCCGCGTTGTGTCCTCTGTTCCCTGGACCCCGTCTACCGGACGATCAGAACGGGCACCCGGGAATTCCGCATGGTTCCTTCAGAGACACTTCCCAGCAGCATCGAGCTGATCCTGCCTCGTCCCTGCGCTCCCATGACGATCAGGGAGACCTTCTCATCCTCTGCCATCCTGCAGATCTCCCGTGACGGCTTTCCGAACTCGATCCGTACCGTTGTCTTCAGGCCGGCACCTTCAAAGCGGGATCGATCAGCCTCGGCAGCACGTTCCCTGTCCTGAATGATGTCCCCCAGGACGTCCCTCTTGAACTCATCAGGATCGAACCCGGCCTTCTTCGAGAATTTCACCATATCCCCCAGCGCGGAATCATCGACGACATGAAGGATGATCACCTCCTTTGCATCCGCCTCGCGGAGTTTTATGATGTACTCAACACTCTTTCCGGCACACTCCGAGAAGTCAGTGGGGAAAAGGATTTTTTCAAACATCGGTCACCTCGTTCATCCGTCCGTGTATCCTCTTCGGGAAAACGCCTCGCAGGACAGTCATCCCTGCACCATCATCCGGTGCCGCTCTCCTGGCTTTATTCCTGCCTGCCCGGAGGATCGGAAAGATCGGCGCTCTTCCCGACCCCCCTCCAGCAGGCGGAGACCACGGTCTCGATATCGTCCGGGGTATAGGACTTCGACGGCCCCTTCCCGATCCCGAGATCGGTCACGATGACGTGCTGAGCCGGCACCACACCCTGCGCCAGCGCGATCTTCTTCGCGCACTGCAGGGGGCATCCATCGATCACGACCACCTCATCGGCATTCATTGCGCTCTTCACCAGCCCCTCGTCCCCGATCGCCAGCTTGGCGACGCAGGCAATGCTGCCGTATCCCTCTTCGGTCAGCTCGACGGCTGCGAGGTTGGAGAGCTGTCCCGTGTTCGCCTGTCCGGCACAGGGGAAGATGATCCGTCCCGGCTCGTTCTCACCGCACGTGCAGGTGGGTATCTTTGTCATCGTCTCACCCCCTCAGCATTCGAATGAGTTCGTCCACAGTCGCGACGCGGCCCGAGAGCCGCAACGTTCCGTCGATATAGAGTGCCGGCGTGCTCATCACACCGCGTTCGATCAGCTCGTCCAGCGAGTCAACCTTGAACACTTCGGCCTCCATGCCGAGGGACTTGACCGCCTCCTGGACGTTGGCATACAGCCGCTTGCATTTCGCGCATCCCGTTCCCAGCACTTCGATCTTCGTCATGCCGTGCTCCTATAGTGCAGAGGGTTCAATAAAACTTGTGGCCCTCTCATGGTGCTTCCCACGTGGCCATCTCTCCCCACAGCGCTTCGTGTGACTCCTGTCGGGCCCGGTCATCGGCTGCCCGATCCCGGGCCACGCAGGGCATCCTGCCTCGGGCCTGCAGCCAACCTGGATGACCCGTGCCGGGGTGGCAACCACCCCGCGCCTGGCGATACGATCCGGGTCCTCGAACCGCATCAGGTTAGCCGTCGTTCCCAGCTCTCGAAAGGCCTCCTCCACGTTCGACTGCATCATTTCACACCGGACTTTGTCCGTGCGGGTATATCGATCGTTCCCACCGTCTTCACCTCAGATCCCCGAGATCCCGAAGAGGAACCCGCCGATCGTGGCGAAGACGACGACGAGCGTGGCATAGGTCAGGGTCTTGCGCACCCCCACGATACGCTGGATCACCAGCAGGCTCGGGAGGCTGATCGTCGGCCCTGCCAGGAGCAGGGAGAGGGCCGGGCCCCTGGCCATGATCCCGGCCGTGTACCCGAACGTGGTGCCGATGATGGGGACCTCGAGCAGGGTCGGCATGTACAGGATCGCTCCGATGAGCGAGGCGATCAGGCACGAGAGGGGGCTGTTCGTGCCGATGAACGGCCGAAAGGTCTCGGGGGGGAGGAAGTAGGCGAGCATGCCGAGCAGGAAGGTACCCGCGAGCAGGATCGGAAAGATCTTTCTGGTCAGGAACCAGGTCTCGAGGCCCCATTCGGTCACCTCGTCCCGGGAGAAGTG
Source organism: Methanobacteriota archaeon (assembly GCA_029547145.1). GTDB lineage: Archaea > Halobacteriota > Methanomicrobia > Methanomicrobiales > Methanospirillaceae > UBA288. The sequence continues at coordinate 12,512 of JAKPPV010000047.1, forward strand.
GTAGATCAGCAGATACGCGACTGCGAGCGAGAGCGCGTAGACGACCAGGAGCCGGATCAGGACGTCGAACGAGGAGGTCCCCACGAGCAGGATCGCGAGGAGGAGACCGAAGAAGGCGAGCGTGACCCGGTTCGAGCGCTCGTCCGCGCACGGTATGGTCGGTACCGGTGCTTTGGCCCGACTCGCCACCGCCTCCTCCTGCCGGTAGATCCGGGTCATGATCAGGCCGATGGCGATCGAGCTTGCGACGGCGAGCACTCCCCGGGCGATCCCGATGTCGAGGCCGAGCACCTGGGCCGAGTAGATGATGGCCAGGATGTTGATCGCGGGCCCTGCGTAGAGGAACGTGAACGCCGGCCCGATCCCTGCCCCCTTCTTCAGGAGTCCGGCGAACATGGGCAGGATCGTACAGCTGCAGACAGCGAGCACCGTGCCCGAGACGGAGGCGATCCCGTATGCGATCCGCTTGTCCGCCTCCGGGCTGAAGTACTTCAGGATCGCATCCTTCCTGAGAAAGGCCGCGATCCCACCGGCGATGAAGAACGCCGGTACGAGACAGGTGATCACGTGTGCCGAGAGGTAATCGAGGAGCGTCTCCCATCCCAGGAGCAGGGATCCGGTGATCAGCCCAGCGATGTCCGTCATGTATTCCTCGCGTACTTCAAATTGGTTGGATTATGCCGTTTCGGGGTCATCGTCATTCTCCGGGCGTCGCCGGGCATTCCTCAGCCGCAACTGTTCGATGAGGGCAAGGGCCCGCTCCTTCGCTGCCGCTTCCCTCTCGTCCTTCGGCACGGCCCATGGCTGGGTAACCTTCCAGGTCAGCTTCCCGCCGATCGGCTCGGCCGGGTACGCGCCGGGATCGCCGAGGAGCTGCCCTCTGAACTCCGTCGGTGTCTCCTGGTAGCAGGCGCGGATCGCGGCCCGGAGGGTCGGGATGTCCTGGAACTGGCAGTCGACAAGTGTCACCTGGTCGAGGAACCGGTTCACGACCTTGCGGGGTACGTTGTAGAGCGTGGGGAACGGGGCGTCCGTTCCGATGATCCGGCCCCTCTCATCGATTCCATTCGCAAAGAGCGCCTTCAGGGCCTCGCCCGTGCGGTGCCCTTCAGACTCGGGGCCGGTGAGGACGAGGTACCGGATGTTCGGGTTGCCGACGATGTTCCAGGTGATCTTCTCGAACCCGATGTTCGGGGTCTGGACCGTCCCCGAGAGCGCGGCCCCGCTCTCGACGCCGGCGCGGACTATCGCCTCGATCTCGGGTGGGATCTTATCCTCGTCCGTGTTCAGGATGACGACGACCGCGACCGGCGAGAAGTCGTTCCCCCGAAGGTACCGGCCCTCCTCCGAGGGATAATCGGGATGCGGCTGGACCTTGCGGCTCGACTGCATCTCAGGCGTGGTTCCCACCACCATGGGCACCGCCGATCCTGGCTCCGGACTCGTCCCGCACTGGGCGGAAGGCAATACAGCGTTCCTCCCCGGCCCCGGTGGCGGCAGGAGGGTCAGTGAGGCTCGCGTGAATTGTCGGCTTCGCCCATGGGAACAACAGGCGGTTCGCACCTGCCGCGTTGCAGCCCGTGACCACCACGTCCATCACCTCGCCGATGAACCTGCCAGGGTCCCTGGACCGCTGGCCGGAGATGTCGATCCCGACCCCGGTCATCTCCTGTACCGCGAGCAGGCTGGTGTTGGAAGCGGCCCTACCGGCGCTGAAGGCCCCGTACTGGTCGCCGTACCGGGCCCGAGGGTAGCCCTCGCCCCTCTGCGAACAGCCCGCGTTATGCGTGCCGGTGAGGAGGACGCGCGGCCGGGTCACGCCATCACACGCTCCCGCAGGAGTGCTCGTCGACGAGGGCTTTCTTCAGGGCGAAGAAGGCGTGCTTCTCACGCGAGTGGGGGAGGGCGCGCTTGTTCAGGTACTCGAGGTGCTCGACGATGACCGGCAGGAAAGAGGCCGGGAACCCGACCACGGTCTCGTTCGGACCGATGTCGGTGGCATCCCGGCACCCGTAGCACCCGAGACCGTAGTTGAGCCGGTGCTTGAGGAACGGGATGATCGTCGAGTCGACGCAGGTCGCCTGAAGGACAGCCGTCGAGGACGGCACCCGTTGCCCGCCCGTGGCGTGCATGTAGGCGAGGACGATCCACATCAGCCGTTCGACCTCGTCCTCGACGACCACGAGGTCGGGGACCGATTCGGCCTGGTCAAGCGGGAAGACGTCGATCTGCCGGATCGAGCCGGGCTCGAGCACAGGCATCTGCCCAAACATGGTCCTGCCGACCGCTTCCTCGGATGTGATCCCGAAGCCGACGAGCCCCTTACCACTCTCGAGCGGCGGCGGTAGCGGGCGGAACCCGAATGCCCGGGCCGCGGCCGGGCAGGTGATGGTCGAGGCATTCACAACCACGTGGTCGCCGTGGCGGGCCCGCATCAGGGCCTGGCAGTAGCGGTGGCCGGTCGCGGGAACGGCGCCCGGCACCGGTTCGTCGGTCGTGAGCAGGCGGACGCCGATGGCCGGGCCGTGAAGGCCCAGGATCTCTTTCATCGTCGTTCCCATCTTTCGAATCTCGTCGGATGTTGTCATGGTATCTTTTCTTCCCTCTCAGTTTCATGTTCTGCAGGCAGTGCAGATGCGGTTCATATGACCCCCTGGTCGACGGCGCACGTCGCTCCGGGCGAATCCGGGTACCATCGCCTCTTGAGCCAGAGCGCGACGTTGACCAGGCTGATCAGTACCGGCACCTCGACGAGGGGACCGATCACGGTCGCGAACGCGACCTGCGACCCGATCCCGAAGACCGCGACGGCGACCGCGATCGCGAGCTCGAAGTTGTTCGAGGCTGCCGTGAACGAGAGACTGGCCGAGCGCGGGTAGTCGACGCCGAGCCGGTGGCTCATCCAGAACGACGCGAAGAACATGACCACGAAGTAGAGCAGGAGCGGGATTGCGACCCGGAGCACGTCGAGCGGCACCTGGACGATGTACTCGCCCTTCAGGCTGAACATCACGATGATCGTGAAGAGCAGGGCGATCAGCGTGAGCGGTGAGATCCGCGGGATAAACCGGGTCTCGTACCATTCCCGTCCCTGCTGGCGGATCAGCGTGAACCGGGTGATGATGCCGGCGATGAATGGGATGCCGAGGTAGATGAAGACCGAGACGGCGATCTCACCAATGGTGATGGCGACGGCCGTGCCTGTCCCGACGCCGAGCAATGGTGGCAGGACGGTGATGAAGATGTACGCATAGACCGAGTAGAGGAAGACCTGGAAGACCGAGTTGAGACCGACGATCGCAGCGCAGTAGTCGCAGCTCCCACCGGCCAGATCGTTCCAGACGATCACCATCGCGATGCACCGCGCGAGCCCGACCAGGATCAGCCCGTACATCAGCTCGGGATAGCCGGAGAGAAAGAGGGCCGCGAGCGCGAACATCAGGATCGGCCCGACGATCCAGTTCAGGACGAGCGAGAGGCTGAGAACCCTTTTATCGCGGAAGACTGTGCCGAGTTCCTCGTACCGGACCTTCGCGAGCGGCGGATACATCATCACGATCAGGCCGATCGCGATCGGGATCGAGGTCGTGCCGACCGAGAAACCCGTGATCACCCTCGAGATCCAGGGCACGAAGTACCCGATCCCGATCCCGATCGCCATCGCGAGGAAGATCCAGAGGGTCAGGTACCGGTCCAGGAACGAGAGTCGTTTTCTGGTATCAGTCATGTTGGTTTTCCATCCCTGTATTGAGTTCACCGGGCTGAACGGTGCCACCGTCCAGCCGTCCTTTTCTCATGGTATAGAGCTGGTCGCACTCTGCTCCCAATGCAATCAGCCCTGCGTCAACCGCCTCGGGGGGCAGGGCGCGGAGGAGCTCGCGGACGTGGATCAGCCCCGCCGTCTCCTTGTCACAGGTCCGTCCGAGACGGGGCGCGCGACAGTGGTGGCAGATCCGGAGGCCGAAGTGCCGGAGCATCGCCGGGGAGAGGTACTGGCCGACGAGCTCGGCTGCTGCTGCAACCGTCGACCCGCAGGGCGACCCGTGCAACACCTCGAGCCGCACGAGCCTGCCGTCGCGGACCGTGGCGGCGAACCGGGGCCTGCCAAACGCGCGGGCGAAGGCGTCGATCGCGTCCGATCCGGTCGTCGGCTCGAGCGAACACATGGTCTCGGGTGCGATGACGTCCGGGTTGATGCACCGGGCCTGCCGGGTGAAGCCGGGGCCGAACGAGACGCCGAGGATCACGGGCCGGCCCTTCTCAACGAGCGCGAGCGCCTGCGCGGGCGAGCGGAGATAGGAGAGGTAGAGGTCGGCCTCGGGCACCTCGATCGCGACATCGTCCACGACGTTCGGTGCAAGCGGCTCGACCAGGACGAACTCCGTCGGGAACCGGGCCATGCACTGCTCGAAGGCCCGGTCGCCGAACGCGCCGTCTGAGACGATGCATACCCGTATCGTCTCCTGTATCGCCTGGTCTCTTTCCGTCTCGATCATCGGTATCCCCCGTATGGCCTCAGGGTGCTCCCGTCTCCCGACCACTTCCGGGGGACGTTCATCGCTGCTCCGTTGCATCGAGCACAGCCCGCATCACCGTCTCGATCTCGGTATACCTGACCTCGGCCCGTCCGTCCTTGACGATCCCGAGCTCGATGGCCATCAGTCGGACCGCGGGTTCGACGCCGGCCTCGGCCGCCCTCCGGCTGCCGCAGCAGTCCTCGCACCCGTCGAGTGCGATCACGAGGTCCGCACCTTCGGTAGCATCCGCGATCGCGTCGGGCCCGGCCTGGGCCCGCACCCACTGGACCCGGCCCGGTCGGTGTTTCAGGACGTGCTGGGCGACCGCTGTCGTGAGCCGGCCGACGTTCGAGAGGCCTGAGCAGGTGATCAGCGTGACCGTCACTCCATCACCCGCAGCAGCCGCTTCCGCCACCCGTGCCGCACCCGCACCCGCAGCCCCCCTCGCTGTCGGCCGGTGGCTGCTTTGGGTCGGTTCCTGTGGAGGACGCCGTCTCCGCGGCCCTGACCACCCGGTCAATCTCCTCGTCCCTGAGGGTCAGGTCCCCGCTCTTTTCGATACCGAGATCGGTGACCACCACGTGTCGGTTCGGTGCGACTCCTGCCGCCTCGAGGGTCTTCTTCACGCAGCCCACCTCGCATCCGTCGATCGCGACCACCTCGTCGGCCAGTCTCGCCGCCGTGACGAACCCTTTCTGGCCGCTTCCGACGCCGCCGAGACAGCCGATCCGGCCGGTGCCCCGCTGCGTCATGCGGACGGCGGCGGCGTTCGCGAGCTGGCCGGTGTTCGACGCGCCGGCGCAACCGTACACGACGGTCTGTTTCGGCCTCTCTCCCGCCATCGTCTATGCCCCCTCCGTCAGCAGTTCTTTGATCTCCCTGACGGACGCCACGCGTCCCGCGACCTTTATCTGCCCGTCGAGCGCGAGCGCAGGGGTGAAGATGATCCCGCGGCTCATGATCTCGGCGATATCATTGACCCGGACGATCTCGACCGTGATACCGGTCTCCCGTACCGCATCCGCGACATGCTTCTCGAGCTGATGGCACTTGGTGCACCCTGTACCGAAGATCTCAATCTTCATGGTATCCCTCCCTGATCGTGGTATTTCATGTATTCCTGATACACCGCCGCTGCATAGGCCTCAGCGGCCGACGGCGGGACATAATTGAACATCTTCACGCGCCGTATCAGCTCGGCTCGGACGACAGCGTCATCGGTCAGCCCGAGGTCGCGAACCTCGGAAAAGACGAGGTCGAGCATGGAGAGCCCGACGGTGGCGCCGTTTACAACCACGGGCCTGACCCGTCGCATCGCTTCGGCGGCGCAGCATGGAACATCCCTGTTCATCATCGTGTCACCATGATCCAGTTAAACAGATAGCCCACCGTGATGATTCCGGTCCCGACGATGGTGATGAAGACCGCAAGCAGGCGCGGCTTGAGCACCTTCCGGAGCAGGATCATCTCGGGGAGAGAGAGCGCCGTCACGGCCATCATGAACGCGAGGGCGGTGCCAAGCGCAACACCGGCGCGGGTCAGCTCGGAGACGAGCGGGAGTATCCCGGCCGCATTCGAGTAGAGCGGAATCCCGATCAGCACGGCGATGATCACCGAGAAGGGGTTGCCCGGGCCGGCATACTGCGCCAGTGCTCCAGCCGGGATCCATCCGTGCATCAACGCGCCGATACCGATGCCGATCACGACGTAGATCCAGATCCGTCGGAGTATGTCGAGCGATGCCTCCCAGGAACGGGACAGACGCTCTCCGGGCGTTGGCTGTTCACCCTCGTTGCTGGAGGTGCCGACCCTGATCTGGTAGACATACTCCTCGACGTACTTCTCCATACCGAGCCGGCCGATCACGATCCCGGCGGCGATCGCGATCACCACACCTGCTGAGATGTAGATCAGTGCAATCTCCCATCCAAAGAGCCCCCAGAGCATGCCGAGCGCGATCTCGTTCACCATCGGTGCCGAGATCAGGAACGAGAACGTGATCCCGAGAGGGATCCCGGCCTCGACGAAGCCGATGAAGAGTGGCACGGCAGAGCAGGAACAGAACGGTGTCACGATCCCCAGGAGTGCGGCCAGGACGTTACCGACGAGGGTTGAGCCCTTCCGTTCGGCCAGCCAGGCCCGCGTCTTCTCGGGGGAGAAGAACGAGCGGATGAACGTGATCCCGAAGATGATCACCGCCAGCAGAATGAAGATCTTGACCGTGTCGAAGATGAAGAAGTTCAGGGCCGAGGCGGCCGGCGATGTCGGGGAGAGTCCGAGGAGACCGTAGGTGAACCAGTCCACCACCGCCTGCCAGGGTTCAAACACCACCGACTTCACCTCCCGCTCCATGCACGGGCCGTTCGAATGGAGAAATGGCCCTCACCCTCCCCAGCGTAGCGCCCAGCAGGGGCAGTCGCCCCCGGGCCTTTGCTCCGTCGCGCCCTGGCACGCGCCGTACCTTGCGCCCGGCCCTGAGCAGAGGCAGGGGGCACCGCTCGTGATTCGGCAGTTCAGATTTCCCGATACACGGGCGAAAGATCCTGTTGTCCAAGAGAGTCACCATCCGGCCTCGACCGCAAGAGTTCAACTATATTTGAATACTCGCGGGATATATATCTTGGGTCTGCGCACACGGTCGAACCCTCTGTCGCTGGTCTCCCGGGCGGCGACGATCCCCCCCCACGGTGGAGTCACCGCCCCCGCGCCCCGTTCCGATTCCTCTTCAGCCCCTCCGTGTCTATCCTCAGTAGTTCGCTAATTTTGTAGAGGCCCAGATGTATCTCCGATCGTTGATCTGAGGAGAAAAGCGGCAGATCTATATACTTCGCAGGCTGCCCCTCATGGTTCCCCAACCCAGGGGCAGTACCTGCACCCAAGGTTCGTCTATTCGACCGAATCAATGCTACGCTCTGGCCGTCGGTGCCCTGGACCAGCATCTGAGTATCCCGATCCAGGGATCCCTGACCCAGACCACG
>JAKPPV010000045.1 GCA_029547145.1 Methanobacteriota archaeon
CGGCAGCGGGTGACGGTCCGGATCCCAGGCCACCCCGCGATGCACGGCGCCTTGACCGGGTACACACAATATGAGCTGTTGATCACCGACGACCGCGGCCGCGATCATCTCGTCTGGAAAGGGCCCGGCCTGGTCCTCGACCTCGCCGAGGACTGGAGGACTGTAAAATCTGCCGGGGAGGGCGGGGCGAGTGGACCAGATGACCCGCCGGCGGACCAGGGCGAATCTTCAAGCGACGGGGGCCGGCCGTGACAACGACCGCGATCGCACCGCCTGAAATGTGGCTCAAGGCTATGGCCCTGATGCGGGACGAGATGATCGACAAGGCCGAGGCGGTCCGCCGGGGGGAATGGCGCCGGGGACTGTCGCCCGAGGAGCGGGCCGCATACCTCACCGACCTCGATAAGACGATCGCCGACGCGACCGCGACGATCGACCAGGCGATCGCGGACCGGGACGCGGGCCGGCCCTATGGTCCGAAGAGGCGCCCGTGATGGTCGCGATCGATGAGCGGGCCGAGGAGTTCGCCCGGCAAAAAGAGGCCCTCGCCGCCCGGCTCGAGCGCGAGGCCCTCGAGGCCGAGGCCTCCGGGATCCCGGACGGCGGGACGCCGCGGGACAAAACGGGACAGGGGCCGCCCGAGGCCGCACCGGCGGACCCGGAAGAGCTCGAGGCCCCGGCCCCGCCCGTCCCCGAACCGACAACGGAGGGGATCGGGCCGATCCCGGTTCATGCGGATATTGCGCTCTTTCTCTGGCCCGAGGAGCGGGGCCGGTTCCCGGTCGAGTTCACAAAGGCCGGCCGGCGGGTTCTCCTGACCGCGACAAAAACCGAACCCTGGTTATCCGAACGCCTGCAGGATCAGATCGCGGCCCGAGTCGGAAAGGCCCTCGGCGAGGACGCCCCGGCCGCGGATGTTCTGCGGAAGAAGATCCGGGCCGCCTTTGCCGACCTCGCCGAGGACCTCGAGACCGACGACGAGAAGCGGCGGGCCCTGACACCGCGCGCGGTCCGGATCGTGATTCAGCGGACGGAGGCCGTTGATGTTTACCCGTCGAAAGAGCCCGGCGCTACCTACTTCGAGGTAACGATCGCGGGCCTGCGGTTCCCCGTGACCTCAGAACAGATGGGCGGACTGGAATCCCGGTTCCTCAATACCCTCTGGATGTCCGCCTTTTACGAACCCCTGAACGCGACCCGGACGGACTGGCAGCGGATACAGGCCTATTGGACGGACCCCGCGATCAAGACGGTTCACGAGATCGAAGAGTTGACCGCGGCCGAGGCCGTGATCGATCGCCTGGTCGAGAAACTCGAAGAGGTTGAGCTGGTCGCCGATGCCGCGAGTATGACCGGACCCGATGTTGCCTGGTTCGATGAGTCGAAGAATATCATATGGGTTCACGGCCGGCGGATCGCCCGGTTCCTCGAGGACCTCAAGCGGCCCGGATGGACTGACGGGCGGTTGAGCACGGCCCTGATGCAGGGCGGATATACGTGGGCCCGGACCGGGAAACCCCGGATCGGGGCCGAGGCGGCAAAGGGCAAAGAGGGCAAACAGACCCGATGTTGGCCGTTCAAACCTGGTCTGATCGCCTTCCGCCCGGTGGTGAGGCGGGCCCTTGATGTGAGGGATCTACTTGACCAGGAGTAAGGCCCCGTGGGACAGGCGGGACAGGTGGGACAGGTATACGCGCGTGAGAGATCAAATTGTAAGTGATCACTCGCAATTCCATTTTCACCTGTCCCACCTGTCCCACCTGTCCCACCATTTAAGAGCGGGCCGTATATGCGCGTACGGGGCCGCAATGGCGGCCGTTGTGGGACAGGTATCCGGCGGTTACTTGTCCCACCTGTCCCACCAAACCGCAAGATCGGCCGTTTACCGGAGGAAGATCCGATCGGGATCGCCCCGGGGATGCAGACTTGAGGCCCGCGCACGCGATCGGGGGCCGGCGGTGGGACAGGTGGGACAGCGGCGGCGGAGGTGGGACAGGTGACCGGCGCACCGGTTACCCGATTTGTTGCCGGCCCCGGGACGGGCAAAACGCATACCCTTCTCGAGCTGGTCCGCCGGGAGGCCGAGGAGCACGGCACCAGGATCGGCGATATCACGTTCTCGACGTTTGCGCGGTCGCAGGCGGCCGAGGTCCGGACCCGGATCGGGACCGTATACCCGGAGGCAAAGAGGGAGGATATCGGGGGCGCCGTGGTCACCCTACACGCGGCCGCCCTCCGGACCTGCAAGGCGGCGGGGCTGTTCGATACCGCGGCCGGCGATCGGATTATCCAAGAAGGGATAAAGAAGGCCGGGGCCGGATTCTTCGAGGACTTCGCCCGCCTGCATCATCTACCATACGATCCGGCCCTCGCACGGGCCCGGGCCGACGAGGAACGCACAAGCGGACAGGCCGAACCGCCCGGCAACGTCCTATTCAAGATCGCCCGCTATATCCGGTCTCAATATACGTGGACCTGGTCGCACGCCCCGCACGCGATGACCGCGACCGGGACCCATATCCCGAGCTCCTACGGAGATGTGGCCGAGCTCCTGCAGGCCTGGTCAGACTACAAGGCCGAGCACCAGCTTTTCGAGCACGACGATTACGTTTTCGCCGCGATCGAGGCCAAGGCCGGTCCGCTCGCCCCGATCCTGATCGTGGATGAATTTCAGGATCTCAGTCCCCTGCAATTCATTCTGTTTATCCAGTGGCGGCAATCGGGCGAGGTGGTCCGGATCTATGTGGCCGGCGACCCGAACCAGTCCATTTACGCCTTCCGGGGCGCCGATCCGATCTTTCTCGAGAAGATCCCGGGCCCCGTCGAGGACATAGGCGCGGCCGGCGACCAGGCCCCGGTATCTCGCCGATGTCCGCCCGAGATCGTCCGGACCGCCGATCAGGTCCTCGGCGGCCGATCGTTCATGGCGCCGCGGACCGGGGCCGGCCGGGTATGGCTCGAGCACCCGTATGATGATGGCGGGTTCCCGCCCGTGATCGAGGCCCTATACCGCGAGTATGGCGAAGTTCTGATCCTCGCCCGGTATCGGCGATATGTGCGGAAGCTGTCAAAGGTTCTGACCTCGGCCGGGATCCCGCATACGTCCCTCCTCTCTGACTGGTCGCCGCATTGGGAAACGACCCGCACAAAGGCCGGGGATCCCGTCGATGTCCGGCAGCTCCTCGGGGCCCTCGACGCCCTGACCGCATACGATCGCAACGGCGGCCCCGGGATCCTCACCCCGGACCAGGCCCGGACCCTGATCACCGCGGCCCCGCGGATGTGCACCCCGCCCGCGAATATGCGCGGGGCCTTCTCCCGCCCCGAGGCGGTCCTTATTCCCGAGCTGATCGGATGGTTCTCGGACACGCCGCCGGCGCCCGGGTTCTCGCGCACGATCGCCGCCGGCCTCGAGCTCCCCGAGGACCTCGCCGCCGGGATCCCGGCCGCCCTCGCCCGCGGCCCCTCTCGCCCCGATCCATCCGCGATCGTTTTGAGCACGATACACGCGGCAAAGGGAGGCGAGTCCCGGGCCGTGGTCCTCCATACAGGGTATAACCGGGGCCGGTCCCGCGAGTACTGGCAGAACCCCGCGACCGCGGCCGAGGAGCGGCGGGTTTACTATGTCGCCTGTACCCGGGCCTCCGACGCCCTGGTTATCTTAGACGGACTCAGGCCGGGCCCCTCGGCCCCGCCCCTGCAGGCGATCGCGGGGGTGCGGTCGTGACCCTCGAGGCCTCGCCCTGGTCGTGGGACCCGGACCGCCTCGCCCTGGTCCTCGAGACCGCGGCCCGGTTCTTTGAGTCGCACCTAGCGGACCGTCACCGCGAGCACCTCCGGACCCGGTACGGACTGACCGCCGAGACGATCGCGCGCGGCCGGATCGGGTTTGCGCCCGTGGACCGGTCGGCCCTGATCGGGGCCTTCATGGGGGCCGGCCTCACCCGCGAGGAGATCCGGGCCTCCGGCCTCGCATGGGTGGATGATAACGGCGCCCGGGCCCTCTGGTCCGGTCGGATCGTCTTTCCCTACCTGGTCGGCGGCCGGCCCCGGTTCTTTATCGCCCGGTGGACCGATGAGTGCGCCGAGTGGATCGAACCCGGAAAGGCGCCGAACAAATACAAGAAACAGTCTCGAGCGATCCCCCTCCCGGGCGGGGGCCGGATATCGAACGGGATCGAGGAACCGATCTTCGGGGCCGATACCGTCCGCCCTGGTGCACCATTGATCATTACCGAAGGTATTACAGATTGCACCATTGCGCACCAGATTGGTTACCCGGCGGTGAGTCCCGTCACCGTCCGGTTTAAGCGCGAGCACGCGGCCGCCCTGATCGCCCTCTGCAGGCCTGCCGGCCGGATCTATCTGATCATGGACTCCGAGGACTCCGGGGCCGGGATCCGGGGCGCCGTCGATACCGGGATCGCCCTCCGGTCCGCGGGCCTGGTCCCGTATCTCTGCGAGATCCCGCGGCCCGAGGGGCTCGAGAAGGTAGACCTTAACGACTACATCCGCGGAGGCGGGGACCCGGCCGCCCTCTTCGAGACCGCGATCGATGTTTCCGATCACCCGATCGCGGCCGAGCTCGAGCGCGAGGAACGGCGCCGGATGGCCGATCGCCTCCGGTCCGCGACCATCCGCAATCGGGCCGCCCTCTCGACCGGGCGGAAGAAGGGCCCGGGAGGCCCGTGGATCGATAAGGCCGAGGTATTCGCCGCCATGCCGTCAATGGCCGCCTTTGCCGGGTTCAAGGGGGACGGATACGGCGAGCACCCGCACCATAGCAAGAGCACGACGGGCACAAACCTGCATATCACCGGGGACCAGTGGTATTTTCACCGGGCCGGATGGCAGTCCGGCGGCAGTAAATTTGAGTGGTTCGCCATTTACGAGATGGATCCGGCGGTGATCAAAGAGGGAGAGAAGATCCCGAAAGACCGTTTCCGCGAGGTCCTCGAGGCCGCGGCCGATCGCTATATCCCCGGATGGCGGGACCGCCCCGCCGAGGGGCCTGCATGACCGGCGAGGACCTCCTTTTCACCGCGGCCGAGTGGCGGGTTTTCCTCGACCTCGACCGGATCCCGATACAGGCGGGGGTGCACCGCGAGGACCTCGCCGCCCTCGCCCTCAAAGAGTTGATAGATAACGCCCTCGACGCCGGCACCGCGGTTACGTGGGACGCCTTGTATAACCCGGACTATCCGCACCTCGGGCCGATCGGGTTCTATGTCGAGGACAACGGCCCCGGGATCCCGGGCGAGGGGCCGGCCGAGATCGCGGCCCTCTTCTCAATCTCGCGGCCGTTCATGTCCTCAAAGGCGATCCGGCTCCCGACGCGGGGCGCCCTCGGCAACGGGTTACGGGTGGTCAGTGCGATCGCGTTTGCGGCCGGCGGCGGGATCGTGGTCGAGACAAAAGGGCACCGGATAACCCTCGGGCTCAATGAGGCGGACGGCACCGCATACCCGGCCGCGGTCGAGGCCTGCGAGAGGATCGGCACCAGGATAGAGGCCCGTGATATGGTCCGGCTCAATCCCGGGGCCCTCGCCGAGGCCGGCCGATGGGCGGACCGGGCCCTATTCCTTGCGGGCAAAGGCAAACCCTACAAGGGCAAAACCTCGCCCTGGTGGTATCCGGAAAAGACGTTCCTCGAGCTCTCCCGGTCCGCGGCCGAGGGGGTGACGGTCCGGCAGTTGATCGGCCGGTTCGATGGATGCACCGGGAGAAAGGCGGGCGAGATCGCCGAACCGTTCAAGGGGATCGAGGCCCGGACCCTCAAGGCCGACCAGGCCCGCGAGGTCCTCCGCCGGATGCGCGAGGCCTCGGCCCCGGTCAAACCGGACCGCCTCGGGGCCCTCGGGCCGGAGGCCTACAACGGGCACGGCGGCCGGGAGGCCCTCGCATACGCAAAGGCGGCCGGCACCAGGAGCGACGGGATCCCCTATGTGGTCGAGGCATGGGCCGCCCCGGCGGACGATCAGGCCCGGATCGAGGTGACCGTTAACGGGACGCCGATCACGGGTGACGTATCCGCGCAATATCACGGGGCGAGAGAAAAGACCCTATGGATCCGGGGGTGCGGGATCTCTCAGGACGGATACCATCAAGGGATCGATAAGGTCCGCGGCCCCGTTCACGTATTCGTAAACGTGATCACCCCGCATATGCCGATCACCTCCGCCGGAAAGGCCCCGGACTTCTCAGGGATGCGGCGGGATATCCTCGAGGCGATCGGAAAGGCGGCCCGCAAGGCGGCCCGCGGAGGTCCGGCCGAGGAGCGGCCCGATCGGGCGCCGTCCGCCCGCGCCGTGATCTTCTACATGATACCGGACGCGGCCCGCAAGGCCGGCGGAGGCCTCGGATTCTCTCTCCGACAGGTGTATTACGTGGTCCGGCCGATCGCCCGCGAGGCGACCGGGAAAGACCTGGATTATGGGTATTTCTCGGCCGTGGTCACGGACTACGAAAACGAGCACGGCGATATCCCCGGCATGTATCGGGACGATCGCGGGATCCTCTATCACCCGCACGAGCACCGCGATATCCCGCTCGGCACAAAGGCCGCGGCCGAGTACGAGCGGCCCGCATGGACCTTTAACAAGCTCCTCTTTATCGAGAAAGAAGGGTTCTGTAACACCCTCAAAGAGATGCGATGGCCGGAGGTGAACGATTGCGCCCTGATCACCTCGAAAGGGCACGCGACCCGGGCCCTGAAAGACGTTGTGGATAATATCGCCGAGACCGGCGAACCGATCACCGTCTTTTGCGTGCATGATGCGGACGCGGCCGGCACGATGATTTACCAGTCTCTTCAAGAGGCGACCCGGGCCCGCCCCGGCCGGCGGATCGAGATCGTAAACCTCGGGTTAGAACCGCGGGAGGCCCTCGCGGCCGGCCTCGAGATCGAGACGATCGAACGGAAAAGGGATCGGCGCCCGGTCGCCGAGTACGTCCCGGTCCGGTGCGCCGAGTGGCTGCAAACGCACCGGATCGAATTGAACGCGATGAGCTCCCGGCGGTTTGTCGAGTGGCTGAATGAGAAGATGGCCGGCTATCCCGGAAAGTTGATCCCGCCCCGCGAGGTCCTCGCCGATCACCTCCGCGACCAGGTAGAAGAGAAGGTCCGCGAGGCGGTCCGCGATCGGATCGAGGCCGAGATCGCCGATCGGATCGAGCAAGAGACCGCCGAGGGGATCGCGGCCGCCGGTCCGGGCCTCGAGAAGATGATAACGGCCCTGCCGGCCGTGGTCCGGTCGCACCTCGGGAGATGGCCCGCGGAATCATGGCGGGACGCGATCGGCACGGCCGCGGCCGCGGTCCTCGAGATGGCCGGCGGCCCCGGTGACGACCAGGGCCCCGGCGGGCCTGGTGTAAAATTCACCGATCCGGTGCGGACCGGTGGACAGGATGAACCGGGATCGCACCGGGCCGAATTTTCAACCGCCGGGGGCGCTACATGACCGCGAATAGGCCGGCAGATAGGCGGCAGATAAGAACCAGGTTCTTAGCGAACGGCTGCAGGAACGACCCGCGAATACCGAACGGCGGCGGATACCGCCGTATTTCCGCAGAATAAAATTATGGCGCGAAAAATTCCGACGATTGACATAGAGGCCGAGGCCTCCGGCGCCGTCGAGGTCCTCGACCGGCGCGCTCTTCTCAAGACCCTCACCCGCGCGATCAATGAGACCGCGGACCGGGTAACCGGCGAGCGGTTCCGGCCCCGCGACGGGGACCGCGAAAAGCTCCAATATCTCCGGGCCCTGGTCGCCCTGGTCACCGCCTACAACGGGGTGATCTCGAGCACGCACGATCGCCGCATGGACTGGTTACCGCCGGTCCCTCTGACCGAACGGCAGCGGCGGCGGCAAGAGGCCTCGGACGCCCGAATGGAG
>JAKPPV010000051.1 GCA_029547145.1 Methanobacteriota archaeon
GATCACGAGGGCGAACAGCACGATGCTGATCCGCCACTCATGACCGCGCTTCTGCGTAGTCATGGATACAGTAACCTCCTTTGGTTCATGATAAGGGTAACCACCCCATAGACTAAAAACGTTTCCATTCGTAGTTTTTCAGGGAAAAACCAGAGATCGGACGGGAGAAGAGATAAATAGGAGAAACGGCATCTGAGCAGGCGGCGGGCCGTCCACCGGCCGGTTCCGCCCCGTGGACCGTTCGTGGCGCCCCTTCCGCCTCTCCGGGGGTCCACGGCGTGATTTTTGGCGCCCGTGGCCCGGACGGGACGTTTCGAAATCCGTATGCACTCGAAGGATTTAAATCTGCTTGATTCGATTCCGGACGGCGCTACAAAAAAGCCACGGTCCGGACACCCCCCGGGCGATCCCCCTCCCGCAGGCGCTCCGGGCGCTCCGGGGCTCACCGCCGCCCGTACAGCCCGGATCCGGGGAGCGGACCGTGCCGCTGCACCGGCGGTTCAGAGCCGTTCGAAGAGCCGGACCACGTCCGCGAAGTCGGCCCGCCCGTTCCGGTTGAAGTCGAAGGCGGCGAGCGGCTCGTGCACCGCCCACCAGTCAAGCTCGGAGAAGAGGAGGACGACATCGGCGAAGTCCGTCCGCCCGTTGCCGTTCACGTCCTCGTAGAGGCCGTCGCCGTCCGGATCGGTCGGCGCCGACGACTGGCCCGGGAACGGGACGACGCCGGGGGTGGGGGTCGGTGCGGGGGTGGGGAGCGCGAACGTCGCCTCGAGCACCTCCCACTGCACCGGGGAGAGCGGGTAGTCGTACGGGTAGACCGCGTCGTAGTCCAGGTCCATCGCCATCCGGAAGGTGCCGCCGGGCCGCGCTCCGTTCGCCGTCCCCATCGAGTTGAGCATGATCCAGCACGGTTGGGCCGGATCGGAGAGGTCGTACCCGACGCAGAGGACCGCGTGGGCGGCGCCGGAGGCAGGGTCCCACGGGGTGCCGTCGTAGACCGACGGGTCCCAGACGGCCCGCTCGCCCC
The DNA here is from genome assembly GCA_029547145.1 of Methanobacteriota archaeon. GTDB lineage: Archaea > Halobacteriota > Methanomicrobia > Methanomicrobiales > Methanospirillaceae > UBA288. Next base: position 1,028 of record JAKPPV010000051.1, read on the forward strand.
CGCCGTACCAGAACGCCAGAAAGTCCGCGACGGCGCTCCGGTTCGGGAGGAGGAGCCCCGCGAAGACCGGTCGGCCCCGGTCGAGCGCGGCACGGATGTTCGCGATCGCCTGGTCCTGGCCCACGCCCCGGGTCTCCACCCGCTGCACCTGCACCCCCGTGAGGGTGTAACGGGGGGTCTCCGCGATCAGCTCCGCCGGCATCAGCGCCCGCTCCTCGACCACCGACCGGGGGTCACCGTCGACGTAGGACGCGTTCGCGTTCGACCAGGGGACGGCCATCCGCCGCTCGTCGTAGAAGGCGGCGAAGTCCGTCAGCGTCCCGCCGTTCCCCGCCCAGTCCGGCCCGGCGCCCCCGCGGTAGTTGGAGTCGAACCACTGGACGCTGAGCCGGTCGAGGACGCCGGCGGAGAAGACATGGGCGACCTCCAGGCACCCCGTCCCGGCGAAGACCCAGCAGGTGCCCGCCGCCCCCTGGTCCCGCTCGGCGGGGGCGTACGGCACGAAGGGGAGGAGCGAGAACGAGAGCGGCGCGGTGGTCGTCCGGGTGCGCACCGGCGGGACCACCGCGGCGGGTGCCGGGACGGCCCGCTCGTGGTCCAGTACCCAGTCCCGGAGCGCCGCGTCGTCCGGGCGGAGGAGCGGGTCGGCTCCCGCGATCGGCACGTGCGGGTCCGCTCCCGCCGCGAGCGGGGCGATCGCGAGGAGCAGGACGAAGAGCCCGGCGACGGACCGGGCGACCGGGACGGGTCTCTTACACACAGGTATCCCGATCGAACTCTGGCCCGGAACGGTAATCAAGGAGACGATCGGGGCGGACCCGCCCCCCCCCTCATCCCCCCGGGGCGAGGGGGTCGACCCGGTCGATCCCGGCCGGACGACGCTCCCGTGCCGCCGCCTCCCGGAGCTCGGTCACCCGGGGGACGTTGCGGAGCCCTGCCATGACGACCACCACCCCGACCCGCCGCGAGTCGACCGGGTAGTCCCCCGAGCGGAGTTCGAACCCCGCGATCGTCCGGTCCAGCCAGCGCTGCACCGTCGAGAACCCCTTCATCGAGAGCTCGCGCGACGGGCCGGCGACGAGCAGCAGCGCCTTCTCCACCGACGTCAGGTCGAACGGGACCGAGACCTCCTCGTAACAGGCCTTCTTCGCCAGCTCCACGATCCGCGCGGCGCCGTCGTACGGGTCCGGCCGCGAAAGGAACGGGACCGGTCTCCCGAGCAGGCGTGCCAGCCAGTGCTCCCGGAGCGGCTCGAACGCGTACCCCACCGCCGCGAACCCCTGCCCGACGAGCGTGCCGAGCACCTCGCCCGCGTCGACCACCAGCTGCCCGACCTCTCCTCCATACTCGCCGGCCCTGAGCAGGAGCCCGACCCGCCGCGCCGCCTCCGCGTTCAGGGCGGCGTAGAGCGCGGGTGACGGGTCCCGCGAACCGGCGTCCCGCCGCCCGGCGAAGGTCTCGTTGTCGAAGAGGAGGACCGCGTCCGTCGCCGCCCGGAGCCCGTCGAGCGCGGAGGACGCCGCCGCCGCGATCCGCTGCCCCTCCGAGCGCTGCGGCAGGGCGGCGAGCGCGATCACCGGCTCGGAGAACGACGCCCGGAGCGTCTCGGCGAACGCGGGCGCGAGCGCCGCCGTCTCTCCTCCGGCCCCGAGACAGAGCAGGAGCGCGTCCACCCCGGAGGCGTCCTGCCGTCTCAGGTGGAAGAGCACCTGCTCCAGGTCGATCGCCTCCGGCCCCACCGGCGGATAGTACAGCCGGTGCTCCTCGGGGATCGCCTGGAGCTGCCGGAGGGCGGCGGCGTCCGTGTCGATCGCGGACGCCTCCACGCACCTCACGCGCCCGGCACGGTCCATGCGCAGGAGCGTATCGGCGAGCCGTCCGCCCGCCCCCCCGAGCCCGATCGCAAGGATTCGCATCGTCTTCAACCAGTGTTATCGCCGGGAGCGGATATGTGCATCGACGTGCCCTTCGGGCGGTCGCCGGGGTTCGAAGGGGAAAAAAGAGAGTCTAGATGTAGGGGTTCCGGAGCCCCTTGCCGACCCCGAAGGACGCCCGCTCCTCGATCGTCTTCCGGTTCTTCGTGATCTTCTCGGTCGCGAGCTTCGTGACCAGCTCCAGGCCGGGCTTCACCTCCTCGATCGGCTTCGTCTCGAAGCAGCCGGCGGCGAGCGCCTTCGACCAGATGTCCGTGCCCTTCTTCGACCGGACGAAGACCGTCGACCAGCCGTCGGGGGTGCCCACCGAGCCCGTCGAGATGTCGGCGAGGTTCGCGACGTAGTCGAGGCAGACGTGGCATCCGGGCTGCTCGTACTTGTGGGTCACCTTCAGCGGGAGCTGGACCGTCGCGCCGCGCTCGGTGTAGACCCAGAACTTGCCCTTGCCGATGTCCATCTTCGTCACGTTGTCGAGCTTCGTGTTCGCGTGGTCCTCCACCAGCTGGACGATCGACTGGTACGGGAAGTTCTCCATGCAGAAGATCCCGATCGCCAGCGCGATCTTGTCCGGGACGTCCCGGAGCCCGACCGGGTAGAGCTGGCCCTTGCGCACCGCCTGCATCTGACAGGGCGTCCCGACGATGCCGACCTTGTCCAGGCCGTACGACCGGGTCGCCTCCTTGATGAACGAGACGTTCGGGCTGATGTTGTACTTCGTGCCGCGTGCGGCAAGCAGCTCGGCGACCGTCGTCGCCACCATCGGGCGGGGCCGCCAGGGCTCGTCGCCGGGTCCGGCGACGATCGCACCGTCGATGATCCCCTCTTCGAGCGCGAAGGCGAAGAGCTGGGTGACGATGCCGCCGTCCTGCGATCCCGCGAGAATTGCACGGTTGGTGCTGCGTGCGGCGACGCAGGACGCGTAGTTGCCAAGGAAGTTATCCGAAACCATCTCAATCACTCCTGCATGGCGGCATCAATGGTCTCCATGATGCCCTCGTACTGGCTCACGACGTCGAAGCTGAACCAGCTGCGCGGACACTGGTTGTAGCACGCACCGCACTTGATGCAGAGGTCGCGCTGGCCCTGCGGCTTGCCGTACTCGTGCGTGATCGCGCGGACGGGGCAGGCGGCGGCGCATGCACCGCACCCGATGCAGAGCCCCTGGTCGATCACGTCGATCATCAGGTCGCAGAAGCAGGCCTCCGTGCCGCGCTCCGCCGCCTGCATGAGCGGCTTTAAGTATGCCGTCGCCAGCGCCTGCTGGTCCGCGTTCCCCTTCAGGAGCAGGTACGCGGCGACGCAGACGTTCTTGATCAGCTGGGGCGACGGGCCGCACCCGGGCAGGTAGACGTCGACCTTGATCAGGTCGCCGATCGGCAGGTACGCCTCGTGCTGCGGCTGGTTCTGCTGGCCGCCCCGGCAGAACCGGGTGATGTTCCCGTAGCAGGCGCACGATCCGAGCGCCACGACGATCTTCGACTTCTCTCTCGTCTCGCGGATCTCCTCCACCGAGATCTTGTCGTTGATGCAGACGGACCCCTCGACGAGCGCGACGTCCATCTCGGGGATGTGCCGTACGTCGGCGAGGGTCAGGTCGTAGACCCAGTCCACGTACTTGTCAAGCAGGGTCAGGAGCCCCGCATAGTTATCCGCTATTGCAACCTCACAGCCCGTGCATCCACTCATGTGCACGTGGCCGGCGGTAATCTTGTCAGACACAGGTTTTACCTCCTTTGTATCGGTTTGTGCCGTTGTCGGTACCTTCTCATCAGGGGGGATGGCAGACGTCTGCCCCTCCACCACCGGTGCACGTTCGGCCGGTATGGCGTTCGTCGGCGGTGGTGCCGGTCGTTCCGGTACCGCCGGCTTCTCCGGCTCGTCTGGTTTCGGGGCAGTCGTCCCGCGTGTTTCCACCGTGACGTCCTTCTTCTTGAAGATGCCAAGGATCTTCTCAAAGAGCCCCATTCTCGACTCCTAACTCCTTGAGGATGAACGACACCGTCTTCGGTATCGCCGCTCTCACCTCTTCGGTGAGCCCCATCTCGAAATCCGGCGCGCTCACATGTTTCGGCTGGCACCCGATGATCGTGATCTCGACCCGGTCCTTCAGACGTTGGAGCGGCTCGGCGAGGTCCCACGAGTGGGCGTCCCGATAGGCGCCCGGAGGGAGGTCCTCCACCGAGAGCCGCGCCAGCGTTCCGGGCTCCGCCCCGAAGTCCGCGCAGTCGACGATGATCAACCGCTTCGTCACCTCGGGGTCGAGCAGGGTGAAGATGAAGTGGGGGCCTCCGAGCCCGGCGTCGATCACCTTGACGTCCCCGGGCAGGTCGACCTCCTGCAACGCCTCGATCACGGCCGGTCCGAAACCGTCGTCCGCGAAGAGGGGATTCCCGCACCCAGCCACCACGACCCTTGGGAAGAGCATGCCAGGAGCGCTCACTGGATCAGCTTTTCCGCAACGAGCCGGCGGTCCTCGTCCACGACGATCATGTGCGTCGCGCACGATACGCAGGGGTCGTATCCACGCATGATGACCTCGGCCAGCTGCCACGGTGCACCGGTCAGGGCGCGGCTGCAGGTCGGGAAGTTCCAGGTGGTCGGGACAAGCATGGAGTAGTACTGCACCCGTCCGTCCTTGACCCGGGCCAGGTGGACGTCGCACCCGCGCGGGGCCTCGTTCGCCGCCCAGCCGAGCGAGCCGTCGCCCTGCGGGATCTCGTCGGCGAGGACGGAGGCTCCGCAGTTCAGGGCATCGACGCACTCGATGATCTTGTAGAACGCGTCCGTGTACTCCATCTGCCGGGCGATCTGCTGGCCGATGGTGCCCTTCTCATCGTAGCCCTTGAAGACGTTCAGACGCGCCCGGGGACCGACCTCGACCGGCTGGCCGTCGTAGAGCGGCACGCCCGTGCACGCCTCCATCTGGGGCCAGGCCTTCGTGCCCTTCGGCGTGGTGCCACCGACCGGGTAGTTCGGGAAGTCGTCCGTGATCTCCATCTCACCCATGTACCAGTCCCAGGGGCGGACCTCGTTCCAGCGGGCCGGGTCCCAGCGGGGGTTCTCGTCCAGGCTCGAGGAGCCGTAGACCGGGTCCGCCGCCATGTATCCCTGGTTGTGGTACCCGAGCGTGTCGGGGATCGGTACCTGCATGCCGCCGACCTCCGCCCAGTCGCGCTTCTGGTAGTTCCGGAAGATCGCGATCATGAACTCCATCTGGTCGCGGGCGAGCGCGAGACCCTCCTTCGCGAGGTCGTAGATCTTCGCCTTCGCACGGGGCTGGAGGTTCTTGTACATCCCGCCGACCCGCGGGTTCGACGGGTGGACGCACTCGCCTCCGGAGATCTCTCCGATCGTCTGGCCGATCTCGCGGATCCGCTGGATCCGCTTTGCCACCGAGCGAACCGGCTCCTCGGGCGAGAACGGGTTGATCTTCGTGTCCGTGCCCGGCAGGTACATGTCCGGGAGCGAGAGGATGTTGTGCAGCGCGATCGAGTGGATGCGGTTCGCACACTGCAGGATCACGCGGAGCAGGTAGGCGTCCTCGGGGATGTAGACGCCCATCGACGCCTCCATCGCCTCGATGCCGGCAAGGCAGTGGGCGATCGGACAGATACCGCAGACGCGGGACGCGATCTTCGGCACCTGCTCGTAGGTCTTGCCGATCGCAAGTTTCTCCACACCGCGGACGGGTGTGATGGAGAGCCAGTCACCGCGCTCGATGATCCCCTGATCATCGACCTTCAAGACGAGCTTCGAATGTCCCTCATGTCTCGTGGTGGGGGATATCTCAATAACTTTCGACAATGGAATCTCCTCTTTGGGAATTCGGTGTTCGACAGCCGGTACAGGGTCTTGATGACGGGCCGGCCCGTGGGCCGGCCGGACGTACTGGGTACGTATACTGTATGCTGAGCCCGCCCCAGATATAATCTTTCCCAATTTTACCGGATAAATGGGAGCCGATTTTGAAAAGAGGGTTATTCTATCGTCGACCCGGGACAGGACAGGCTGGGTTCGGCATGACCGGGGTGCCCCGCTGCCCCGGACAGGGTGTCGAGAGTACAGAATGTCTGACTGAAAGGATTTAAACCGTTCCCCTACGAACGGTGATTCCCTCCCTCCTCCTGGAGCTCGACCACCAGTTCGGCGAGGGTCGCCTTCCGCTCCGCGTACGCGTCGTGCTGGTGGATCGACTCCTCGTTCGTCTGCTTGATCGTGATCCGGGTATCGCCGGGCAGGTAACTGAACTCTGCCAGCACCTTCTTCGCCATCTCCCGGACGCAGTCCTCGACGAACCGGGGGTTTTTGTGGGCCGCCATCACCACCGCCGACTCGTCGCCCCGCTTCAGGAGCTCGTACGTCCTCGCGGACATCGAGTCCTTGAGGACCGTGATGATCGTCTCGAGCTCCACGTGCTCGTCGTCGTCGGTCTCGATGCAGAGGAAGCCCCGACCGCGCTGGTTGTGGGTCGCCATCGGGACCTGCTCGAAGAAACGGGATGCGATCTCCTCGGAGACCCCGAGGTCGTGGAGCACCTGCGAGGCGTGGTCCTCCATGATGTTCTGGGCGCAGGGACAGGCCGTCATCCCGGTCACCTCCGCCCCGATCGACTTCCTGACGATCGGCTCGCGGAACGTCCGCTGCGCGATCGCCCGCGCATGGACCTTCACCACCTCGTGGCAGCTCGTCCGGGAGACCGGCGTCTCGCGCTTCACCATGAACTCCGACCGCATCACCACCTCGGTCCGGTCCGCGTACTCGTGGCGGTCCAGGAGCTTGCGTGCGACGGCGCTGCAGAGCTGTTCGATCTCGGTGACTCCCCCCTCGATCGCCTGCTGCAGCACCTCGTCGATCACCTCGAAGTTGCGCGAGAGGTTCGCCCCCTTCAGGGATCCGGGCAGGTCCACGAAGACATCGAACTTCGAGATGAAGATGACCGGGCGCTTGCCCTTTCGAGAGACCTCGACCAGTTTCTTGACATTCTTCACGCCGACGCGGGTCAGGTTGATCCGGACGTCGGGGCAGGTGGACTGGACATCTGGTAGTTCCATTACTCCGGGCCTCTACACGCTTATCGCATGAAAATTCTCGTGTATCGAAAGAATGAAGGTAAACAGTTTATCCTCTTTCCTTTAATATGTATATGGCTTCGGGCCAGGGATGAAACGAGAAATGATCCAGAAGTACTACGAGTCGGACGCCGATATCGGTGCCGTACAGGGAAAGCGGATCGCGGTGATCGGCTACGGTTCCCAGGGACGCGGGCAGGCGCTGAACCTGCGTGACTCGGGGCTCGATGTCGTCATCGGCCTGAGGCCCGGACGGTCCTGGGAGCAGGCGAGCGCGGACGGGTTCGAGGTCTTTCCCGTCGACGAGGCGGTCAGGAGGGCCGACATCGTCCAGGTGCTCCTCCCGGACGAGACCCAGGGGGCGGTCTACCGCGCCGAGATCCGTCCGCACCTCGCGGACGGGAAGGTCCTGATGTTCAGCCATGGCTTCAACATCCACTTCGGCCAGATCGTACCCCCGCCGACCGTCGACGTGATCATGGTGGCGCCGAAGGGGCCCGGTCACATGGTCCGGCGGACCTTCGAGGAGGGCAAGGGCGTGCCGGCGCTGATCGCGGTCCACCAGGACGCGACCGGGAACGCGAAGGCGATCGCGCTCGGGTACGCGAAGGGGATCGGTGCCACGCGCGCGGTCGTCCTGGAGACCACCTTCGCGGAGGAGACCGAGACGGACCTCTTCGGCGAGCAGGTCGTCCTCTGCGGCGGTATCACCTCGCTCATCAAGGCCGGATTCGAGACCCTCGTCGAGGCGGGGTACGCCCCGGAGATGGCGTACCTCGAGGTGCTCCACGAGACGAAGCTGATCGTCGACCTGATCTACGAGGGCGGTATCACCCGGATGCGCAACTCGATCTCGAACACGGCCCAGTACGGGGACCTGACCCGCGGACCGCGGATCATCAACGAGGAGTCGCGCGAGGCGATGCGGGAGGTGCTCAGCGAGATCCAGTCCGGCGCGTTCGCCCGCGAGTGGATGCTCGAGAACCTGGTGAACCGGCCGGTCTTCACCGCCCTGACGAGGGCCGACGAGGAGCACCTGATCGAGAAGGTCGGGGCCGAAGTACGCGGCATGATGCCGCAGTTCCGGAAGTAGGCCGGACACCCCTCTTCTCCCTTCGGACCGCGGGCGCAGGTTCAAAAGGCAGCAGGAGCGATAGATCGGTCCATGCGGATCGCGATCGTCTATCACTCCCTCTCCGGCAACACCCGCCGGATCGCCGAGCTCCTCGCGGGACGGCTCGGGCCTCTCGTCGAGGCGGCGGACCTGTTCGAGGTCCATGACCTCCACCAGTACTCCACCCTGACCGCGTACATGGTCGGCGCCCCGAGGGCGATGCGGGGCGAGTCCGCCGCGATCGATCCGGCCGAGATCGACGTCGCCGCCTACGACCTGATCGTGGTCGGGACGCCGGTCTGGGCCTTCGCCCCGACGCCGGCGGCGAACGGGGCCGTCGGGGCGCTCCGCGGGGCCGATGGGAAGGAGGCGGTGGTCTTCGTCACCTCGGGCGGCGCCCCGGGAGATGCGGCGGGGCGGCTCTCCACCGCCCTCGAGCAGCGGGGAATCCGGGTCCGGGGGACGGTGCTCTTCGACCGGCGGGACCTCGAGAACGAGGAGCGGCTCGCCGAGCTGGTCGCGATCGTCACCCGTCCGCCATCCGGCGGCTGAGCGTGGACCGGGCGGCGGCGAGCTCCTCGCGGGTGAGCGTGAGCCGCTCCTCCCCCACCGCGATCCTGAGGCCGCTTCCCCCGACCCTCCCGATCACCGCGTGCGGAAGGTCGGCGATCAGGGCCTGGTCGGGGACCGCGAGCAGGAACCGGGCCGGCCCCTCGGAGAAGAGGGCCTGGAGCGGGTCGCCGGAGAGCCGGACCTCCGCGTCGGGGGCAAGCGACGCGAGCGCGCCGAGGAGGCCCCCCTGCGAGAGATCGGTCGCGGTCACCCGCTCGGAGGCGGCGACCACCCTCCGGACGGCGGCGACCACCGCGGGGTTCCCGATCGTCGGGGCGTGCCCTCCGCACCCGGTCACCGCGTCCAGCACCGAGCCGCCGAAGTCCGGGCCCGCCTCCCCCACGAGGGCGAGGGTCCAGCCCGGTTCGGGTCGGGTCCACCGGCGGACCGGCCCCCGCCCGACCATCCCGATCGAGGGGGTCGGCTTGATCTGCGTGTGGTGCTCGTCGGACTCGTTATAGAGCGAGACGTTCCCGCCGACCACCGGACAGTCGAGTGCGCGGGCCATCTCGCCGAGCCCCCGCACGGCCTGGGAGAGCTGCCAGTAGACCTCGGGGTGGACCGGCGAGGCGAAGTTGAGGCAGTTCACGATCGCGATCGGGACCGCCCCCACGCAGGCGAGGTTCGCCGCGTTCTCCAGGACCGCGTTCGCCGTCCCCTCGTAGGGCTTGAGGTGGATCTGCCGGGGGTTGCAGCCGCAGGAGAGCGCCAGCGCCGCGTTCCCGAGCCGGAGCACCGCCGCGTCGTGGTCCGCGTCGACCGTGCGGAGCTGGACGTCCCGGTCGTACTGCTCGTAGACCCAGGAGCGGTCCGCCACCTCGGGGTGGGAGAGGACGAGGAGGGCGAGCTCCCGGAGCGGGCGGGTCGGGGCCTGGAACGGCCGTTCGGCCGCATACGGCTCTTCCGGGAGCGTGCAGGCCGGCGCGCCGCTGATCAGCACCTCCATCGGGAGGTCGCAGACGACCTCGTCGTGGAACGTGACCACGTACCGCGGTTCGGCGATCACCTCGCCGATCTCGGACCAGGGGAGGTCGTAACGGTCCGCCAGCCCCCCGATCAGGGCCACGTCACCGGGGGCCACCTCGAGGAGCATCCGCTCCTGGCTCTCGGCGAGCATGATCTCCAGGGGGGTCAACCCGGTCTCGCGGAGGTGGACCCGCTCGGCCCGGATCAGGCCGCCGAAGGTGGAGCACATCTCCGAGGAGGCCCCGGCAAGGCCCGCGGCGCCGAGGTCGCGGCAGGCGAGGACCTTGCCCGTCTCGAACATCGCAAGGCACCCCTCGATCAGGAGCTTCTCCATGAACGGGTCCCCGACCTGGACCGACGGGCGGTCCGCCGCCTCCGCGTCCTCCGCGAGGTCGCGCGAGGCGAACGACGCTCCGCCCAGGCCGTCCCGTCCCGTCGGGGCCCCGACGAGGACCAGCCGGTTCCCCGGCCGTTTCACCCGGCCGGTGATGTACCCGCGCGGCGAGACGGTCCCGATGCAGACCACGTTGACGAGCGGGTTTCCGGCGTACGACGGGTCGACCACGACCTCCCCCCGGACCACCGGCACCCCGATGCAGTTGCCGTAGCCGCCGATCCCCGAGACGACGCCCGAGAAGAGGTGCCGGTTCTTCTCGTCCTCGAGCGGGCCGAAGTAGAGCGGGTCCATCAGGGCGATCGGTCGCGCGCCCATCGAGAGGACGTCGCGGACGATCCCGCCCACCCCGGTGGCCGCACCGTCGTACGGGTCGACGTAGCTCGGGTGGTTGTGGCTCTCCATCCCGATCGCGAGGGCGCACTCCTCCGAGAACCGTACGATGGCCGCATCGTCCCCGGGCCCGACGAGGACGTCCGGCCCCGTCGTCGGGAGGGTCCGGAGCAGGTGCTTCGTCGAACGGTACGAGCAGTGTTCGGACCAGAGGTTCTCCAGGCAGGCGGCCTCGACCGGGGTCGGCTCCCGGCCGAGCAGCCGCCGTGCCTCGGCGAGGTCGGCATCGGACAGCATGACGGAACAGGGTCGACCGGTACGGGCATAAATGCATGGCGGGAACGGGTCCCCGCGGGCGTACCAGCAGGTCGGGGACACCGATCTAACACTATATAATGCACGCCCGCCTATAGTGAGCCATCATGGTGGACCCGTACGAGTCGCTGCTCAAAAAGGCCTACGAGCAGATCACGGAGCCGAGCGGGACCGGCGAACGGTTCACGATCCCGGAGGTCCGGTCCTACATCGAGGGGAAGACGACCGTCTTCGAGAACCTGACCGAACTCGCCGATGCCTTCCGGCGGGAGAAGGAGCACGTGATGAAGTTCCTGGTCAGCGAGCTCGGCACGGCGGGGAAGATCGACGGGAACCGCGGGATCTTCAACGGCAAGTTTGAGACGTCGCAGATCGCGAACGGCATCACCAACTACTTCAACGACTACGTCCTCTGCAGCGAGTGCGGACGGCCCGACACCAGGCTCGTCAAGGACGACCGGATCCTGCTCCTCCGCTGCGACGCCTGCGGTTCGCACCGCCCGGTCAGGAAACGGAAGGCGAAGTCCGAGGAGCCGGCGAAGCTCTTCGAGGAGGGAAAGATCGTCGACGTCCACATCCAGTCGGTATCCAAGCGCGGTGACGGCGTCGCGCGCGAGGGCAAGTTCATCATCTACGTCCCCGGCGGAAAGCCCGGCCAGACCGTGAAGATCCGGGTGACCCGCGTCTCGGGCTCGATCGTCTTCACCGAGCGCGCCGCGTAGAGGAGCCCGGTTCCGCGGGGGGGTGCGGGGGCGGTCGCCCCCTCTTTTTTTCCATCGCACCGGACGATCAGATCCCCTGCCCGCGGAACCGACGTGCAGACGCCTCCGGGGTATGCGGAGACGGGCAGGGCGGGTCCGCCGGGGACCGTCGCCCGGTGGGGTCCCCTCAGGAGAGGGAGAAGGAGTCGAGGTTCTGCCCGTCCCCGTAGAAGACGAGCCTCACCCGGTGCTCGCCGCGCGAGAGCCGGATCGAGGTCGAGATGGAGGTGTAGGCGTCGAACGACCCGGTGCGCGGCACCATCACCGTCACCTCGGACCTCCCGTCGACCCGCATCTCGAAGAACTGCCCGCCGGTCGGGCTCGATACCCGGAACGAGAGCTGGTAGTCCCGGTCCCCGGGCGCCTGGACGGCGTACTCGAGCCACTCGCCGGAACGGATCTGGGTCACCGCGTGGCTCCCGATCGACGGGACCCAGGCGATATCCACCCCGTCCTGGCGGTAGGCCCCGCCCTGGTTCCCCGGCGTCGTATCGTGGTACCCGACACCGTCCCCGCCGGGCAGGTAGTTCTCCGCCTCGATCCGTCCCGGGAGCAGGACCGGACCCGGGGGAACGGTCGGGGTCGTCGCCACCGTCGTGGGAACCGTCGTCCGCACCGTCGTCGGGACCGTGGTCGGCGGCAGCGCACCGTCGGCGACCTCGATCCGGTCCAGGATCTGCTTATCACCCCCGAACCGGACCACCAGGCGGTGCGTCCCTGACGGGAGTGTCACCGTCACCGGGACCGTCCGCCACCCCTCGCACCGGTTGTTCGGGACCGCGATCGTCGCCAGCGGGGTGCTCCCACCGTCGAGCAGGAGCGCGAGCGACCGACCGTCCGCCCAGGACGCGACCCGTGCCGAGACCGTGTACGTGCCCGTGCGCGGCACCGAGACCGTGTAGGCGAGCCACTCGCCGTCCACGACGTACCCGATGTTGTACCCACCGGACGGGTTCACCGAGATGTCCACGTCCTCCTCCCGGTAGACATGGTCATGGTTCCCCGGCGTCGTGTCGTGGTAGCCCCGACCCTCGCCGCCCGCGTCGTAGTCCTCCGCCTCCAGCGTCCCCGGCACCGGGCGGCCCTGCAGGGTCGCCGTCGGAACCGGCGTCGTCGCCACCGTCGTCGGGACGGTCGTCCGCACCGTCGTCGGGACGGTCGTGGGAACCGTGGTGGGACCGGAGGTCGGCACCGTGGTGCGTAGCGTGGTCGGCACCGTCGTCGGTCCTGCCGCCGGGGTGAACGTGACGGAGTCCAGGTTCTGCCCGTCGCCGAGGAACCGGAGCGTCAGGACCCGCGTCCCGGAGGAGAGCGGCAGGTCGGCGGTCACCGTCGTCCAGGCCGAATAGCCCCCCGTGTTCGGGATCGGCACGGTCGTCACGACCCGACCGTCGACCGAGACCTCGACCGCGTGGCTCGCCGTGCCCCAGGCGCTCGCCCGGAACGCGGCCCGGTACTGCCCGGTGGCACCGACGGGGACCGTGTAGCGGAGCCACTCGCCGTTCCGGACGTAGGAGATCGCGTACCCGCCCCCGATGACCGGCTCGATGTCGACGTCGTCATGGCGGTACGCGCCGCCCAGGTTGCCGGGGGTCGTGTCGGAGTACCCGCCTGCATCGTAGTCCTCCGCCTCGAGCGTCCCGGGGACCGCGTTCTTCCCCCCGGCGGGGGTGGACGTCGTCAGGGGCACCGTCGTGGGGGGTGTCGTCGGGACGGCGGTCGTCGGCGTCGGTGGCGACGCGACCTCGAGCCGGAACCAGTCGAGGCCGACCTGGTCCCCGACGAACCCCAGGGTCAGCATGTGCGACCCCGGTGTCATCACGACGGTGCAGCCCGGTGTGGCGAAGGTCGAGATGCTCCCCGTCGCCGGCAGCGGGACCTGCCCCACCTGGTTTCCGTCCACCAGGACCCGGACCTGCCGGCCGGATCCGACAGCGCTCGTCCGGAGGGTGAGCCAGAACGGTCCCCCCGTCGAGGTCCTCACCGTGTACCGGAGCCACTCCCCGTCGGCGACACCGGTGACCACGTATGCACCGTCCAGCTTCGAGATGTCGACACCGTCGCCCCGGTAGTAGCCACCGCCGTTGCCCCCCGTCGTGTCGTGGTACCCGACTCCCTCGCCGCCCCCGTCGTAGTCCTCAGCCTGGACCAGCCCGGGGACGGCCCAGCCCGCCGGCACCGGGGTCGGCGTCGCGGTGGGCGTGGGGGTCCTCGTCGGCGTCGCGGTGGGTGTCGGCGTCTTCGTCGGCGTCAGGGTGGGTGTCGGCGTCGACGACGATCCGGGGACCGCCTGCTGGAGCGTGCACTCGATCGCGTCCAGGGCCAGGTCGGAAGAGAGGCGGAGCGTCATCGCGTGGTCGCCCGCCGGGAGGTAGACGAGGCGCTGATCGGTGGCGAACTGGGAGAGCGATCCGGTCCGCGGCGCCTGGAGCTGGGCCCACGTCGCACCGTCCACCTGGATCGAGATGCCGGCCGAACCCGTGACGCTCGCGGTGGCAAGGCGCACCTGGTAGATGCCCGCGACGGGGACGTGGAGGCGGTACATCAGCCACTCCCCGTCCGTGACGCCGCTCACCGCGTACCTCCCGCTGCCGAGCGCGACGATGTCGACGTCGTCCGTGCGGTAGGCCCCGCCCTGGTTACCCGGGGTCGAGTCGTGGTACCCGCACCCCTCGCCGCCCGCCGCGTAGTCTTCGGCCTGGAAGAGTCCCGGGACCGTGTGGCTCGCCCACGGCGCCGGCGTCGGGGTGGGCGTCGGAGTCTTCGTCGCGGTCGGTTGCGTGGCCGGCGGGCTGCCGGGGGCCCCCAGGATCGGGACGAGGGCGGCGTGCCACTTCGCGGCCATCTTCTGCTCCCCGGAGGTCTTCGGGTGGATCCCGTCGTACTGGTTGTCGTTCACGCCGTGGTAGCCCGTGTACTGGTCGACGATCGTCACCGGGGACGAGGGGGTCGAGAGGCGTGCCGCGAGCGCCGGAAGCGCCTGGTTGAAGGCGATCAGCCCCGAGTTCGAGTTCCGGAAGGCATCCCCGGTCGGGATGATCTGGGCGAGGAGGATGCGGACCCTCGGGTTCTTCTCCCGGAGGAGCCTGATGATCGCCTCGACGTTCGCGAGGCGGGTCGCCATCGGCACCTGCTGGATCACATCGTTGGTCCCGATGTGCAGGAGCACGATGTCCGGCACAGGGGACGTGGCGAGCCAGGACTTCAGGGGGGAGGAGGAGGTGGTCCCGAGCATCCTGACGGTGGTGTACCCGCCATGCCCCTCGTGCTGCTGGTCGAATGTGAACTTCGCGAACCGCGGGTCGGAGATCGAACCGACGAAGTCGACGCTGTACCCTGCCGCCGTGAGCGACTGGTAGAGGTAGTACCGGTAGCTCGGATACGGGGAGTCGGGCTGTGCCCCTCCCCGGGTGATCGAGTCGCCGAGCGGCATGATCCGGACGGACGCGTCGGCGTGGACGACGAGCGGGCCGAGGCAGAGGCAGATGAGAAGGACGGAGCAGAGGAGGTATCTCATGGCACGATCATCCCGTCAAATCCGGTTCCGCGGGCCGGCAGGCCCGGGAGGGTGAGGCGGGCGACTGCAGGCCGAAACGGTGCAACGATACATCATAAACTGTTCATACTATAAATATTTTCCTCAATTGTATTCGAGTCGACCGTGTCAATTCAGAATAAAGAAGAAGAAATATTCGGTAGACCGCAACTAACGGACCCGAACCACCCGTGCAACCGGCAGACCGATCGCCACCGCGCCCTTCGGAGCACCTGCCGGCCCTCAGGCAGGGTTCGCCCGTGCGGCACCTCCGCAGCGTCCGCCAGACATATCCCCTCCGCCGTCGACCCGCATGTATGCGGACGTTCCGGAGCCCGCACCTCGCGGCAGCGCACGAATGGGCGGTCAGGACCGTGCTCGAGAAGGGGTACCTGGTCACGACCGAGAACGGGGAGGAGACGGTCGAGTGCGAACCGATCGCCCTCGAGCTCCGGGATCCGCTCGCCGAGCCGATGGTGAGTCCGGCATCGCGGTTCCAGCGCCGGTTCCTCGAGCAGTACGCCGCCGACCTGCTCGAGGGCACGGACGCGCAGTTCGAGTACGACTACCACTCGCGGCTCTTCGCCTGGGGAGAGGGGCTCGCCGCCGGGGGTCTGCCGGTGCGGGTCGACCAGGTCGCCTACATCGTCGGGAAACTGCAGAGCTCCCCGGTGAGCCGGCGTGCCGTCGCGGTCACCTGGAACCCGGTGACCGACGAAGAGATGCAGGACTGCCCCTGCCTCCAGCTCGTCTCGTGCCAGCTCCGGGACGGGCGCGTCTCGATGCAGGTCGTCTTCCGGTCCAACGATATGCTCTCTGCCGCCGGGGCGAACATGTTCGCGCTCGTCCACCTCCAGCGGACGATCGCCGAACGGCTGGGAGCTGCCGTCGGGACGTACACGCACATCTCCCTCGTCCCCCACCTCTACCACCGGCGTGACGCGGCCGATCTCGCCCGGTTCTGCGAGCAGTTCGGGCACGTCTCGCCCGTGAACGGCGCGTGCGAGGCCTGCAGGGGCTGTCCGGGGCGGTAACGGCGCTTCCGCTCCGGCACCTTTTTTATGCCCCAGCACGACCTCTATAGGCAGGCAGCCCGGTAGTGTAGCGGTCAATCATGGTGGACTCTGGATCCGCCGACAGCAGTTCGAATCTGCTCCGGGCTATCTCTCCCCTCTCCTCGCTTTTTCCATCCCCTGTCAGAGCGCCTCGAAGAGCCGCACCACGTCCGCGAAGTCCACCCGGCCGTTCGCATTGAAGTCGAACGCGCCGGGTGCGTTCGCCGCGCACCAGTCGAGCTCGGAGAAGAGGAGGACGACGTCCGCGAAGTCCGCCCTCCCGTTGCCGTTCACGTCCCGGTAGAGCCCCTCGCCCGGGAGCGGGCGGGCGGGCCCGACGCCCCCGGGGACGGTGAACGGGGTCGTAGACGGCGCCGGCAGGAGCGGGACGAGCGCACGGTACCAGGTGGCGGCGATCTTCTTCATCCCCTCCGCGTTCGGGTGGATCCCGTCCGCCTGGGTGTCGTTCACGCCGTCGAACCCGCTGTTCTGGTCGACGACGATCACCCGCGAGGAGGCGGTGGAGACGTTCGCCGCCAGTCCCGGGAGCGCGGCGTTGAAGGGGTCGATCTGCCGCTGGTTCCGGAACCAGTTGTCGGTCGGGATGATCTGGGCGAGCAGGATCGTGACCCGCGGGTTCGTCTCCTGGAGGATCCGGACGATCACCGCCAGGTTCTCGAGACGGGTCCCGTGGTCGACCTGCCAGACCGCGTCGTTCGTACCGATATGGAGCAGGACGATGTCGGGGGCGCCGCTCGCGGCGAGCCACTCGCGGAGGGGCTCCTGTCCCTGGTACGAGAGGAACATCCCCGTCGTGTAGCCCCCGTGCCCGTCGTGGTCCTGGTCGAACGAGAACCGGGAAAAGTTCGGCTGGGTGGTCGAACCGATGAAGTCGACCCGGTACCCTGCGTCCACGAGGCGGGTGTAGAGGTAGTAACGGTAGCTGCCGGCGTCCGAGTCCGGGGACGGGTCGCCCCGCGTGATCGAGTCGCCGAGGGGCAGGATCCTGACCGTCGCTCCCGCCGGCAGGACGAGCGCGGCGACGAGGACGAGCACGAGCAGGCGGGTGCGGGTGAACATGGCGGGGGTGCTCCGGGGAGGCGGGTGGAAGAGGGGTGGGGCGCGCACCACGAAGGGCTTTTCGCCCCCCGCCCGTCCGGACGGTCTGCCCGGGGGAGGGGGACGGGGCGACCGTCGTCACTCCCTCCGGACGAGGACGGAGAACCGCGGGAGAAAACCGTGCCGCCGGTAGAACGGGAGGGACCCCGGGTTCCCGGAAAAGACGAGCACGACCTGCTCGGTGACGCCGACTTCGTCCATCCACCCCGAGGCGCGGCAGAGGAGGGCGGACCCGATCCCCCGCCCCCGGAACGGTGCGGCGACCGAGAGCGACTCCACCTCGCCGACCTGACCGGGTGCCGCGCTCGAGACGCAGTACCCCACCGGACGGCCGGAGACCCGCTCGATCGCCAGGTCGACCCGCAGGAGGCGCCCGCGGTTCTTCTCGCGCAGCTCCGCCTGCCGGGCCGCGAACGTCTGTCCGGCCATCTCCGCCTCGAAGGCGGGTGCCGCCTGCCGGGCGCACGCGACATGGTGGCGGGCGAGCTCCTCCCAGAGGGGTTCGATCCGGTCGAACGCCCCGGGACCGTGCGCCTCGAACCGGATCCCCTCGGGGGGGGATGGGGGCTCCCTGTACAGGGGTGTCCGAACGTCCCCGCCCCCGGCGGGCGCGGCGTCGGCGGCGGTGAGGAGGACCGAGAGGTACTCCGCCCCCCCGGGGGTCGAGTACGCGACCCGTTCCCCGGCCCGCACCAGGACCGCATCCCCCGCCCCGACGGCGAGCGGGCCGTCACTGCCCTCCACGACGAGGGTGCCCGACAGCACGAGGGAGTACGCATCGCACCCGGCGCGCTCCGACGGCCCGGACCAGCCTGCCGGGCCCGACACCCGGACGATCCGCGACGGTCCGGTACCCGGCGCGAGCCCTCCGCTCCATTCCTCGACCGTCTTCGGCGACGAACCGGTGGCGGGAGCACACCGCGACCCCGGGATCAGGCGCACCATACCCACCGGTCGACGCCTGCCGGGATAGGGATACCGCTCCCCCTAGCGGCGGCAGGTGGCGAGGGCCGCCGCCGCGGCGAGGGCCGCAAGCCCGGACAGCGCCGGGAAGCCCGGGGTCTCCGTTGCCGGGGGTGAAGACGGTACCGACGGGGGACCGCCTTCCAGGACGATCGTGAAGTCCGCGATCGGCTGCCGCCCCTCCGCCGCCGGGCAACCGGGGCCCGCCTGGGCGTCTCCGCCGTGGAACCGGACCCGGAGCACCGTCCCGTTCAGGGTCGCGGTTCCCTCCCCGCCGGCCATAAGGTCGAGTGTCCGGACGTCGACCACCCCGCCCCGCTCGGCGGAGAGGGTGATACTCGCCGCCGTGGCATTGCCCGCGGTCCCCGGTCCGCCGCAGAGGCCCGACGTCGTGTACCCGAACTGGACCTCGCCCGGGAGGGGGCTGACCAGGAAGGCTGGATCGCCATAGACCGCCATCGCCCGGGTGGTGGCGGGCCGGGACGGCGAGGAGGAGGCGAGCGGGGCGAGCATCGTCCACCGCCCGCCCGGAGACCCGAGGCTCGCCGCCTCGACCAGGGTGCCCGGCGGGAGCGCCGCGAGGTCGGCACCGTCCGGGGCGACCCCCGACAGGGGACGGTGGGTCGCCCCCGTCCAGGACCCGCCCGCGTACTCGGCGGACGGCTGGATCGTCACCGTCCGGCTGGTCGTGTCGACCGCCCCGACCGTCCCCTGCAGGATGAACGGCCGCTCGTATGCCTCCGCCCCGCCGACGAGAACGGCAAGGGCGAGGACCGCGAGCGCCACCAGGTGCCCGACCCGGTGGCGGGTATTACCCGTCACCATTCGACCACCATCACCGCCTCCTCCTCCTCGTTGAGCGGGACCTCGGTCGTCGCCGGGTCGAACCGGTAGGCGCTCCAGGGGTCGTACTCAGGGTAGAGCGCCGCCTTGTCGAGCACGTCCACGAACTCCCGGAGGAAGAGGCGGGGGATCACGTCGACCCGTCCGCCGAACCGGCCGGTGAGCTGCCGGATCTGCGCGCGGATGAACCGGTGGCTGACCCGTTCGCGGTCCACCTCGCCGTACGCCTCCGCGTAGATGTCCATCACCCGGAGGGCCACCTGCTCGAGCTTCTGGGCGTCGAACCGGGCGAGCGAGAGCTGGGGCTGGAGCGGGTTCCGGAAGCCGTCATCGCCGACGGTCCCGATCCGGTCCGCCAGGGGGGGGACCGACCGGATCCCCTTGGCGCCCTCGAAGAACGACGGGGTACCGGTGACGAGCAGGTAGCAGTGGGAGAGCTCGCCCCGGTCGAGCAGGTCGATCAGCTGCCGCAGGTTGTTGTAGGCCTTCTCCCGCTGCGCGCGGGGGAGGGCCTGGGTCGTCTCCGCCTCGTCGAGGGCGATGACGAGCCCGGCGTACCCAGCCCCGCGCACCACCGCGATCAGGTCGACGAGGAACGCGAGTGCGACCGTCTCGTCGATCGTCCCCCGGACGCCCGCCTTCGCCCGGAACGGCCGGCCCACGTTCGGCTCCCCCGCGAGCCAGCCGAGCGCCCCCTGGGCGAGCCCGTAGTCCTCGTCCGCGTTCGCCTCGTAGTACGCCCGCACGGCGGCGGCGAAGGCGGTCGAGCCCTCCGCCAGCTCGGCGAGCGAGCGCTCGATCGACCGGACCGTCTCCTCCCGGAGATCCTCGTCGGGGAGGTCGTCTCCCCGGATCTCGAGCACCCGTTCCTCGATCGCGTAGAGGAACGAGTCGATCACCGCCTTGAAGGCGGATTCATCGTCGCGGGTCCGGAGGTTCGCCGCGATCCGCTGGTAGACGGACCGGAGGCGGGCGAGGGGGGTCTCCGACGAGACCACGACGTGCGCCGTTGCGAACCCCTGCTCCTGCGCGAGCTCCAGGGCCCGGGCGAGGAGGAAGGTCTTGCCGGCGCCGTAGTCGCCCTTGATGAACTTCAGGTCGCCGCCGCCGTCCGCGACGTATCCGAGCTGGCGGGCGATCACGCCCTCCTCGACCTCGATCCCGACCGCGAGCCTCGCGAGCCCGCTCGCCGGCACGGTGCCGCGCCGGAGCGCGTTGATGATGTTGAGACTCTCTGCTCGTCCCCTATCGTCCGACATAGGCATACACCTCACCCTCGTCCCCCGTCCCCCGGCGCTCGACCAGGGCGACCCCCTGCTCCCCGGCCCGCCGGATCAGGCGGTTCACCAGTCCCGCCACCCGGCGGGTCCCCAGGACGGCCCGGAGCTCACGCTCGGTCGCCGTCCGGTGCTCGCGGAGGAACTCGACAACTCGCGCCTCCTGGGGGGAGAGGGAGAGCGCCGCGGGTGGGGGAGGGGGCGGTGTATCGACGGTCGGCTTCGCCGCCGAACGGGTCCGCCCGAGCACGGGCCGGTCCAGGACCGCCTCCTCCTTGCACCGGGCGAGGAGGGCGTAGAAATCGTCGAGCCGGAGCTCGCCCGCGTGGACCGGGAAGAGGTCGAGCCCGACCAGGCAGCACTCCTTCGCCCGGTCGTACCGGCCCGCCTCGAACGCATCGGTCGCCCGGGCGAGGAGGGCGACGGACGCGAGCTCCAGGCCGAAGGACGAGAGCGTCTCCCGGTGCGACGCGAGCCGCTCGGCGAGCCGTTCGAGGAGCCGCGGGAGCCGGTGCATCCCGGTCGCCGCGTCGAGCGCGACCTCGGCAACCCGCTCCAGGTCCGCCGTCTTGGTCGCGTGCTCGGCGCAGTAGAGCATCACCTTCTCGCATTCGCGCCACTCTCCCTGCCGCGCGAGGAACCGCGCGTAGCCGAGCCCGCCCCGGAGAAAGTCGGTCCGGTAGGCCCGGTAGAAGTGGTCGCGGGCCCGGACCAGGTCCCCCTGCCGCTCCGCCGCCTCCCCGATCGCGATCAGCCCGACCGTGGTCGGGTTCGACCCGACGACCTCCACGAAGCGGGCGAGCGCCGCGGGGGCGGGATGGACGGAAAGAAGGAGTTCCTCGAACCGGCGGAGCACGATCCCGAGGGTCTCGAGGTCCTCGAGCGAACCGAGCAGGTCGAGGGCGAGCACCTCCATCGCCTGCACCCCGCCGTCCGCGTCCCCGGCAAGGACCCGGAGCTCCGCTGCGACCAGCCGGTGGATCGGTGCCGGGTCCTCCGCGACGAGCGCCGTGCAGAGCCCGAGCGCCTCCCCGTACCGGCCGAGCGACTTCTCGAGGAGGACCCGGTCGAAGTCGATCCCGTGGTCGGTGCCGGCCCAGCCTGCATAGGCGTCCGCCGCCCCCTCCGGGTCGAAGACCGCCCAGGCGGCGAGGTGGGCCCGGAGAAAGGCGGGGTCCTTCGTCGCCTCGTACCCCTCCGCCGCAAGAGCCGCCGCCTGCCTGGCCCTCCCCGCGCCGAGGAGGGCCTCCACCGCCGCGAGCGAGGGCGTCCCGGGAGGGCCGTCCCCGACCACCGCCGCCGCCTCGTCCCACTCGCACAGGGCGACGAGGGAGCGGACCAGGAGTTCCCGGTCCTCGTGCCGGGAGGACTGGCGCACCAGGCGACGCCCGAGATCGGCCGCCGCCCGGTGGTCGCCGCAAGCCTCGAGGTACCGGGCGTACTCCCGGAGCGCCCCGGGGTTGCCGGGGTCGAGCCGGATCGCCTCCGCGAACTCGGCCGTCGCCCGTTCGTCCCCCCGTTCGGCGAGGACGCGCCCGAGGAGGCTGTGGAGGTACGAGGCCTCCGGCATCCGCCGGGCGAGGTCCCGCAGGTACGCCTCCGCCTCGTCCAGCCGTCCGAGCCGGTGGAGGGCGGTGGCAGCGAGCACGGCGAGCTCCGGCTCGGTCCCGTCCTGCATCAACCCCTCCGCGATCCGGAGGGCCCCCGGTGCGTCACCGGCCTCCAGCAGCCGGAACGCCGTCTGCTTCTCCTCCTCGCGCGTCATCGGAACCGGAGCGCGACCAGGTTTTTCAACATCCGCATCGAGTCTCCACCGCCCACCTTCGACCCGCCACGGTCGGACCAGCAGGACGGCACCTCGACGACCCGCCGCCCGTGCCGCCGGAGGCGCCAGAGGAGCTCCACGTCGAACTCGAACCCCGAGAGTCTCATCTCGTCGAGCACCGGGCGGAGCGCCTCCATCCGGAACGCCTTGGCCCCGCACTGGGTGTCCGCGTACGGGAGACCGAAGAGGAGCCGGATCAGGAGGTTAAACGCCCGGGACTGGAGACGCCGGAAGACCCCCTGGCGGACGGGTACGACCGCTCCGGCGCACCACCGCGAGGCGATCGCCCCGTCGGCGTCCGATAAGCAGGAGAAGAGACGGAGCATCTCGGCGGGCGACGTGGAGCCGTCCGCATCCATGAAGCCGACGTACGGCGTCCCGGCGGCCCGAAAACCGGCGAGGATCCCGCCCCCCTTCCCCAGACGCCGGGAGAAGGAGAGGCAGGTGAGACGAAGCCCGGGGTGACGGGCGGCATGGGCCTCCACCATCGTCGCCGTCCGGTCGGTGCCGTCCGCGACGACGATCACCGGCCCCTCGAACCCGTCGAGATCGGCGAGCAGGGCGCCGATCCGGTCCTCCTCGTTGTAGGCCGGTATCACGATGGTACAGTCGGCGGGCTTAATGGCGCCCTTCCTTTGCAACGCCCCCTCCTGCACTCCCGTTCCGCTCCCGTCCGGCCGGAAATCCGGCCGATCATTACCCATTATGCGCGCGGAGCAGGGAATAATCCTGCGTTCGGGTGGAACCTTTTTCGCCCTGCACCACAAGAGATCTCCCGGATGACGTCATACCTGGACCGGCTGAGGGCCGTCGGCGAACGGGCGAACCCCTTCTTCTCCTGGACGGGGATCCGGGTGATCCGCGCGGAAGGCGGTGTGGGCGAACTCGAACTGGAGGTCCGGCCCGACCACTGGAACGGCGAGGGATGGGTCCAGGGAGGCCTGTACACCGCGCTCGCCGACGAGGCGGTGGTGCTCGCCGTCTACCAGACGCTCAACGACGGCGAGACGATCGCCTCGATCACCGAGTCGACCTCGTTCCTGCGGGGCGTGAACGAGGGGACGCTCCGGGCCGTCGGGCGCGTGGTCAGGCGGGGGCGGCGCGTGATCTTCGGCGAGGGGCAGGTCTTCGACGGCGAGGGCCGGCTCTGCAGCACGACGACCGTCTCCTACGCCGTCTCGCGCCGATGACAAGGCTCATTGGACCGGGGCTCACACCGTACAGGCGAGAGGCGAGCGGGTGAAGTACATCTTTGTGACCGGCGGCGTGATGAGCGGTCTCGGGAAGGGGATCACGACCGCTTCCGTCGGGCGTATCCTCAAGAACCGCGGCATGACGGTCACGGCCGTCAAGATCGACCCGTACCTGAACATCGACGCGGGGACGATGAACCCGGCCCAGCACGGGGAGGTCTTCGTCCTCTCGGACGGGTCGGAGGTCGACCTGGACCTGGGAAACTACGAGCGGTTCCTGGATATCGACCTGACCGCCGCCCACAACATCACGACCGGCAAGGTCTACCGCGAGGTGATCGAGAAGGAGCGCCGGGGGGACTACCTGGGTGACACGGTCCAGATCATCCCGCACATCACGGACGAGATCAAGGCCTGGATCGCGCGGGCGGCGTCGGAGCCGGACGCGGAGGGCCGGGTGGCCGACGTCTGCCTGGTCGAGGTCGGCGGGACGGTCGGTGACATCGAGTCGATGCCGTTCCTGGAGGCCGTCCGGCAGATGCGCGGTGAACTCCCCCGCGAGGACACGGTGCTGATCCACGTCACGCTCGTGCCCGAGGACACGATGGGCGACATGAAGACGAAGCCGACCCAGCACTCGGTGAAGGCCCTCCGCGAGGTCGGGCTCTACCCCGACATGATCGTCGGCCGCTCGGGCCATCCGCTCTCGCCGCAGACGAAGCGGAAGATCGCCGCGTTCTGCGACGTCGCCCAGTGGGCGGTGATCAGCAACACCACGGTGCCGGACATCTACCAGGTGCCGGCGGAGCTCGAGAAGGAGGGGCTCGCCGACGCGGTGGTCGACCACCTGCGCCTCCCCCGCAGGGAGGTCGGCTCGGAGTGGTACAACACCGTCTCGCGGGAGTTCACGAGCCGGGTGACGGTCGCGATCGTCTCGAAGTACGGGATCGAGGACGTCTACCTCTCGATCAAGGAGGCGCTCAAGCACGCGGGACGCGCGACCTCGACCGAGGTGAAGATCGTCTGGCTCGATGCCGAGCGGTTCGAGCCGCGCCAGCTCGCGGACGTCGATGGCGTCCTGGTCCCCGGTGGGTTCGGGAGACGCGGGATCGAGGGGAAGATCGAGGCGATCCGGTGCGCCCGGGAGGGGCGTGTCCCGTTCCTCGGGCTCTGCCTCGGGTTCCAGCTCGCGGTCGTGGAGTACAGCCGGCACGTACTGGGGTGGACCGACGCCTGCTCCGAGGAGATCGGCGAGGGGCGCCATGTGATCGCGATCCTGCCGGAGCAGGGGGCGGTCGAGGGCCTGGGCGGGACGATGCGCCTCGGCGACTATCCGGTCGACCTCCAGGACGGCACCCGGGTGAGGGCCCTGTACGGGAGAGATCGGATCGTCGAGCGGCACCGGCACCGCTACGAGGTGGCCCCCGAGGAGATCCCCGCGCTTGTCGGGGCGGGTATCATCTTCTCGGGGACCTGCGGCGACCGGATGGAGGTGATGGAGCTCGGGGACCATCCCTTCTTCCTCGCGACGCAGTTCCACCCCGAGTTCCGTTCGCGTCCGGCCAGGCCCTCCCCGCCGTTCGTCGGGTTCGTGCGGGCCTGCCGTGAGAAGAGACAGGCAGACCAGGTGATCTAGATGGTCAACACGGAGAAGTTCATCAAAGCCGCAATCGAGGAGATCCGGCGTGAAGCCGGCGGTCGGACCGTCGTGATCGCCCTCTCCGGGGGGGTCGACTCCTCGGTCTGCGCCGCCCTCGCCGCGCGCGCGATCGGGGATCAGCTCCACCCGATCTACGTCGACACCGGGCTGATGCGGAAGGGAGAGACCGACCGGATCCGGGAGCTCTTCGGGCACCTTTCGCTCACGGTCGTCGACGCCCGTGAGGAGTTTTTCGCCGCGCTCTCCGGGATCACGGACCCCGAGGAGAAGCGGAAGGCGATCGGTGAGCGCTTCATCCGGGTCTTCGAGCGGGAGGCGAAGAGGACGGGTGCGACGGTCCTCCTCCAGGGCACGATCTACCCCGACCGGATCGAGAGCGAGGGCGGGATCAAGAGCCACCACAACGTCGGCGGCATGCCGCTCGAATGCGCGTTCGAGGACGTGATCGAGCCGCTCCGCGACCTCTACAAGGACGAGGTCCGGGAGGTCGCAGGGGCGCTCGGGCTGCCGAGGGAGATCCAGCACCGGATGCCCTTCCCGGGGCCGGGTCTGGCCGTCCGGGTGATCGGCGAGGTGACCGCCGGGGCGATCGAGGTCGTCCGGGAGGCGAACGCGATCGTCGAGGAGGAGCTGGTCGAGGCGTTCGCGCCCTGGCAGTGCCTGGCCGCGCTCGTCGGCCTCGGCACGGGGGTGAAGGGCGATGTCCGGCTCCACGGCTGGATCGTCGCGATCCGGGCGGTCAACTCGAGAGACGGGATGACCGCGGACCCGCTCGAACTCCCGTTCGAGGTGCTGGCCCGGATCGCCTCGCGCTGCACGTCGGAGATCCCCGGGGTCGCCCGGGTGGTCTACGACGTGACGCCGAAGCCCCCGGCGACGATCGAATACGAATAACCACAGGATTACAGGATGACAGGAACCGACTACCGGGCGCTGGACGCCCGGTACTACATGCCCGCCTTCTCCCGCGAGCGGATGCTCGTCAAGGGACTGGGAGCGCGGGTCTGGGACGACGAGGGGAACGAGTACATCGACTGCGTCGCGGGGATCGCGGTCTGCTCCACCGGGCACTGCCACCCGCACGTGGTCGAGGCGATCTGCCGGCAGGCGGGCCGGCTGATCCACTGCTCGAACCTTTACTACGTGCCGGGACAGGCAGAGCTCGCCGAGCGGCTCGTGCACCACACCGGGATGGCGAAGGCCTTCTTCTCGAACTCGGGGGCGGAGGCGAACGAGGGCGCGATCAAGCTCGCCCGCCTGGCGACGGGCCGGGAACGGTTCGTCGCGTTCGAGCACGGGTTCCACGGGCGGACCCTGGGGTCGCTCGCCGTGACGCACAAGCCGGCGATCCGCGAACCGTTCGAACCGCTCGAACCCCGCTGCGACTTCGTCCCGTACGGGGACCTCGAGGGGCTGAAGGCGGCGATCGGTCCCGGTACGGCCGGCGTATTCGTCGAGCCGATCCAGGGCGAGGCGGGGGTGATCACCCCGCCGGACGAGTTCTTCGTCGGGGTGCGGGACCTCTGCGACGATACGGGTGCACTGATGATCGTCGACGAGGTCCAGACCGGCATGGGCCGGACCGGGACCTGGCTCGCGATCCAGCAGACCGGGGTCATGCCGGACATCGTCAGCCTCGCGAAGGGGATCGCCTCCGGTTTCCCGATGGGGGCGATCGTCGCCCGCGAGGGGCTCGAGTTCACGCGTGGCCAGCACGGTTCGACCTTCGCCGGCGGCCCGCTCGCCTGCGCGGCGGCGCACGCCACGCTCGACGTGATCGAGGAGGTCCTCCCGTCGGTCCCCGCGAAGGGCGAACGGTTCCGGGCCGCGCTTGCCCGGTTCGAACCCCGGATCCGCGGGCTGATGGTCGGCATCTCGGTGGGCGAGCGCTGCGGCGAGGTGGCCGCGGTATGCGCGGCGAACGGTGTGCTGGTGAACTGCGCGGCCGACGGCAACCTCCGGCTCGTGCCCCCTCTCGTGATCGGGGACGAAGAGATCGACCGGGCCTGCGACGTGCTCGCCCGGGCCCTCGCCGGATGAGGCCCGCCATCCGGGCCTACCTCGACGGCCCGGGATACGTCTACGCGGAGCGCCCCGAGGCGATCGCCGCCCGTCACGGGTTCGAACGTGTCGCCCGGCTCGGCTCGAACGAGAACCCGTTCGGCCCCTCGCCGGCAGCGATCGAGGCCGCATCGCGAGCCCTGTCGGAGGCCCACCGGTACCCCGACGACTCGATGAGCGCGCTCCGGGCGGCGCTCAGCACCCGGTACGGAGAGTACCCCTGGGTGGTGGGGAACGGGATGGACGGGATCATCGAGACGATCCTCCGGGTCTTCTGCGAGGCGGGTGACCGCGTCGTGGTCTCGACCCCCACCTTCTCCTTCTACGGGATCGCCGCCCGAGGACAGGGGGCCCGCGTCGTGACCGTTCCGCGGGGACCCGGGTTCGGGGTGGAGCCCGACGCGTTCGCGAGCGCCTGCCGGGGCGCGAGGGTCGCGTTCCTCTGCACCCCGAACAACCCGACCGGCACGGCGACGCCGGTGGACGACGTCCGGGCGATCGCCGAGTCCTGCGGGGACTGCCTCCTCTTCCTCGACAACGCCTACGTCGACTTCTCGGACCGGGACTACGCGCCCCTCCTTTCCGGCTGCGACAACCTGGTGATCGGCCGGACCTTCTCCAAGCTCTATGGCCTCGCGGGGTTCCGGGTCGGGTACGCCCAGGTCCCCGAGTGGCTCCTTTCCGCATACACCCGCGCGGCGACCCCGTTCTTCGGACTCTCCTCGGTCTCTGCCGCTGCCGCCGTCGGTGCCCTCGGCGACGAGGAGCACGTCAACAGGACGCGCCGGCACGTCGCCGCCTGGCGGGAGCGGATCGCCCGTGACTGTCCCTTTCCCTGCCACCCCTCCGAGGCGAACTTCCTCCTGGTCGATGTCACCCCGTACACCTCGGACGCCGCCGTCGCCGCGCTGGCCCAGGAGGGGGTGCTGGTCCGCTCCTGCCGTTCCTTCCCCGACCTGGCCGACCACCACCTCCGTGTCTCGATCGGGGCGGACTGGGAGAACGAACGGTTCCTGGCGGCGGCCCGGTCCCTGTTCGACCGGGTCCCGCCCGCCTGACGCCGGTCGGAGGTGGGACCGGCCCGGCCGGTCCTAGACCAGGCCGAAGAGCCGGACCACGTCCCCGAAGTCCGTCCGGCCGTTCTGGTTGAAGTCGAAGGCCTCCACCGGCTCGTTCGCCGCGACCCAGTCGAGCTGGTTGAAGAGGAGGACGACGTCCGCGAAGTCCGTCCGACCGTTGCCGTTCACGTCCTCGTACTGCCCGTCTCCGTCCAGGTCGCCGGGAAGAGAGACGCCGCCCGGGACCCGGGCGGGCCCACCGACCGTCCCGATGCCGACCCGGGCAATGGTCGCCGTCAGGGCGAGCGGGCGCACGGTGACGCCCGTCGCCTCCCCCGCGTAGTTGGCGGAGGAGGGGACCGTCGACGGCCCGAGGGACGAACCGGCCGTGTACAGGTCGGCGAGGTCGAAGTTGCCGTCGATCGTCCCCTGCTGGTGCTCCAGGTGTTCCCTGCCGTCCGCCTCCATCAGGCGGAGGAGCTTGTGCGGGGTGTAGGAGTTGTCGAAGGCGAACCCGGTCCGCGTGCCGTCCAGCCGGGCGTCCACGTGCCAGAGCATGAGCCCGTTCACGTTGTAGGGACCGAGCGTGTAGTAACTGCCCGCGGGGACGGGGATGGTGGTCGGAACCACGCCCGTACCCGGCACGCGGTACTCGACCATGAAGAACTCGGCGTACCGGTCGAGCGAGGCATCGGGCATCACGATGACCGCGTCACGGCCCGCGCTGGCGGGCCGAAGGTCCAGGATCCATGAGCCCGAGGAGACGATCGTCGGGGTCACCCACCCGAGCAGGTACTTCGAGAAGACGTTGTGGTCGCCCCAGTTCGCGTCCATCATGTCCATGCCGCCGACGCCGCCCCTGGGCCCCACGGTCGGATCGTAGTCGTAGTAGTCGGGCAGCCCGAGCAGGTGTCCGGTCTCGTGGATGTCGGTCGAGGGGCGGTAGAGCGGGTACGAGGTGTCCCTGGACTGCGAGGCATACCAGGAGAAGACGTACTTGTTCGGGCGGACACCGTCGAAGATCCCCTCGTTCCAGGCGTATCTCGCCTGCGAGGCCCAGAAGAGGCTCGCCCACTCCCCGGGCTCGCCTGCGTACTTCAGGAAGACCGCGTCGATCGTCCCGTCGTGGTTGTTGTCGTAGCGGGAGAGGTCGACCTGCGGGTCGATCGCGGAGAGCGCGTCGAAGAGCAGGTCGCTGCGGGCGCACGCGATCCCGATCCGGGGGCCGTATACGTCCCCGTACAATTGCTGGTATGCAGCCGCCAGGTCGAGGTATTCCTCCCGCGTGTACGGGCTGTGGTACCAGCCGTACACGTCACCGCAGAGGTCGAGCTGATTGAAAGACGAGCGCTGGTAGTACCTGCGCAGGTTCTCCTTCGGAGCGTCGGGGCTGTACCCTCCATCGCCGAACATCTTGGACGAGACGTCCGCCACGGTCTGAGACGGGAGGGCCGGGCTGTCGGGGAAGTCGACGAGGATCACGAGGGCCCGGGGGCTCCCCTTCGAGGGGAGACCGCCGCTCCATACCGGGGGCGGTAAGAGACGGGTCCCCATGAACCGGTCGATGGCGGCGGGGTCCGACGAGTTCGTCCTGATGCGGGTCAGCAGGTCGCGGTGCAGGCGGTGCACCAGCACCGGGGAAGGGCTCGCCTGGTCGTCGTCGGGCAGGGCGGGGTCGACCATCTCCGGTGCGTAGCGGGAGAGGCCCGCGACCCCTCCGGGCGGGAGCGTAAAGCCGTGGCCCGGACCCGCATGCCCTTCCCCCGGCGTCGCGTTCGGCGTCGTTCCATCCGGCAGGGTCGAGGCGCCGCCCGGCGCGGGGACGGTGGAAAGGACCACCAGGAGCAGGATGGTGAGCACCAGGCGTGATTGACCGATCATGGGAGGGGACCCGGTCCCGCACGT
The DNA here is from genome assembly GCA_029547145.1 of Methanobacteriota archaeon. GTDB lineage: Archaea > Halobacteriota > Methanomicrobia > Methanomicrobiales > Methanospirillaceae > UBA288. Next base: position 31,020 of record JAKPPV010000051.1, read on the forward strand.
CCGAAAGGGGCCGCTGGCTCCCCGGAGCCGGGATCAGGCTGTCCAGCCGGTTGGACACCGGAGGAGATAGAGATATCGACCGGGTCGGCGGCAGAGAGAGCGGGACGATCGGTTCTTATCCCGTGTGGGTGCACCAGAGTTAGGATGATGGTCGGGATCGCCGGGACGCCGGGGACGGGCAAGACTGCGCTCGGTGACGAGCTCGCCCGGCGGGGTGAGCGGGTCGTGCGGGTCGCGGAGACGGTCGGGCCGTTCGTGGTCGACGAGGTGGACGGGGTCCGGGAGGTCGACGAGGAGGCCTGGTCCGCCGCGTTCGAGCCGGTCGACGGCTATGTCGAGGGGGGCCTCGCCCACCTCCTCCCCTGCGACCGGCTGGTGATCCTCCGCTGCCGTCCGGACGAGCTGGAGCGACGGCTGAACGCCCGGGGGTATCCGCCCGCGAAGGTCCGGGAGAACGTGGAGGCGGAGGCGCTCGACGTGGTCCTCTGCGAGGCCCTCGAACGTCACCCGCCGGACCGGGTCCTGGAGATCGAGACGACCGACCGGCCGGTCGGGGAGACGGCGGACCTGGTCGCCGCCTTCGTCGCGGGGCGCGAACCGCCCTCGCACGGCCGTATCGACTTCTCGGGGTATCTCGTGGTGGGGCCATGACCCTCGACTCGTACCGGCCGCACGTCGCCGGGGTCCTGGACCTCCTGGTCCGGATCGCCATCCGCCTCCGGCTGACGCCGAACCAGCTCTCCACCCTCTCGTTCGTTCTCGCGCTCGCCGGTGGACTCCTCTACGCCGCCGGCTCGATCGCCGGGGGCCTCGTCTGCGTCGCGGCGAACGCGGTCTTCGACGCGGTCGACGGGGCGCTCGCCCGGGCAACCGGCCGGCAGGGACCGCGCGGCGACTTTCTCGACCACGCGATCGACCGGTACGCGGACATCTTCATCATCACCGGGATCTTCGCCGGCGGGTTCGCCTCCTGGCAGATCGGGGTCTTCGCCCTGACCGGCGTGCTGATGGCCTCGTACCTCGGGACCCAGGCGCAGGCGGTCGGGGTGGGGCGCTACTACGGGGGGGTCCTGGGCCGGGCCGACCGGCTCGTCCTCCTGATGGCCGCTTCCCTTCTCGACCTCGCGTTCGGCGGCACGGTGGGCGGGATGAGGCTGCTCGGGTGGACGCTCGTCCTGTTCGGTCTCCTCGGGCACTTCACCGCCCTCCAGCGGTTCGTCTGGGTCTGGCGCCGGGTGGGCTGAACGGGCCGGCTCCGGAGGGCACGCGGGGTCCGGGCTGCCCCACGGTGCACGACCCGGCAGGGAGGGAGAAAGAGAAGGGGCCGGACCTCGTCCCGGAGGGGGTCTACTTCTTCCGGTACCGTCCCGCGAGGAGGCCGGCGGCGACGAGTGCGCCGATCAGCCCGGCGAGCGGCACCGGCAGGCTCTTCGGAAGGGTCGGGGTCGCGTAGGGCGTGATGTTCACCGGCGTGATGCTCGGGAGCGGGGTGAGGGACGGGACCTCCGTCGTCTCCGTCACCGTCCCGGAGGGCTCCGTCCCGTTCGGCGCGGTGCTGTTGGCACCCGGTTCGGTGCTGTTCCCGGCGGGGACCGTGGTGTTCCCCTCCGACGGGGCGGTCGAGTTCTCTGGCGGTGTCTCGACGGGCGCCTCGCCCTGCACGAAGACCTGCACCCCGTGCCGGGCGACGTCGGGGACGTAGACCGCACCCTTCGAGTCGACCCAGACGGCGAACGGCCCTTCCTCGAACGTGCCGTCCTCCGATCCCCGCCCTCCGAAGACCGCGAGCTGCTCGCCCTCCGGGCTGAACTTCACGATCCGGCCGTTCCCGGAGTCGGCGACGTAGATATTGTCCATGGCGTCGACCGCGAGCCCCTCGGGGCTGTTCAGCTGGCCGTCACCGTCGCCCTGGGAACCGATCGCGAGGACGAACTGCCCGCTCGGGTCGAACTTCGTCACCCGGGCGTTGGACTCGTCCAGGACCAGAAGGTTGCCCCCCGAGTCGAGCGCGAGCGCCCGCGGACGGCGGAGCTCGCCGTCCCCGGTTCCCTCGGTCCCAATGGTCGACCCGACGTACCCGGACTCGTCCACGACCAGGATCTCGGGCTGCTCCAGGTCGGCCACGTATGCCTTCCCCTTCCGGACGACCGCCACGTCGACCGGTTTCTTGTACCGGACCCCCGACCAGGTGGCGATCACGTCGCACCCCGTGTTGAAGACCTGGACGCGGCGGTTGCCCGTGTCGGCCACGTAGATCCGTCCGAGGGGATCGATCGAGACGTCGACCGGGTCGTCGAAGAGGAGCTGACCCGTACCCGGCGCACCCCAGCGTCCCAGGTACTCACCCGACCCGGAGTAGTACCGGACGGCGGAGCGTGCGCGGTCGACGATATACACCCGGTCCTGGGCGTCGCCGGTGATCCCGCCCGGCCGCTCCAGGTATCCCCGGTCCTTCTCGTCGAACGACCAGCGTTCGGCAAACTGGTAGTACTCGGCTGCGGCAACCGTGACCGGCAGGACGGCGCAGCAGAGCACCAGTGCGAGGGTGAGAGAGAGCAGAGACAGTCGCATTCCAGAGAATCTGGGACGGTGTGGGCATATAGATTCTGGTGGGACCGGTCACGATCCCTCCGGCAGGGGGGGGACCCTGCCGGGGACGCCCGGCGCGCGCACAGTCCCGTGCCTTCAGAAGAGGGAGGAGGCGTGGATGAACCACTCCTTCGTCACCGTCCGGGTGGCACCATCGGCATAGAAGACCCGGAGCGTGACGGTGTAGAACCCGTTCGACGCGTAGGTGTGGGTGGGGTGCTGCTCGACCGACGTCGCCCCGTCCCCGAACGACCAGGACCACGCCGTCGGCGCACCCGTCGACCCGTCCGTGAACCGGACCTCGAACGGCGCCCTGCCGCAGGTGGCAGAGACCCCGAAGTCCGCGGTCCTCCCGTCGGCGGGGTCAGAGAGGGTGACCTGGTCGAGCCACCCGCAGTCGGACCCCCGGTCCAGGGACCCGTCCTTGACGTACTCCCAGGCGACCGTATGGTCGCCGGGACCGATGGTGGTCGCGGACTGTTGCCACCCGGACTCGCCGGAGATCACCTGCCGGATCTGCCCGTCGACGAGGAGGAAAAGATGGTCGTACTCTGGCTCGGATGAGGTGCGCCACCACCAGGAGACCGTCGCCGGGCCGGTGATCACGGTCGAGAGCGAGGTGCGCTGCCCGTCCCCGATCGCCCCCGACCGGGCTGCATCGGACCCGTCGTGCGTCACGGTCCGCTGGTACGTCCAGGGGGAGGAACCTCCGGAGGACCAGGAGAGGGTCGGGGCGTCGACCGCGTCGCCGAGCGGACTGCCGGCAGTGGGGGACCCGAAGGTGAACGCGTCGATGTTCATCGAGCCGCCGTGGTACCGCAGCGTCACCGTGTGCAGGCCCGCGGGGACCGCTAGAGAGGTCGAGACCGTCGTGTACGCCGTGCTCCCGCCCGTCTTCGGGACCGTCACCGTCGCCTGCAGGGTCGAGTCCACCAGGAGTTCCACCGTCCGGGGCGTGTCGTACCACCGGCTCACCCGGAGCTCGACCGGGTAGGTCGCGCCTGACGGGGACTCCACCGTGTACCGCGTCCACTCACCCTCGCGGATGTAGCAGACCGCATACCCCCCGCCCGGCAGCGGCTCGATGTCCACCCCGTCCGTCCGGTAGGCTCCACCCTC
>JAKPPV010000062.1 GCA_029547145.1 Methanobacteriota archaeon
ACCCTCTCTCAATGATGGAGCGCACTTCGTCCCGGGTGAGGGCATAGGGAGTTTCGACCGCGACACCCCGCGCCATCGCCAGGGGACGCCGGCGATCAGCGCCACGGCGCTTGAGTGCATCAGGCGCTCGATCGACGAGGCGATGGAGGAGACCGGGTTATCCGGGGCGACGATCATACTCACCGTTCCGCGGGGTGCTGAGGTGGCGCAGAAGACACTGAACCCGAAGGTCGGGGTGCACGCCGGGATATCGGTGCTCGGGACGACGGGGCTTGTGGAACCCTGGGACGACCACGTGACGGAGGGGGTTCTTGAGCGCGTTGCAAACGCCGATGCGGTGGTGCTGACGACCGGACGACTCGGGCTGCGCTACTCCAGACTTCTATTCCCGGAACGTGAGGCCATCCTTGTCGGGAACCATCTTGCTGAAGCGCTCCAGGCTGCCGCGGGCGGTGATCCGATCGTCTGCGGGTTGCCGGGCCTGATCCTGAGGTTCATGAACCCGCAGATCCTTGAGGGAACGGGCTGTGCGACGGTGGAGGAACTGATGGCGACCCCCGGGGGGGAGGAGGTGCTCCGGCGCGAACTTGAGGCGTTCCGGTCGCGGTATCCCGGTGTCAGGGTCGTGATAGTCGACCGCGATGGCCGGGTTATAGGGGAGTCGTCATGAAGATTGTCGGTGTTGGCTGCGGTCCCGGGATGCTGACAGCGGACGCTGTGAAGGTTCTTAATGATGCGTCGGTTGTCTATGGCTCCGCGAGGGCGATCGCGCTTGCCCGGGACGCCATCCCGCCGGGGTGTGAGGTGCACGGGATCACGGATTACCGGAGCCTGCGCTCGCTCCCCCGCGATGCGGTCGTCCTCTCGACCGGCGACCCGATGCTTGCGGGGCTCGGGCCGCTCCTGGAGGGTGATATCGTTCCCGGGATCTCATCGCTGCAGGTCGCGTTTGCGAGGCTAAGACTCCCGCTCGCGAGGGTGGCGGTTGTCCGGGCTCACGGGAATGACCATGACCACGCCGTCGCCAGCGCCATTGAAGAGATAGAGAGGGGCCGGATCGTCTTCATCATTGCTGACCCTGCCTTCGAGGTTGAGGGGCTCGCGGCTCTCCTCCCGCCGGCAGCCCGGGTCGCCGTCTGCGAGGACCTGGGTTACCCGACGGAGCGGATCGCTACCGGAACGGCGGCAGAGCCACCGTCGCCACGCGGGGATCTATTCGTGGT
>JAKPPV010000066.1 GCA_029547145.1 Methanobacteriota archaeon
AGTCTCACCCAGGGCATCGCGAAAGGGCTCGGTGTGGCGGAGAACGTGCCCGTCGTGAGTCCCACCTTCACCCTGGTCAACGAGTACCCCGGGAGGCTCCCCCTAATCCACCTGGACGTCTACAGGTTGTCGGGCCCCGCGGACCTGGAGGACATGGGCTACGAGGAGTACTTCTACGGCGGAGGGGTCGTCGTCATCGAATGGGCCGAGAAGATCCGGGATCTGCTGCCGCAGACGACGATCGTCGTCCGCATGGCCTACATCGACGAGAACACCCGGGAGCTCATCATCGAGGGCCCCCCGGACGCACTGGGAAAACTGGAGGACCATCTGAAATCCGGAGGAATCGCATGGCGCTGATCGTACAGAAATACGGCGGGACGTCCGTCGCCAACCTGGAGAAGATCCGGAACGTGGCCGAGCGGGTCGTCCGTGCCAAGGAAGGGGGAAACCAGCTCGTCGTCGTCCTTTCGGCCATGGCGGGTGAGACCGACCGCCTCATCGGCCTGGCGAACCAGGCCTCGGAGAACCGGCCCGACGACCGGGAATACGACGCCCTGATCGCGACGGGCGAACAGGTCACGGTGACGCTGCTGGCGATCACCCTCAACCGCATGGGGCACAAGGCCCGGTCCTTCCTGGCCCACCAGGTCAGGATCCATACAGACAGGGCCCACACGAAGGCCCGAATCGTCAAGATCGACACCCGCGAGATCGAGAAGGAGCTCAAGAAGGGCCACGTGGTCGTGGTGGCCGGGTTCCAGGGGGTCGACTCGGAGAACCACATCACCACGTTGGGCCGCGGGGGTTCCGACACGAGCGCCGTGGCCCTTGCGGCCGCCCTGAAGGCCGACGTCTGCGAGATCTACACGGACGTCGACGGTGTCTACACGACGGACCCCAACCTGTGTCAGGCGGCCCGAAAGCTCGACCGGGTGTCCTACGACGAGATGCTCGAGATGGCGAGCGCCGGGGCCAAGGTGCTGCACCCCCGCTCGGTCGAGCTGGCGAAGAAATACGATGTGCCCGTGTACGTGAAATCGTCTTTCACGGACGATGCGGGGACTCTGGTCACCAAGGAGGATGAGGAAATGGAAGCAGTCGTTGTGTCGGGAGTCACCTATGACCGGGATCAGGCCAAGGTCACCGTCGTCCATGTCCCGGACCGTCCCGGGATTGCAGCCCGGCTCTTCACGACATTGTCGGATCGCAACATCCCCGTCGACATGATCATCCAGAA
>JAKPPV010000008.1 GCA_029547145.1 Methanobacteriota archaeon
GGGGGGGGCCACCCCTGGAAAGGTCGTGTCGAGGGTGCTGACCGCGAACGGGACCGGATCAGATCTCGACAACGTCGTTCGCGGGCCTCCCCTGGTGCCGCCGCTCGGGGAAGAGCTGTTCGATCGCGGCCAGGACGGTCCCGATCTTCGGGTTCTCGAGGAGGGTGCGGAATGCCTCGTGTTCGTGCGAGTTCATGATCATGATCCCCTTCCTCTTGATCGGGAGACCCCCCTCACCGATCGGGTTCAGTTCCAGGGCCAGTGAAGCGGGACGCGTCCGCGTCTTCGGGAGCTTGATCAGGAAGACGCCCGGCACCGAGGTGGGCTTGCGCTCCCAATCCTCGCCGCTCTCCAGAAAGCTCCGCAGGGTGTCGGTGATCTCCATGGCGGAGTGATGGTTGCTCATTCTACATGGGGTTTGTGTGACGGAACCCCCGGTTCGATACAGACTTAATGCTGCAGGATAACCGGTACAGGGATGGACACCCGTCTTCTCGACCTTGCGATCGGAGTCGTCGCCCTGGTCCTCATGATCATCCTGATCGTCGGACTCCCGTTCGTCCTGCCCGCTGGCCCGGCGTACCTGACCGCCATCGCGCTCTTCCTCGTCATCATGAGCGGGGCGGGGTACATCATCAACCAGAGGATGGCCTAGACCCCGTCCTCCCCTGGCTCCTGTTCGGGTGCGGCCTTCCCCCTCATCTTCCGGTAGTAGCCGAGAGGGCTGTTGATCCGCTCGCACAGTCCGTCACGGCCCGCGCAGAGGCCGTTCGTCTCCATCGTTGCACACGAGGGGGGTGTGTACTCCGTCCCCGAACGGCCCGAGATGTGTTCGACCTGGTACAGGGTCTTCTCGATGTCGAAGTCCGGAGACCGCTGGTAGAGCTCGACGATCCGGGTCGTCGAGAGTCCGATCGTATGCAGAAATGCGGTCAGGGCGAACCGACCCATATGGGTGAGGTTCCTTCCGGTGAGCAGCGCGGCGAGCAGGGCGTTCATGCACGGCGGGTAGCGCGACTCGTCGATCGGACCCAGATCCCGCAGCATCTGCCCCTGGAGGACGGCAGAGAGGTGCCCGACCGATACAGCGAGGTGTTCGCAGACCTCGGGAGGCACCCGGGGCATGCCGCGCGCCCGGATCACGACCCGGATCCGTTCCCGGAGGAGGACCTCCATCTCGGTCGGATAGACACGGACGAGCCCCCCGTACACCTCCCGGTTGACCAGCCGCCAGAGGGGTTCCTGCAGGCCGGCGACCATCTCGATGTATGCCGGGACGGTCACGGTGTTCCCGGAGAGCGAGAGGCCGAGCTGGGCGGCGACGGCCTCCCGCCTGGCGGCCTCCACCGGGGCCGTCTCGTTCGAATCGTCATTCATCAGGAAGAAGGAGGAGCGACGGGCCTCGTAGTTGATCAGCCGCTCGAACGCAGTCCGGTCATTGAGGCACGAGACGATGATCCGTGCCATACCGTAGGTATAGAGTGACTCGAGCGGGTTCGATATGTCCCCCTCTGAGAGTCGAAAGTGGTCGAGCAGCCCCTGAGGTGGGATCGTGAGCGCCGCTTCGACCCGGTCGGTCGCCTTCTGGATGATCCGGCGACCGATCCCTGAGGCGAGAAAGGTATCGAGGTGGTTGAGCTGGGAGCCGGCGATCTTCGCCTGGGCCTCCGTTAAAAAGGGAAACCGTGCCAGATCTTTCTCGTCGAAGCCCACCGGCATCCGGTCTCCCGGTTCAGTCCGCCTCGATCCGCGGTGCGAGCAGGTAGACGACCCTGCCGGCCCCGTTCGCGATCTCGAACGAGAACCGGACCGGGTGGTCGACCCCGATCCCGATCTCCACCCGTTCGGACCGGCCCATCGTCTTCGACATGTCTTTCAGGTAGTCGATCGAGAAGAGCGACCGGGCCTTCGTCTCGGTGAGCGACAGGAGGTCCGCGGAGCCGAGCTCGAGCCGGATGTTCTCGGTATCCCCTTCCGCCTCCATGTAGAAGACCCGTGCCTCCGGGTCGATCCCGAGTGCGATCTTGTCCGAGACCACGCCCGCCGCCTTGATCGCGTTCGCGAGGGTCGTCCCGTCCAGAACGACCTGCCCTGGCAGCTCGAGCGCGGGGGCGTTCGGGTCCTTCCGAATCGTGTTGGGGTCCAGCATCGTCAACGAGTACCGGTAACTCTGGAAGGCCAGGTTCAGCACCTGGGAGTCGGCCGGAACCGTGAGGAGGAGCCTGTCATCCCCCTTGATCGTTCCCAGGATGTTCTTCAGCTTGGTGACGTCGATGCCGAGGGGACGCTCGGCGGCCTCGAAGGTCTCGAACGCCGCCGGAGTCAGTTCGAGCGAGACCATCGCGACGTTCGCGGTATCGACGGCCCGCGTTCTCATACCCTCTGGACTGACATGGAGCCGGCACTCGCTCACGAGGGCCGCGATGGCGTCGACCGCCTCTTTGAAGACGTCTGCGTCGATGGTGGCGCGTAACATGGATATCCCTGACACTCTCTATTATAAACTGACCAGACATAGTTTTAATGATATCGCACCAGGACGGCACGCGGACGGGTGATATGCACCGTTTTTTCTGAACGGGTCGCAACAGAGCGTCATTCGTGGACAGGAAGGGAGCATGGGATCTCAGTGGGGAGAGGACAGGCAGTACCGGGCGGCGGTTCGGGAGGGCTACCGCTCGCGGGCCGCATACAAGTTGATCGAGGTCCAGAAGCACGCGAAGATCATCAGGCCGGACGACAACGTGGTCGACCTGGGAGCCGCCCCGGGCTCCTGGCTCCAGGTGCTCAGGTCTCTGACCACGGGGAAGGTGATCGGGGTCGACCTGAACCCGATCGCCCCGATCGACGGCGTCGAGACGGTCGTGGGGGACCTGAACGATCCTGCCGTCCGGGAACGGGTGCGCTCCACCCTCGGGGTCGTGAACGTCGTCGTCTCGGACGCCGCCCCGAAGCTCTCGGGCCAGCGGTCGTACGACCAGGCCCGCGCGATCGAACTGGACGAACAGGTGCTCGCCTTCGCCCGTGCGACCCTCAAGCCCGGCGGCAACTTCCTCGTCAAGTCGTTCCAGGGAGAGGACTTCCCCGCATTCCTCGCCCGGGTACGACAGGTCTTCCGTTCGGTCCGCACCTACCAGGCGAAGGCGAGCCGGAGGGGCTCGCGGGAGTGCTACGTGATCGGGAAGAACTTTGTCGGGGGTGCGCCGGATGCTGACTGACCCGTTCGGCCGCACGGTCTCGAACATCCGGATCAGCCTGACCCAGGCCTGCAACCTCAACTGCATCTACTGCCACGCCGAGGGGGAGCAGCACCCCGAGGAGGAGCTCCCGAGGGAGCAGATCGCCGAGATCCTCCGGGTGGCCCGGACGTTCGGGATCCGCTCGGTGAAGTTCACGGGCGGCGAACCCCTGTTGCGCCGGGACCTCGAGGAGATCGTGTCATCGGTCCCGCCCGGCATGGAGTCCTCGATGACGACGAACGCGACCCTGCTGGCCGACCGGGCGGATGCCCTCAAGCAGGCGGGTCTCTCCCGCGTCAACGTCTCGATCGACTCCCTCGACCCGGCCCGGTACCGGCGCATCACCGGGCATCCGATGCTCGGCGAGGCCCTCGCAGGGGTCGAGGCATCTCTCGAGGCGGGCCTGACGCCGGTGAAGATCAACATGGTCGTCCTCTCGGGGATCAACGAGGACGAGGTCGATGCTCTGATCGACTACGTCCGCCAGGATGCAAACCTGGTCCTGCAGCTGATCGAGCTGATGCAGTTCCGGGACTGCGACCACCATGGGGACGTGCAGGGGATCGAGGACCGGATCGCGGCGATGGCGGACCGGGTCGAGATCCGGCGGATGCACCACCGGAAGAAGTACTTCGTCAGGGGTGCGGAGGTGGAGGTGGTCCGGCCCCTTCACAACACCGAGTTCTGCGCCTACTGTAACCGCCTGCGGCTCACGTCGGACGGGAGGCTGAAGCCCTGCCTGCTCCGCTCCGACAACCTGGTGGACGTCCGTGGCCTCTCCGGCCCCCCCCTGGAGGAGGCCTTCCGCGAGGCGGTGAGGCGACGGGCGCCGTTCTTTGCCTGAGCCCGGGGACGTCAGAGACGATGGAAGAGGGCGACCACGTCTCCGAAATCGGTTCGTCCGTTGTGGTTGAAGTCGAACGCGAATGGTTCGTGCCCGGCGCACCACGCCAGATCCGAGAAGAGCAGGACCACGTCCGCGAAGTCCTTCCGGCCGTTGCCGTTCACGTCCTCGAAGCGACCGTCCCGGTCGGGATCCCCGGGGAGACCCGCGCCGCCCGGGAGAACCTCCGCCGCTGCGCGTTCGAATGCCCCGATATCGCACCCTGACCCGCGCGGCCTTTGGTCCCATGCGAGGTCGGTCACGGGTGCATCCACGATGTTCCCCGCGTCAATCGCCGGGCTGTCGGGGAGGAGCCGGCAGTCGCTGCCCGAGTCCGACGGCGGTCCGACGAAGCGGGGATGGCGGCAGAGGTTGCCGTCTCCGAGCGCCCCTCCCTCGATCTCGGGGACGCTCCAGGACCGACCCCTCGCCTCGACGGGGTCCACTCCCCCCGGACGGAAGACGAGCGTGTGATCGATGGCAAGGTCCACGGACGGTCCGAACCAGGCGGGACCGTACCCATCCGCGATCACCGTGTTCCTGACCAGGACCCGGATCGGGACGTCCCGGCTGTCGTACTGGACGTAGACTGGGTATGCCCTTCGGTCCGGGTGGTCGCGGACGGCGACGTTCACGATCCGAAAGGAGGCACCCGCCTCTCCCTGTATCACGATCCCCGCCCAGGGGGAGGGTCCGTATACCCCATCCCCCGTCCCGGAGATCACCGTATTCTCGACCGTGGAACCGTCACCCCAGAGCTTGACGCCGTCGCAGGTGTTGTTCGTGACGACGCAATGGTGGATCGTGGTGGAACGGGCCTTCGAGTCGAGTCCGTCGCCCCGGTTGTGTGAGGCGGTCGTGTTCCTGATCTCGACCGGGCCGTCCGAGGGCTCGAGCCCGAGTCCGTCCGGGCGGGTGTACGGGTTCCCCACGCCATCACCGCCCCGGTAGTAGTGCCCTGAGTAGGAGAGGTCCGAGTCGTCCACGACCAGGCGACGGATGCCGCCATGCGTGCCGATCGGACCGCCGATCCCGCCGAATCCACAGTAGGTCAGGCGACACCGGCGGACGGTGCACCCGTCCACGTTCTGGATGTTGATCCCGAACCCGTCGATGTGGTGGATCCGGAGATCCTCGAGCACGATCCCGGTGCACGCCCCCTCGAGCGAGATGCCGTCCCGGAAGGGAGCACCGCGATCGCTCGTGATCTCGAGATCGGCAATCCGCACGTACGAGACCGAATCCAGAACTGCGGCGGCATAGAGGTCCCCGCTCCCGGCGAGCACGGTTGCACCCTCTCCCCGGATCGTGCACCAGGCCCCGGGCTCACCGGACGGGGGGAAGAGCAGATCGTCGTCGAACCGCGAGAGGTGGTAGGTGCCGTTCCGGATGACGAGCGTATCCCCGGGCAGGAGCTGGCGCGAGCCGTAGCCCGGTGTCGCCCAGGGCTGGTCGACGGTCCCGGGGTTCTGGTCGTCGCCGTCCGTTGCCACGTAGTGGACCGCCCCCGACGCGGGTGCGACCAACAGGCAGACCAGGAGGAGTACGGCCCGGTGCATGGTGAGCGGATCGGTACGGAAGGATATAAGACCGTGCGTCGACCGCCCGTCCGAGGGCATAAATCCGCCGCGATCGAACCACTCTGCGATGTGCGGGATCGCAGGGGTCGTCCGGTTCGACGGAGGGCTGGCCGATCCGGTCCTGGTTGAGAGGATGAGCGCGCTCCTCGCGCACCGCGGGCCGGACGGCGCGGGGACCCTGATCGAGGGGCCGATCGGCCTCGCCCACCGGCGGCTCGCGATCATCGACCTCTCGGACGAGGGGCGCCAGCCGATGTTGACGGCGGACGGTTCGCTCGCGATCGTCTTCAACGGCGAGGTCTTCAACTTCCTGGAACTGCGGGGCGAGCTCGAACGGGCCGGCCACCGGTTCCGCACCGGCACCGACACGGAGGTGGTGCTCGCCGCCTATGCCGAGTGGGGGAGAGAGTGCCTCTCACGGTTCAACGGGATGTTCGCCCTGGCGATCCTGGACCGCAGGCGGCGTGAGGTCTTCTTCGCCCGGGACCGACTCGGGGTCAAGCCGCTCTACTATACCCGTGACGGGGATCGGCTCCTCTTCGCCTCCGAGTGCAAGGCGCTCCTCGCCGATCCGTCGGTCGGGCGCACCCCGTGCCCGACCACCCTCGCCACCTTCCTCGCCTGGGGCGTCCTCGACCACTCCGAACTGACGCTCTTCGAGGGGATCCGCCAGCTCCCCCCCGGGCACTGGATGGTCGCGAACGAACAGGGACTGCAGGAGCCCGTCCGCTGGTGGAGCCTGTCGGTGAACGGCGCGATCGGATCAACGCCGGAGCTCGAGGCGGCGGCACCCTCCCGGCTCCTCGCCCTGCTCACGGACGCGGTCCGTCTCCGTCTCCGGGCCGACGTGCCGGTCGGTACCTGCCTCTCGGGCGGGATCGACTCCTCGACCATCGTCGCCCTGATCGCCGGCCTGCTGCGCGATGAGCACCCCTCATCGGTCGGGGACCGGCAGCGGACCTTCTCGGCGGTCTACGCCGATCCCCGGTTCGATGAACGGCGGTATATCCGGGCGGCCGTCGAGGCGACCGGGGTGTCGGACGCCTGTGTCGAGCCGGACCCGGAGAGGCTTTCCGAGGATCTCCTCGACCTTATCTGGGCACAGGACGAGCCGTTCGGCTCCCTCTCCATCTACGCCCAGTACTGCGTGATGCGCCTGGCATCCGGCTCGGTCACCGTCGTGCTGGACGGTCAGGGCGCCGACGAGCAGCTCGCGGGATACCTTGCGTACCAGGGGACGTATCTCTCGACCCTCGCCCGGCAGGGCCGGCTCCTCCGGCTCCTTGAAGAGGCGTCGGGCACGTTCCGGCATCACCGCGGGTTCTTCATCGATGCCGCACGCCAGCTCGTGGTCCGACGCCGCCGGCGCGGTGCGCTCCGGATCGAGGCGGAGCCGATCCACCGGTACGCGGGCTCCCTCGACCGGGTCCTTGAGCGCGAGACGGTCTCCACGAACCTTCCCGCCCTCCTCCACTACGAGGACCGGAACGCGATGCACTTCGGGATCGAGGCCCGGGTCCCGTTCCTCGACTACCGGGTCGTCGAGTTCCTCGCGTCGCTCCCGCTCGACCAGAAGCTCCGGCGCGGGGTGACGAAGAGGGTACTCCGGCGTGCGATCCGGGGCCTCGTCCCCGAGGCGATCCGGTGCCGGATGGACAAGATGGGCTTCGTCACGCCGGAGGAGGTCTGGATGGGGGGTGCCTTGGCCGGGCTCGTCGAGGAGGTGCTCGCCTCAGAGTCGTTCCGGTCGCGCCGGTACTGGGATGCGACCCGGGTCGCCGAGGACTACGCGGACTACCGGGCAGGAAGGGCCCCCTACTCGCACGAGGTCTTCCGGGTCTTCATCACCGAGCTCTGGCTCCGCCTCTTCTTCGACCAGCGGGAGCGGACCCTGTCCGGGCATCTGGGCGAATAGACCGGGTCAGGGGGGGAGACGATCGGGGTCAGCGACCGCCCGCGCCGCCCCCTCCGAAGCCCCCGCCGCCGCCGAACCCCCCTCCACCGAAACCGCCTCCGCCGCCGCTCCCGCCGGAGGAGGGGGGCGTAAAGAAGAGCATCGGGACGAACGCAGACTGCAGGTGCGTCGGTACCGCCACCTCGTCGGGGAGACGTACGTTCAGCTCGCGCATGGCACGTGCCACCCGGTCCCCGACCCCGAGGGCCGTGCCGTAGACGAGCCATTCACCCCACATGGAGAGGTCCGCGGGCGAGTACTGCCGGATCAGGGCGAGGTCCGAGAGGAAGCGGGCGAAGGCCTCCCACTCGAGCCGCTCGCGGTAGGCGTCGTCCTTCCAGTGGCCGAAGAGGGTCGAGGGGAACGCGACCGCGATCAGGGACTGGCCGACGCCCAGGGCGGAGAGCAGGACGGGACCGACGAACCGGACGCTCACCCCGGGGAAGAGGAAGAGCGATAGGAACGAGATGCAGGCGAGGACGATCGCCGCGATCACGATCGGGAGGAGGTGGATACGCCCCGGGACGACGTGCGCGGCGACCACGAAGGGGTCGGTGTGCGAGGCGAGCGCCCGGTACGCCCCCAGGTGCCGGATCATCGTCGACTCGAGGGCGCTGTCATGCTTTGCCCGTTCCCGGAGGCCCGAGAGGTCCCTCGTATCGACAATGCCGTCCCCGTTCGCGATCGACCGGAGAAAGGAGACGACCTCCGCCTCGTATCCGTCGTCCGGCGTGGCGGAGGTGAGATGGATCAGCACGTCGTCGCCCCCCTCGATCTCCTCGATCCGGATGATCCCCCGACGGTGGAGGTCGAGCACGGTCGCGTAGAACCCGTTCTCATCGGACGTGGTGGCATCACCGGTATAGAGCAGGTTCACCTCCCAGGGCTTCCGCTGCCGGTTCGGCACCGTGCTCAGGAACTCGGGGACCGTGAACGGACGCTCGCGCCCGTGCCGGCGGTGGACGAGGACCAGGAGGAAGGGGACCGCGAGCACAAACAGGATCCCGATCCAGTAGAGGCCCTGCGCAACCTGGTAGGGAAGATTGTAGAAAAGGCTCGCATTCCGGGTTTTTCCCTCGATATCGTCGATCGGGCGGGGAAACCCGGCGACCTGGTCGAGCATCGGCCGGTCGAGGAGGAGTTCCACCGCGACGGTCTCGTCCTCGCCCGCGATGCCCGTGATGACGATCCGCTCATTCTCGCGCGACTGAACCAGGGTCGGGGGGTAGGCGAGGACCTCCCGGACCCCCTGGGACGGGAGGACGATCCGGATCGACCGGTACGGGACGTGTTCGCGGGCGAGCATGAGGTTGACATGGACCAGGGTGTCGTCGTACTCGATCGGAGGACGGATGATGAACCGGTAGCGGGCCTCGTAGGAACCCCGGTTGAAGTACCCGGTCTCGACCACCCCCACTTCGTTGGGCTCGGCACGGGCGATGACGAACGCCTGCACGCCGGGGTCGTCGCTTCCGAACACCCGCACCTCGCCCGAGGTATCCCGTGCGTACGCGGGGTACCCGGGGGGAGGCTCGATCCCGATCAGCTCGATGTGCGGCGAGCCGGTCCGGTCGAAGACGAGCGGGTCGTCGAACCCCCGGTAGAGCATCCGGTACGTCCCCGCGTCCTCGACCGTGTAGAGATAGCGCTCGTCGAGCGTGCCATTAAGACGGTACTCGGCCTCGTAGAGTCCGACCGAGAGCGGGTAGTCGAACGAGAGGGTGGGGATCCAGAGCGCGAGGGCCGCACCCACCACCCCGAGGACGAGCACGATGGTGACCAGGGTCGCCAGCGACCTCGCTTCGCTCATGCCCGCTCAGAACTCGATCTTCGGTGGCTGCTCGATCGCCTCCTCGAACTGGAGGTACTCGAGTTTGACCATCCCGATCAGGCGCGCGACGATGTTGGAGGGGATCGTATCGACCATCGTGTTCAGCTGCTGCCCGATGTTGTTGTAGGTGTACCGCTGGCGCGCGATCTCGTCCTCGACCCCCCGGACCGAGGAGATCAGTTCCTGGACCGTGGCGGAGGTCTTGAGGTCGGGGTATGACTCGGCGACCGCGAAGAGCGAGCCGAGAATGGAACGGGACTCACGCTCGACCGTGTTCAGCTGGGCCGGACCCCCGCTCATCACCGTGGATCGGAGCTCCGTCACCTTCTCGAGGGTCTCCCTCTCGAACTGTGCATAACTCCTGACGGCTCCCAGGAGCTGCTCGATCATGTCGAGCCGTTTCTTCATCGCGACCCGGATCTGTCCGAGGGTCGCCTCCGCCGAGTTCCTGAGGCTATAGAACCGGTTGTAGATGCCGATGAACCAGGCAACCAGCCCGCCCAGCACGAGCACCACGACGACGAGTGCGATCGTAATCAGGTCCACCATGTGTCTTCCCACGTAGAGATGGGGGGCAGGCTATATATCCCTTGGCCGATGCCTCAGGGAGGTACTGTTGGGCCCGCAGCTCCGTTCAGGCCCCCCTCACGGTCGGGTTGCCGGCCTCCTTCCATTTGACGATGCCGCCTTTCATGTTGTAGACCTTCGTGAACCCCAGATCGGCCATGATCGCTGCCGCGTGGGCCGAACGGGTCCCGATCTGACAGTAGACAAGGTAGGTCCGGTCCCGATCGAGGCGTGCTGCCCGGTCCTTGAAGACGCCCGCGGAGACGTCGAGGTTGACCGCATCGCGCAACCGCTCCCTCTCGAACTCGGTCGGGGTGCGGACGTCGAGTATGACGAGATCGGACGGTCGATCGCGGTACTCCTCGATCTTCTGCTTGAACTGCTCGACCGTGAGGTCCGAAAATCCTCCTGTCTCGTTCGAGGACGCGCTCTGAACCGCGGAACAGCCCGAGCATGCGACGAGGACGATGACGAGAACCAGGATGACGAACCCGGTGCGCAGGGTGGAAGACCACATCCACTAGAGATCTCTTCCCGGGCGGTTATACCCCTTTTGCCTGCCAGGGCAGGAGGAAAAAGAGGGAGGGGGCGGTTCAGACCGTCGCGCCGGTGAGCACCGCCGACTCCGGGACGGTGATGGTCTGGCCGGTCCCCACGATCCGGTACGGCCCGGTGGTGTGGACCCCCTCATTTCCGCCGGTCGCGTAGGGGACGACGAACTCGCCGTCGACGGCGGTCGCACGCCAGGTGAAGGTGCGGCCCGTATTCGTGACGACCGGGACCTCGATCTGGCCCTCCCCCCGGATCCGGGCACCCGGGACGTACTCGAAGACCTTGACGTACTTCAGTCCCGAGGTGCCCGCGCTGGAGGGCGATTCGTGGATCAGCCGGTAGTGCCCGAGTGCCGGCACCGTCTCGACCGGCTGGTTCGGCTGGATGCCTGCTGCGATCGCGTGGGTGCCCTCCGGCGCCCGCGCGTTGTACTCGGCCGCCCGCTGCGCGGCGCCGGTTCCGTTCATCGTCTCTGCACGGGTGATCAGGGGCAACGAGGTCTTCGCCTTTGCGGGGTCCTGGTACTCGATGTAGTAGGCGGTCGTCGGTGCCGTCTCGGAGCCGTCGAAGTTGTGGAGACGGGCGATCGTGGTCAGGTAGTACTCCTGCTTGTTGACCGAGACCGGGTCGTAGACGTTCGGGTTCTGCTGGTTCCGTGCGTACATCGTCATCTGGTACGGCGCCGTCTGCGCGGACGTGTTGTACCAGGTGGTCATCGCCCAGAACTTCGAGACGGCCATCTCGATATCGGTGACGACGTATCTGGTCTTCAGGTTGTCCAGGATCCGGTTCGAGACCGACTCATCGGTGGAGACGAAGTATGCCGCGGAGCCGTTCGGGCCCGAGACGCCCTGCTGGAACGGGTTCGCGTTCGGGATCCGCTCGGCGATGTAGGTGATCAGGTGGCCGTAGTCCCACCAGGACATCACCCCGTACGCCTGGTCGGGGTAGGAGAAGCCCTTCTTCTCGTAGACCTTCTTCATGTCCATCCCGGTCGGGGGAGTGTTCGCCCTCATCCACTCGAGCGACTCCTTCCAGTCGCCGTTCATCCGGTTCACCGCGAGGTTCGCGGTCGCATAGGAGGTCGTGAAGTCGTACTGCCCGTCTCCGTCGAGGTCGAGGGGGAGCGCGGAGAGGTAGGCGAAGAAGATGGTGACGAGCAGGGTACCGATCAGCACCGAGACGCCGACGAGGTCAAAGGACGGGTGCGCTGCGCTGGCTCGCTGCTTTCCGGTCGCCTGGCGGGATGCTGCCTTCTTCGACTTCTTCCCCGTCCTGGGTGAGGGCCCGGCGGCGGGGGGTGCCGGGTCCTCGCGCCTCTCCCTCCGTCCCAGACCGAGCATCGTCGCAAGGTCTTTCCATCCGATCTCGACCGCCTGGGAGACGACGATGCCACCGAGCAGGGCGATGTTCACCGCGAGGTAGTACTCGTAGCGGATGTGCTGAATGGTCGAGACGAGGATCACGACCGACCAGACGAGGACGAAGAGGTGGTCCCCCCGGTGCTCCCGCCAGAACCGGTAGGCGAGCACCCCAAGGCCGCCGAACATCAGGAGAAGACCGAGCTGGAACGTGGACCAGGCCGAACCGAGCGACCAGCCGCGCGCCTCCTGTACCGTGTTCGTCACGTCGTACTGCCCGAAGAAGGCCCCGAAGCTTCCGATCAGGACGTTGTAGAGGTCCGGTACTGCCACGAAGAGGACCGCCCCGATCACGATGCCGAGGCCGGCGAGGGCGCCCAGGAAGTGGACGAACGGCCGGCCCCGGAGGTAGCGGGCGAGCCCCCAGAGGATCGCGGTCCCGGCGATCAGGCCCAGGTAGGCGATGACGTGCCCGACCGTGTAGGCCGACAGGTCGATCCCGGTGTTCTTCAGGCCGAAGAGGAGGAGGAGCACCAGTGCAACCGAGAACGTCACCGTGTTGATCACCAGCAGGCCGTCGCTCGAGTGGTCCCGGTAGACGTTGTAGAGGACCTGGACGAGCGTGTAGATGGCGACGATCATCGCAAACAGGATCATCGTCGGCATCGCGACGAGCCCGACGAAGTACGCGATCCCCGCCACAAGGCCGAGGAGCACCGGCCTCTTCAGGCTCGACCGGTCCTCGAGCGAGACCTTTCCATCGAGGACATACCGGAGCGCCCAGATGTAGACGAGGCAGAAGATCGCCGAGACGAGGGCCTCGGTCATGTGATGGTCGAAGTACCCGAAGAGGGAGCGGTAGAAGTACTGGCCCGAGACGATCGTCACCAGGCCGGCAGCGACGAGCCCGCCCTTCCAGTCGGAGACCCGCTGGCCGATCAGGTAGACCACCGGCACCATCACCCCCGCCAAGAGCGGCGGAACGGAGAGACAGGCGTAGATGATCTCGGGCCGGGTCGAGGCGCCCAGAAGGAGACAGAGGATGGCTGCGAGATAGGTGGTAAGAGGCCCCCAGTAGAGATCGGTCCCGTACGGGAACTGCGTCATCGGCTCCCACCAGGCGTAGGTGGGGAAGTTTGCGAGCATCAGCTCGACCTGGCGCAGGTTGTAGATCGGGTCGTCGGACCCGACGAAGGTCAGGATCTCCTGGGACCCGATCTGCCCCGCGGGG
The DNA here is from genome assembly GCA_029547145.1 of Methanobacteriota archaeon. Classification (GTDB taxonomy): domain Archaea; phylum Halobacteriota; class Methanomicrobia; order Methanomicrobiales; family Methanospirillaceae; genus UBA288. The sequence goes on from JAKPPV010000008.1 coordinate 13,199, forward strand.
AGCATCCGTATCCAGAATGCGATCAGGCCCAGGAGCGCAACGAGCGCGATGATGATGGGTGTGCGGTATCGTTCGAGAACGGGCGGAGTCATCGATCCCTCCTCCATCAAAGGTGCTCCCGAAGACCCCTTAATGAATTTGGATGTCACCATCCTGGAAGGAGCGAAGCCTCAACCGGCACGCCTGGCATAGAACCCGTGCACGACCCGGTAGAGGATGAAGATGAGCGAGCCCGCGGTCAGGGCGATCACCGCGTAGATCAAAAGGTCCAGGTGCTCGTTGACGACCGGGACGGTCCCGATGAAGTAGCCTCCGAGCACCAGGACGAGTGCCCAGGCGACCGCCCCGACGACGTTGTAGAGCAGAAACCGCCGGTAGCACATGGTCCCGACCCCTGCGAGGAACGGCGCGAAGGTCCGGACGAGCGGGACGAAACGCGCGATGAAGATGGCCAGGCCCCCGTAGTGTTCGAAGAAGTTGTAGGTCCGGTCTATGTACTCCTGCCGGACGATCAGAGGGAACCGCCGCTGCAGGACCCGGAGACCCAGGTAGTTCCCGATCCAGTAGTTCGCGGTGTCGCCCAGGATCGCACCTGCGATGAAGGTGGCGAGCAGCAGGAAGAGGTCCAGATGGCCAGCGGCCGCAACCGCCCCCGAGACGAAGAGGAGCGAGTCTCCGGGGAGGAAGGGTGTCACGACGAGACCGGTCTCCAGAAAGATGATCAGAAACAGGATCAGGTAGGTGACGACGCCGTACTCCTGGATCACCAGGGGCAGGTTCTGGTCGAGGTGGAGGAGAAGGTCGATCAGCCCGGGGAGCATCGTTTCGTATGAGTGTGCGCCGGCCCCCGCCATGACCAGGAGGGGTGGACGAAGGGGACCTAGAGGAGGATGTTCAGCAGCAGCACGACGACGCCGATCACGGCCGCCACCGCGACGACATAGTACGGATTGATGTGGATCGCACGCCGGTCCTCGCTCTCGTAGTAGTTGACGAGACCGGCCGACGAGATCAGGCGTCCGCCTCTCTTCTTCGCCATACCATTCTATATCTGTCTTTGGTCGTTTAAATAAACAGGGTATGGAGACAACCATCTTCTCGGGGCTCGTTCTCCTGGGACCGGACCTGGAGGTCCGCCCCGCAGACGTGGTGGTCGAAGCCGGGCGAATCGTCGCGATCGAGGAGCGGAGGCGGTCTCCCGCACGATGGATCTGCCCGGCCTTCTTCAACGCGCACACGCACGTCGGGGACACCGTCGCCATGGACGTGCCGGCCCCGGGAGACCTCGACGCGCTCGTCCGCCCGCCCGACGGACTCAAGCACCGGATGCTCCGGGCGGCCCCGGCCGATGACTGCCGTGCCGGGATGCGCGCGACCCTCGAGAGGATGGTACGGGGGGGCACGACCGGCTGCGCGGACTTCCGGGAGGGGGGGGTGCGGGGCATCGAACTCCTCCGAATGGCGGCCCGGGACCTCCCGATCCGCGTGGTCGGGCTCGGGCGGGACGGAGGGGAGATGGTCGCGGACGGCGCCGGGATCGCGAGCGCACGCGATCTGTCCGGGTATGACGAGGTGGTCGCCCGCGTCCGGGCACGGGGAGGGATCATCGCGTTTCACGCGGGTGAGCAGGACGATGGGGACGTGGACCCGGCCCTGGACTGCCACCCGGATTTCGTGGTGCACATGACACATGCGACGGACCGGCAGCTTCGTCGCTGCGCGGACGAGGGGATCCCGATCGCGGTCTGCCCCCGGTCCAACTGGCGGCTCGGGGTCTCGCAGGGTCCCCATCACCCGCCGATCACGAGGATGCTCGACCATGGGTGCCGGGTGCTGCTGGGAACCGACAATGCGATGTTCGTTTCTCCGGACATGGCCAGCGAGCTGATGTTCACCTCGTTCGTCTACGGCACCGATGCCGGGCTGCTCCTCCGCGCCGCGATCGAGGGGGCGGCGGTGATCGGGCTGCCGTCCTGGATCGAGACCGGGGCTTGGGCGAACTTCCTGGTGATCGATCCCGCGCGGGGCGGGGTCGGGTCCAGCCATGACCCCGTGGCATCCCTGGTCCGGCGGCTTGATTCGTCTATGATCGAAACAAAAGTTTTTACCCTGAAAGACGAATCTATGAAGACTATTTTCTGAGGTGTGTATGTTCCGGAAGGTACTGGTGGCGATCGACGGGTCCAATCAGAGTCGACTGGCTCTCAGCACGGCCGTCGATGTGGCGAAGGTGTGGAAGGCCGAGGTGCACGCGGCATACGTGATCGAGATCGGGCTCTTCTCCTCCCTGCCCGTCGACAACACCTGGGAGGTCATGTACAGCCTTCTCGACAAGGAGGGGAAGGAGATCCTGGAAGAGGCGGTGGCAGCAGGGAGGGAGGCCGGCATTCCTGTCACGACGCACCTCCGGCAGGGGCATGCCGGTGAGGAGCTGCTCAACCTCGCCAGGGAGATCGGCGCCGACCTGATCGTTCTCGGTTCGCTCGGGAAGAGCGGAATCGAGAGGTTGCTCATCGGTTCTGTCAGTTCCTTCGTGGTGACGAACAGCCCCGTGACGACGATGGTGGTGAGACAATAAATCCACAGCTCGTGCGCGACTACATGACCCAGGATGTGGTCTCCGTCCAGATCCCGGGGAACAGGGACGATGTCCTGAAGATCCTGAAGCGCACCGGGATCAGCGGTGTGCCCGTGCTCAAGGACGGGACCCTGGTCGGGATCATCACGCGCAAGGACCTGCTCCGAAAGCCGGATGAGACCCAGCTGGGCCTTTTGATGACCCCCGATCCGATCACGATCCGACCGGACGCGACGATCTCGGAGGCGGCCCGGATCCTGGTGAAGAAGAATATCCGCCGCCTCCCGGTCGTCGAGGACGGGGTGCTCGTCGGTCTCCTCTCGGTCTCGGACCTGATCCTCGCGATCGCGCAGATGAAGTGCACGACGCCGATCCGCGACACGTATACGAGCCAGACCTTCGCCGTCTGGGAGGAGACGCCGCTCACGGTCGTCGGCAGGGTGATGGAGATCTCCGGGTTCGATGCGATCCCGATCCTGGATGCGGACAACACGCTCCGCGGTATCATCTCGGAGCGCGACCTGATCCGGAACTCGGTGATCGAAGACTCGGTCGGGGTCTCCGACTTCTCGAACGGGACCGACGACGATGAGTGGACCTGGGAGAGCATCCGCGACAACCACACCCTCTCGTACTCGATCTCCAAGGTCCAGCTCCCGAAGAAACCCGTCAAGAACGCGATGGTCAAGAACGTGATCGCGGTCCCCCAGAACGCCGAGGTGAGTGACTGCGCCCTGAAGATGAAGCGGGCCCGGGTGGACCAGCTTCCCGTGATCAACGGGGACAAACGCCTCGTCGCCATGCTCTTCGACCGGGAGCTGATCCGGGTCCTCTGTGCGGCCGATCCGGAATAACAACGTATAAATCGTAGAGTGGTGTTGTATATCCAGGACAGCATTTTTTTGATGATTCTTTCCATCCACAGACTTTTCGAGGGACTCTGATGCCAGAGGCAGAGATGATGAAGGGGACCACGACGATCGGTATCGTGTTCAGGGACGGCGTGGTCCTCGCAACGGAGAAGCGCGCGACCATGGGCTACATGATCGCGTCGAAGCGGGCGAAGAAGGTCTACCAGATCGCCGACCGGATCGGGATGACGACCGCCGGTGGCGTCGGCGATGCGCAGCAGCTGGCCCGGATCATGACCGTGGAGTGCCGGCTCTTCGCGATCCGGCGGGGGAAACCGATCACGGTGGGTGCGGCCTCGACGCTTCTCTCCAACTACTTGAACCAGAACCGGTACTTCCCCTTCTATGTCCAGCTCCTGGTCGGCGGTGTCGATCGCACCGGCCCCTCGGTCTACTCGGTCGATGCGATGGGCGGCGCCACCCGCGAGGACGACATCGTCGCGACGGGCTCGGGTTCGCCGATGGCCTACGGTGTCCTCGAGGACCGGTACCGAAAGGATATGGACGAGGAGGAGGCGGTCTTCCTCGCAGTGCGGGCGCTCCGCTCCGCGATGCGCCGCGATGCCGGATCGGGAGAAGGCGTTCACGTGGTGGTGATCACCCGTGACCGGTACGAGGAACTCTCCGAGGAGAGCGTCCAGAAGATAGAGGCCGCCAGGGCGGCCTGATACCCTTTTTTTAGGACATTTTATGGGAATTGACGAACGGCTCAGGGAACTGAAGGATAAGATCAACGACAAGGTACCCAAGGGGATCTCGGTCTCCGAGGTCGAGTTCGAGGGGCCCGAGCTCGTCATCTACACGGACGACCCGAAGAGGTTCGCCGATGAACCGGACCTGATCAAGACCCTGGCCCGGGACCTCCGGAAGCGGATCGTGGTCCGACCGACGGTGCTCGAGGACCCCGAGCGCGCCGCTGACCAGATCCACGCGGTGGTGACGGAGAACGCCGGGATCACCGGGATGTTCTTCGACCCCGATACGGGCGAGGTGCTGATCGAAGCCGAGAAGCCCGGTGTGGTGATCGGCAAGAACGGGGCGACGCTCAGGGAGATCACCAAGCAGATCGGCTGGACCCCCAAGGTGGTGAGGACCCCCCCGATCGAGAGCCAGACGATCATGCAGGTCCGGCAGTACCTCCGGTCGGTCAGAGACGAGAGAAAGGAGTTTCTCCGGAAGATCGGGCGGCGAATCCACCGCGAGGTGACGAACCGCGACCAGTGGGTCCGGGTGACGACCCTCGGGTGCTGCCGCGAGGTCGGAAGGGCCGCCTTCCTCCTCTCGACCCCGGAGTCGAAGATCCTGATCGACTGCGGTGAAAAGCCCGACAACACGAACGGAACCCCCTATCTGTATGTCCCCGAGATCAACCCGCTCACCCAGCTCGATGCGGTCGTGCTCACCCACGCCCACCTCGACCACTGTGCCCTCGTCCCCCTCCTCTACAAGTACGGCTTCGAGGGGCCGGTCTACAGTACGCCGGCGACGCGGGACCTGGCATCCCTGCTGCAGCTCGACTACCTCGAGGTGATCCGCAAGGAGGACCGGAAGATCCCGTACACCTCGAACGATGTGAAGAACTACATCAGGCACTCGATCGTCCTGAACTACGGGTCGGTGACCGATATCGCCCCGGACATCAAGCTGACGTTCCACAATGCCGGGCACATCCTCGGATCGGCGATCGCGCACTTCCATATCGGCGACGGGCTCTACAATATCGCGTTCACGGGGGACTTCAACTACGGCAAGAGCCGGCTCTTCAACCCCGCCGTCTCGCAGTTCCCGCGCCTGGAGGCCCTGGTGATGGAGTCGACCTACGGGGGATCGAACGACCTGCAGCCCGCCCGGAAAGACGCGGAGGAGAAGCTCTACGAGACGATCCGCACCGTCGTCGGGCGCAAAGGCAAGATCATCATCCCGGCATTCGCCGTCGGGCGGTCGCAGGAGGTGATGCTCGCGATCGAGGAGGGGATCCGCCTCGGTAAGATCCCGCAGATCAAGGTCTTCCTGGACGGCATGATCAAGGAGGCGACCGCGATCCACACGGCGTACCCCGAGTACCTCAACAGCGACCTCCGGAACCAGATCTTCAAGGAGGGGCTCAACCCCTTCCTCGCCGAGTGCTTCTGCCAGGTCGACTCGCAGGAGATGCGCGAGAAGGTGATCGCCGGCGATCCCTGCGTGATCATCACGACGAGCGGGATGCTGAACGGTGGCCCGGTCTTCGATTACCTCAACAACCTGGCGGCGGATGAGAAGAACGCGCTGGTCTTCGTCGGATACCAGGCGGACGGGACGCTCGGTCGCCGGATCCAGAAGGGGTGGCGCGAGGTTCCGCTCGGTCGGCGGGATTCGATCGTGATCAACCTCGAGGTGATCACCATCGACGGGTTCTCGGGCCATTCGGACCGGCGTCAGCTGATGAACTTCGTCAGCCATGTCTTCCCCCACCCGGAGAAGATCCTGACGGTCCACGGCGACGAGAAGTCGACGCTCGATCTGGCCTCGTCGATCCACAAGCGCTTCAAGATCGAGACGCGGGCCCCGATGAACCTCGAGACCTACCGGATGATCTGAGACCCCCCGGGGAGCATGATCCGTCGACTGGCCGTCTGCAGCGGTATCTTCCTGCTGATGGCCCTCTCGAACGCCGTTGTGCCCGTCCTGGACGTCTTCGCCATCGGTCCGGAGGAGCAGGGGCTGGTCTTCTCCGCCTATTTCTTCGGTGCAACGCTGATGGTGCTGCCGGCCGGTATGGCGGCGGACCGGTTCAGCCGGCGTCGCCTGATGCAGGTCGGGCTCGGGGTCTCCCTTCTTGCCGGTCTCGTCATCGCGGTCGCTCCGAATGTCTGGAGTATCGTCGGCGCACGCTTCGTCGAGGGGGTGGCGACCGGCCTCTTCGTCTCAGCGGGCCTGGCCCACGTGAACAGCCAGGCCGATAACGGGCGGAGCAGCGGCGCGTTCATGGCCTCTCTGAACGCCGGTCTGCTCGCCGGACTGATCCTGACGGGTCTTCTGGTGGAGCTGACCGGACTGCGTGAAGCGGGTGTCCTGGCATTCGCCTCCCTCTCTCTTCTCCCCTTCCTCTTCTCGTTCTCCCTCGAACAGGAGACGGTCTCCGGATTCCACGAACCGCTCGTACGGCTCGGACCGATGCTGTCGCAGTACCACTGGCTGTTCTACGCCTCCCTGGTGATGTTCGGTGCCGGTGGGGCGGTGACCGGGCTCTATCCCGAGTTCAGCAACGCGGACCCCGGTCTTCTCGGCGTGCAGATCGCGCTCCAGAACGTGGCGACGATCGTCGCCGTCGTGGTCGTATCGCGCCTTGCCATCGAACCGATCCCGCTCATCCGGGCCTGCGGGGGGTTCATGGCCCTCGCGGTCGCGGTCTCGTTCCTGACCCCGTACGGGTTCGCGCTGATCGGTGCGGCGGGTGGTGCGGTCCAGATCGCGACCCTGCTCTTCCTCTCCCGGACCGGCGAGCCGGCAGGGCTCGGAGCGGGGCTCTTCAGCACGGCCTCCTACGCAGGGATGGCCATCCTTCCCCCCCTCGCCAGTGTTGCGGCCCGCTGGGTCGGCTACACGATGACGTTCGGCCTGCTCGTCCTGGTCTCGATCACCGTCGCCTTCACGGTCCAGCGGTGCACGCGGTGCCGGCTCGACCCCTCCCGCCTCCAGGGATGAAGGAGAGTCGGCTCCCGGGGACCGGGGGTACCTCGTCCGGTTCATCCTGGATGGATACGCGGTACGGCACTCCCCACCGGACACCCCGGTCAGGGATCCGGCCTCTTCGGGATGTCGTGCCATCCAACGACCGGCTCATTCCAACCCGGCGGGGTGAACCGCCCTGCTGCGATGGAGCTCTTCCACCGCCCGTCCTCCACCGGGAACGGGTGCAAAGCGACAACCCGGGTGGTCGGATCGACGGACGAAGAGCACGCCGGGGCGATCTGAAACGAAGGTCCCCACGCCATCGGGTATCCGACGGGATCGATGATCCGTGTCTCCATGGATGACGCGGGCATGAATACCGCAGATATAAGAGCGATTATATCACCATCATGCACATCCTTGTGTGTTCGGAGCGGGATGCTGGTGGCTGGTCCGCCATCTCTCCCTGACGGGGAACGATGATCGGGCACCCATGCCAGGAGGTCATCCGGGCCCTCCACCTCGCCATCCGCGGGGCCGTCGGTGGCACCCTCGTCTGCGAGGGGAGGCAACAGCTCGGGGGTGCCCCGTTCCCCGGTACGGCACCACGGCACCGCCCGGAACTGTCCGGGCAGGCGGGAACACCGGATCGGGTACGACGATGAGAGCAGGGGAACGATCGATGATGCAGCCGACGAGCCCACGGGCGGGGGGTCCACGGACGGTTCGGCCCGGCTCTGCCATGTCCGCCGGTCCGCGTGCGGAGGGCCGGCGGCAGAGAAGGTACCGCCGATCTTTGGGTGATGCGTCGATCATTGCCGGCAGGGGGTGGGATGGATGCCTGCAGGCCTGACACCGGCCGAGATCGAGCGATACAGCCGTCAGATCCTCTCGTTCGGGGAGGAGGGTCAGGTGCGGCTGAAGCGGGCGCACATCGTGATCGCGGGTGCGGGGGGGCTGGGATCGCCGGTCGCGATCTACCTCGCGGTCGCGGGTGTCGGCAGGTTGACGCTGATCGACCATGACAGGGTCGAAGCGACGAACCTGAACCGGCAGGTCCTCCACGGGGATGCCGACCTTGGGCGCCCCAAGGTCGAGTCCGGTGCCGGGAGGTTGCGGGCACTCAACCCGTCGATCCAGGTCGAGGGGAGACGGGTGACGATCACGGAGGAGAACGTTGCAGATCTGATCGGTCAGGCGGACGGGATCGTCGACGCGATGGACAACTATCCCGTACGGTTCCTGCTGAACCGGGTCGCGTACATGCGCGGCATCCCGCTCTTCCATGGCGCCGTCCGGGGGTTTCACGGTCAGGCCACAACCTGCGTTCCCGGACAGGGCCCCTGCCTCGCCTGCCTCTTTCCGGAGGTCCCGCCGGAGGTGGTCGTTCCCGTGGTCGGCGTCACGCCCGGCGTCATCGGCTGCATCCAGGCGACCGAGGTGATCAAGTACCTGACCGGCGAGGGTGAGCTCCTGACCGGCCGGCTCCTGCTCTGGGACGGACTTGCCGGACGCATGGAGGAGATCGTGGCCGCGCCGCGCACCGGATGCCCGATCTGCGGGCGGGACGCACCGGGATGAGTCTCATCGTTCCCCTCCTCCTTGCGCTGGTCCAAACGGATCCATCGTCGTGCATCCACCGACCATGTCCGGGTCGCACGGCAACAGGGGGATGGGGCAGGTACGTCGTCCGGACTTCCGATGGGTGGCTGGCCTCGACGGACGGTTGTGACGGCCGGCACCGGGAGGGAGATGCCACGCCGGGACGTCCGGGAAGGCCCTGCGCGCGCCCCGCCGTCAGGCATCCCACGTCCGGCCCGAGGCTCCCGGGCTTCGTCCGGCAGCACGCCCTGAAGGTGCCTGTGGAGGACGTCCCCGGCGCACCGGAGACCATGGTCAAGGAGGGCAGGTGCCGGCCCGTCCCGTCGGGGTGGCCCTCTTGTATCCAATATGTCGGGCCCTGCAACCACGGGCCAGGTGACCCATACCGTTATTGCGTCTGCGGATTCATCTTCCGCCGATGACGGAGCAGTCTGTTGGCGAGGCCGTTCTCCAGCGTGACGGGCGCTCCTTCGGCCTCGTGGTCGGGGGAGCCGGTGGCATCGTGACACCCGACGACCTGGAGCGGATCGCCCGCGTGGCGCGGGAGCATGAGGTCCCCCTCGTGAAGATCACGACCGGCCAGCGAATCGCCCTGCTCGGGCTCGAAGAGTGCGACCTTCCTGCGGTTGCCTCGGCGCTCGGTCTTGACGGTTACCGCCTTCCCGGCCCGTGTGTCAAGTACATCGCCGCATGTCCGGGGACGATGGCCTGTCGGTGGGGCATGCAGGACACACTGGCGCTCGCCACGGCGCTCGAGGCCGGCTTCGGCGGCCGGACACTCCCGGGCAAGATGAAGATCGGCGTCTCGGGCTGCACGAGGAACTGCGGGTGCTGCTTCTCCCGCGACCTCGGCTTTATGGGCACCGGGCGGGGCTGGATGGTCTTCTTCGGTGGCAACGGCGGACGGCACCCCCGGACGGCCGATCTCGTCGGCGCAAACCTGACGCCCGACCAGGCGGTCGACCTGGCGGCGCGGCTCGTGGACCACTACGCGGCGAGTGCCAGGGTGGGGGAGCGGACGGCCCGCTTCGTCGAGCGGGTCGGTATCGGGGCCATCCGTGACGAGGTGCTTCGGTTCGCGCCGTACCTGCCGCTCGACGATCTCTGATCGGCGACCGCCGTGTATGCGGTGTGCCGGGTGGCCATTCGGCGGTGTCATTCGCCTCGGGGTTCGACGGGGGAACGATCGCATCTCTCTCCCTGACGGTGATCA
>JAKPPV010000010.1 GCA_029547145.1 Methanobacteriota archaeon
CATACACGTCGTCAGCCAGGGGCTGCCACGTGTTGTCCATGTACAGGGTTGCAACGCCAATCTGGCCCACGTCGGCAGACTTCGTCTGCTCGAGGTAGAATGTCCCCACGCCCGCAGCGCTCGCAAGTCCCACGACTGCGAGGGAGAGCATGAAGAACAGTGCCAGAGGCTTCGTAAATCTCATGAATTCACCTACTCGTAATGGTTCATTACGCATGATACAGCAGTAAGATACCTCTCAAAAATCAGCACTCTATCTTTAAAAACTTTCTCAAACGATTCCGGATAATCCGGGTTTGATGGACGGGGAAACCGTCATTTCATGTCCATGAATGCGTGGAATGAAATCGGATACTGCTGGCACCATAGAATCCCCTGAATACTTTTCATGCCGCCCCCACCCGTTACCCCCCGGCGGACGCCCTCAACACCGTCGCGGGAAACGTCCCGGGAGTGGGCGGCGAGGACAGAAAGACCGCCCGATCGGAGACGGGTAGAACCCGCAGAACGGGTCCGTGCCGGTCATTCGGACGTATCCACCGGCCCGAAGTGGCCCAACCCGGAGAGGAAGGGGGAGGGGGTTCCGGACTCCGGCTCATCCACGGGCGGCAGGACGGGCATCGGCACCGGGCTCGTTCCCTCCTGCATGGAGGCCACCGGGAGCACCCCGAGTTCGCTGTGGCCGACGCTCGGGAGAACCGCCATCACCAGGGCCATTCCGGACCCGTCGACGGAAAGGACGCGGAACCCGTGCACATGGGCCCATGCGGAGGCCTCGGAAGGGATGTCGAGAGACGGGAGGGACGAGAGGCGGAGGAGACGCCCAAGCCGGAGGGAGGGGTCCCCCGTCCGCTCCTGGACCGCCCGTTCGAACCGGAGGAGGTTTCTTGCCAGCCGTTCGATGGGCATCGTGCCGGGGGAGAACCCGGCGATCCGGTCGACCAGGATCTGCTGGTCGAGGGGGAGTTCGCCGGAGTCCTTCGCGAGCAGTGGTGGTACCTGTCGTGCCGTGCCCGAAGGGACGGACACAACCGCTGCCGACCCCCTCCGGGGACCCGTCCCCGAATCGCGTCCTCCCAGGAAGGTTCCGACGATCGCCAGGCTGGCCACTCCCGTGATGCCCAGGAAGACAAAGAGCACGTACATGATCCACCTCGGGAGGAACGAAGAGCCCTCCCCTGGATCATCGGGTCCGGAGAGGGACGGTGCCGGCTCGAACGTTCCGGTTGGCGAAAGGACCGCCTCGTTCTCAAGCATCCCGGGTGGGATCTCGAACGGCGGGGAGGAGACGACCTCGGCGGTGAAGACCGGTGCGATCAGGGACAGGTTGGTGGTCGGGGTCTGGTTCGGATCGAACGTGGGGCTCGCGTCGGTCGGTGTCGTGGCAGGGGAGGGGCCGTTGTAGGGCGTCATCCCCGGATCGATATCCGGTGTCTCCGTCGGAGTGGGGTACGTTGTCACCGAATCGATCGGCCATGGCGTGGATACGGTGGTATTCACCGTCTCGTTGGTCTCCGGGACGATCGGTGACCAGCCACCTGGTGTCCCGTTCGGCGCCGGCAGAGGAGTCACGTTCGGGTCCGGGGTCGGCGTACGTGGTTCCGGGGTCGGTGAAGAGACGGGGGACGTGGGAGGAGGAGAGGTCGGGGTGATCTCCGGCGTGTTCGTCCTCGCGGGGGTGTTCACCGGCGTTGGTGAGGGGGACAGGGACGGCGACTCGGTGGGTGAAGGGGACGGGGTCAGGGCACCCGTGGTGCGGGTGGTGGTCTGGGTGGGGGTGGGGGTGCGTGAGGCGGAGGGGGGGGCCGATACGGTCGGGGTCGGCTTCGGCGTGCCCGGGACGGTCGTGCCGACCGTGGGGGCATCCGTCCTCTTCACCGTGGGGACCGTCGTGTGGCTGGTCGTCTCCGTCGTGGAAGGAACGGTCGTCGCACCCCCGGAGACCGTCGGTCCGACGGAGGTCGCCTTCGCGATCGGTGACATCTCCGTCACCGGTGTGGCTGTCTGCTGCGTGGACGCAGGCGGGGAAGGGGCCGGCGTCGATGCCTGGACTGCACAGAGACATCCCCCGAAGAGGAGGAGGAGGAGCAGAAGAGCAGCTCTGATGCGTGGACTCAAGGTGGATCTCCGGAATATGGATGGAACGGATCACCGGAACCGGCAACGCCCCGGGGTTTCTGCAGGAGGATCTATGAATCACCCTATAAATGATCTCGCAAAGAGGAGATGCATCCAGGCATGCCGGACGGGCCCGGAGAATCCCCTTTAACGGGTTGGTCGCTACCGTGAGCAGGCGGGGAACGGGTCATTCGAACCCCGCAACCGCCCCCTGGTTGGAGGTCACTGTTCAGGGGTGCGTATTTAAGTAGCCGTTCTGTATATATTACTGTACCTATGTTGAAGCGGTCAGTTCCCGGCAGAAGACATGGGGGTGTGATCACGTGTACTCACCTGACACTACCAAGTATCTCATTCACCTTACCTTGCAGGCAGAGGGGGTGGTCGAGAAACCTGATGTAGTTGGTGCCATCTTTGGACAGACTGAAGGGTTGCTCGGCGAAGACCTAGACCTGCGAGACCTGCAGCGCACTGGACGCGTGGGTCGCATAGACGTCCAGATCAGCAGTAAGAAGGGCGAGACGAGGGGTGATATCTACATCTCGTCATCGCTCGATCGGGCGGAGACCGCCATACTGGCGGCCTCGCTTGAGACCATCGACCGCGTGGGACCCTGCGTCGCACACGTGGCGGTCGAGGCGATAGAGGACATCCGCGTCACGAAGCGGCGACGGATCGTCGAACGTGCCAAGGAGCTCCTGCTGGACCACTTCGACGAGGGGGCGATCGACAGTTACGAGCTCCTTGACGAGGTCCGTGAGGCGATCCGGATCGAGAAGATCGAGGCGATCGGTGACGACCGGGTGCCCGCGGGTCCGAACGTCACCGACTCCGATGCGATCATCATCGTGGAAGGACGCGCCGACGTGATCAACCTCCTCAAGTATGGCATCAAGAACGCGGTGGCGGTCGAGGGGACGAACGTCCCCGAGACGATCGTGGAGCTGTCGGACAAGAAGACGGCGACCGCATTCTTCGACGGTGACCGGGGCGGAGAGTTAATCCTCCGGGAACTCCTCCAGATCGCGGACATCGACTACGTTGCCTTCTCCCCGCGGGGCAAGTCAGTGGAGGACATGTCGCGCAAGGAGATCATCAAGGCCCTCAGAAACAAGATCCCGGTGGAGTACGTCAGGGAGCAGTTCAACGTCGGCGAGGGCGATTCGCGCGGGGAGACGAAAGGGCAGCGTTCTGCCCCGACACCCCCCGCCGTGGAACCCCCTGCGGCTCCTGTCCCGGTTGAGGAGGAGCCCGTGACGGAACCGGAACCGGCACCCGGGAAAACGGGATCGCTCCGGGACCATCTGGAGCGGGTCTCAGGCCGGAAGATTGCCCGTTTTCTCTCCGATGACTTCTCGGTCCTGGCAGAGGTCCGGGCGGACGAGATGGAGAGGACTCTGGAGGGCCTTGCCGGACCCGTGCTGGGCCTGGTGGTCGACAGGGCGGTGGACCAGCGCACCCTCGACTGCCTCGTCGCCCGGGGACTCGAGTTCGTCGCCGCACGGGATTTTTCCGGGGTGATCAAGCGCCCGCTCTCCATCAGGCTGATCAAGCTCCCGTAGACTGGATTAGATATTTAAGATAAGCCTATCTATTTTGATCAGCGGAGGGGAAGATGCACAAGGATGAGTTGATCGTGCTGCACAGGATGCTCGCGGAGATCAAGGAGTACTTCGAGTCTGCCAGTCCCGACCTGCTCTTCACCCAGTACAACGCGCTCAGGATCACCCCCGCACAGGTCCACAAGAGCAAGCTCGAGCATAAATACGCGATCTTCGTGCTCGGATCGGAGATCGCGAACGCGATGAAGACCGTCGAGTTCTCCGCGTCCAATCGAATCTCCGCCAGGATGAAAGAACTCGCCGAGAAGACGATGAAGGAGATCGAGACGCTCCAGCAGCAGGAGTAACGTTTCGCTGATGCCATCCGATCTCCCCACCATCGACGATCTGATCGAGCCGCTGGCCACGACCCTCGGCGGGGCGCCTGATCCGGCGGTGCGGGCCTTCGCCGCGATCACACTGGGGCAGAGCGCTCACCCGGGTGCCGTGATGCCGCTCATCGGCGCCCTCGCGGACCCGGAGAAACCTGTCCGGGCGATGGCGTCGAAGGCCCTCGCCAGGCTCGGCACAGGCTCGGTCGAACCGCTGATCGCCTCGCTCGGGTCGGAATCCTGGGTCGTGCGCTACCGTGCCGCGGAGGCGCTCGGCGAGATCCGGGACCCCCGGGTCCCGGGAGCCCTCGCATCGCGCCTCTCGGACCAGAAGGACCACGTCCGGTATATGGCTGCCAGGGGTCTCGCCCGGCAGCCCGACCCGTGCACGGCGGACGCCCTTTTCTCCCTGCTCGGGGATGAGAACCCCTACGTCCGCCGCTCTGCTGCAGACGCCCTGCGCGCCCTCCTCGAACGGGTGGACGGCGTGGTCCGGGAGCGGATCGTCGCCGCCCTTACGGGGTTGAACGGCTCATAGGGCGGCAAGCCGCTGCCAGTAGGTGTCGCAATCCCCCGGACAGAGACCCCCGATCCGCACGTGATCCGGGTCCAGGACCTCGAGGGCGAGACGGACCTCCTCTTCGGTCGGATCGATGAGGTAGACCGGGCGTCGGCCGAACTGGTCCATCAGCCCGGAGAGCTCGGAGACGCGCCTCCCCACGAGGGCAAGGGGGCGCTGGTGCTCGAGCAGGGGCTCGAGAGCGCCGACGGGGGGATCGGGGCAGTAGAGAAAGGTCATCGGAGACGCGAGGTCCTCCATCACCTCCTCGTTCGGGGACGAAACTAAAAGGATGTGACCCACGACCCCGGCATCCCGCATCCTGCGTAAAAGGACGCGGTAGACGTCCCTCAGTGCGGTGCCGAACTCCCCGGGGTCCCGGAAATACCGGTCCACGATCCCGAGATCGGGGGGTGCCGGCGCAGTCACCCACGCCGCCCGCACCCGTGACGTCAGGGCCCGTGCGTCCATCTCGAGGGCCGACGGGCGGGGGTCCGGCTCCGCCCGGAGCAGACCGTCGTCCACGCCTCCGATCGCCTCCAGCCAGCGGACGCGATAGAACCGTCCGCCGCCCGAGACCATCGTGAGCCCGGCATCCACCTGCACAAGGACCGAGTCGAGGAGGCGGAGCGTCAGGAGATCGGCCTCGATCCCCGCGAGCTCACCCAACCGGTCCGCGAGGCCCGGAACGGTCGGGATCGGTGCCTCTCCACCGAATCCACGGGTCTCCAGGACCGGTCGACGGGCCATGCGTCTGTACTATATATCGGATCGCTCTCAAAAAGCTCTGCATGAGCGATTCGCCCCGGCTCGTCACGTGCGGTCTCCCGTACACGAACGGATCGTGCCATCTCGGCCACCTGCGCACCTACGTGCCCGCAGATATGTACGTCCGCTACCTGCGCCACCGCGGCGATGAGGTCGTCTTCATCTGCGGCTCCGACAACCACGGGACGCCGATCGTGGTGAGTGCCGAGGCCCAGGGGACGACGCCCGCCGAGCTCTCGCAACGGTACCATGACCACTTCGATGCCACCTTCCGGCGGATGAACGTCCGTTTCGACCACTTCGGGATGACCGACGGACCGACGAACCACCACCGGACGCAGTCGATGGTCACGACCCTCGAGCAGCAAGGGCACATCTACCGTGAACGGATCCAGCAGAGTTACTGTCCGAACTGCCAGCGGTTCCTTCCGGATCGATACGTCAGGGGGCTCTGCCCCCACTGTGGCGCCGAGGCGCGGGGCGATGAATGCGACCAGGGGTGCGGCAAACACCTCGAGCCGGGCGAGATCAGAGAGCCGATCTGCACCGTCTGCAATACCCCTGCCGAGATGAGGGAACAGGAGCACTATTTCTTCCGTCTCTCGACCTTCGCCCCGTTCCTGGTCGAGTACCTGGAGGGGCTCCAGGGGACGGCAAACGCCCGGAACTACGCGCAGGGGTGGGTACGCGAGGGGCTCCGCGACTGGTGCATCACCCGCACCCTCGACTGGGGCGTCCGCTACCCGGGTCGCGATGACCTGGTCGTCTACGTCTGGGTGGACGCGCCGATCGGGTACATCGCGTTCACCGAGGAGTGGGCCGCAGCGCATGGTACGGACTGGAGACGGTACTGGTGCGGGGGCGGAAGCATCACGCACTTCATTGGCGGGGACATCACCTACCACCACTGCATCTTCTGGCCGGCGCTGCTGAAGGGGGCCGGTTTCGGCCTCCCCACCGCCGTCGTTGCGTCGGGGATGCTCAAAGTCGACGACCATAAGTTCTCGAAGTCACGGGGATACGTCGTCTGGACCAACGAGGACTATCTCGACCTCGGGCTACCCCCCGACTGCCTCCGTTACTACCTGCTGGCCCACACGAGCCATACGAAGGAGCTCAACTTTTCCTGGAGGGCGTTTGCCGACCGGGTCAACAACGAGCTCGTCAACACCTTCGGGAACTTCGTGCACCGTGCGCTGCACTTTGCCCACACCCGCTTCGGAGGAGTGCCCCCGAACCCGCCCCGGGCGGAGGTGCTCGAGGAGATACGGCAGACGGTGAGCGCGATCGACGAGGCGATGGAGTCCTACGAGTTCAAGGCCGCCGTCGACGCGGTCCTCGCGCTCGCCTCGTCGGGCAACACCCTCATCCAGTCGAACGCCCCCTGGAAGCTGATCCGGACCGACAGGGATGCGGCCGCCGGGGTGATCGCCGATGCCCTCCAGATCGTCCGCGCCCTCGCCGTCCTGATCGACCCCGTGATGCCGGAGACGGGGCGGGCGATCTGGGAGATGCTCGGTCAGCCGGGCCCGATCGAGAGCGAACGGCTCGAAGACTGCACGCGACCCCTCTGCCCCGGTCCGATCGGCATGCCGACCCCGCTCTTCTCCAGGATCGAGGAGAAGCAGGTGGCCGCACTCGAGGCGATCCTCGCCGCCCGCGTTGCCGATGCCGATTCCCGCTCCTGCGAGCCGTCTCCCGACGAACCGTTGCTGTCGGTCGAGGACTTCTCACGGATGGAGCTGGTCGTCGGCCGGGTGGTCCTTGCCGAGCCGATCGAGAAGTCAAAGAAACTGCTCCGCCTGGTCGTCGATATCGGGTCCGAGCGGCGGCAGATCGTCAGCGGGATCGCCCGGCACTACACCCCGGAGGAACTGGTCGGCAGGGACGTGGTCGTGATCGCGAACCTCGCCCCCGCCGTGCTCTTCGGTGTCGAGAGCCGGGGGATGATCCTGGCAGCCGGTGACGAGGCCTCCCTGCTCGTTCCCCTGCGGCCGGTACCACCCGGCACCCGGGTACGATGAATGGATGGAGAATGAAGGAGCGGGCCTGGAGGGATTCGAACCCCCGGCATCCGGGTTAGAAGCCCGGCGCTCTATCCGGACTAAGCCACAGGCCCCGGAGTATCTCTATTTGACCCGGTGCCTTATGAAACCGTCGAAGGGGATGGGGGGGATATTCAACCGGCGTGACAGCACGGCATCCTGACCACGTCCACCACCGTCGGCTTCAGGGTGTCGTTCGCGATCACCGTCTTCACCGTCGAGTCGGCGCAGAACCGGACCTGGAGCCGTACCGCGGTCCTCTCGCGCTCCTCGAAGTAGGAACCGTGCGTGAACTCGACGATCCGTTTCATCGAGACCCCGATCGTCAGGACATCGACCAGTATACCGCGATCCCCGGACGAGAGGTCCTCGGGGTCCACGCTCGCCATAAAAAGGTGCCCCCCGGGCTCGATCCCGGCGATCGTGACGACATTGTGGGCGGACTGGACCTCGAGGGTGCGGGGGAGCCCCCTTCTGAGTTCCCGGAGGATCTCGGGGGAGATGCTTGTGAGTGCAGGTACCTCCATCGCGATCACCCGTACATCGGCAGGTTCTCGCGCTTCTGCGAGACTTCGGCGGACTGCAGCACCTCTTCCGCCAGCCGGTGCATGGTCGATTCGATCTCCTCCGCCTGGTCGAGCAGGGGCTGCATGTCCATGTCCAGGTTGTACATCCGGTTCAGCACGCCGAGCGTCACGGCGGACGCCCGGGGGTCCGGTGCGTTCACCGTCTCACCGAGCAGCCCGATACCGGGTACGTTGCGCACCTTGCACTCGGTCAGGATCGACGACGCGATCCCCGAGATCGACCCCACCGGGAGGAACTGGGTCAGCTCCTGGATCCGGGCGAGCGCCTCCTCGCTCGTGGCCACCCCGAAGACCCGCTTCTCCGGTTCGTTCGTCACCACGCCGGCCAGGGTGACCACCTCCCGGGGATGATAGGGGTCGAGCCAGTCCATGATCCCGTTCGCCACCTCGTAGCAGATCATCGGGTGGATCGGGATGTCGGCCACGATGGCGACGAGCGGGGGCTTCTCGTAGATGCGCACCGGGACGTTGATCAGGCCCTTGGCCATCATCGCGAACGGCGCGAAGTACTTGCTCGTCATGTTGCCGATCAGCGGGAAGTCGAGCTGATCGACCATGTACTGGAGCGCGATGGAACCGACCAGGCCGCTTCCGGGGAAGCCCATCAGCACCGTGGGGGACTCCTCTTTCAGCGGACTCGCCATGATCTTGATGTCGTTCGACGGATCGGGCGGCATTAAGTTAACATAGGGAACCTCACTAAAAAGTATTATGGAAGAGTTCGAGGTAAAACGGGGCTTCACGAAGGAATTAGCGACCCGCATCCCTATCGAACTCCGCCGGTGCTTCGGGTGCGAGCCGGAGCCTGTCGGGGATGGATACGCGATCGCCTACGGCGCGATCCGCCGCCTGATCGCCTCGCCCGGCTCCGCCGGAAAGACCCTCCTTCTCGCGATCGAGAGCGATACGGGTATCGACGATGATGCGGTGATCCTCGAGACGATCAGGAGGCGGAACGCCTTTCTCGAGGCGGTGACCGGCTTCAACGCGAAGGAACGGGTAAAAAGGGCAAAAAAGAAGGCCGAAGGCTAGTCACTCAATCGTGATCGCCGGCTTGTAGGGGAGCGCCGCGCCGGCCCTGGCCCCGGTCGACTCCTCCGCGGCGACGATCCGGACGGGCAGGCCGAACGTCTGCTCAAGGAATGCACGGGCCCCGTTGAAGATTGATGCCTCGTCGATGTCGACGTTGAGGAGGCCCTCGACGATCGAGGGGGGGAGCCGGTGGATCAGGCTCGTGCACTGTTTTGCCGCGTCTGCCGCCTCCTTCCCGCGCCGGCGCATCTGTTCGTCCTTCATCACGTCCCGCAGGGCGGCCTGACGGTCTTCTGACGACGCAATCGTCCTGAAGACCGACCATTTCCAGGAGGGCGCCACCGCAATCTCGATCGCCTTCGGTGTGATCGGGAGGAGCTTGATGATCGACTCGATATCCTCGACCGTGCGGCTGAGGAGCTCCTCGCCGAGCTCGAGTCCGGTGTCGATCCGGGCCGGGTCCGCCTCCGGCCAGGGGGCATACGAGACCAGGCCGTCGTCGGTGAAGGCCTGCCAGAGGGACTCGCAGGTGAACGGGATGAACGGGGCGAGCATCCGCACCCAGACCGAGCAGAGCTCGCGGACGGCAGGACTGCTCCGCCTCCCATCCGGCTGCCGGCGCCAGAACCATCGCAGGTCGCCCTCGACCCCGAAGTACGCCTCCTGCAGCGCCTGGCGGGTCTGGAAGAGCTCCAGGGCGGTCGTCGTCCGGTCGATGTGGTGCTGCAGGCGGCTCAGAAGCCAGGCATCGATCGGAGTGGCCGGACCGTCGTCGGCGAGGGCCTCCCTGACCGTCGCCTCGAACCGCTCGATCTGCCGGCGCGTCGAGACGACGAGCTCGTTGCGCCAGTCGAAGTCCTGCCAGGGCTCGGCCGAACCCATCAGAAACATCCTGACCGTGTCCGCACCGAACTCGGAGAGGGCGTCCTCGAGCAGGACGACGTTCCCCTTGGACGAGGACATCTTCGCGCCGTTCAACAGCCCCATGCCGAAGACGACCATCCCGCGTGGCTGGAGTTCGGGCGGGAAGATCGCCGCGTGGTGGAAGAGCTGGAAGGTGAGGTGGTTCGAGATCAGGTCCTTTGCCGAGAACCGGAAGTCGTACGGGTACCAGCTCAGGAACTCCTGACGGAGCGGCTCGAGGGCCTCCCTTTCCGCGAGCCCGTCAGACTCCCGGCCGAGGAAGATGTAGTCGAAGGCCGCCGGCGTGAGGAGGGACGGGTCCAGTTCCCGGATCCGGTGGGCGATCGTGTAGTAGGCCATGTAGATGGTGGAGTCCGAGAGCGGCTCGATCAGCCAGGCGGGATCCCAGGGGAGGCGCGTCCCGAGGCCGACGCGGCGGGTGCACGCCCAGTCGCGGAGCCAGTCCACGGTCCGTTCGAACTCGGCACGGACCTCGGACGGCACCAGCGACACCCGGGGCAGGACGTCCCGGACCTTCTGCTTCCATGCCTCGTCCGAGTAGGTCAGGAACCACTGGTCGTGAAGGATCTTGACGTTGACACGGCTCCCGCACCGGCAGACGACCGGGCGGGTGTCGAACTCGTACATCACGCTCGAGCCGTGCTCGCTGATCAGCAGCTCCCCGATCGCGTCCCGCGCCTCGCGGACCGGGAGGCCTCCGTAGCGGGCGTAGAGCCGCCCCTTCGAGAACTCGGCGCTGTAGACCTCCTGGGTCAGGGCCTCCATCCGTGTATCGTGCTGGTTGGTGATCCGTGCCCGCTCGACCGCGTCGCGGGCAGGACACTCGCCGTACCCCTCCACCTCGATGAGGGGGCGGGGGACGATCCCGGTGTACCGGCCCGCCTGCTGAAGGTCACGGAGGGCGATATAGTCGAACGGCGCGTGGGCCGGCACGGACATCACGACGCCGGTCGCCATCCCGGGGTCGACGAACTCCGCGGGAAGGATCGGGACCTCACCGGAGAGGGGATGGGTGACCACCTGGTCGACGAGCGAAGCCCCGGGGACCTCCTCGATCACCCGGACCAGATGGTCCTGGAGGGCGAGCTTCTCCGCCGCCTCGCGTGAGACGAGCCAGGGCACACCATCCACCTCGGCACGGACGTAGGTCACGTTCGGGTTCACCCAGAGGTTTGTCACCCCGTAGACCGTCTCGGGCCGCAGCGTTGCCGTCGGCACGATCGTCTCTTTCCAGCGGAAGATGACCAGCACGAACCGGATCACCTCGGCCCGGTCGCCCTCGAGGAGGTCGTGGTCCCCGACGGGGTTGTCGCACAGCGGGCAGTACCGCACCGGGTGGGCACCCCGGACCACGTAGCCCTGCTCCTTCAGACGCCCGAACTGCCACTCGATGAACCGGCTGTAATGCGGGTCCACGGTCGTGAAACGCCGCCGCCAGTCGATCGAGAGGCCCGCCATGCGCATCACCCGCTCGTACTCGTCCGAGAAGTAGCGCACGATCTCGATCGGGTCGACGAACCGGTCCAGCACGTCGGACGGAACCCGGTAGAGGTCACCGTAGAGCCAGAGGGCGTCCGGGTCCCGGTTCGCGATCCGCTTCGAGATCCCGATGACGGGGGCGCCGGTCACGTGAAACGCCATCGGGTAGAGCACCCGCCGGCCCCGCATCCGCCAGAACC
The DNA here is from genome assembly GCA_029547145.1 of Methanobacteriota archaeon. Lineage (GTDB taxonomy): Archaea > Halobacteriota > Methanomicrobia > Methanomicrobiales > Methanospirillaceae > UBA288. The sequence goes on from JAKPPV010000010.1 coordinate 11,646, forward strand.
GGGCGACCACGTCGGGCACCAGGTAGGTCCTCCCGTGGCCCACGTGCATCGCACCCGATGGGTAGGGGTAGGCGACGGTCAGGTAAAACTTCCCGGCACCGGGCCCGGGGTCCACCGAGAATGCGTCCGTCCACCGACTGCGGATCTCAGCCTCCATCGACTGTTTCTCATTCAGTTCTTCCATCTCCATCTCTCCCATCCTCTAGACCGGTCGCATCCGGATGACCTCTCCGTTCGTGTAGCGTTTCTGCATCTCCTGGGCGATCGAACTGTTCCGGGCGAGGTGGATCTCACCGTGCTCGTTCACCGTTGCGGTGAAGAGGTACTCCTTGCCTGCGAAGACATCCACGATCTTGCCGCTCAGGTCCGGGACGATGATGGCGAGATACTTCCGATCGGTCCGGATGCGGATCCCGCCCTCGCCCGGCTCCCCGGCCGCTTCCTGGACCGGCTCCGGCACAGACTCGGACCGGGGGCGGATGTCGATACCAACCCCGACGCGGTTCACGATCGAGGCGACGTTCTTGCCCCCCTTTCCGATCGCGGCCGGTACGTCCTTGTCGTCGATGTAGACCAGCGCCTTGGTGTCTGAGAGCATCCTGACCTCGACCGGTCCGTCCGTATACCGGCCGATCTCGCGCTGGATCTCCCGTTCCACGTTCCGCCAGCCGTTCCGATCACCCTTCTCCTCGTTCCCCCGGTCGGGTGCGGGCTCGACCGGTCCTGCGTGCCCGGCGGACCGTGACGTGCGGGCCGGCTCCTGCACGAGGGGCATGATCATCACCTCACCGTCGTACCGGAAGACCTCCAGGGCCCGCTCGCCCGTGTCGGCATTCAGCACCGTAACGACGGGCATCACCGTCCCATCGCTCGGGATCGAATCCGGGGCCCGGAGCCCGAACTGGAGGTCGTAGACCAGGCGCGCCTCTCCCTCCTCGACGATCACAATCGTATCAATGACGCGGGAGAGCGTACCGAAGTCGAGACGGTTCAGGAACCGGAGGAGCACGGCGTGGATGTTCTCGGCGTGGAGGACCCCGATCATACCCACACCGGCCAGACGCATGTCCGCGAAGACACGGAAGTCCTCGGTACGACGGAGTTCGTCGTAGACGACGTAGTCGGGCCGGAGCAGCATCACCATCTCCGCCGTCGCCTCCATGCTGCCGTCGAGCGCGGTGTACTGCGAGATCAGATCGGGGACCTGCATGTCGCGCGGTGCCTCCATGGTCTTGATGATGAAACCCCGGGCGGAGAGGAACGTGGCACAGTTCTGGGCGAGCGTGGTCTTTCCGGACCCGGGCATCCCGGCGATCAGGACCCCTCCCTTCCTGCCGGTCAGGCGCTCCTTGAGCATCTCCGCGCGGTCGTACTCGTCGAACGAGATATCGACCACCGGGCGGACGGCGGTGATCTCCATGCCGTCGACGAACGGTGACCGGGCGATCGCGATCCGCATCGACCCGATCTGGACGATCGTGATCCCGCGGCTCTCATGCTCGATGAATCCGTCGGGGCTCCGCTTCGCACGTTCCAGGATCTCCTGCGCGAGACCGACGAGTTCGTACTCGCTCGAGGGCTGATCGCGGATCCGGACGAGCCGGGCGTCCTGGACCGACCCGCGCCTGGCGTACGGAGGGACGTTCTCCTTCAGGTAGACCGCGAGCGTCTGCTCGTCGAAGAACTGGTCGATACCGAGGGGCGTGAACTCGCCGATCTCGGGCCGGAGGTACTGCACCTCGAGCCCTTTCGCCCGGGCCACCTCGGACTGCACCCGGTCGCTCGTTAAAAAGATCGCCCGGTGCTCGATCGCGACGGCCCGGATCATGGCATCGATCTCGCCGCCGGCGGCAAGGCGGACCTGGTCGAACGAGGGGCGCTCGCCAACGAACCGGACGGTGCACTGTCCCTCGGCGGCCATCCGGCAGAGTTGCTGGAGTTCGGCAAGGCCCGAGAAACCGATCTCCCGACCCTGGTTGGCCTGGGATTCGAGCTCGGCGACCACTGCCTCGGGGATGATGATCTCAGCGTCGGGGTATTCTCCCCTCGTGATCAGGGAGGTGATGCGTCCATCTATTATGACGCTCGTATCGGGGACCAGTTTCATAAAAAAACCACCAACAGAGATCCGACATCACGGCTTATTAGCATATACCTTGGCGGGATCGACGAGGGGTTCCCCCAGGATCTCCCCGTCGATCGTCCTGTAAAAACAGCTCCGGTACCCGGTGTGGCAGGCCGCCCCGGCCTGTTCGACCCGGTAGAGCAGGCAGTCCTCGTCGCAGTCGACCAGGATCTCACGCACCCGCTGAAGATGGCCGGACTCCTCGCCCTTCTTCCAGAGGCGCTGCCGGGAGCGGCTGAAGTAGTGGGCGTAACCGGTCTGTATCGTGAGGTGGAGGGCCTCGTCGTTCGCGTAGGCGACCATCAGCACATCGCCCGTCCCGGCGTCCTGAACGACGACCGGCACGAGCCCATCGGAATAGCGTATCGAAAGCATGGTTCATTCTCCTAGAGAAGGGATAGAAGATAGAAGACGGTGTCGCCCACCACCAGGGTCAAAAGGAACCCGACCGCGATCGGAACGATGAAGGGGACGCCATACGAGATCCAGACCGGCGATGCCTGGCGGATCAGTCCGATCTCATGAACGAACTCCCCCGGATTCGCACGAAGCTCGCGGGTGTAGAGGCGCGTACCCCTGACCATCGCCCCCAGCGATTCGCCAAAGGAGAAGAACCGCCGCCGGACCTCTCCGTCGACAAGTGTGAGCTCCTCCATCACGAAGCCGAAGGCACGACCGTCCAGGATCTCGTCCGCCGTCACGGGGAACCCCCGGAGGCGTGCGAGGAGGGGTCCGCGCACCCCGCGCCGCCAGTTCTCAAAGAGGAGGGCCAGCGGGGCGAGAATGGCCGCCATCTCCGCGTGGACGAGCACGGGAAACGGAAAGAAACCGGGTGACCCGCCATCGAGGAGCGGGGGGAAGGGGAAGGTTGGGACCAGGAGGGTGATGAAGATGAGGGCCCAGGCATCGGCGCCACCGACCAGCCCCAGGGCCCCGAGGAGATAGAAACAGGCTGAAAAGACCCCGGAGACGACGAGAAGCCGTACCGCAAGCCCGGGATCGACCTGTACGAGCGAGGCGTAGAACCACGCCGTGCAGGGAGCCGCGAGCGCCAGCATCGGGTACCAGGTCCGAAACGGGACCCTTCGGTCACGGACGTCAAGGATCGATGCGTAGACCAGCGTGATGCCGATCGCTGCAGCCCCGATCAGGAGCGGGTTGAAGGCCATGGGCGGATACAGGTGCACCGCCCGAGCGGATATGTCTGGCGTTTTCGAATGGAAAAAGGGGGATCAGGAGAAGGTGAAGGAGTCCATGTCCTGGGAGCCGTACGAGAAGACCTTCAGGGTATGTACCCCCTCCTCCAGGTGAAGCCGGACCGGCCTGGTCGTCCTGAAGGTGTCCTTGCCCGTCGCAGGCACCCAGACCGTGACACGGTTCTGGGGATGGCATTCATCGATGATCTTGAACCACTGCCCGCCCCTCAGAGACGAGACGCGGGCGGTGACCTGGTAGTCCCCCGTCTGCCGGACATCGACCGTGTAGCGGAGCCACTCGCGGAACCGGGTCCCCGTCAGGTAGTACCCCCCGTCCACGTCATTCTTCCGGATCGCAATGGTCCCGTTCCGGTAGACCGTGTTCGAGACCGGCGCCGGTGTGAAGTACCCGCGCCCGGGACCCCCAAGGTCATAATCCTCCGCCTGGATCGTCCCGGGGATCGACCGGATGGCGATGAACGGACGGGAGCCGATGCCGGAATCCGTCGCCGTCCTCGTCACCTTCGGCGTGGGCGTCTCCCCCGGCGTCGGGGTCCTGTCCGGTTTCGCTGTCTCCCCGGGGGTGGGCGTGTCTGTCGGCCCCGGGCTCGCCCCCTCCGGATGGGCGGCGAGCGGGAGGTAATCGACGTTCTCGTCGTTGAGCCGGTACGGTGTCGTCAGCAGGCCATCCTTCTGCTCTCCCCCGGCGGAGACGCCGCCCCCGGCAGGGTCGAGCCAGCAGTTACCACCGATGATCCGACCACCCACGATGTTCGGGCCGTCACGCCGCTCGACGCTCCACCGGTTACCCGGGGTCGCTCCGTTCACGAAGAAGACGTTCTTTTTGTTCTGGAAGAGGTTGTTCGCGATGGTGTTCGCCGTGGACCCGTAGATCGAGATGCCGGCGATCGCGTTCCCGGTGATCCGGCACCCGGTGAGCTGGTTCCGGGTCGAGCCCGTCAGGACGACACCGTAGCTGTTCGACGTGAACCGGGAGTCCGATACGGTGGAGTCGGAGGCGGGGTTGAAGGCGAGTCCGAAGTAGTTGTCGGAGGCGGTCACACCATCAATACGCCCGTTGTGAACCCCCCAGAAGTAGATACCGTAGAAATAGTCCTGCGTCCTGATATTCCGGATCACGACGTTCGATACCGGCCCGGACCCGTGGACCAGGATTCCCGCCGAGTTCGCGGCGTCGACACCGCGGATCAGGTGCCCCTTTCCGTCGAGGACCACGTCGTCGCACCGTATCTCGATACAGACCGGCTCTTTCGAGCCCAGGATATCCTTCGTCAACTCATAGGTCCCGGGTTTCTCGATCACCACGGGGCCCGTCACTGCAACGGCTGAACCGATCCCGACCAGGCATCCCAGGAGGAGCATGCCGAGCATCAGCCAACGCGCGAGAGCCATCCCTTCTCGTCTGAGGCAGAGCATCGTCAACCACGTGCGTTTGTCGATCGCGGGGAGACGGTCGGTGGAGAGAACCGTTCCCACCGCAGATATGAATAACGCAACACAGTATGTGTCATCTCCCCTAATGAGGGTTACGATATTTTCCGGTCTGGGGGGATACCGTAAAATCGGAAAATTTTCGTTATTTTCAAAAAAAGCGAGACATTATTCCGATTCCGGGATAGATCCCCCCTCCAGGTGTTGCTCGAGGAGCCGGAGGGCCTCGAGCTCGTCCGGGCCCCCGCACCGCCGCACCACCTGGGCGTGGTGGGTGATCAGGCGGAAGAGCCAGGGGTCGCGGTTCCGAAGGAACCGTGTCGCATGGACGGTCGCCTCGATCACGGCGCACCGACCCCGGTTGAACGGAAGGCACCGGCTCGTCAGCACCTCCTCGCCGACGACCGAGAGGCGCACCAGGAGCGCCTCGGGGGTCTCGCGCGCCACCTCTGCCGCACAGGCGACGTACCCGTCGGCCCCGGAGAGGCGGTCCCACCCAAGTTCGGGGATCGGAACGAACGAGGAGGCGGGGAGGTCGTCGAAGGCGGTGCGGACGAAGAGGATGGGGTCCTGCACCACGTTCGCCACGAGCCAGCCCTCCTTTGCCACGTTCTCGGCCGTATGGCTCCCCCGGAAGAGGACCGCAGAGAGACCGGCCGGCCGGGCGTGGATCCCGATCGGTGCCGCGTTCAGCCGCGTGGTTGCGATCACCTCGCTGATGCCCGAACCTAGGAGTCCCATCTCCACCCCTCCTCGAGCGCCAGGTAGATCGCCCCGATCGTGATGTCCGCGAGCGAACCGGGGTTGACGTGCTGTGCGATGCACCAGTCGTCGAGGGCTCCGACGGGCTGTCGTCCCTCCAGGACGGCACGGGCACGGGCACGCGTCTCCTCGGCGAGGGCCGGACCGTGTTTCTTGACGATGAACGTGTCGATCTCGTCCGCGAGCAGGGAGAGGAAGAGGCGCCTGACCGCCGTCCGGGGTTCAGGGTCTTCGAGCAGCATCCGGGCTCCGCGGGAGCAGAGGACGAACCCGTTCGTCCACTCCCGCGCCACCATGTCGCGTCCGGACGAGTGGGCCATGACGTCCAGCAGGGTCATGCCGCGCCGGCGGAGCAGATCGGCCGACCCCGGGTCGTTCACGTCCAGCTCGTCGGTCTCGTTCACCCTTACGCGCGTCAGGGCGAAGGCCCGGAAAAAGGCGACCGCATCCTCGACGGTCGTCTCTTCGACCGCCCGCCGGGCCTCCTCGACCCCCCCTCCGTAGACGAGGGGGATGAGGAGAAGAAAGGCTCCGAAGTGGGTATTCCCCCCGGAATGGCAGGAGGTGGCGCGGACCGCCTGCTCGATCAGGGACCCGAGCCCGGCGCTCCGGGCCTCGGCCGCCTCGAGAGGAGAACGGGCGGCCAGGCTGGAGACGATGAAGTGCTCGAGGCGTGTCTCGGCGTAGTCGTGGCAGCGGTCCACGTTGCCGGGCTTCGGGGATGCGAGAACCTCCAGGACCATCGCGAGCTGTGCCCGTTCTGCCCTGGACGCGGGGAAACCACAGAGGCCCGGCATGGTTTCAGCCGACGGGACGCGGTGGGAAGACCTCGTCCATGATCCGTTCGGAAAGGCGACGCTTGGCCTGCATATAGTCCCGCTTCGTGAGGCCCATCTTCTGGAGGGTGACGTCCCGGAACATGCAGGGCGACGAGGCCTTGCAGCACCAGGCCAGCGACCCGAAGCAGGTCTGGGGACCCCCCTCGAGCGGAGTCTCCCGGACCCCGTCCATCTTGAGCGCGATGTATCGTTCCCGGCTCATCCCGATCTTCTCGAGGGTCGGGATGAGCGGGCACGACTTGACGGGCATGCAGCAGAACGTCAGGGATCGGATATCGCCCCCCCGGCAGAGCTGTTTCGGGGAGTTGTACCACCCCTGCTCATCCTGGAGGCGGGTGATCGCGGCGTCGAGTCCGGCAAGCGTCCGTTCGTTCGCCCCGCGCGCGAGCGAGATCAGATCGGCCCCGTGAGAGAACATCTCTCGCATCCGTTCGAAGGTCGTCATCGAATTGTTCGCGATCAGGACGAGAGGAGCGGTGTTCCGGATCTCCCGGATCTTCGGATAGCCGAAGTCCATCAGGTCGACGTGCAGCACCTCCGCTCCCGCCTCCCAGCACCGCCGGGCCAGCCGGCGGTCGTCTTCTGCCACGCCGGCCCGGACCTTCACGGAGACCGAGAAGCCCTCGTCCGCGAGCGCGGCGACCATCGCCTCGAGGGCGCCCATGTCCCGGGCGAGTGCCTCGCCTGCCCCGACGGCGACCATCTCGGGCTGCCGGCAGTGGGCGTCGATCTCGTACACGACCGAGCGACCGAGCGACCGGGCGACCCGGAGCAGCCCCTCGGGGGAGGAGGCACGCAAGTTGAGGCCGACGACGAGACCGGTGCCGGAGAGGGCATCCACCTCTCGCTTGAGCGCGCTGATCGGATCGTCCACCAGGAACTCGGCGCGTCCCCTCGCCGACATCTGCCGGGAGGCCTCGAGCGTGGGCTCGTCGACCGAGTACCCGCCGAGGAAGGTGGCGCCGACGTGCGCAGCGCGGGCGAGCGTGTACGCGGCATCGACCACCCCCGCCATCGAGGCGAGGGCGATCGGCGTCCTGACCGCGGAGCCGTTGATACGGAGCGAAAAACGCTCATCCTGCACCGCCATAGAGTGGTATTCATTTTTCGTTGGGACAGATAGGGTTTTGGGATTGTCGTGTCCGCGGGCGGTCATACCGGCCGGATCGGCCGACTTCCCGGGATCTGCAGGAGGGACCGCGCCGGGGGACGGGCGGTCTGCGCGTCGGTGATATTTTTTTAGGAACGGCGTTGTACTCTGTATTACATGAGCAGGTATGGCATGCTCCTCGTGGGCCACGGATCAAAACTTCCCTATAACAAGGAACTGATCGTCGAGACCGGTCGCATGATCCAGGAGCGCTCCGACGATTTCGTCGTTCGCTGCGGGTTCATGTCGATGAACGAGCCCTCGGTCGAGGAGCAGCTGGAGGCGTTCAGGACTGAGGCGATCGAGGCCCTCGCCGTGGTCCCGCTCTTCCTCGCCCGCGGCGTTCATATCGAGAAGGACATCCCGGCCCTGATCGGGCTCGCCGAAGGGCAGAAGAAGGGGACGTTCGAGACCGCCCGCGGACCGGTACCGCTCGTCTACGCCGACCCGATCGGGGTCGACCCCCTGCTCGCCGAGCTGATGCTCAAGAACGCCACGACCGCGCTGTCGCTGATCTAGTCCCGCATGGATTTCCTGGTGCTCGATACCATTCATGGGGGAGACCTGCTCGGAGACGAGCTCCGCCTCCGCGGACACCGTGTCGAGACCGTGGATGTGTATCGTGGCACGGGCCCATGGCCCGATCCGGACGAATTCGATCGCGTGGTGGCGCCGGTCCACCTGGACCCGGACCATCCCCTCCTGGAGGGAGCCGGAGAACGGCTCCTCACGCATCACGAGGCGGTCGGCCTCTGCCTTGCCGATCACCGTCCCCGGTGCCTGGTCGAGGTGACCGGGGCACGCGGGAAGACCACGACTGCCTTCGCCCTTGCTGCCGCGCTGGAGGGGAGGGGGATCCTCCATACCACGGCGGGCACCTTCGTCTTCCCGGAGCGCCGGCGGATCTGGCGGCGATCGATCACCCCCGCATCGATCCTGCCAGCGGCACGGGCCGCCGCCGCCATCGGCGGATGGTGCGTGGCGGAGGAGTCGCTCGGGGTCACCGGGGCGGGAGACCTGGCGGTGCTGACATCGATGGACGACTATCCCTGCGCTGCAAAGAAGCGCTCGGCCCTTGCCGTGAAGCTCGGGACGTGCCGCCGCGCCCCGCGCCTCCTGTTGCCCGCGGGGACGGACCCCCTCCCGGGACATCCGGACGTCATTTCGGCCGATCGGGTGGCCCGGGTCACCGGCGGGACGATCGAGACCCCCTCCGGCATCGTGACCACACCGCTCCTCGCGCATGCCGGGTACCGGAATGCGCTGCAGATCGCGGCCGCTGCGGCCGTCCTGCTCGGAGGACGCCCCTCGCGCCTGGCGACGATGGAGGCGATCCCCGGACGGTTGTCGGTCGGAACCGAGGATGGACGCGTCCTGGTGGACGATGCGAACAGCGGAACCAACCGGGCGACCGCGGTCGAGGCCGCCCGCCTGGCGCGTGCGCTCGACCCGGGCCCGGAGCTGGCGCTCGTCGTCGGTGAGGAGTTCCGGGCGGTCTGCGAGGGGTTCTCCCCGGAGGAGGTAGCCGCCGCGATCGAGGAGGCGGCCCCTGCGATGGCCGTACTCGTGGGACCCCCGGCGTTCCGGGCCGCCGTGAGCGCCCGCCTCGCTGCCACCCCCTGGCAGGGCCGCGTGCGGGAGGCGTCCACCCTCGCAGAGGGGCGTGTGGCGGCCCGGGACGGGCACGGGGGCGGACCGATCGTCCTGGCTGTCAAGACATGGAGATAGAGAATGAGATACATACAGCCCAGACCGAGCTCGATCGTCGCCGCCCTGTACACGGCGCGCGACCTCGAGGTGGACGTCGCCGTCCTGCACGGACCGTCCGGCTGCTCGTTCAAGCACGCCCGTCTCCTCGAGGAGGACGGCATGCGGGTCCTGACGACGTCGCTCGGCGAGAACGAGTTCATCTTCGGGGGCGAGCAGCGGCTCGAAGAGGTGCTTCGCGAGGCGGAGAGGGCCTTTGCCCCGCGACGTATGGCGGTGATCGGGACCTGCGTCGCGATGATCATCGGCGAGGACCTGAGCCAGGCGATCCACGCGGTAAAGACCCCGACGATCGCCGTCGATATCCATGCCGGGTTCTCCGAGAACATCGACGGGGTGATCGCCACCCTCCAGGCTGCCACCGATGCGGGCTGGATCGGGGAGGAGGAGCTCGGGCGGCAGCGCAGGCTGCTCGAGGCCGCAAACGAGGTGGAGCGCCTCCGGGGGGCGGCGAGTCGGCCGTACATCGAACCGGACCGTGGCGATCTCAAGCACCTTGCGGCCGCAAGGCTCATCGAACTCGCCCGCGCCGGAGCGAAGGGTATCGCGGTGATGAACGCGAAGAAGGAGACCGCGTACATGTTCGCCGACGCGCTCGCCGCGCTGCACGAGGTCGCGCCGGAGGCCCCGGTCCGCTACCTCGCGAACCTCGAGGAGCGGGGCCTGCCGAAGGTCCGGCGAGACGCCCGGCGGATCGCCGAAGGGCTCGCCGGGCGGGGAGTCCCCGTGGAGGCGGTCGGGTCGCTCGACGAGTACGGCGCCCTGGGAGACCGTCTCGGAGAGGAGATCCGCGGGAGTGGCGCGGACTATGCCCTGCTCGCGGGGGTGCCGCACGCGATCCCCTCCGAGTACACGGAGGGGATCGAGGTGATCTCGATCACGAACGGGCCCCGCCAGGTCGCCCCGCTGCGGGAGCTCGGACACCGGTACGTGCTGGTCGAGGTCGACCTGCACCCCCGGACCCTCGGGGTCCGCGCGATCGTGGAGGGGGAGTTCGGAGCGGTGCTCCGGAGTCTGGCATGAAGGGGGTCCTGATCTCGGGGGACCGCTCGGGGTGCGGCAAGACCTCGGTCACCCTTGCACTCTCCGCACTCCTCGCCAGGGACCGGGTGGTCCAGACCTTCAAGGTCGGGATGGACTACATCGATCCCTCCTACCTCACGGCAGTGACCGGGCGTCCCTGCCGGAACCTGGACGCGTTCGTCCTCTCCCCGGAGGAGAACCGGGAGATCTTCCGGGCAGCAAACCGTGGGGCCGGGATCGCGATCGTCGAGGGGGTCCGGGGTCTCTACGAGGGGGCCGAGGCGATCGGCGATGCCGGCAGCACGGCGGAGATTGCGAAGCTCCTGGACCTCCCCGTCGTCTTGGTCGTGAACGCCCGCTCGGTGACCCGGTCTGCGGCAGCGCTGATCCGGGGATTCCAGGCCTTCGACCCCGCGGTCCGGATCGCCGGAGTGATCCTCAACAACGTCTCGGGCCCTTCCCACCGCGAGAAGGCGACCCGTGCAATCGAGCACTTCTGCCGCGTCCCGGTGCTCGGTGCGGTGCCACCGCTCGAGGAGATGCAGCTGGCCATGCGCCATCTCGGGCTGGTCCCGTTCCGCGAAGGGAGCGAGATGGCCGGCTTCCGGGAGCGGGTCGGGCTCGTCACCCGCCTGATCGGGGAGTACGTACCCCCAAGGGAGCTGCTCGCGGTCGCCCGGGAGCTCCCCGAGCCGGGCGATGCCCCCCTCCTGCCCGAACGGGACGGGAGTCCGGACGTCCAGATCGGGCTCGCCCACGACGAGGCGTTCAACTTCTATTATGCCGACCTGGAGGAGGTCCTGGCCTCCGCGGGGGCCGGTGTCGTCCGCTTCAGCCCCTGCCATGACCGGCTCCCCGATGCCGACGGATACATACTGGGCGGCGGGTACCCCGAGATCCACGCCGCCCGCCTCGAGGAGAACGGCGCCTGCCGGGAGGGGCTCCGGGAGGCGGCCCGGAACGGAGTCCCGGTCTACGGGGAGTGCGGTGGCCTGATCTACCTGACGGACCGGATCCGGCTCGCCGCCGGATGGCGTGGCGCGCCGGAGGAGGGGGTCTTCGACCTCGCGGGGATCCTTCCCGGCGAGGCGAGGATGCCGGCCCGTCGGGTCGTCACCTACGTCCAGGGCGAGGCGTTCGATCCATCGCCCATGGGGGCGGGGTCCTTTAAGGGGCACTCGTTCCATTACTCCGGTGTCGAGCTCGAACCGGGGACGCGGTACGCCTACACCCTCGTCCGCGGCGTCGGCATCGACGGGATGCGTGACGGCGCCGTCGCCGGCAACACGCTGGGTACCTACTGTCATGTTCACCCGGTCGGCTCCCGCAGGATGTTCGGCACCTTCGTCGAACGGTGCCGGGCGGCACGGAACCGAGCGTAAAGGATACTATCTCGTCGAGCCAGTGATTGATCATGATCATCTACCTCGACGGGGCCTTCCTCCCGAAGGAGGAGGCCAGGATCTCCGTCTTCGACCACGGACTACTCTACGGAGACGGGGTCTTCGAGGGGATCAGGGCATATAACGGCCGGATCTTCCGCCTCGATGAACACCTCGACCGGCTGTACGACTCCGCGAAGACGATCGACCTCGCGGTCCCGATCTCGAAGAACGAGATGGCGACGGCGATCCGGGAGGTGCTTCGCCGGAATAACCTGCGCGATGCGTACATCAGACCGATCGTCACCCGTGGCGTCGGTGACCTCGGACTGGACCCCCGGAAGTGCCCGAGGGCAACGGTGATCATCATCGCGGTCGAGTGGGGCGCGATGTACGGGGACCTGTACGAGAAGGGGCTGACCGCGATCACGGTCTCCGTCCGTCGGAACCCGGCGGATGCCCTCCCGCCGAACGTCAAGAGCCTCAACTATCTCAACAACATCCTGGCAAAGATCGAGGCGAACTGCAAGGGGGGCGACGAGGCGATCTTCTTCGACACGAACGGCTATCTCTCGGAGGGGTCCGGCGACAACATCTTTGTGGTCAAGAACGGGGTCGTCTTCACCCCGCCGACCCTCAACAACCTCCGTGGGGTGACGAGGCTCGTGGTCCTGGAGTGTGCGGAGACGCTCGGCATCACCGTCGTCGAGCGGAACATGGGGTACTTCGACCTCTACTCGGCGGACGAGGTCTTCGTCACCGGGACGGCGGCAGAGGTGGCCCCGATCGTGGTGATCGACGGGCGTTCGATCGGGACAGGCCGGCCCGGCCCGGTCACGCGCCAGCTGATGTCCGCGTTCAGGTCGGCCACCGAGCAGTCGGGGACGCCGATCGACTGACCCGGTCCCGGCACAACCTATATCTTTTTTTCCGACGAATAACGTAAGTTCACCTGCTGCTATAGTGTAGTCCGGCCAATCATGTCGGCCTTTCACGCCGACGACTGGGGTTCAAATCCCCATAGCAGCATCCGGTTCTGTGGTTCGACACTGTGCCAGCAGGCCGCAAACGAGCCTGGTCTCTCTATTCCCGTCCCGTTGCTGGCAGAGCGCCGGTGCGCCCCGACGGAGTCCGATCGCGATTACTGCCGCCAGCGCCCCGGATACATCTCGCATTCCCTTGCGCGCCACCGGAAGACGCGTCTCCTCGATAAGGACGACGCTGCGTTCATCCGCGAGTACCTCGACGAGTTCAGGGTAAACGACACTCGCCTGCTCGCGCGGGATCTGTCGATTACGAGGGCGCTCCGGGGCGAGTTTGTGGGCCTTCGCGAGAACATCGACACCGTCCTGCCCGACGGATCGGTCTCCGGGCGGGGGGCGGTGGTATCCTCAAGCCCGGTCGTCCGCGGCGGAAAGTAGTGGCGGGGCTTTCAATCAGGCAGGACTTCGACGCCTTCATCCGGGACCTCGCGACCCAGGTGCTGAAAAACGGGTTGCCGGTCTTCACAGGGTGTTGAAGAGCAGAATGATGCCCGAGAAGTCGATGCGCCCTCGGTCAGTCGTCGCTCATCCCATCGAGATCGCAACAGGTACCGCTTGACCGAGAAGCGACCCAGGTCCACCGAGCCTCGAGACGGCGGGTGCATCTCGACCACGTCCCGGGAGTGGACGGTCACGATCCTGATCCGGTTGTTGACCATACGGTATCCGCGGGCGCGATACCTCGCCAAGTCATCGACATGCCCGGGAGCGTCCACGTTCCCGAGCCGGCAAGGTGCGGACGGGGGGCGGAAGGGTTGTAAAGGACCGCGTCGTGCACCGCGCGATCCGCGGCAAAATCCTCGAAGGTCATTCCCCCGATGAGCCCGGTGATGGTGTCGACCGCGTCCACAATGTCGGTGAGGACGAGGAGGGCGTCACGCTCAGATATTGACCGCCTCAGTAAGCACCCGGCGCTCGATCCGCGGGTGGAGGCCGTCCGGAGTGGTCAGGTCGACCACGATCCCCGTCCGCTCGCGGACCAGCTCCTCCACGCGGTATAGTACGCTGAAGGGCACGGGCCGTTCGAACCCGACGAGCAGGTCGAGGTCGGAGTCCTCGGACTGCTCGTTCCGGGCGTACGACCCGAAGAGACCGAACCGCCGGACGCCAAAGTGCGGGGCGACCTCCGCCTTCAGGTCGGCGAGGATGGCGATCACCTCGTCGCGGGTCTTCATGGCTCTCCTCCTGCCAGATGTAGGCGATGGGTGGTAATTACGGTATCCGAACGCGACCCGAGCGATGTATCGACCGGATGGTCGGATCGAACCGTTCGCCGGGCACTGCAGGCGGGTTCAGGACTGTCACTGTTATGTTCGTCGGGTCGCGTGCCGTGATATCGCCGGCGGTCGTGGCGTCGGTCAGGATCCATCACGAGGAGAAGGACGTACGGAGGTTGATCGCTGTCTGGATCGGGGCCGGAACTCCGTTTGAGACGAACGTCCCGACCGTTACTGCCGGCTGCTCGGCATCATATCATTTCGATGATCTCCACGGTCCTGGGCGGCGACGACGTATACAGTCCAGGTGATTCGCTCCGCGTCGAGGTTGCCGGTGATGGTCTGCGCAGCCCATGAATCGCCGGCATCGACGCAGATCGCATGGCCATTCGGCACTCGGAGGATGAATCGAGCTGCCCTGGCACCGACGAAGATGCTTGAGAATATTCCGATATGCCCGTCGCAGTCCATGTTCCCGACCCTCAATATCTCCGGTATCGTGATCCCGCTCGAAAGACTGTTCAGACCGGGTCCTGCATTCACGGTCCCTCTCCAGCACGCCATCGTCACCGAACCGGGCAATACGCGTTCGCAGACCTGACCCGGTTCCCGGAGGTGGTCGATGGAGGTGCGGTCACCTTCTTCGCCGGACATCACGCCGTCACGACGGCGCGGCACCGGCAGACCGTGCCCCGGGGGGAGATGCATGGCATCTGATACCTCCCCCGCCTGCCGGTGTCCGGGGCGGTGCACGGCCCGGACTGCGGCGCCGTGGGGATACCGGCGCCTCTCAATTCCCCCGATCCCCTGCCTTCCGCGCGCTCCCGTCGAACGGGAGGTCCGCATCGACGGGATCGCTGACCACCGGGGGCCTGAGCTCCGGGTCGGCATCCAGGAGCTCCACGATCCGGTCCGTGAACGTCCGGCCCGAGGGGGTCTCTGGCGTCCTCCGCGAATAGTACATCCAGAGCCCCTCCCGACGGGCATCCACCAGCCCTGCATGGCGCAGGACCATGAGATGGCGGGAGACCTTCGCCTGTGACATCGCGAGGGCTGCCTGGATCTGGCAGACGCAGAGCTCGCCCGTGCCCAGCAGCAGGAAGATCCGGAGCCGTGTCTCGTCCGAGAGCGCCTTGAACAGGGTCGTGCAGGCACGGAGCGCAGCGCCGTCGGGCTGTGTCACTGTCATCCGATCACTCCGTGCACCGCCGGACGAAATAGACCTTTCAGGCGAAGACGATCAGTCCGGCATTCTGGAGCAGCTGCATCACGAGGCCGGTGATGACCGCGACTCCGAGGACCGTGACGACGAACGCCGCGACCAGCCGGCGCTGGAAGATGGACGCGAGCAACGTGACCTCGGGGATACTTGCACCCGCGCCACCGATGATGAGCGCGATCACCGCCCCGACCCCCATCCCCTTGGTCGCGAGCACGGCGCTGATCGGGATGATCGTCTCGGCCCGGATGTACATCGGGATGCCGATCACCGCGGCGATCGGGATGGCAAGCGGGTTTCCGGGGCCGGCGAGGGTGACGATCAGGTCCTCCGGGATAAAGCCGTAGATAAAGGCCCCGATCGCGGCGCCGAGGACCAGGTAGGGGACGACCTGGCGGAAGAGGCCGAGTGCGAACCGCAGTGCGGACAATAGGCGGGCACGGTGGTCCGTCCCGGGCGCGTGCTCCCCGGAGGCGGGGCAGCAGCCGGAGGCGGGAGCGGGGGGTTCGCCGCAGCAGCTGCCCCCGGGCACTGGTGCTGGCTCGATCGAGACGGAGCAGCAGGGGGACACCGGGAGAGGCACCGCCTCTGGACCGGCCGGATAGCAACGGGGTATCGGGGCCCAGGTGCCCGGAGACGCCGCTTCGGGGGGGCAGCAGGCGTCACCGGGAACCGGCGCCGGGGCGGGGGTGGCGCCGCACGAGCAGGCGGGCGCCGGCATGGAGGCCCCGCCCTCTCCCGTCCCGGCCGGTTTCACGTACCGCAGGTAACCGCGCTGCTCGAGGAGGAGTCCGGCGAGGACTGCGATCGCGAACGTCAGGGCGCCGTAGATGGCGGTCGGGACGAGCCCGAAGAGTGCGAGGAGTAAAAAGACGATGATCGGGTTCAGGAGCGGCGATGCGAAGAGGTACGACATGCAGGCTCCGAACGGGACCCGCGTCCGGATCAGGCCGACCAGGACCGGGATCGTCGAGCAGGAGCAGAACGGGGTGAGCGCGCCGAAGATCGCGCCGAGGACTGCGCCGACCAGGGGGTGCCGGTTCGCAAGAACGGACCGGATCTTCTCCTCCGGCACGTACTCCTGGATCAGCCCGACGAGAAAGCTGATCCCGATGAAGAGAAGGATGAGTTCGGCGGTGATGGTCAGGAAGTACTGGCCCGCGGTCGAGAGGTCGTTGAGGCCCGTCATCGATATATTCGTATATTCGATTATATACATAAATTCGATCCATCGGCGGAGCCCCCCACCGGGGGCAGTCCGAAGCGGCTCCCGTCTTCGTCCCGGCACCGCTCGGTACCGTGGGAGGAACAGACCCCGATCCGGGCTTTCCGCCACCACCCGCTCCCTCTCCGCTGCACCCTGGCATCGGCGCAACCACGCCTCGCCCCCGAGCCCGGATGCCGCGCGGAGATCCGGCCCCTAGCTCCGACCAGACCGGGGATCGCCCGTTCTGCGGGTGCGTTCACCCACCACCGCGTTCGCCCATCCCGATCGGGCATCCGACGCAGGGCCCCCTGGTCCGGCTCACCCGTGCGACGGCATCGAGCCGGAGCCCGTACCCCGCTGCCGCCACCGGCATCCCGGCGCTCTCCCTGCAGGGGAGGACCGTGCCATGGAAGATCTCCCACGGGGCGGCGAACGGTCATGGTCAATGGTCAACCGTTCTTCCGTTGCGTTCCGGGGGGAGGGTCATTCATCTCGTGCCCGGGTGTTCGGGGAGCATCGCCCGGGACGGGCCGGGCTTGTGTTCTGCCATAGGTTCCCGCCGAACGAGAGATCAATACCGCGCCGTGTGCGAAGAGCACGGTCCCGGAGATGCCCATCCCCTCGGGTCGCTGGTTGAGCGGGAAAAACCGGGGTCTTCCGGATCCGGGTGCCTGGGAACAGGACGAACTGATCCACGACCGAAACCCTGCGCTGCTCCCGGAACCGGAGCGAAGGACGCAGGATATGTTGGGTTCCGGATCTCAGCCGGTCCAGCTCCCGGCGACCAGGTAGATCCCGGCGAGGATGATGAAGACGGCGGCACCCCGGCGGAGCCAGCGCTCGACCGACTGGATTCGCTGGAGGGCCCGGCCCGCCGTCGCGATCCCCTGGACGAGCAGGAGCGAGAGGACGACCACAGGCAGACCGGTCGCCGTCGCGAAGACCGACGGCACGAGAACGGGGTCCTGCTCCCGGAGGGCGAGCGGCACGAGCATGCCGAAGTAGAGGACGGCCGAGAACGGGCAGAAGCTCAGGGCGAAGAGGACGCCCAGCAGGAACGGGCCGAGGATGCGCCGCCCGGCGAGGCGCTCGGTGATCCGCTGCTTTGCGGCCTGGTACCGGGCGGACCCGGGTGAGACGGGGAGCCGGACGAGGTCGAGCATCACCAAGCCGATGCCGATCAGCAGCGGACCAAGGATGCGCTCGCCGTAGAGCTGGAGGAACTGCGCGATCGCCTGGATGTTCAGACCGAGCACCACGATCAGCGAGGCGATGCCGACGTAGGCGGCGATCCGGCCGAGGGTGTAGAGCGAGCCGACGAGGAGGGTGTGTCGTCCCCCTTCGCTTTGCTGGGCGATGTACGCGACCGCCGTCAGATTGGTCACGAGCGGGCATGGCGAGATCGCCATCATCAGGCCAATGAAGAATGCGGCAACGATCGGGACATGGCTCGTCCCGAGCTGCTCCATCACCTCGAGCAGGCTCATGCGGGCGTGAGGTCACCGGCCAGGCGCTGTTCAATCACGCCCTTCAGGTAGTCCATAAAACGCTGCCGGTCGTCGATCCGGTACCAGACCCTGATGTTCTCCTCGGGGTAGAAACCACCGTCGGAGGTGTATACGCCGAGCCAGAGAGAGGAGCCGGTCGCTCCGTACCGCTCCACGAGCTCTCGGTTCTCCCTGAGTTCGCCATTGATGTGCCGGAAGACGATCCTCCCCGAGGCAAGTTCGTCGGCGAAGTACGTCGTGACGGTCGCATTCGCAAAGTCCCCGACGGTGATGCAGGATGCGCACTGCCGGGTGGGATGGAAGTGGATGACCTCGAGCTTCGTGACCGTGACATTGCCGGGCAGGGTGTACACGGTGCCCTGCGCCGGTGCCGGCGTCATCACCGACACGGGAGGGCCGTTCTGGCCCGTACAGCCGGCCATCAACACGGTTCCGAGCACGATCAGGGTCAGGGCGACTGCTGTGCCGATGCGAGGGGGGAGGGCTCGGTACGGGATTCGGATCACCTCTTTTTCAGCGAGAGGAGGCGGGACCGGAGATCGGACATGCCCGGCACCCGGCAATGCTCGCAGAAATGTACCGGGCCGCCGGGGGTGCACCACAGTCGCGAGGGTGGTTCACGACGCTGTTCAGAGACTGCACCGCATCCAACCCCGCTCCTCTCGCTGACGCTGTCTGGATATATCTGGGTGTTCAAGTATTGTTAAAATCTCCTGTATCTGCAACGACCGCGATCTCCCCCGATCCCGGCACCGGTCCTCCAGGGATCAGCGGCAACCTCCCCCGGCAAGACCCGTGATTGCGAACTCACGACGGGTGCCTGGAGAGAGAGAGGCACGCCGGGGCATCTTCAGGGAGGACGGGGCGAATGCCTGTTGCCATAACGAACATGACGGCAAAGATGTCGGGGAACGGAGTCGCCGGTACCGATTCAAACGTCGCGACGATCACCGCGTTCCCCGCCGAAGCGGGCAGACACCGGTTCCGGGTTTCATCGTGTGCCTGGGAAAGGAGGATCCGACCGACGGACCCTGACATTCCTGTATCGTCGCCGTTCAACCCCGCACTCCACGCACCCGCCAGGGTTCAGTGACCAGCACCATCTGCCCACGCAGGTGCTCTGGAGAGCCATATCGCATCAACGCGCGACGACGCCACGGTGATGATGCTCATACCCGCCTCCGCCATCGGGGTATCCCCGATCCCCGTTTCGCCGGGTCGTTCGCCTCTGCGGTGAGACGCGCGACGGACCCGGTGCGAGACGGCGCCGACCGTGCGGGTCAGGTCTTCTGTACTCTGCAGGACCTTTCCGATGCCGTTCTCCGACTCATCAGGGTCCCCTGGGACGTATTTTACGGTGCGGGCGATCCCGTCTGCACCGGGACCCACCACCCCGACGCCCTCGTGTGCCTGCCCGCAAGGTGCGAGAGGCCGACGACAGGCCGGTTGGCGAGAGCGCGCGCCCTCGAGACCCCGACCCCGATCCGGTCGGGGAGTCGCCCCGGAGCGTACCGGGAGAGGGGGAGGGGGGAGCAGGCAATACTGGTAAAGGTATATCCTCTATGAACGAGAGTGATGGTACTCATGCCCGGGGTGCGGGTTCTTTCGGAGGTGAAGGCCCGTGCTGCTCCTGGTCGATGACGAACCGGCTCTCCTTGAACTGGGACGGCGTTTCATCGAACGGGATGGCCGGTATGCCGTCGAGGTGGCATTATCGGGAGAGGAGGCCCTCTCGCTGCTCGAAGCGGGCCATTTCATCGCCATCGTCTCTGACTATGAGATGCCGGGGCTTACGGGGATCGAGCTTTTACAGCGGATCAGAACCGCCGGGATCGCGACACCATTCATCATCTTCACCGGGCGCGGTCGGGAGGAGGTGGCGATGGAGGCGCTCAACTCCGGTGCGTCGTACTACCTCCAGAAGGGCGGGGACGCACGGGCGCAGTTCGGCGAGCTCCTGCACCTGGTCGACCAGGCGGTCAGGACGGCGGAGGCGGAGCGGACGGCACGGGTCTCGACCGGGGCCTACCGGACCATCTTCGAGTACTCCGGGGCGGCGAGCGTGATCCTGGAGCACAACACCCGGATCGCGCTCGTCAACTCCGCCTTCGAGCGCCTGTCCGGGTATCGCCGGGATGAGCTGGTCGGCTCCACCCGGTTCTTCGACTTCGTCGCGGAGGAGGACCGGGAGCGGCTCCTCGGGTACCATCGCTCGCGCCGTATCGATCCCGGTCAGGTACCGGTCCAGTACGAGTTCCGGTTCAGGGACCGTGAGGGAAGGGAGCACCTGGTCGCGACCACCGTGGGGATGATCCCGGGGACGCAACGGTCGGTCGTCTCCCTGATCGACGTGACCGTCCGGTCGGGGGACGAAAAGGGTTCGGAACCCCAAAACGAGGGTGAGCGCCTGCCTCGAGAGTCCCTGCCCGCCCAGGGGATGGACCCGGACCGACGGCAGAGCGAGATGGCCCTCCTCCGCGCGAACGAGAAGCTGAACCTCCTCTCGTCGATCACCCGGCACGATATCCAGAACCAGCTGACCCTGCTCGCCGGTTACCTCGATCTCGCCCGGGATGACTGCCACGAGCCGGTGGTGAGGAGTTACCTGAACGGCATCCGGCAGGCGTCCGACGCGATCGCGCGGCAGATCGCCTTCACCAAGATCTACCAGGACATCGGGGTCCGATCCGCCCGCTGGCACCGGGTCCGCGAGGTGGCGGAGCAGGCGGCGGGGTCCATCGCGCCGGGGGAGCTCAGGGTGGAGGTGGCGGTGGGGGACCTGGAGGTCCATGCCGACCCCCTCTTCGAGCGTGTGATCGAGAACCTGGTCGAGAACACCATTCGTCACGGCCGGAGCGCTACGCGTATCCGGTTTTCATGCGCGCCCCTGGAGTCGGGGCTCGTGATCCTGGCGGAGGACGACGGCGTCGGCGTCCGGGCGGAGGAGAAGGAGTGGATCTTCGAGCGGGGGTTCGGACGGAACACGGGGTTCGGGCTCTTCCTTGCCCGCGAGATCCTCGGGATCACGGGGATAACGATCCAGGAGACGGGGACTCCCGGGAACGGCGCACGGTTCGAGATCACGGTGCCGGAGGGCCGGTACCGGTTCCCGGTCGAGGGGCATCCGGGCGGGATCGATACGTCCTGAACACATTCGTCCGCCCCGCGACCCGGGAGATGTCGATTGCGCCCTGCGTGACGGCCATTGAAAAGGGTTCTCTCCTTTGAGGGCGGATCATCCCACGACATGGTGCTTGAAGAGACGCTCGTCTTCGGCGAGGCAGAGGATGCCGACCGATTCGTGACCTTTTTAAAGGGCCGGGGGGTCCGCGCCCGTCGTCGGGTCACGTCGTTCATCACGGAGGAGACCCGGGTGCGCGGACCCATCGCAGGTCTCTTCGACTGGTTGAACGCCGAGATCGAGGAGAGGGAGGAGGACGAGGACCTTTCTCTTGAGGCCGGAGCGGAACCGGGAGAGGACATTGATGATATACTGGGGTTTGAACCTGATACCTTCGGCGAACCGGAGATCCTGTCGGAGAGTCGCCGGCTCAGGCGCATCCGGGCCATGCTCGCCCGTCAGTACATGGTGATCTCGCAGGCCCTCGAGACGAAGCAGGTTGGAGACCTGGTCGTTCTCGGAAGCCCGCCGGGCAATCAGAACCAGCCAGGATCGAAGACGATGGACCAGGGACAGAGGAACCTCCTTGCAGCGCTGGACATCTCGAAGGCCCCGGACAGCAGGGTGGATGGGGATCCGGTCACCGATAACGGACCTTCGAAGGCAAAGACCCGGCCCGGCCCGGAGATGCTGATCGGAGGATTCCGAGACCTGCAAAGAGAGCTGGACGGGCTCGTGGCGCGCCAGACACTGGTCGAACAGGGGATCGTGGAGGAGACGGCAGAGGGACTCCGCCTTCTACGAACGGTCGCGCCCGACGAGATCGAGACCGAGGTCACGGTCACCGGGATCGAGATCTCGCCCGGACTGGTGCAGGACCATGGGGTCCGAACCGATTTTCTGATCCACTACGAGACGGACTACGCCGTCGAGTGCGAGGGGTCGATCCACCTGGCCTGTTCCGCCGACGAGGTGGAGGAGGCCCTGCTCGGGACATCGGTGACACCAGAGAGCTTCGACGGCCTTCTCTTCGACCTCAGCACGAAGTCGCAGGTGATCGGGGTGCTCCTCGAGGCGCTCGAACGCGAGGGTCGGACCACCCTCGAGGCGCTGGTCGGAGAGGTGCAGGCCACCCGCCTCGAGACGAACAGCCCTGAGGCGACGGTCGTGGTCGAGACGACCCCCGAGTTCGTGCGCGCGCTCGTCGAGGACCTCCGGAAGGCGGGGGCGATCACCGGCAACGAGCGAAAGATGCGACGGGCATAAACCGGCCGAAGAACCTGCGCCGATTTGTCATCCCGCGAAGTGGACCGGATTCGGCTCGTTTGGGGTTGGGAACGGGCGTGGTCCGGGGGCCTCTTGCGAAACGATCGTTCCGGTGCACGGCACGGGAGAGACCCGGCGTCGCCAGCGCTGTACCGGAATGGCGCTCGCCCTCTCAGCGGTTCAGCCCACCCATTATTGAACCGTTCGGGGGAGCGTACGCGTCAGTCAGACAGCCGGACCGTTCCTGGTACCGGCGCGCACAACCCTTCAGTAGAGGATGCCGGAGCGTGGGGGATACGCCGGCACGGTCCGCTGCAGGATCACGGGGGTGCCGCCCCCCGTCCGGAGCTCCAGCGAGAAGGTGGTGCGGGGTGCGAGCGGGGTCGTGGGCCGGATCGCGATCGTGACCACCTCGTTCGGTTCGAGCATGTTGTTCGGGGTGCCGACCGACTGTTCCCGCCGATAGACCGTCCACTCGCCGGGGGACGGGTCCGAGAGGTCGGGCCCCTGCGCGAGCGTCTCGATCGTCTCGTCCGTCGCCAGCTGGACCACCATCCGGTCCAGGTCCACCACCGCCCCGGTCGCCACGTTCGAGCCCAGGACGACGCGGAGCGTCTCGATCGATGCCCCGTCCGCCGGTGCGAGACCCATCACCTGCCCGCGGAGGTCGAGACCCCCGGAGACCTGCCCGAGCCCCTCGTGGACCGCCTTCTGCGCCTGCTGGGTCGCCATGAACCCGGTGCCGAGGACGGTATACGCGAAGACGGAGGCGACGATCGTGAACGCGATCAGGGTGATCGCAACCTCCAGTCCCGTGAAGGCGTCCTCGCGACCGGAGGCGACCGGGAACATGAGAGAAAAAAAAAGGTGAGATCAGTAGAGCAGCGTGCTCTTGTGGGTATAGGCGGGGACCGAGCGCTTGATGCCGAGCGCTGCGCCCACCGGGGGCTTGACCTCGAGGTTGAACGAGGTGTAGGGCGCGAGCGAGTTCGTCGGCATGACCTTCAGCACGAACTGCTCGTCCTTCTCGAGCATATTGTTCTCGAGCCCTCCGAGGTTATTGTGGCGCTCCAGGATGGTCCACTGCTTCGCGGTTGGATCCGCCTTGTCGGTGCCCTTGTCGAGCGTCTCGACCGTCGCGTTGGTGGAGAAGACCATGACGGTCTTGTTCATGTCCACCGTGCTCGCGCCGGCGGCGAGACCGACCGTGAACTGGATGTACTTGATGTCGTCGCCATCGTTGTCCGCGATGCCGTACACATCGCCCAATACTTCGACGGCCGACGATGCCATGGCAACGCCGCTGTGGACGGTCTCCTGCGACTTCTGCGTGGTGAAGAACCCGGCGCCGAGCACCACGTACGAGAACACGGCCGCCACGACGACGAACGCGATCAGGACGATCGCGGCCTCGAGGCCCGTGAATGCATCTTCATTGTTCCTGAATACCTTCATCATGGTCACCTGACCTGACTGCAGTGCATCCCGGGGTCTCTCCCGGAACACCTACTTTCTGAAAAGACGTCAAAGTATTTAATTATAATGATTGTACAATTGCGCAATCCATCGACCTTTCCATAAAAATTCGACAATGAATCGGCGATCACCCCTCCCGGCAGACTGGGAAAGGAGACCGCCGGCAGTACCCCTCCGGAGAAGGCAGGCAGACTGTATCTCCAGTTATTTATACTCCCCGCGTCCACCTGATCGTGGCATGGAGAAGCGTGAGATCCAGTACGTGGTGCTCGCGCTCTCGGTCGTGATCATCCTCGCGCTCGTGGTGAAACCGGCGTTGACCGGCCGGCCCGCGAACCTGGGGGTGCAGGCGACCGGAAACGACACCCCGCTCCCCACGGAGACCGCCGGTACCGTTCCGACCCCCGCCGGGCTGCCGTCCGCGAGCCCCGGTGCGACGACCACCACGGAGACGGTCGCCGGCGTTCCGCCTCCCGTCCCCTCCGACCTCCCCTATGCCGTCCGGGAGGGTGAGGCCTCGCTCCCCGCCGGCAGCACCCCGATCGCCATTCCCTCCTCCGCTCCGGCATCCGCAGGGACGGTCGCACCCGTCCGCACCCCCGCACCCACGGTTGCGGCCCCCCTCTCCGGCGTCACGCAGATCCCGTTCGTCGACCCCGCCCGGTACTCGGTCCAGCTCACCGACCCGCTGCCGCCCTCGATCCCGCTCGTCACCAGCCCGACGGAGGACCCGACCATGCAGACCTACGCGCAGGTCTCCGGCCGCTGGTCCGGCACCACCGACGTGATCCAGATCCCCTACCCGTCGTTCGAGATCGAGTACACCCTTACCCCCTCGGTGCAGCCCGACATCGTGATGCCGCGGTTCTCGATCCAGGTGGTCGATGCCGACGACCCGAACCGCTTCGTCCGGATCATCTCTCCCCCGGGCAACACCTTCTCCGGCCGGTTCTCCGAGAAATTCTACGAGGGCAACCACCGGTACTACTTCGTCATCACGAGCCGCTACATCCAGTCCTACACGATCCACGTGAAGGTCCCCCGCCGCTACCTCTGACGGCGGGCAGGCACCCATATCATTATCCATCGGATCCCCCGAAAGTAATGCACCATGGCGATGCAGCCCACCGTCCCCGTACGACCAACCAACGACCTCGCCGCCCTCCTCGAGGGGATGGCCGCGACCGGCTTCCAGGGTCGGAAGCTCGGGGAGTCGGTCCGTGTCTGGCGCATGATGCTCGGTGACCCCGACTGCACGATCCTGCTCGGGCTCTCGGGCGCGATGATCCCCGCCGGCATGCGCGAGGTGTTGAGCGCCCTCGTCCGGCATCACTACGTCGACGCGATCGTCTCCACGGGCGCCAACATCTTCCACGACGCCTGCGAGCACCTGGGGATCTGCCACTACCAGGGGCACCACCACGTTGACGACGCCGAGCTCTTCAGTCAGGGGATCGACCGGATATACGACGTCTTCGCATTCGAGGAGGAGTTCCGGACCACCGACCGGAAGATCGCCGAGTTCGCAGGGTCCATCGCTCCGTTCCGCGGCTCCTCGCGGGCATTTCTCGAGGAGTTCGGAAGGTTCGTCTCCCGGAGCGCCCCCGGGAGCTCCTCCTTCCTCGCCACCTGCGTCGAGGAGGGCGTGCCCGTCTTCGTCCCGGCGCTCGCCGACTCCTCGATCGGGATCGGACTCTTGATCGCGCGCCGCAACGGCATCGAGGTGGACGTCGACCAGCTCGCCGACGCCGACGAGGTCACCCGGATCGTCGAGTCGGCAAAGAAGACCGGCGTCGTCTACATCGGCGGCGGGGTTCCGAAGAACTTCATCCAGCAGACCCAGGTGATCGGTTCGATCCACGATGCGGACTGCACCGGGCACGCCTATGCGATCCAGTACACCGCCGACTCGCCGCACTGGGGCGGGCTCTCGGGCTGCACCTTCGAGGAGGCGATCTCCTGGGGCAAGGAGCAGGTCCAGAGCCCGCGCGTCCAGTGTTTCTGCGACGCCACGATCGCCCTCCCGATCGTGGTCTCGGCCCTCCTCGCGGGTGGTCTGGAAAGGGAACCGCGCCGGTTCACGTTCTGAGCCGGACCCGTTCTCCGGTCCGACCGCAACCCTTATCCCTTCCACCCTCACATCATAGTGCGCACCAATCATGGAGTGACGCTGCGCGTCACGAGTATCCACTGGATGCGAGATTCATCGTTGAGGTAGCCAAGCCTGGTATGGCGCAGGTTTGCTAAACCTGTGTCCCCCTGGGACTCGAGGGTTCAAATCCCTCCCTCAGCGCTCTGGGCTGCAGCTCAATCGAGGAGACCTTATGGCACACGAAGAAGACGATATCAGATACTTCGTCCGCATCAGCAACACCGACCTGGACGGGACCAAGTCCGTCCGCGTCGCGCTGACGGGCATCCCCGGTGTCGGCCGCCACGCGGCAGGGATCATCGCCCGCCGTGCGAGGGTCGGTGAGCGGGAGACGATGGGGAGGCTCGACGACGACTCGATCGAGCGCCTCCGCGAGGCGGTCGGCGGCTACGCAGGCCTGGCCCCCGCGTGGATGCTGAACCGCACGAAGGACGTCTACACCGGCGAGCCACGGCACCTCCTGGGTACCGACCTCGCGCTCGCCCGCGAGGAGGACATCAACCTGCTCCGCAAGATCCGGTGCTACCGCGGCATCCGGCATGAGACCGGGCAGAAGGTGCGCGGGCAGCGGACGAAGTCGACCGGGCGGACGGGCGCCACCGTCGGTGTCCGGAGAAAGAAGGACTAAAGCGGGGCGACAATAGATGGGATATCCAGGCAAGGACAGGAAGTCGTACGGGACGCCCAAGCGTCCCTTCGAGAAGACCCGGATCGAGTCGGAGACCAAGCTCGTCATCGAGTACGGCCTCAGGAACAAGCGCGAGGTCTGGAAGGCCCAGGCCGCCCTCAGGCGGTACCGGAAGGGCGCCCGCGACCTGCTCGCGCTCGAGTCGGCCTCGACCAACCCCGATCTCGCCGCCCGGAAGAAGAACGAGCTGATCGGGCATCTCCAGCGGGTCGGGCTCCTCGGCGGCGAGGCGGATATCGACGACGTCCTCGCCCTCAGGGTCCAGCAGCCACTCGAGCGTCGGCTCCAGACGCAGGTCTACCGTCTCGGGCTCGCCCGTTCCCCGCGGCAGGCCCGGCAGCTGGTCACGCACGGCCACATCGCGATCGGCGGGCGCCGGGTCGACATCCCGGGGTACCTGGTCTCGCGGGCGGAAGAGTCGCAGATCTCGTACTATGGCCGGTCCCCGTTCACGAACACCGAGCATCCCGAGCTGAACCGTCAGCTCGGCAAGAGGAGGCGGTAACCGATGGCAGACGCAAAGGAACGGTGGGGGGTCGCCCACATCTACGCCTCGTTCAACAACACGATCATCACCGTGACGGACCTCTCCGGGGCGGAGACGGTCACCAAGTCGAGCGGCGGCATGGTCGTCAAGCAGGACAGGAACGAGTCGAGCCCGTATGCCGCGATGAAGATGGCGAGCGACGTCGCCCAGGCAGCGATGGACAAGGGCTTCGTCGGCCTCCACGTCAAGGTGCGTGCACCCGGCAAGGGGAAGCAGCGCTCCCCCGGCGCCGGGGCGCAGGCTGCCATTCGCGCCCTCGCCCGGGCCGGCATGCGGATCGGCCGGATCGAGGACGTGACCCCGGTTCCCCATGACAGCATCCGCCCCAAGGGCGGACGCCGGGGCAGGAGAGTCTGATGCAGATCGAGTGCCAGCACCGCGACGAGCACTCCTGCCGGTTCCTCCTGTCGGGCGCCCTGCCCTCATTCGCAAACTCGATCCGGCGGGCGATGGCGAGCGAGGTACCGAAGCTCGCGATCGAGAACGTCCGGATCTACGACAACACAAGCGGACTCTTCGACGAGATGCTCGCCCACCGCCTCGGGCTCATCCCGATCCGGACGGAGGAGGGCACCTACGTACCGATCGATGAATGCACCTGCGAGGGGGCAGGGTGCAACCGGTGCTCGGTCTCCTACACCCTCTCCGTCGAGGGGCCGGGCATGGTCTACTCACGGGACCTGATCCCAGACGACCCCGTCGCCGTTCCTGCCCTGGGGGACATCCCGATCGTCAAGCTGGAGAAGGGCCAGAAGGTCGTGCTCGAGGCACAGGCGGTCCTCTCCACGGGCAGGACCCACGCCAAGTGGCAGCCCACGACGGTCTGCGGCTACAAGAACTACCCCTGCCTCACGATCGACGCCCGTTGCGACGGGTGTGGCGCCTGCGTCGACGTCTGCCCCCGCAACGTCCTCCGCCTCACCGGGCGGTGCGTCGCCGTCGACGAGGGCAGGCTCGAGGACTGCTCGCTCTGCCGCCTCTGCGAGAAGAGCTGCCTGTCCACGGGGATCGGGGAGACGCCCGCGATCCGGGTCGGCATCGAGCCCGATCGCTTCATCTTCAACGTCGAGTCCGACGGTGCGATCCCGGCGACCGCGATCCTCCGCCAGTCGATCCGGTTCCTCCGGACCCGGGCGGACGAACTCTCACGCGCACTGGAAGAGATTGCCGAGGGATAGAGAGATGACACTCACACGAGAGAAGACAAACCCGCGTCTGACGAATCTGATCACGACGCTGAAAGCGGCCTCGCGCGAGAATGGCGTCCAGGTCTGGCGCGACATCGCCTCCCGCCTCGAGGGCGCCACGAACGCCCGCGCCGAGGTGAACGTCAGCAAGATCAACCGCTACGCCGCCGAGGGCGAGACGATCCTGGTACCGGGCAAGGTGCTCGGGACGGGCCTGATCGACCGCTCCGTCCGGGTGGCAGCCCTCAACTTCTCGGCCCAGGCCGAGACCAAGATCAGGGGCGCGAATGGGACCTGCATGACGATCGAAGAGCTCCTGAACGACAACCCGAAGGGGAGCCGGGTCAGGATCCTGAGGTGAGCGAGATGGTAACGGTGATCGATGCGGAGAATCTCCTGCTCGGACGACTCGCCTCGGTGGTCGCCAAGCGGGCGCTTGCCGGGGAAGAGATCGCGATCGTCAACTCGGAGAAGGCGATCGTCTCGGGTGCGCGTGCGCACGTGCTCAGGGACTTCAAGGAGAAGCGTGAGCGCGGTTCGCGCGAGGGCGGCCCGTTCTATCCACGCCGCCCGGACCACCTCGTGAAGAGGACGATCCGGGGTATGCTCCCGTACAAGCGCGAACGCGGTATCGCCGCCTTCAGGGCGATCAGGACCTACGTCGGAGTCCCACCCGAGTTCGCCGACGTCGAGCGGGAGTCCCTCCCCGAGGCGCATATCGACCGGCTGAACAACCCGAGTTACGTGACGATCGGTGCGATCTCGACCTATCTCGGTGCAAAATATTGACAGGTGAACGCATGGCGAAGGTGATAAACACCAGCGGAAAGCGCAAGACCGCGATCGCGCGGGCGACCCTGAGAGAGGGTCGCGGCGTCATCCGGATCAACTCGGTCCCGCTCGAGTCCTATGGCACCGAGCTGACGCGCATGAAGATCTCGGAGCCCCTCCTCCTCAAGCCGGACGGTGTGAACGGGATCGATGTCTCGATCACGGTGAGCGGCGGCGGGTTCATGGGCCAGGCAGAGGCCGTACGTACCGCACTCGCGCGCGGGCTCGTAAACTGGCACGGCGACCCGAACCTGAAGGACCTCTTCCTCGGGTACGATCGGACGCTGCTCGTCAACGATTCCCGCCAGAAAGAGGCCAAGAAGCCCCATGGTCGTGGCGCACGCGCAAAGTTCCAGAAGTCGTACCGTTAAGTTAAATTAAGACCGAGAATAACGTGTATGATACCCGTCCGATGTTTTACATGCGGAAAGGTCATCTCGCCCGCGTGGGATGAGTTCAAGCGGCGGCGGGATGCCGGCGAGGACCCGAAGGGGATCCTCGACGACCTCGGTCTCCATCGGTATTGCTGCCGGAGGATGCTGCTGACGCACAAAGAGATCATCGACGAAATCAATCCGTACCAATGAGGGGTCGTGGGGTAGCCTGGAATCCTATGGCGTTCGGGATGCTGTGACCTGAGTTCGAATCTCAGCGACCCCATTCTTATCCAACCATTTTGAGGCAGACGATGGAATCGTACACCCGTTATGAGAAAGCGAGAATCATCGGAGCCCGCGCCCTCCAGATCTCGATGGGCGCACCCACCCTCATCAACGTCGACAAGAGCGATCCCCTGGAGATTGCACTCAGGGAGTTCGCGGAGAACGTAATTCCGATCACGGTCAAGAGGAGGTAGACAGAAGAATGACGACGATTGAGGCCGTCCGTCTACGGCGGATTCTCGACTCGCGCGGAGATGCGACGGTCGAGGCCGACGTCTGGACGACCTCCGGTTTCGGTCGTGCCGCTGCCCCCTCAGGGGCGTCCACCGGGACATACGAGGCGAAGGTGAGGCCGGTTGACGAGGCGATCAGGGATGCGGAGCAGGGGCTCGTCCCCGAGCTGCTGGGCCTCGACGCCGCCGACCAGGCCGGGTTCGACCGGGCGATCCGCGACCACGACGGCACGCCGGACCTCTCGAAGATCGGTGCGAACGTCGCCGTGGCGCTCTCGCTCGCGAACGCAAAGGCAGCGGCGGCCGCATACGACCAGGAACTCTTCCGCTATCTCGGGGGATGCTTCGCCTCCGAGACCCCCTTCCCGCTCGGGAACGTGATCGGTGGCGGGGCGCACGCGGTGAACGCAACGGAGATCCAGGAGTTCCTGGTGGTCCCGACAGGGGCACCGGGTGCCCGGGAAGGGGTCTTCGCGAACGCGGCCGTTCATGCGAAGGTACGGGAGCTCCTGGTCGGGACGAACAGGGGCGCCGGCAAGGGCGACGAGGGGGCGTGGGCCCCGGCGATCGACGACCTGGAGGCGTTCGAGGTCCTCCAGCAGGCGGTCGGCATGGTCTCCGACGACCTCGGGTTTTCGATCGGGATCGGGATCGACGTCGCGGCGAACGCGCACTGGAAGGACGGGCGGTACCGCTACCGGACCGCCGAGAGGAGCCCCGAGGAGCAGGTCGCCTACATCGCGGAGCTCGTCGAGCGGTTCGGCCTCATCTACGTCGAGGACCCGCTCCACGAGGAGGACTTCGAGGGTTTCGCCGACCTCTCCGAGGTGGTCGCCGACCGCTGCCTCGTCTGCGGCGACGACCTCTTCGTCACCAACCCGGAGCGGATCACGAGGGGGATCGAGCTGGGCTCGGCGAACTGCGTGCTGATCAAGCCGAACCAGATCGGAACCCTGACCGACACCTACGAGGCGATCCAGCTCGCCCACACCCACGGGCTCGACACGGTGATGAGTCACCGGTCGGGGGAGACGACCGATACCACGATTGCACACCTCGCGACCGCTTTCGGCTGCATCTTCCTGAAGTCCGGTGCAGTCGGCGGCGAGCGTATCGCAAAGTTGAATGAACTGATCAGAATCGAGGAGCAGCTGTACACATGACGGCATATGAGATGGAGATCGAGCTCGCCGAACCGCTCGTCCCGGTCGAGGAGTACCTCGCCGCCGGAATTCACATCGGCACCCAGCAGAAGAGCAAGGACATGAAGAAGTTCATCTACCGCGTCCGCGGGGATGGGCTCTACATCATCGACATCCGCGAGACGGACGAGCGGATCAAGACCGCCGCCAAGTTCCTCTCGCAGTTCAACCCATCGAACATCCTGGTCGTCACCTCGCGCCAGTACGGCCAGTACCCGGCCCGCCGGTTCGCGGATGCAATCGGAGCGATCGCCGCCACCGGCAGGTTCGTGCCCGGCCGTATGACCAACCAGAACCTCCACGGATACATCGAACCGGAGGTGGTGCTGGTGACGGATCCGATCGGGGACGCCCAGGCGATCAGGGAGGCGGTGCAGTCCGGCATCCCCGTCGTCGCCCTCTGCGACACCAACAACATGACCCAGTTCGTCGACCTCGTGATCCCGACCAACAACAAGGGGCGCAAGGCGCTCTCGATGGTCTACTACCTGCTCACGCGCGAGATGCTCCGCCTCCGCGGCATCCAGACGTCGCTGACGCAGGAGGATTTCGAGACCGATCTGTAGATATACGATGAGGCAGGAGAAGCTCCTCCCATGAAGGTCAGGACACCGGCGGTTGCAGGTATGTTCTACCCGGGGGAGCCTCACCACCTCGAGCAGCTGCTCGAGCGGTTCTTCCTCGAAGCGGGACCGGACAGGGGGTGCGATCCCTTCGCGATCGTCGCCCCCCATGCCGGGTACGTCTACTCCGGGGCGGTGGCGGCCTCGGCCTACGCCACGCTGCCCCGGGACTTCGACGGGACGTTCGTCGTCGTCGGCCCCTCTCACGGGGGGTACCCGACATGCGCGTCCTCGATCCCGTGGGAGACGCCGCTCGGGATCGTGGACGTGGACGAGGACCTCGTCCGTGCCCTCGGGATCCCCGTGAACGAGCTGTACATGCGCGACGAGCATGCGCTCGAGGTGCAGATGCCGTTCATCAAGTACCGTTTTCCCCGTGCACGTGTCGCGCCCGTGATGATGGGTCTCCAGGACCTCGGATCGGCCGAACTGCTCGGCGCCCGGATCGAGCGTGCGATCACCGGGACCGGCCGGGACGTCCGGGTGGTCGCCTCCAGCGACTTCTCGCACTACGTCCCCGCACCGGTGGCGCGCTCCCAGGACCTGTATGCGATCGAGGCGCTCGCCGACCTCGACCTCGAGCTCTTCTACGAGCGGATCGCCGAGCGGCGGGTCTCTGCGTGCGGGTACGGCCCGATCGCCGTCGCCTGCACCGTCGCCGAGGCCCTTGGAGCCCGCCACGCCCGCCTGGTCCGGTACGCGACGAGCGGCGACGTGACGGGGGACCACGCCTCGGTGGTGGGGTACGCGGCACTTGCGGTGGTGTAGGGTGGCGACGTGGTCGGCCCCGGGCAAGATCTTCCTGTTCGGGGAGCATGCCGTGGTCTATGGCAAACCAGGCCTCGCCATGGCGATCAAACCCCGCGTCCACGTCACCGTCCGCCGCCACCGCAACCCGGCACCGGCGAAGTCACCCTACATCGACCAGTGCTTTCGGGAGCTCGGGGTCCGGGGCTCGGTCTACGTCTCGAGCC
The DNA here is from genome assembly GCA_029547145.1 of Methanobacteriota archaeon. Lineage (GTDB taxonomy): Archaea > Halobacteriota > Methanomicrobia > Methanomicrobiales > Methanospirillaceae > UBA288. Next base: position 44,498 of record JAKPPV010000010.1, read on the forward strand.
AGATGCCGTCCTCCGCGGGCCTCGGTTCCTCCGCCGCCGTGACGGTGGCAACCCTCTCCGCCGCGAACGACGAGTTCGAACTCGGGCTCGAACGGGAGGAGATCGCCGCCATCGGACACCGTATCGAGCAGTCGGTCCAGAAGGGCCGCGCGTCACCCACCGACACCTACGTCTCGACGATGGGGGGTCTCGTCCTGATCATGGGCGACTCCCGGCGGCGGATCCCGCCGGCGAACCTGAACCTGGTGATCGGCAACACCCAGGTCTCCCACAGCACCTCGCGTATGGTCGAACTGGTGGCCGAGGAACGGGAGCGGAGACCCGGCGTGATCTCCCCGATCCTGGAGGCGATCGGCGCCCTGACCCTCGAGGGGCTCCGCAGCCTGGACGAGCCCCGCGAACTCGGACGGCTCATGAACGTCAATCACGCCCTTTTAGATGCGATCGGCGTCGGGCACACGTCCCTCACCAGGCTGGTGCTCGCCGCCCGGGGGGCGGGGGCATTCGGGGCGAAGCTGACCGGTGCCGGAGGCGGGGGCTGTATGATCGCCCTCTCCCCGAAGAACGGAAAGACGCGGATCGCCGGCGCCCTGGACGCCGCCGGGGGGCGGGCCTTCGTCACCACCATCGACACCGCAGGAGTCAGGAAGGAGCATGATGCCTGAACCGGTCCTCCTCAAGCTGGGAGGCTCGATCGTCACCGACAAACGGGGCGACTGCGCGGTCGACCGACAGGGAATCTCCCGTTGCGCCGCGATCCTTGCACGGAACGGGTTCTCCGGCCTTCTGATCCACGGTGCCGGGTCGTGCGGGCACCCCGAGGCGCAGCGGTACGGAATCGCCCGCGGCGTCGGGCGGGAGAACCGCGGGGGGATCGCCGTCACTCACGAGGCGGTCGGAGGTCTCAACCGGGCCCTCGTGGAGGCCCTCCGCGACGCCGGAGTCGAAGCGATCGGGATCCACCCGCTCGCCTCGTGCACGGCCGAAGACGGCCGGATCGTCTCGTTCGAGCTCGAACCCCTCCGGCTCCTCCTCGATCTGGGGTGCGTCCCGGTCCTCCACGGCGACGTGGTGATGGACCGGGAGCGCGGTGCCTGCATCGTCTCCGGGGACCAGCTCGTCTCGTACCTCGCCCAGCGGCTCGGGTTCACCCGGATCGGGCTCGTGACGGATGTGCCCGGAGTGCTCTCGGGCGGTGCCGTGGTCCCGAGGCTGACACGCCGGCAGGCGCGGGAACTCTCCATCGGCGCTTCATCGATGACGGACGTGACCGGGGGGATGGCCGGAAAGATCGACGAGCTCCTCCGCCTCGCGAACGCGGGCATCTCGTCTCACATCTTCTCCCTCGACCGGCTCGAAGACTTCCTCGCCGGACGCCCGCATGGCGGCACCGAGATCCTCCCGGAGGAGTCATGAACCCGCCAGGGGGCCGGACCTCCTCCCGCAAGCTCGACCATCTGCGCATCTGCTGCGACGAGATGGTCGAGACCGGCGATGCCGGGTTTGCCGACGTGTTGCTGGTCCACAACGCCCTCCCGGAGTGTGACATGGACCGGATCTCGACCGGGACCCGGTTCCTCGGGCACCCGTTCGGGGCACCGCTGGTGATCGCCGCGATGACCGGCGGTCACCCGGAGGCGACCAGGATCAACGCCCGTCTCGGCGCCGCCGCAGAACGCTTCGGCCTCGGGATCGGGGTCGGGTCTCAGCGGGCGGCGCTTGAGGACCCGGCACAGGTCGAAAGTTTTCGCGTGGTGCGGGACAACGCCCCCTCCGCCTTCGTGATCGCGAACCTGGGAGCGGTCCAGCTGCGGGACCGGGGTGCGGACTGGGCGGACCGGGCCGTCGAGATGATCGGGGCGGACGCGCTCGCGATCCACCTCAACTTCCTCCAGGAGGCGATTCAGCCGGAGGGTGACCGGGACGCGACCGGGTGCCTGGAGGCGATCGAACGGCTCTGCCGGGAAGCCCCGTACCCCGTCATCGTCAAGGAGACGGGGAACGGGATCTCCGGCGAGGTCGCACGCCGGCTCTTCGGCGCCGGCGTGGCGGCGATCGACACCGGTGGGCTCGGCGGCACCTCGTGGGCGGTGATCGAGTCGATACGGGCCCGCGAGAGCGGGAGACCCGGGGACGAGCGGCTCCGCGCGCTCGGCGAGACCTTCCGCACCTGGGGGCTCCCGACCGTGTTCAGCCTCATCGAGTGCCGTCGGTTCGGCGGACCGGTGATCGCAACCGGCGGCGTCAGGACCGGCATCGACGCCGCGAAGGCGATCGCCCTCGGGGCATCCCTCGCCGGCATGGCACTTCCCCTGCTTGCACCCGCCCGGGCCGGCCAGGACGCGCTCGACGCCCGGATCGAACGCGTGATCGACGAGCTCCGCGTGGCGATGTTCCTCACGGGCTCCCCCGACCTGGCGGCACTCTCGTCCGCACGGACGGTCCTCGGAGGACAGATACGCTCACTCATTCAACCATAGGAGATACAGATGGATATCGAGATCATCGCCGTCGGCGGATACGACGAGGTCGGCAGGAACATGACCGCCGTCCGCTGTGGCAAGGAGATCGTCATCTTCGACATGGGCCTGCGCCTCGACCAGGTCATGATCCACGAGGATGCCGAGATCGAGAACATGCACTCGCTGGACCTGATCCAGATCAGGGCGATCCCGGACGATACGATCATGAACACGATCGAGGGGCAGGTCAAGGCGATCGTCTGCACGCATGGGCACCTGGACCACATCGGGGCGATCCCCAAGCTGGCCCACCGGTACAACGCACCGGTGATCAGCACCCCGTATACGACCGAGCTGATCCGTCAGCAGATACAGGGCGAGAACAAGTTCGAGGTGAACAACAAGCTCTTCGCCCTCAAGTCGGGCGGCAAGTACACGATCTCGCCACATCTCGTCATCGAGTTCGTCCGGATGCAGCACTCCATCATCGACGCGGTCGCCGCCGTCCTCTGGACTCCCCACGGGGCGGTGGTCTATGCCTGTGATTTCAAGCTCGACCGGACGCCGGTGATCGGCGAGCCCCCCGACTTCGCGCGCCTTGCCCAGATCGGGAAGGAGGGCGTCCTGGCGGTGATCGTCGAGGCGGTGAACATCGACCAGAAGGGTCGCTGCCCGTCCGAGCGGATCGCACGGGATCTCGTCCGGGACACCATGAAGAGCTTCGAGGACGACCGGTCGGCGATCATCGTCTCCACCTTCGCATCGCACATCTCGAGGGTGAAGACGATCGCGGAGTGCGCGCACGAGATGGGGCGCAAACCCGTCCTGCTCGGGCGTTCGATGGAGCGTTATTCGTCGACCGCCGAACAGATGAAGCTGGTCGCGTATCCCCAGTCGACCTCGATGTTCGGGAATCGCCGGACCGTCGAGCGTACGATGCGCCGGATCATGAAGACCGGGACCGAGCAGTTCGTGCCGATCGTCACCGGGAACCAGGGTGAGCCCGGCGCCGTCCTGACCCGGATCGTGAACGGCGAGACCCCCTACAAGATCAACCCCGGGGACAAGGTCCTCTTCTCGGCGAACGTGATCCCGAACCCGCTCAACTACGGCAACCGCTACCTGACGGAGGTGAGACTCCGGATGGCAGGAGCCCGGATCTTCGACAGGCTCCATGTATCGGGCCATGCCTACCGCGAGGACCACTACGAGTTGCTGCAGCTCCTCAAGCCACAGCACATCGTTCCCGCTCATGCGGCACTCCCCGTCACTGCCCAGTACGTGGAGTTCGCCGCCGACCTCGGGTATTCGACGAAGAGCGACCTTCACCTCATGCAGAACGGGCAGCGGGTGAAGATCCACTAGGAGAGGAAGATGGAACTGGATGCCTATCTCGAAGTTGCGGCCGATCATGTCGACCGCCTGATCGACCGGTATTTCGGCGCCCCGGTGGGCGACCTGAACCGCGCTGCCGCCCACCTGCTCACCGCCGGTGGCAAGCGTCTCCGCCCCGCGCTCCTGATGCTCGCCGCCGACGCAGTCCGCCCGCACTCGTCGGACGACCTGATGCCCGCGGCGCTCGCGCTGGAACTGACGCACACCTTCACCCTGATCCACGACGACATCATGGACCGGGACATGTTCCGGCGCGGGGTGCCGACCGTGAACAACCGCTGGGATGAGCCGACCGCGATCCTGGCCGGAGACGTGCTCTATTCGCGGGCATTCTCGTTCCTGATCGGGGCGATCGCACCGGAGGCGGCCCGGCTCCGCGCGGTCGGTATGCTCGCGATCACCTGCGACGAACTCTGTCTCGGTCAGCACCTGGACATGTCGTTCGCCTCCCGCGACGACGTGACCGAGGGAGAGTACCTGGATATGGTCGAGAAGAAGACAGGCTCGCTCTACGCAGCCTCAGCGGCGATCGGCGCAGTCCTCGCCGGCGCGAGCGAGCCCCAGATCGAGGTCCTCCACCGGTTCGGCCTCGCCTGTGGCGTCGCGTTCCAGATCCAGGACGACCTGATCGACCTGCTCGCACCCCCGGGGACGAGCGGCAAGGACCGGGGTTCCGACATCCGTGAGGGCAAGTCGACCCTGATCACGATCCTGGCCCGCGAGAAGGGGATCGACCTTGCCCCCTACCGCCGACCCCTCACCGGGGCAGAGTGCGAGGACCTGATCGGCCTCCTCACCGACCATGGGGTGATCGGGGAGGTCCGGGAACGGGCCCGGCGGATCGTGCAGGACGCCTCGTCCCTGCTCCGCGTGCTGCCCGAAACGGAGGAGCGGCGCCTCCTGGTCGCTCTCGGCGAGTACTTCGTAACGAGGGGCGCATAACGTGGACGACCTCCCGGGCCGCCTGCTTGCCCACGCGCTCGAGAACGCGGTCCGGCACCGGAGCACGCCCCGTGCGGGGGCGATCATCGGTGCCGTGATGGGCCGGTATCCCAAGTTCCGTTCCCGGGCAAGCGAGGCCAGGGCCCTGATCGACGGGGTGATCGCAGAGGTCGACGCCCTCTCGCACGAGGAGCGGGAGGCCCGCCTCGCGGCCCTCGCCCCCGAGCTCCTCCAGGTCCACGCGGAGCAGGCGCGCGACCGGTACTCGCTTCCCCCGCTCCCCGGCGCCGACAACGGGGTCGTGATGCGGTTTGCACCGAACCCGTCGGGCCCCCTCCACCTCGGGCACGCACGGGCCGCCGTCCTGAACGACGCCTACGTCCGGCAGTACGGCGGACGGTACATCCTCCGCATCGAGGATACGGACCCGAAACGGGTCGACCCGGAGGCCTACGAGACGGTCCCCAACGACATCGCCTGGCTCGGGTGCGCGATCACCGAGACCGTCTACCAGTCGGACCGGCTGGAGATCTACTACGAACACGCCCGCCGCCTGATCGAGCGCGGGGGGGCGTACCTCTGCACCTGCGAGAACGAGAGGTTCCGGGAGCTGCGGCAGGCACGGCGCCCCTGCCCCTGCCGGGGGACGGAGGCGGAGGAGAGCCTCGCGCGGTTCGAGGCGATGCTGGAGGGCGCCTACGGGGAGGGGGAGGCATCCCTGCGGGTCCGCACCGACCTCGGGCACCCCGACCCCGCGCTCCGGGACTTCCCGGCGTTCCGCGTCCTGACCTCGACGCTCCATCCCCGGGTCGATGCGATCGTCTACCCGTTGATGAACTTCTCGGTCGCGGTCGACGATCACCTGCTCGGGTGCACCCACGTGATCCGGGGCAAGGACCACATCGCGAACACGCGGCGCCAGCAGTTCATCTACGACTGGTTCGGCTGGACCCCTCCGCACTTTTGCCATTACGGCCGGATGGGGATCGAGGGTGTCGTCCTCTCGACCTCGGAGATGCGTGCCGGGATCGCGGAGGGGCGATACGAGGGCTGGGACGACATCCGGCTCGGGACCCTCCGGGCACTCGCACGCCGGGGGATCCGTCCCGAGGCGGTCAGGCGATCCATGCTCGCGATCGGCTGCGGCGAGACGGACATCCAGTTCTCGTGGGAGAACCTCTTCGCCGAGAACCGCCGGCTCGTCGACCCCGAGGCGGAGCGGCTCTGGTTCGTCCCCGGGCCCGTCCCCGTCGAGGTGCACGGGGCTCACCCGCAGGTCGCCCGTCCGCTCCGGCACCCGGGGGACCCCGCCCGGGGGACCCGCGAGCTCGCGTTCGAGCGGGTGGTGCTCGTCCCCGGGGACGAGATCGGCGACGACACCTCGATGATCCGGCTCAAGGACCTCTTCAACGTCCGGGTGGCGCGGGACGGTGAACGGATTCGGTTCGCCTACGCCGGAGACGACCTCGCCGCCGCACGGGAGGCACACGCGCCGATCGTGCAGTGGCTCCCGCTCGGCGACACCCTCCCGTGCACCCTCCGCCGCCCCGAGGGGGACATGGTCGGCGCCTGCGAGCCGCTCGTCGCGGAGCGGGTCGACCGGGTGGTCCAGTTTGAGCGGGTCGGGTTCGCCCGGATCGACCGGGCAGGCCCGGACGGGGTGATCGCCTACCTGACCCACCGGTAGGAGCCCATGTCCCGTCGGCTCCTGATCGCCGGTCCGCCCCTTCTCCTCCTCCTCGGGCTCTCCGTCCGCCATGCCCCGGAGACCCCCTTCAATCCGCTCATCTCCGCCGCTCTCATCGTCCTTCTTGCGCTCCCGTCCTACTACCACCTCGCGCGGTCCCGGGACCTGGTCCATGCCGTCATCCTGATCGCCGGGCTCTCCCTCCTCTCGATGGGGGTCGAGGCGATCGGCGTGATGACGGGGGTGCCATACGGGCCGTTCCACTACGCGGCGTCGATCGGGACGGCGGTGATCGGGCCGGTGCCCTGGACGGTCGGTTTCGCCTACGTGCCGCTTCTTCTCGGTGCCTGCACCCTCGCCGGACGCTTCCTGCCGGGACGCCCCCTGTTCGTGCAGGCGGGTGCGAGCGCCACAATCCTCATGGTCGCCGACCTCGTCCTCGACCCCGGGGCGGCACTCCTCGGGTTCTGGATCTGGGCGGAACCGGGGAGCTATTACGGGATCCCGGTATCGAACTACATCGGCTGGCTGATCACCGGGACTGCGTACAGTGCGCTCGTCCTCGGCGTCACCCACCGTTCCCTGCCCGTCCCGGTGGCGACGAGCCTGCTGTTGATCGTCTCTTTCTGGACCGGCGTCGCCCTCGGCGCGGGGATGCACGTCCCGGTGGCGATCGGACTCGGCGTCATCGGCTCCGTGGGAGCGGTGCTCCTGGCTACACCGGAAGGGAGACCGCCGACAGGGGCAGGATAGGAAGATTTTTCGCCAAGAAGCGAACATAGACGACTCTGTCCGGTACCTGACCAGAGGGACCGGGGGAGTCGGTCATGAAGACGGTGATCATCGGTGCGGGATTCGGCGGGCTGTCTGCGGCAGCACTGCTCGCCCGTGACGGGCATGAGGTGACGGTACTCGAGAAGAACGAGCAGGCCGGAGGTCGTGCTTCGGTGCACCGCGACAGGGGGTTCACCTTCGACATGGGCCCGTCGTGGTACCTCATGCCCGATGTCTTCGAGCGTTTCTTTGCCGAGTTCGGAAAAAAGCCGGCCGACTTCTACGAACTGAAGCGACTCGACCCGTCCTACCGGATCTTCTTCGGGGACGGCACGATGGTCGATGTACCGGCAGACACCGAGAAGACCATCGCGCTCTTCGATACCTTCGAGGAGGGCGGGGGCGAGAAGCTCCGCGCGTACCTCCGTTCGGCGGGGGAGCTCTACAACCTCACGATGACGGACCTGCTCTACCGGGAGTACCGCTCGGTCCTCGACTTCGTCTCGGGCCGCCTCCTCTTCCAGGGTCCGAAGCTCGTCCACACCTTCGAGCACCTGGACCACTTCGTCGGGCGCTACTTCACGAGTGACCGGGCCCGGAAGATCGTTCAGTACTCGATCGGCTTCCTCGGTGGCGCCCCCTCCAACACCCCCGCCCTCTACCACATCATGTCGCACATCGACCTGACGCTCGGGGTCTTCTATCCCGAAGGAGGGATCAGGGCGGTGGTCGATGCGGTCCGTCGCCTGGCCGAAGAGCACGGTGCACAGTTCCGGTTCGAGGAGCCGGCCAGCCGCATCGTGGTCGCAAACGACCGCGCGGTCGCCGTCGAGACGGCGCGCGGGCGCTATCCGGCCGACGTCGTTCTCGTGAACGCGGACTACGCCCATGCCGAGCTCACCCTCCTGGACCCGGCATCGCGGACCTACGACGCCGGGTACTGGGCAGGGCGCGTCCTGGCACCATCGGCGATGGTCCTCTACATCGGGCTGAACCGCAGGGTCCCGGGCCTTTGCCATCACACGCTTCTGCTCGACCGTGACTGGGAGAGGGGTTTCGAGACCCTCTTCGATCCAAACAAGGCCGCATGGCCGGAGAACCCGTCGTACTACGTCAACGTGCCGTCGAAGACCGACACCACGGCGGCGCCTCCGGACGGTGAGACGCTCTTCATCCTCGTGCCCCTCGCCCCGGGCATCCCCGACACCCCCGAACGACGGCAGGCCCTTCGGAACCGGATCCTCACACACCTCGAGACCACGATCGGCGAGCCGATCCAGGACGCGATCGTGACCGAGCGGTGCTTCGCCCTCGAGGACTTCGCGGACCGGTACAATGCCTACCGGGGCACGGCACTCGGGCTCTCGCACACCCTCTTCCAGACTGCGCTCTGGAGGCCCGCACACCGCAGCAGCAGGGTCGAGAACCTGTACTACTCGGGGCAGTACACCCACCCCGGCATCGGCGTCCCGATGACCCTGATCTCGTCGCAGATCGTCAGCAGGGTGATCGGGGAGGAGAACCGACGGAGCTGACCGTGATCGACCGAACCATCCACGAGATCTTCAAACGCGGCTCGAAGACCTACTTCTACTCGAGCCTCTTCTTTCCGCCGGACGTGAAGGCACGGGTCTTCTCGCTCTACTCCTTCGTCCGGACGGCGGACGACCTCGTCGACTCGGTGCCCCAGAGGGGTGACGAGTTCCGGGCGTTTATACAGAGGTACCGGGCCGCACTCCGGGGCACGCCCGCAGGAGACCCGGTGATCGACGGCTTTGTCTCGCTCCAGCAGGAGTTCGGGATCGACCAGGCGTGGGTCGATGCCTTCCTGCACTCGATGGAGCTCGACCTCTCCGTGCACAGATACCGGACCCTCGAGGACCTCCGGGTCTACCTCTACGGTTCGGCGGAGGTGATCGGTCTGATGATGGCCCGCCTCCTCGGTCTTTCTCCGCGGAGTTATCCCGCCGCCTGCCACCTCGGACGGGGGATGCAGTACATCAACTTCATCCGTGACATCGCCGAGGACCAGATGTTGGGGCGCCTCTACATGCCAGAGGAGGAACTCGAACGGTTCGGCCTCGACTCCCTGGAACCGGAGTACCTCCGGCAGCATCCCGCGGCATTCTCGGCGTTCATCAGGGCGCAGTGCACCCGCTACCGGAGGTGGCAGGCACTCGGCGAGGCGGGGTTCCGGTTCATCCCGTGGCGGATGCGCCTGCCGATCATCACCGCGTCGGATATGTACGCCTGGACGGCGCGTCGGATCGAGCGCGACCCGTTCGTCATCTTCGCTCACAAGGTCCGTCCGTCGGTGCCGCGCCTCGTCCTCCGGTTCGCCGCGAACACCGTTCGAACGACTCCATGACAGGGTGGGGCAGGGGTGCCGCCGGGTTCGCGATCCGTCTCTCCCGCCCCCGTTTCTGGATCTACACCGGCGGGACCTTCGTCGTGGGCTACTCGATCGGTATGGCCGACTGGCATGCCTTCCTGATATTAGCGTACGCCGTCGCCCTCTTCTACTTCTTTGTGCCCGCGAACCTGTTCGTCTACGGGATCAACGACCTCTTCGATGAGGAGACCGACAGGAACAACCCGAAGAAGGGGGCACGGGAGTACCGTTTCTCTGCATCGGATCGGAGTCGGATCGTCGTCCTTGTCATTCTCGCGCTGGCAGCTTCGGCCCTGCTCGCCGCCGTCGCGCCCGACCCCCGCCTGATTGCAGTCCTCGGCGGTTTCCTGTTTCTGTCGTGCTTCTACTCGGCGCCGCCGTTCCGGTTCAAACAGGTCCCGTTCCTCGACTTCACCTCGAACGTACTCTACCTGCTTCCGGGCGTGTACGGCTTCGTGCTCGCCTCGGGGTCCGCACCTCCGGCATGGCTCCTCCTCGGGGGTTTCTTCCATATCGCGGCGATGCACCTCTTCTCCGCGATCCCGGACATCGCGTGCGACCGGGCGGCAGGCATCACGACGACCGCCGTCCTGCTCGGCCGGCGGACGTCCCTTTTCGTCTGCCTGGCCTTCTGGAGCGGGCTCTCGGTCATCGTGCTCGTCGCCAGCGGTCTTCACCCGCTCGCCCTGCTCGTCCTGGCGTACCCCTCGGCGCCGGCACTCCTCATCCTTCGCCCCGGGCTCGCGATCGAAAAGGTCTACTGGCGACTGCCCCTGCTGAACACCATCCTCGGAGGGTTGCTCTTCTGTGCAATGGTCGTCTCAAAAGGGGTGCCCTAGACGGAGAGCCGCTTGCCGGTCGGGTAACAGTGGATCGCCCGGGGACCCGCCCGGAGCGCCACCACGCCATGGCGGACGAGCCACTGGAGGTGGTATCGTATCTCCCAGGCGCGGTAGTTCTCGCGGTAGGCCTCGAAGAGTTCCTGGAGCGTGCATCCGGGCCGGGAGGTGATCAGGGTGAGCATCTGCCGCTGCAGGTTGATCCGTTGAATCCGCTCCCTCATGAACTCTCCGTCTCCCCCGGCCTTCCGCAGTCTGGCGTCGTACTTAGTTACATCTTCATCTATATCAACAATTCGAAATCTCCGGGCTTCAGAAGGAAGGGCAATCCGGCATTCATTGAAAAAACAGCAGGATCGGCCCGGACCGATCCCCTCCCGCCGATCGAACCGGCGGCGGGCCGAAAACGAAAGGTATATCGATGCACAGGAGCAACGAAAGCTGATGTGCGCCCGCTTTTTTGACCGTTTTTTCCGCCCCAAGCCCCATATCGTTGAGAGCGTTCCTCCACCGACCATCCGTCTCGGCGCAGGGATGGAGGTACCCGAATACCGGACCAAGCCGTACTTCATCGTGGCGTCGGTGGAGATGGGAAATACCACCACGAAGTGCATCCTGACCGGCACGAACCTCGAGACCGGCCACAGTTACGTGATCAACAAGACGGTCTCGATGAGTCGGGACGTGCGTCCTCCGAAACCCGGCGAGGAGATCTTCGGCCAGACCCTGGACGGGACAGAGCTGACCCGGGAGTCCGTCACCGAGCTGGTCCGGGACACCCTGATCCAGTGCCACCGCGAGGCAGGACTCTCGATCCAGGACGACCTGGACTTCGTCGTCCGTTCGACCGGCGTCGTCGCCGCGATGGACTCCCCCGACCAGGTCGGTGACTTCGTCATCGCGCTCGCGAACGGTTGCCTGGAGGCGGGCGTGCCCCCCCGGAAGATGACCCCGCCGATGTCGAAGGCGAACCTTCCGGCGAAACTCCAGCCCCATTCCTTCGCGGACCGGGTCGTCTTCGTCGGCGCCGTCGCCGGCGTGCTCCCTCCGCGGGGCTCGTCCGGGGTCGAGATGGTCGCAAACGAGATGGAGGGGGAGCTCGCGATGGCGGGTATCAAGGAGGGTGCGAAGTGGACGCCGGTCGACTTCCGCAACCCCTGCATCTCCATCGACTTCGGCACCACGCTCGACGGCCGAATCACCTCCGATATCGAAGACGAGGGATGTAACCCCTTTGCCCGGACGATCGGCAACTTCGCCGGGCTCGCCGGTGCGATACCGGACGCGATCGTCCGGGGGACGGGGCTCGTGCAGCAGAGGACCGGGACCGCCCTCGACCTCTTCTCCGACCGGTCGACCCTCGGGAAGATGATGACCCGGACGAACCGGCGGGTCGTCGACGAGTACGTCGAGCGCTGCCACGAGCTGATCGACATCCGGATCGTCCCCCCCGATCGCACCCGGTTCGGGCGCGTCCCGCTCTGCGCCGATGTGGCCGAAGCATCGGGGATTGCACTGATCGGGTGCGATGCAGGCGTGAACGGCTCCACGGTGCCCGAGCTCGAGGCGATCGGACGGGAGTGCCACCAGGCGCACGGGATCGCGACGCTGGGCGAGGTGGTGGACCGGGTCTGCACCAGGATGGCGCTCCGGATGATCACGGTCGCGGTAGAGCGCGGCATGGTCCCGACGAACGCCTCGATCGGCTTCACCGGCCGTGCGGCGATCTCAGGAAGGAAACCCGAGTACATCCTGGAGGGGATCGAGGCGATGGAGCTCTTCCCCGACGGGGCGCTCGACCACGTGGTCTTCGTGGACGACGGGCTCGCGCGCGGTGCCGCCCTGATGGGCCGCTGCATGCTCTCGATCGGCAAGCCGAAGTTCCCGCTCGGAGGACGTCGCGGCGGCAAGTGCATCATGGCTAAGAGGATCGCATGCGGAAAGTAAGGAGAGAGCAATGGAGGAGACGCAACAGACGCCCGAGCTGTACGACGTGGTGATCCCTCCCGGGGTTCCACGGAGCATCATTCGGGAGATCATCCGACGGTTCCCCGGGGAACTCGTCGACAGGATGCAGCGCCTGAAGTTCGCGAACATGGACGGCGACGAACGGGAACTGATCGCCTTCCGTACCGACCTCGCAACCGCGCAGGCGGTGGAGCAGTACCTCTACGACGAGTTGAAGGTCTTCATCGGCGAGGAGTAGACCCCGCCGCCTCTTCCTCGCACCGGACCAGGTATTCTGCGATCAGGCGGGGGATCGGTGCCGTCATGCAGTGCCAGTTCGGGGTTCCGTTCACCTCGAGGACCGTGAAGCCGCCCTGGATCGGGAGCAGGTCGACTCCCGCGTAGTCCGCCCCGACGGCACGCGCCGCGGTGACGGCGAGCGCGGACATCTCCGGGGTGACCCGAACCGCCTCTCCGGAACCGCCCTGGTGGATGTTGTGGGTCAGGTGCGGCGAACGACGGCGGATCGCTCCGACCGCCTCGCCGCCGATGACGAAGACCCGGTAGTCCTCTCCGCTGGGAAGGTACTCCTGGAGGTAGTAGGGGGGGTCGCCCAGGTCGTCGGGCGACTCCACGAGCCTGATGCCGTTGCCGTCAAAGCCGTAGACGGGCTTGAAGACGGCCCGCCCCCCGTGCGCCCCGATGAACGCACCGGCCTGGTCCCGGGTCCGGAGAAAACCCGTTGCGGGAGAGGGGAGGCCTGCACGGATCAGGAGGGCGGTCGTCGCGACCTTGGAGGCGCAGGTCGCGATCGCATGGGGCGGGTTCACGACCCGGTTCCTGGTCGCAAGCGCCTGCAGGGTCTCGAACTGGTGCCCGTCCTGCCGGAGGCCGCAGGCCCAGATCACCGCGCCCTTCAGCGGGGATGCGAACGGGTCGACCTGGTCGAGGTCGAGGCGGGTCCAGTCGGCCCCGAGCGCGTCGAGCGCGTCCGTGACCATCCGGGTCGAGTCGTCGTCGGGCGTATCGGTCGGCTTCGGTATCACCTGGATCATCGCCGAACTCCTCTTACAGGTGTGGGCGTCCCTCCCGGATATACCAGCCGACGGCCATCCTTTTTCCGTCCACCGGGGGACATACTCACGATGCGGTACTATGCCCGCCCGGAGGAGGGGCTCGACCTCGTCCGGGTGAACGAAGCGGTCGAGGAGGCCTTCTCCGCCCATGGGAGGGGCGAGGTCGAGATGCCGCCCAAGATCTACGTCAATCTCGAGAATGGGGACTTCCGGACGATGCCCGCCTCGATCCCCTCGCTCGGACTCGCCGGGGTGAAGGTCGTGAACGTCCATCCGGAGAACCCGTCGCGCGGACTGCCGAGCGTGATGGCGCTCCTCCTCCTCCTCGAACCCGCCACGGGCCTCCCCTTTGCGGTGATGAACGCGACGGCACTGACCGACCGGAGGACCGGTGCCGCCGGTGCGGTCGCCGCCCGCCATCTCTGTCGGAAGGCCGACGGGATCGAGATGGGGCTCGTCGGGGCGGGACGACAGGCGATCGCCCAGCTCGAGGCGACCCGTGCCTGCCTCGGGATCGAACGGGTCCGGGTCTGGAGCCGCACCGGGGCGAGCGCCGCCGCCTTCGTGCGCCGTTTTCCCGACCTTGAGGTCGAACGCGCGCACCTGGAGCGCGTCGCCGACTGCGACCTCCTGGTGACCACGACGCCCTCGCGGGTACCGCTCGTCAGGGACGGGTGGATCCGGGATGGCACGCACATCAACGCGATCGGCGCGGACGCGCCCGGAAAGCAGGAGCTTGACCCGGCGATCCTCCTGCGGGCCCAAGTCTTCGTGGACGACCGGGCGCAGGCGGTCCATTCGGGCGAGATCAACGTCCCGATCGCCGCCGGGCTCTTCGATCCGGCACGGATCGCCGGTACCCTCGGTGATGTCGTGCTCGGCCGTACGGGCCGCGGGACGGCGACCGAAGTGACGGTCTTCGATTCGACCGGGCTCGCGATCCAGGACCTCGCGGTCGCCCGGGTCGCCCTCGACGGGCCGGATCAGGGGATCGAGCTCCCCTTCCCCTAGGGCTCCTGTGGCACCAGGGGGGCCTCTCCGGTGCCGGCGGGGGCCGGTTCTCCGGCGGGCAGGGCGAACTTCCTCCAGACCTGCTCGCGGTAGACCGGACCGGAGTTGTAGGCGCAGAAGGGGATGATCCGTCCGTCGGGGGTCGCGTAGTGGATGCAGCAGCGGCTCACGCGCTCCGTGTCGTAGTTGTAGTTGTCCATGAAGTGCATCGTGCCGATGAAGAGGGCGTTCCAGTGGAACTCGCGGAGCGCATCGAAGTTCTGCGAGATCAGGGCCTGGGCGATCAGGCGCCAGATCTCGGCGCCCCGTCCCGACTGGTCCTTTCTCAGGGCGCTGTGCAGGTCCTTGAGCCCCTCGAGCATCGCCCGGTACTTGTTGATCGAGCCACCCCGCCCGATCGTCTCGGCCATGTGGTCGATGGATTCGAAGAACCGATCGACGTCGACGATCCGGTTCACGGGGATGAGGGCGTCATCGTTCACGAAGATGTAGGTCGCCGCTCCGCAGTGCTGGTGGACCGTGAACTCGACGACGCGGTTGCCCGTGTACGCCTCGGCAAGGCGGGAGATCGGCAGGACGCACGGCACGGGATAGAAGTCGTCCTGGCGGATCACCCCCCCGGTCTGCGCCTCGATGGCGGCCGCAAGGTCGGGGATCGTGATCCGTTCCCTCTCGATGTCATCCTGGCTCGCCGCCCCGGTGAAGGCGACCGGCTGGAAGTTGACACCGCGCACGACCCGGATCTGCTGTGCGGCGAACCGTATGATCTCGCCCACCTCGTGGTCGTTGCGTCCCCGGATCACGGTCGGGACCAGGACGACGCCCATGTGGGCGTTCATGCACCGGTCGATCGCCCGGAGGCTGATCGGGAGGAAGGGGTTCGTCTCCCGGGAGACGCCGTCGAAGTGGAGGTAGACGGTCGAGAGGCCCGCGTCCTTCAGCTCCTCGATATAGCCGTCCTCCCTTGCGATCCGTACGCCGTTCGTCGCGATCTGGACCTGCGAGAACCCGAGCCCCTTCGCGCGGCGGATCAGCTCCGGCAGGTCCTCGCGCATCGTCGGTTCGCCCCCCGAGAACTGGACGGCAGGCGGCGGGACAGGCCGCTCCGCCCGGAGCATGCGCATCATCCCGATCACCTGGTCGAAGGTCGGTTCGTAGACGAAGCCGCAGGCCCGTGCATTGGCAAAGCAGAAGTCGCAGTTCAGGTTACACCGGTTGGTCAGGTCGATGTTCGCAAGCAGCGTGGAGGACCGGTGCTGGGAACAGAGCCCGCATTCCAGCGGGCAGTTCCGTTCCGGCACCCGGCGCTGGGGGTTCTCGACCCCGTTTCCCGGGTGGTCGTATCTCTCGAACCGTTCGTACATGCGCGCGTCGGACCAGTACAGGGTGCGGATCGGGCCGTGCTGCGGGCACACCCTTTCGATCCAGACCTTCCCGTCCTGGTCATAGATGCGCGCGTCCAGAACACGCCCGCACGTCGGGCAGAGGCTCTTCGTCGTCTTGTCCACCATCAGCATCCACCGGCGCGGCTCTCGCCGGCTCACCCCTCCGATTCATCGGTCATTTCGGCCGATTGGGTGCGCCAGCGACGTTTTCTAGTAGTTTCTCTTTCGATATATTAATGTTTACAGGTGGGGTTGTGTACTCGTGTCAGTCGCCGACGCCCTGTCGCCCGGGGCCCTCGCGTTCGCCGGAATCGCCGCCTGCTGGATCATGCTGCCCGCCTGGGTCCCGAATCCCACCGCGGCGCTCTTCGGCGGGGGGCGATCGATCGACGGGGGGCGCATCCTCGGGGACGGACACCGGATCTTCGGCGACGGCAAGACCTGGCGGGGATTCGGGGCGGGGGTCCTCTGCGGCATCGGCATCGGGGCGGTCCAGCTCGCCGCGCAGTCCCACCCCATCCTCGCCCTCCTGCCGGCCCACACCCCGGTTAGCGTGATCGCCCTCTCGATCGGCGCGCTCCTCGGGGACCTGATCAAATCGTTCTTCAAGCGACGTCTCGGCAAGGAGCGGGGAGACCCCTGGCCGATCGTCGACCAGTACGACCTGGTCGTCGGAGCGTTCTCCGTCCTTTTACTGGCGGACCGGGACTGGATGGTCGCGAACGTCACCCTCCCGGTGCTGGTCGCCATCCTGGTCCTCACCCCCCTCCTGCACCGCGGGATGAACCTGATCGGGTATGCCGCCGGGATCAAGGACGAACCGTGGTGAACGAGAGATGGCCTCCGAACCGAACCCCATCGCCGAGCGGCTGATCGCCGCGGGCGCGATCGAATTCGGCGAGTTCACGCTCGCCTCGGGCCAAAAGAGCCCGTACTACATCGACATCAAGACGGCGATGACCGACCCGGCGCTGCTCGGGGAGATCGCCCGGGCGGTGGCGACCCGGGAACCGTTCGAGATGGTCGCCGGCGTTGCCGTCGGTGGCGTGCCCCTCGCCGTCGCAACCGCGCTCGTGAGCGGCAGGCGCTTCGCGATCGTCCGAAGCCAGGTAAAGGACCACGGCAAGGCAAACCCGGTGATCGGCGACGTCCGAGGCCGGCAGGTCCTGCTCGTCGAGGACGTGACGACATCAGGCGGGTCCGCCCTCTACGGCGTCGACGAGCTCCGAAGAGCAGGCGCGAGGGTGGACTGCGTGGTCACGGTCGTGGACCGCGAGGGGGGTGCAGAGGAGCGGCTCGCCTCCCGGGGAGTCCGGCTGGTCCCGCTGGTCCGGGCGCAGGAGCTGCTGAACCGGTGAGAAACCGGCAATCGCTTATTCTCTCCGCGCCCCTCAGTACTGGTAGGCGTACCTATGAAGTACCTGGTGGTGGGTGGCGGAGGACGGGAACACGCGATCGCGGCAGCACTCGCCGGCGGGGGCGATGCCCGTATCGCGGCCGTGATGGCAACCCGGAACCCCGGGATCGCCGCGCTCGCCGACTCGATCCTGCTCGCGAAGGAGACCGATGTCGGGCATGTCGTCGGATTCGCAGCGGAACAATCGGTGGACCTGGCCCTGATCGGCCCCGAGGCCCCACTCGAGGCGGGACTCGTCGATGCACTGGAGGAGGCCGGCATCCCGGCGTTCGGCCCGACGCGGGCTGCTGCGAGGATCGAGACCGATAAGGCCTACGCCCGGGACCTGATGGCCCGGCACCGGATCCCGGGTTCGCCCGCGTACTGGCGGTTCAGCGACAGCGAGGAGGCGGTCCGGTTCATCCGGGACCACCCGGGAGACCTGGCGATCAAGCCGGTCGGCCTCACCGGGGGCAAGGGCGTCCGCGTGATGGGGGAGCAGATCGACCGCGACGGGGCCTGCGCCTACGCGCGCGAACTCGGCACGGAGATCGTCGTCGAGGAGCGGCTCGAGGGCGAGGAGTTCACCCTCCAGGCCTTCGTCGACGGGAGCCGGCTCGTCCCGATGCCCCTCGTCCAGGACCACAAGCGCGCGTTCGAGGGGGACCGCGGGCCGAACACCGGCGGGATGGGGTCCTACTCGATGCCCGACCACGGGCTCCCCTTCGTCACACCGGAGGACCGCGATCGGGCGCTCGGGATCATGGAGTCGGTGGTCCGGGCGATGGCGTCCGAGGGGACGCCCTTCGTCGGTGTACTCTACGGCCAGTTCATGAACACGGGACGGGGACCGATGGTGATCGAGTTCAACGCGCGGTTCGGGGATCCCGAGGCGATGAACGTGCTGACCCTGCTCGGCTCGAACCTGGGCGAGCTCGCATTCCGCTGTGTCGACGGCACCCTGGGCGCCGCGGACGCATCCTTTCTGCCGGCGGCGACGGTCTGCAAGTACCTCGTTCCGGAGGGGTACCCGGATGCACCGGGTCCGTCCGAGCCGATCGAGACGGGCGATCCGGGGACGGCACGTCTCTTCTTTGCGAACGTGGAGGAGTTGGATGGCCGGCTCTGGACCCGCCGCTCGCGCACGCTCGCCTTCGTCGGGACCGGCCCGACCCTGGAAGAGGCGGAGGCGATCGCCGAGCGGGCGGCCGCCGGCGTCAGGGGCCCGGTCCGATACCGGCGCGACATCGGGACCCGGGACCTGCTGGAACAGCGTTGCGCCCACATGAGGTCGATCCGATGAAAAAGCACCTGCTCTCGATCCTGGACCTCTCGGTCACCGACCTCGAACGGTTGATGGCCGACGCGGCGAGGCTGAAGATGGAGAGGGCGGAGGGCTACACCCCTCCCCTCCTCGCCGGCCGGAGCCTGGCAATGATCTTCGAGAAGCCGTCGACGAGGACCCGCGTCTCGTTCGAGGTCGGCATGTTCGAGCTCGGCGGTCACGCCCTGCACCTCAATCAGGGGGACATGCAGCTGCGCCGGGGTGAGGCGATCGCCGACACCGCCCGGGTCCTCTCCCGGTACGTCTCTGCCGTGATGATCCGGGCCTACTCCCACGCCTCGATCGAGGAGTTCGCCGCTCACTCGACCGTACCGGTGATCAACGGCCTCTCCGACCGCGAACATCCATGCCAGCTTCTGGCGGACATCTTCACGATCCGCGAACGCTTCGGCCGTACCTCCGGGCTCGTCGCCGCCTGGGTAGGTGACGGCAACAACGTCTGCAACTCCCTCGTCCTCTCCGCGGGGATGACCGGGATGGAGGTGCGGGTCGCTTCCCCTCCGGCGTACGCCCCCGACTCGGCGATCATCGAGCGGGGACGGGCCGAGGGTGGACGGATCGTCGCTGCCCGGACGCCGGAAGAGGCGGTCGAGGGGGCGGACGTGATCTTCACCGATACCTGGGTCTCGATGGGAGCGGAGGGCGAGGAGGAGGCTCGCCGGGAGGCGTTCTCCGGCTACTGCATCGACGAGCGGCTCGTCGCCCGTGCCGCGGACCACGCGATCGTGATGCACTGCCTGCCGGCCCACCGGGGCGAGGAGATCTCGGACGCCGTCCTCGACGGGCCCCGGTCCGCGGTCTGGGACGAGGCGGAGAACCGGCTCCACGTCCAGAAGGCCGTCCTCCTCAACCTGCTCGCCACCTTCGACGAGCGGACCTTCCAGCAGCTGCTCGAGTAGCCCGAGAGGGCGGGGCGGCTCACTCGACGGACTGGACCGGTATCCGGCCCATGCCGTCCCGTACACCCCGCAGCACCGCGCCCGCCGAGGGCCGGCTCATGTACCGGATCAGGTACATGCCGAGCAGGAACCAGAGCCGGAGACCGAAGAACCAGGCGAGAAAGCGGGCATACTCCCCCCGGGTCGCATACCGTCGGACGAACCAGAACTGGTTCCGGGTCAGGTAATAGAGCTTGGTCGGGCTCCGCTTCGAGGAGGCCGACACCTTGTGCCAGAGCCGGGCCTCCGGGACGTATACCGCCCCGTACCCCGCCCGCCGACCCCGCAGGACCAGGTCGTTCTCCTCGAAGTAGGCGAAGTACGAGGGGTCGAGCAGGCCGATCTGCTCGAGGAGGGCCGAACGGACGAAGAGGCAGGACCCCTCCACCCAGTCGACCTCCCTCTCCCGGTCATGCTGTCCCTCGTCCACCTCGTTCTGCCCGATGTGCCAGGTCTGTCCATGGACCATGTCGAGCCGACCGCCGGCAAAGTTGATCACGTCCCGCCGGCCCTGGTGGTCGTAGTAATAGGTCTTGGGCCCGAAGAAGCCCCCGCGGGGGTGCCGATCGGCCGCCCTGACGAACGCCCCGAGCAGATCGGGGTCGACCACCGTGTCGTTGTTCAGAAAGAGGCAGTATTCCGGCCGACGGACCTCGAGCGCGAACCGCGTTCCCTGGTTGTTCGCCTTGGCGAACCCGAGGTTCCCGCCGTTCTCGATCACGACCACCGAGCGGTCGGCGGGGGGTGGACCTGCCCGGGCGCGTGCGTGCGCCTCCGCTGCGGAGATCCGTTCGAAGGAGACCGGCTTCGTCGCCGGGTCGTACGGGAAGAACGGGGACTCGACCTGCACCTCGCCGGAGCAGTAGGCCCGGATCTGCTCCGTCGAGCCGTCGGCAGAGCCGTTATCGACGCAGACAACGAACCATCGTCCGTACCGGCTCCGGAGGAGGGACTCCAGGCATTCCACCGTGTCACGCCATCCGTTCCAGTTCACCAGCACGATCCCGATCGCAGGGCCGGTAGACAGCGCCTCTCCGGTCATCTTCTTACCCGTTCGCACCCATGGATGATGTACCTGGTGATCAATGTGCGGTCAGCAATCGTCTTCGAGTCGCTCCACCACGGGAACACGAAGCAGGTCGCCGAAGCGATGGCGGCGGCGATCGGCGCCGACCTTTTTTACCTGCGCGACCGGCGCAGGGCCGACCTCCAGGACTATGACCTGGTCGGATTCGGTTCGGGCATCTACGGCTCGAAACATCACCGCGACCTTATCGGTTTTGCGGCACGGTCGCGCCTCCGGAAGGGCGCACGGGTCTTCATCTTCTCGACCGCCGGTCTGCCGTTCCTCTCCGGGCTCTGGCACCGGGCGCTCCGGGCCGAGCTGACGAAGAAGGGAGTCACGATCGCCGGCGAGCTCTGCCTGCCGGGGTACGACACCTACGCGATCTTCGGCCTCATCGGCGGGATCAACCGGGGGCGACCGGGGGAGGAGGACCTCGAGCGGGCGGAACGGTTCGCCCGCTCGATCGCCGGCCCCGAGTCCTAGGGGGCGGGCGCACTGTCGAAGACGAGCAGGAGGTACCGGGCGGCGAAGACGAAGGCAGCGGCACCGATCACGACCCCGATCACCCACCCGACGACGGGAAGCCCGCCGAAGATGCCGATCGCGGCGTAGGCGCACCCGAGCACGATCCAGAGGAGAAGCAGGGCGACGACATAGTTCACCCACCCGATCCGCGAGATGTGGAGCACGATCGCCTCCAGGTTGAACGCCTCCGAGAACTCCCCGGATCGGGCGCAGCGGACGATCGCGATCGAACTCGCCAGGCCGACCACCACCCAGACGATCACGGCGAGGAGCATGCCGAGCCCCAGGGTGGCAAGCGACGAGAAGAGGGCGGACATGTCCTGCGACTGCCCGCTCGCGAGGATCCCCATCACGCCGATCCCCCCGAAGATCAGCAGGACCACGATGACCGGAACCAGGAAGACGATCGAGACCAGGAGGAGCCGGACGCCGTGCAGCGCAAGGCCGACGGGGTCCTCCACCGGGGGTGGTCCGCGGGCCCCGCGGTAGATCTCGCAGGCATACCCGTTCAGGACGAGCAGGGAGGCGAGTGTGACGACGACGAGGAGAACGAAGAACACGAACCGGGGGAGCGCATCGAGGGGAAGCAACCAGGGAAGCACCTCCAGCGACGAGGTGGCAAGAGCATAGAGGACCAGGAGCAGGGATCCCCGGCGGAGGTCGCCAAACAGGGCGTTCCGCGTAAAATCGAACGAATCCGTGAGCAGTTCGCCGTAGTCCATCCATCCACCATCCGGCCTATGAGGTATGATCGGGGCGCCGATTTATAGATACCCGTGACCGGGGGAAAGAGATATGCGGTACCAGGTGCTACAGACGACGACGCCCGTCGGGCGCAGGATGGAGAGGAAGATGGGAATCATCAACGACGAGATCAGGGCGGTCTTCGAGAAGAACAAAATCTTTTCGGTCGCGACCGCGGCGAAGGACGGTACCCCCAACGTGGCCCCGATCGCGTTCGTCCAGCTGGTCGGCGGTGACGAGATCTGGATCGGGGACAACTACATGAAGAAGACCCTGAAGAACGTTCTCGAGAATCCGAAGATGTCGATCTTCGCCTGGGATCCGGACTCGAAGAGGTGCTTCCAGGTGAAGGGATCGGTCGAGGTGCGGACCGAGGGGCCCGAGTACGAGAAGATGAAGGCGACGATGAAGGCAAAGAACGAGGCCTACCCGGCAAAGGGCCTCCTCGTCCTCCGCGTCCAGGAGGCCTACTCCTGCACGCCCGGACCGAACGCCGGCGACCGCGTCGCGTAGACCCGGACCGACCTCTCACCTCTTTCTTCTAGTGCCGGAAGTGCCGGACACCGGTGAAGACCATCGCCACCCCGAGCCGGTCGGCAGCGGCGATCACCTCGTCGTCGCGGATCGAACCACCGGGCTGGACCAGGGCGGTCGCCCCCGCCTCCGCTGCGACCTCAAGCGTATCCGGGAACGGGAGGAAGGCATCGGAGGCGACACCCGACCCCACGAGAGGCTGTCGGGCCTTCTCGATCGCGATCCGGGCGGCGTCCACGCGGCTCATCTGACCGGCGCCGATCCCGAGGGTCTGACGTTCGTTCGCGAAGACGATCGCGTTCGACTTGGTATGGGCGGCGACCCGGAGACCGAAGCGGAGCGCTGCCTCCTCGACGGCGGTCGGAGGACGCCGGGTGACGACCCGCCATCCCTCCGGGGTCGGGGGGGTGCGCTGGACGAGGAGACCGCCGTCGATCGTGCGGACCTCGTCGCCGACCAGGGGGGGACCGGTCCGGATGACGCGCAGGTTCGTCTTTTTGGCGAGGAGGTTGAGCGCCTCGTCCGAGAAGCCGGGCGCTCCGATCACCTCGACGAAGGTGGACGCGACCTCCCGGGCGACGTCGGCATCCACCGGCCGGTTGAGCGCAACGACCCCCCCGTAGGCAGAGACCGGGTCGACCTCCCGCGCGGTGACGTAGGCTTCCGCCGCGGTAGGGCCGACTGCAGCCCCGCAGGGGTTGTTGTGCTTGACGATGACCGCCGCGCACTCCTCGAACTCCGCGACGAGGCGAACGGCTGCATCGAGGTCGAGATAGTTGTTGTAGGACATCTCGCGGCCCTGGAGGGGCACGGCGCCGGCGACTCCCCGATCCCCGTAGACCGCCGCCTGCTGATGCGGGTTCTCGCCGTACCGGAGCGGGCGTCCGTTCGTCCACTGGCGGGTATAGACGGCGGGCAGCCCCCCGTCGAGGGCGTGGAGGTGGTTGCTGATCGCCGCTTCGTAGGCGGCGGTTCGGGCGAAGGCGGCCCTCGCCAGCGAGAGGCGCTCCTCCTCCGAGAGACCACCCCGCTCGAGGGCCGCGATCACGAGCGGGTACTGCGCCGGGTCAACGACGACGCCGACATCCCGGTAGTTCTTGGCGGCCGCGCGGATCATCGCCGGTCCCCCGATGTCGATGTACTCGACGAGGTCCGGTAGGGAGAGCCCCTGGTCGCGCATCGCCTCGAACGGGTAGAGGTTGACCACGACAAGGTCGATCGGCTCGATCCCCTGTTCGGCCATCACCCGGTCGTCGATGCCCCGCCGCCCGAGCAAGCCTCCGTGGATCCGCGGGTGGAGCGTCTTGACGCGCCCTCCCATCATCTCGGGCGAGCCCGTGTGGGCCGACACCTCCACGAACGGGATACCGGCGTCTGCAAGCGCCTTCCCGGTTCCCCCGGAGGAGATGAGACGGTAGCCGTGCCCGACGAGGGCACCGGCAAGCGGGACGAGGCCTTCCTTGTCCCAGACGGAGAGGAGTGCATACCTCATGGTGCACCAGTGTGGGGAACGGGATCATTTATCATGATCGCAGTCACCGGTTCCGTCCGTCCCCCAACGGAAGCGGGAATTCCGTAAATACACGAAATTCAAGCCCAAAACAGGTATCGGGGGAAGAATTATCGATTAAACAACGGCATAAAAAGAAATCATTATATAGAACCACTAGCCAATATAATCTGGTTCACGTATGAGACCAGAGGAGGAGGCGAACGAAGAGCGCACGGAGACGGTGGAGAACCCTGTCGATCTGTCCGCCAGCCTTGCCGAACTCCAGGCGGCCCACGAGGAGCTGAACGATCGGTTCCTCCGGCTCGCGGCCGACTTCGAGAATTATAAGAAGCGGTCCGCGAAGGACCTGGTGCTTCGGGTGAACGCGGCACTCGAGGAGTTCACCTGCGAGGTGCTCGAGGTGTACGACAACCTCGAGCGGGCCGAGCAGGCCGACGGCGAGGGGCTCCGCGAGGGGCTCGTGCAGATACGGAAGCTCTTCGGGGCCATCCTGGAGCGGCGTGGAATCACCCCGATCGAATCTCTGAACCGGCGGTTCGACCCCGCGTATCACGATGCGATCGCCTACGTCGCTTCCGACGCGGAGGAGGGGACCATCATCGACGAGATCCGGCGGGGCTACTGCATGAACGACAGGGTCATCCGTTGCGCGAAGGTTGCAGTCTCAAAAGGCAAGGAGTGAGTTACATGGCAAAAGAGAAGGTAATTGGTATCGATCTCGGGACCACGAACTCGTGCATGGCGATCATGGAGGGCGGACAGCCGATCGTGATCCCGAACGCCGAGGGTGCACGGACGACACCCTCCGCCGTGGCGTTCTCCAAGGAGGGGGAGCGGCTCGTCGGTTCCCTGGCGAAGAGGCAGGCGATCACCAACCCGAACCGGACGGTCCTCTCGATCAAGAGGAAGATGGGGACGAGCGAGAAGGTCACGATCGACGATAAAAGTTACACCCCCCAGGAGATCTCGGCGATGATCCTGCAGAAGCTGAAGCGGGACGCGGAGGCCTACCTGGGAGAGACGATCACCAAGGCCGTCATCACCGTTCCGGCCTACTTCAACGACGCCCAGCGCCAGGCGACCAAGGATGCGGGGACGATCGCCGGCCTCGATGTCCTGCGGATCATCAACGAGCCGACCGCCTCCGCGCTCGCATACGGGATCGACAAGGAGAACGAGGCGACCGTCCTGGTCTACGATCTGGGCGGCGGCACCTTCGACGTCTCGATACTGACGCTGGGTGACGGTGTCTTCGAGGTCAAGTCCACCGCCGGCAATAACCACCTGGGCGGGGACGACTTCGATAAGAGGATCGTCGACTACCTCGTCGAGGAGTTCAAAAAGTCCTCGGGGATCGACCTCAGGAACGACCAGATCGCGATGCAGCGCCTCCGTGACGCGGCAGAGGCGGCGAAGATCGAGCTCTCCACGGTCCAGAAGACGAACATCAACCTGCCGTACATCACGACCGATGCCTCGGGCCCGAAGTTCCTGGACATCGACCTCACCCGGGCCAAGTTCGAGCAGCTCGTCGGAGACCTGGTCGAGTCCACGATCGGCCCGGTCAAACAGGCACTCGCCGATGCGAAGCTCACCCCGGCGGAGATCCAGCACGTCCTCCTCGTCGGCGGTCAGACGCGCACCCCGCTCGTCCAGGAGACCGTGAAGCGGGTGATGGGGCGCGATCCGGACAAGAGCGTCAACCCCGACGAGGTCGTCGCGCTCGGTGCCGCGATCCAGGCGGCCGTACTGACCGGTGAGGCAAAGGACATCGTCCTCCTCGACGTCACGCCCCTCACGCTCGGGATCGAGACCCTCGGCGGGATCGCGACCAAGCTGATCGAGCGGAATACGACCATACCGACCCGGAAGTCGCAGATCTTCTCAACGGCCGCCGACGGCCAGACCTCGGTGGAGATCCACGTGGTCCAGGGCGAACGGGCACTGGCCAAGGACAACTTCACCCTGGGGAGGTTCCAGCTGACCGGCATCCCGCCGGCACCGCGCGGTATCCCGCAGATCGAGGTCACGTTCGACATCGATGCGAACGGCATCATCCATGTCTCGGCAAAGGACCTGGGGACCGGGAACGAGCAGACGATCACGATCAAGGGGTCGAAGAAGCTCTCCGACGAGGAGATCTCCAAGATGGTCGAGGACGCGAAGGCCTACGCGGACGAGGACAAGAAGAAGCGCGAGGAGATCGAGCTGCGCAACTCCGCCGATACCGCGGTCTTCTCCGCGGAGCGGTTGATCAAGGAGAACGGCGACAAGCTCGAGACCGATGACCGGAACCGGGTCGAGGAGGCGACCGCCCGGCTCAAGAAGGCGCTCGAGGACGACGACCTGGAGGCGATGAAGAAGGAGATGGAGGCCCTGTCGGAGGCGATCTACACCGCGACGACGAAGCTCTACCAGAAGGCGCAGGCCGAAGCGGCCGCCTCGCAGTCGACGGGGACGACGGACGCCTCCGGCTCCGCTCCGAAGGATGACACCGTGGTCGACGCCGACTTCAACGTGAAGGAGTAAGGAGCGCACCCCGGATGGCCGCCGGAGATTACTACGAGCGCCTGGGGGTCCCACGGACCGCCGACGAGAAGGAGATCAGGAGGGCGTACCGGAACCTGGCACGGAAGTACCACCCCGACGTCTGCAAGGAGCCCGGTGCAGAGGAGCGGTTCAAGGAGATCAACGAGGCATACGCGACCCTCTCGGATGCAACGAAACGGGCGCAGTACGACCGGATGGGCCACGAGACGTTCACGAATGCGTCGAAGGGGAGCTACGCCGGGGGTGGGTTCGAGGGCGGGTTCTCGTCGGACTTCTCCGGCTTCGGCGACATCTTCGACGCCTTCTTCGGAGGCGGAGCGCGGGGCGGCGCACCGCGCGGCCCGCGCCGGGGGGACGACCTCCTCATGCGGATGCAGATCACGCTCGAGGAGGCGGTCGCCGGCGCGGACCGCGAGGTCGAGGTCTGGCACACGGAGCCGTGCGATGCCTGCGACGGCACCGGGAGCGAGACGAAGAAGCGCCACACCTGTTCGCGCTGCGGTGGAACCGGCCAGATGCGCCAGGCGAGCCAGACGATCTTCGGCCAGTTCGTCCGGATGACCCCCTGCACCCAGTGCGGTGGCAGGGGCACGATCGCGGAGAGCGCCTGCCGTGCCTGCGGCGGGCGGGGCAACCAGCGGGTGAAGCGAAAGGTCATGGTCCATGTCCCCGCCGGGATCGAGCACGGCATGCGCCTCCGGATCGAGGGGTACGGCGAGGCGGGAGAGTACGGGGCGGCGAACGGCGACCTCTACATCGAGATACACGTCGC
The DNA here is from genome assembly GCA_029547145.1 of Methanobacteriota archaeon. GTDB lineage: Archaea > Halobacteriota > Methanomicrobia > Methanomicrobiales > Methanospirillaceae > UBA288. The sequence goes on from JAKPPV010000010.1 coordinate 71,791, forward strand.
GCCGCACGACCGTTTCGTCCGGCACGGCGACAACCTGGAGACGGTCCTGGACCTGAACCCGGCACAGGCAACGCTCGGTTGCACGGTCGAGGTGAAGACGATCGACGGGCGGACGGTGGAGTTGAAGGTGCCGGCGGGCGTCCAGTACGGCACCGCCCTCCGCATTCCAGGAGAGGGGGTCCGGCGGAGAGGACGGCCCGGGGACCTGCTCGTCCGGGTGCGCATCGTCATCCCGCGCCAGCTCACCGAGCAGGAGCGCGAGCTGTATGCCCGTCTCCTCGAACTCGGTGGCGGTACCGCGCCGCAGGACGAGAGGAAGGGCGGTTTCTTCTCCGACCTCTCGGACCTTTTCGGTGGAAAGAAGAAGTGAGGGCCAGGGGTCGTCTCCCGGCCATTTTTTCCTGAACGGCCGTTCTACCCGGTCCTCTTCACCGAACCGGGTGCCCCCATCACGATCTCGAGCCCCGCGACCAGGGACGGGAGCCGTTCGGCCGGGATACCCATCACCATCTCCTGCTCCTCGATCCCGGAGAACTTCCTGGACCCGTCGCACCCGAGCGAGAAGTTCGTCCTCCCGGAGAGGAAGGTCTGGGCGGTCGCGTCCGCACAGACCGACTGGATACCGGCGAACTCCGCCGTGTTCCGCCCGCCCACCTCGAAGAGCGCTGCCTGTGCGAGCTTCAGCATCGAGAGCGGTGTCGCGACGATCAGCACCACCTCGGGCACGAACGGGGCCGCTTCGAGCGGTGCATAGAGGGTGGCGTAGGTCTCTCCCGGGGTGAGATGGGGGATCCGGTCGATCGTCCTCCGGCAGGCGGCACGTGAGGAGAACTTGCCGAGTTTGAAGTAGAAGTCTCCCGTCTGGAGCGACTCGGTGAGCGGACGAAGCCCGAGTGCCCATGCGCCACCGTTGCAGAGATGCCGATCCACCGTCGCATAGAAGACGGCCCCCTCGTGCCGTGCCATCGAGACCATCTTGCAGTGCCGCAGCTGCTCGGGGGCCTCCGCCATCCCCTCGGGGATCTCGTCTTTTATGTGTGCAAAGCGGAACGCGACCGGGGATCCGGAGAGGCCGAGCAGGTTCTTCAGGCCCTCTGAGAGGGCCGCATAGTCAGAGGCGGCTGTTGGCATGCGATGTCACCAGGGTTCATCTCGACGTCGTTGTACTTAAAGGCGGCGGAGCTTCTGCTCGACCTTACCGAAGAAGTTGCGGCCGGTGTTGACGAAGAGGGCGGGCTCCACCGCCCGCTCCACCCGGATGCGTGCCTCTCCGTCGATCTCGAACTGCACCTGGCCGTCAAGGACCATGTGGGCGGGCTTCGGCGATTCGAGCGCGAGCTCGACGTCCCGGTGGCTCGAGATGAGGTGGGGCCGCGAGGAGAGCATGTAGGGTGCGAGCGGGACGAGAAGGAAGCCCTCGACCCGTGGATCGACGAGCGGTCCCCCCGCGGACATCGCATACGCGGTCGACCCGGTGGGGGTCGCGACGATCATCCCATCGGCGCGGAACTGGTCGGAGGGGTTCCCGTCGATGGAGATGGAGAAACGGAGCATCTTTGCGGGTCGGCTGGTCACGATCACCGCCTCGTTGAGGGCGGTGCCGAGGAGGTGCCCGTCGAGGGAGAACGTGATCCTCATCCGTGATTCGCAGGAAATATCCGGGGAGATGCGGTCCAGGAAGGCGGGTGCCTCCTCCGGCTCCAGGTCGGTGAGGAAACCGACCTCGCCGCGGTTGATGCCGAGGATCGGGCGTTGCCGTTTCATCTCCTGGACGGCGAGCAGGATCGTGCCGTCACCGCCGATGCAGACGACGAGATCCGCGTCGGTCCTGTCGATCGGCTCTCCCTGCCGCCCCAGGGCGGCGCCGGTCCCCGCGTCGAAGGTGACCGCAACGCCGCGGGAGGCGAGCCGGTCCGCGAGGGAGGCGGCGAGGGAGAGGGCCTCGTCGGAGTCGGGGCGGGAACGGAAGAGGACCTTCATGGCTCACCGGAGGTACTCGATCACCTTTCGGTGGAGGGGTCCGTTCGTCGCAACGAGACAGCGCCCGATCCGGACCTCCTCGGGGAACGTCAGGTCGAAGCCGTTGCGATCGGAGACGACGCCCCCCGCCTCGGTGCAGACGAGCATGCCGGCGGCGGCGTCAGTCACCCGGAGAGTCCCCCGGAGGTCGATGAACCCGTCGAGTCTCCCTGCCCCGACGTAACAGAGCTCGAGTGCGGAGGCACCGAGCAGGCGCCAGCGGCGGACGGTCCGGCCCAGCGCCATCACGTTCCCCGGGTCGAACTTGCGCCCGTAGATCGACATCGCGGACTGGTCGAGCTGATGGGTGATCGAGGTCCTGATCGGGACCCCGTCCAGAAAGGCCCCCTTCCCCCGCTCGGCGAAGAAGGTCTCGCCGTTCGCGAGATCGCGGACGAAACCCCGGATCACCCGCCCCTCCTCGGCGTACGCGATCGAGAGGGCGTAGAACGGGATGCCATTGAGGGCGTTGAAGGTCCCGTCGATCGGGTCAAGGAAGATCGTTCCCCGCTCGCCCCCGATCTCGATCCGGCCGCACTCCTCGGAGACGAGCGTCCGGCAGAGCTGCCGGCTCTTTAAGCACTCGATCACCGCCTCCTCGGCCACCTGATCGAGCAGCTTGGTCTCCGAGTGCACGCTGCGGGGCTCGACCAGCTCCGCCCCCTCGAGCGTGTTGACCAGCGGAAGAGCGACCTCCTCAACCGCCGCCGCGATCTCCCTGCATGCCGCCTCGAACTCCACGTCCCACCCCGGGGATACACCTCCAGAAGCCCCCGATCGGCGGAACCGGGCCGAAAGAAGGCCAGACTGGAAAATTCGTATCTCCGAGGTATTTATGTAGCCCAATCAAGATAAATTACTACTGCATTTTCGCAGGCACTGGTGTTTTTCCCATGAAAGAACAGACGGAAGTCGGCAAGCTCAAGGAGGGCAGGTACGTGGTCGTCGATGACGAGCCCTGCAAGATCCTCTCCATCTCTGTCTCGAAGCCGGGCAAGCACGGCGCGGCAAAGGCCCGTATCGACGTGATGGGCCTCTTCGACGGAGTCAAGCGCTCGATCGTCCAGCCGGTCTCGGCAAAGACGTATGTACCCGTCGTCGAGCGGAAGTCCGCACAGGTCCTCTCCATCGCGGGGACCACGGCCCAGATGATGGACATGAAGGACTTCACGAACTTCGAGATCGAGATCCCTCCCGAGAAGATGGAGTCGATCGAGACCGGGAAGGAGCTCATGTACATCGAATCGATGGGCAAGCGGAAGCTCGACTGAACCACATCCTCCGGACCCCGGGGATTTCCGACGATACCGGTCTGCACGGACGGGAGGGGTCGAGCCTTCCCTGGTCTCCATGCCTGCCGCCATGCCGGCAGAAGCGGGAGGGGGTCCCCCGGACTCCGACCTTCATTGGCCCCCGCATCCCCGGCAGACCCAACGGGTGTTCCCGGTTCGGGTGCTCGCGGTCTGGCAGCGGATGTTGGGATGCCGATCCAGCGGAACCATCAAATCGGCACGCATCCCTGCATCGTTCATGCACTCCGACGACCTGAACGCCCGCGCGATCGCCCTCCATGCACGGCACCCCGGCAAACTCGAGGTGCGCCCGACGGTCCCGCTCGAGACGCAGGACGACCTTGCACTCGCCTATACCCCGGGAGTGGCTGCCGTCTGCCGCGCGATCGCCGCGGACCCCTCCCTCGCATACCGCTACACCATCAAGGCGAACACGGTCGCGATCGTGACCGACGGGACGGCCGTACTCGGCCTCGGCTCGATCGGTGCGACCGCCGCACTGCCGGTGATGGAGGGAAAGGCCGCCCTCTTCAAGGAGTTCGCCGGTATCGACGCCTTTCCCCTCTGTTTCGCTGCCGACGGCGCCGACTTTGCGGACCAGGTGAAGAACCTCACGCCCGTCTTCGGCGGGATCAACCTGGAGGACATCGCGGCACCCCGGTGCTTCGAGATCGAGGAGGCGCTCCTCGACTGTGGCATCCCGGTGATGCACGACGACCAGCACGGCACCGCGATCGTGGTGCTCGCGGCCCTGCTGAACGCCTGCCGGGTGACCAATCGCCGGTACGAGGACCTCTCGATCGTGATCGTCGGGGCGGGGGCCGCCGGTTACGCCTGCGCCCGGCTCCTCCGCTGCATCGGCTACGAGGAGAACGTCTGCCAGCCGATCCGTGACCTGATCGTCTGCGATACGCGTGGGATCATCCACCGGGGACGACCGGGGCTCTACGCGAACAAGTACAAGTTCATCCTCGCCGACGAGACGAACCGGCACCACCGCTCCGGTTCGATCGCGGACGCCCTCCAGGGGGCCGACGTGGTGATCGGGGTCTCCGCGGGGGGCGTCATCAGCAGGGAGATGATCCGGGGGATGAACCCGGACCCGATCGTCTTCGCCCTCGCGAACCCGATCCCCGAGATCCTGCCGGAGGAGGCCCGTGCCGCCGGCGCCGCGATCGTCGCCACCGGTCGTTCCGACTACCCGAACCAGTGCAACAACGTCCTCGCGTTCCCCGGGGTCTTCCGCGGTGCCCTGGACGCACGGGCGACCAGGATCACGGACGGGATGAAGATCGCCGCCGCCCACGCGCTCGCCGACTGCGTCGCCGAACCGACGGCGGAGAGGATCCTACCGAGCCCCCTCGACCGTGCGGTCACCCGTGCGGTGGCAGCGGCGGTGAAAAGGGAGGCGATCAGGAGTGGCGTGGGCAAGGAGGCCTGAGACGCCGGGTCGAAAAGGGGGGGGGGTGTTGTCAGGCCTCGTCGGCCTTCGCGTTTGCGACCGACCGTGCGATCGCCATCGTGGCGACGACGGCGATGATGGTCACGATGACTGCATAGGCAAGCTGCGCGGGGATGCTGTCCGAGCTGCCGAACAGGGCCTTGAAGATCGCCTGGATCGCTCCGTTCCATGCGAGGGCAGCCACCAGGCCGAACGCCGCGGTCACCAGTGCCGCGATCTGGGTCATTACCTCGGTTTTCAGAGACATCGTCATCAACTAGCCGATTGTTCTTGGACCTAGTGTAAAAAGGTTTTCACCGGACTCGAACCAACCCTGGTCGTAGAAACGACGTGGGTGCCGGACCACCACCGTAGGAGAGGGGGTATCCGGGAGAGGGGCGGCGTGGCGTCGGGTGACAGGGTCGGAGGGGGTTAAGACCATGGAGTTGAAACCTGTGATCGTGGAGGCGGTCGCCAGGGTCTGCCGCCGGTGTGCCGGTACCGAGCGGAAGGGAGAGCTCGGAGCCGTGCTGGCGGAGGAGGTCTCCCGCTACTCAATCCTCGACCTCCAGGTGATCGGTGGCAGGCTCAGGAACGAGGTCGACCGGCTCCCCTCACCGTACCGGGAGGCGATCAGGCCGTACTTCATGGACCAGCTCTTCGGCGCCCACCACGAGCTCCTCCTGATGCACCGTACCGGGGCCTTCGGACGCCTGAACGCCCGGATCACCGACCTCGACCGGTGCCGCGCCTACTGGGCGATGGTCCCGGCGGGGTGCTTTGAACCGGATCATCGCCACGAACGGCACGCCCACCTCTACGAGCCCCGTCACCGGCTCTTCTACTACCTCCTCGCCGGGTTCTCGATGTTCGTCCTCGACCGGCCCGGGCACCCGGTGGGAACACCGTTTCCTGGCGGGTTCAGGGTGGAGGCCCGGCGGAACCGTTACCTCTGCCCGGTCCGTGATCGCGAGGGAGACCTCCCGTATTCCATCTGCAACTACTGTCCCGCGGAACCGTCCGGCGTCGGGTGACGACCGGACAGGGACGGTTCAAAACAATCGGAATAAAGCAAATGCTTATCTGTCTTTGCGATGAGTCCCGTCCGTGAGCAGTATTTCTGCTCCAGGAAGGGATCGAATGACACACGAAGTCTGTGCGAAGATGATCGACGAGGCGCTCGCCGCCCAGCACGCCGATGTCGAGACCGTGAAGAAGAAGCGGGGGAGCGAGTTTACCCTCGCGGATGCCGGCGCCTATCTCGAGGCCGCGAAGGGGATGCACCCGATCGGCGAACAGTCTGAGGCGGTCTTCCGTCTCCACCTGGACTCCGTGGCGACCCACTTCAGGGTCCTTTCGGGCCTGACGGACAGGGTCCGGCCCGAGGACGACCCGTTCGTGGAGCACTACCAGACGCCGGTCGTACTGGCACTGCTCGTCGAGCAGGACGAGGCGTTTCAACGGAGCCTCGACCTCTTCATCGAGCAGATCGCGAAGTCCGAGGCCCTGATCGGCCGGGAGTCGATCCGACGGTACGGCGGGCTCTACGGCCCCACCTGCGTGGTCGACTTCGCGCTCATCCCCGGCTCGACATCGAACGTGGTGAACCGGATCCTGCAGAAGACCCCCATACCGGTCGACCACAAGCAGGCGATTCTGGCTGCCAAGTCCTGGGGAATGAACACCTCGTACGGGATCGGAGAGACGTTCGCCAACGGGCTCGAGGCCGGCAGCACCCCGGCGGAGGCGAGCGCGGCCGAAGTGGCGCAGCTCCAGGAGATCTACCGCGATCCGGTCGGTGCGCAGGCCGCACTGATGGACAGGGCCGGCCAGTCCTCGTTCGACCACCGGGCGTACATGGCAGAGTACCGCCGGGGGATCGAGGGCGCCGTCAAGGCAGCGCTCGATGAGGGGGTCCACTACGCGAACATCGTCACCGTGCCCGCCTACTGTGTCGGGGACATCGCCCACCACATCTCGCAGTCCACCTACAACATGTGCAAGGACGACGTGGTGATGGCCGCGATCGAGGCGGCGACCGAGGTGATGGAGAGGACGTTGAAGGAGTCGCTGCCCCGGTTCACCGACGTCTACCAGCCTCTCGCGGTCGCAACCGGTGCGACGGCGGCAGCGGCCGAGTACATCCTCGAGCTCGACGGGTTCAACGCCCCGATGGTCGTGGACCTGCTCACCCGGCGGTACCATAACTTCGTCCAGCTCAGGCCGAACCGTGGTGCGGCGGCCGAACTGCACAACTGCGACTTCATGGACATGATCTACCGGGGCTGGAAGCTGATCGACAAGGCCCGCAGGGCGCGGAACGGCGCCGAAGGGGCCCTCATGCCCCGTGTCGGCGGGTTCCCCGTCGACCTCGGGCCGATCCACGAGAACGAGGTGCTGATGAACCCCCAGCGGTATGCCTACCCGGCCTGCGCGATCACGGTCCGGTTCTCGGCGATGATGCGCCTTTCCGACTACCCGTGCCTCCTCACCTCGGAGCCGGTGACGGCGACGATGATGACCAACATCATCGCGCTCAGGCCGAAGGAGCCGGCGGCACCCGTCCGGGCCTGCAAGGACTGCGCCGCCGCCTCGCTGGTGGAGCTCCACCACCAGTACTGCCAGTGGCACGAGGCGGTCTAGGCATGAAGTGCTATGTCTGTGCACGGGAGGGGCGTGACACCGACGCGGTTGCCGCCTGCATCGCCTGCGGCATGGGGGTCTGCATGACCCATGTCCGGCGCGAGGAGGTCGAACTGGTCGAGGGCGGATACCCGTTCCCCGCGCGGAGGTTGAAGAAGGCCCTGCCGCGGATGCTCTGCCCGGAGTGTTTCGAGGCCTACAGGAGCGGATGAATGGGGATCCCATCGATCGGGCGTCGTGCCGTGGCCGAAGGAGTCGGCACCCTCCTTCTCGTCTACTTCGGCGCGGGGGCGGCGGCGATCACGCTGATGCTCGCCCGGGGGACGACACCGGCAACCCCGTTCTCGATCGGGATCGGTGCGCTCGGCGGCCTGGGTGACTGGTTTGCCATCGGGATGGCGTTCGCGATCGTCATCGCGGGCTCGATCTACGCCCTCGGGCGGTGCTCGGGGGCACACCTGAACCCCGCGGTCACGATTGCGCTCGTCGCCACCCGGCGCTTCCCCTGGTCGGACGCGTCCGTCTACATCGTCGCGCAGTGTGTCGGAGCAAGCCTCGGGTCGATCCTCTTCGCCCTCTCCGCCGGTCCCGATGCGGTCCTCGTGGGAGGGCTGGGGGCCACCGCCCCCTTCCCGGGGATCGGGATGGGCCAGGCAATCCTCGCCGAGGCGATCGGCACCTTCGTGTTGATGCTCGTCATCATGGGCGCCGCGGTCGACAGCCGGGCGCCACCGGGCTTCGCCGGGCTGGTCATCGGTCTCACCGTCGGAGGGGTGATCACCACCACCGGCAACATCGCCGGGGCCTCACTCAACCCGGCCCGCACGTTCGGGCCGTACCTGGCCGACTCGATCTTCGGAGGACCGAACCTCTGGGCGCATCTACCCATCTACATCGTCGGCCCCATCCTGGGGGCACTGGCGGCCGCCTTTCTCTACGACTGGCTCTCGGGCGACTGACCCCCGGAGGCAGGGTGCCGACCGCACCCTTTTTTTCGGACGGGGACGAGATCAGGACAGGCCCATGATCCACGCCCTCTACGTCGATGACGACCCCGTTCTCCTCGATATCTGCCGGCGTTTCCTCGAACGAACCGGTGAGTTCACGGTCGAGACGGCCGGTTCCGGGAAGGAGGCACTCGCACGACTCGAAGGAGGAGGCGTCGACGTGGTGGTATCCGACTACCAGATGCCCGGGATGAACGGGATCGAGCTCCTCTCGGCGATCCGCCGGAACTCGGCGATTCCCTTCATCCTCTTCACGGGAAGGGGACGGGAGGAGGTGGTGATCGAGGCCCTGAACCGGGGGGTCGACTTCTATCTCCAGAAGGGGGGAGACCCCCGTGTGCAGTTCGCCGAGCTGGCATCCAAGTGCCGGCAGGCAGTCGCCCACAGGTCGGCGGAGAGGGCGGTCCGGGAGCACGAGGTGCTGATGCGGTCACTCCTGGATGCCTTCCCGGGGGTTGCCCTCCTGATCGAACCGGACGGGCGGCTCCTCGCGGCGAACCGGGCCGCCTTCGTTGCCTGGGATGCCGTCGACGAGGAGTGCACCGGCAGGTCCATCTTCGAGCTGATGGGAGAAGCGGTCGAACCCGGGCGGCGAAGGGCGGTCGCCGAGACCGTTCGATCCGGTCGACCGGTCCGCCACCGCGATCTGCGGAACGGGCGCACCCAGGACGCACTGATCACGCCGATCGCCGGACCGGGGGGGACGGTGGAGCGGGTGGCGGTCTTCTCCCTTGATATCACCGGGCAGGAGACGGGCGAGAGGGCGCTCCGGGCCGCCGAAGCACGGGCGAGTGCCCTCCTCGGGTTCGTCCCGCACCCCATGATACTGGCCGACCCGGACGGTACGATCCTGGACCTGAACGGGAAGGCTGCCTCCCTTCTGGGAGGGGCACCCGACGACCTGCGGGGCCGGTGCCTCCTCGGGCTGGAGCCGCCCGGGCTGTGGGCCGGCCTGGTGGAAGCGCTGAAGAGAGTGGGAAAGAGCCGCATGCCGACCCGCTTATTGCAGTGCATCGGGCCGGAGACCCTGAACTGCACCCTCGAGCCCGTCCGGATGGAGGACGACGTCGTCCAGGAGGTGGCGCTCCGCCTCGCCCCGATCGACGTCGGCATGGAGGAGTCGGTCTAGTCCTGGAAGGCGCCATCGGCGAGCCAGATGTGCCGCAACTCCAGCCCCTTCCGTCCGTCGCTCCTCCGCTCGCGGACCACTCGCGCCGGCATCCCGGAGACGACCATCCCCGCCGGGACGTCACGGGTGACCACCGCCCCCGCCGCCACCAGTGCCCCCTCGCCGATCTCCACGCCGGGGAGCACCGTGGCACCTGCCCCGATCTTGACGTCGTCGCCGATCGTAACGGGCGCGTAGGAACGCTCAGCGTGGTCCGCCTCACCGTGGGCATGGGTGAAGATCCGGACGTGCTCGGCAAGCCCGACCCGGTCGCCGATCGAGACACCCCCCTTCGCATCGATGAATGCGCCCATGTTGATGAAGAGCGCATCGCCGGCCTCGATCCTCCTCCCGAAGTTGAAACGGACGTGTTCGCAGGCGATGAAACCGCGTCCGCACCTCCCGAAGAGCCGCTCGGCGATCATCCGGCGGAAGGGGAAGGCGATGTTCACGAAGGGGGAGAGCGGCGAGCGGTCGAGGGCCTCCCAGAGGAGAGAGAGGTGCCGCTCGCACGTAGAGAGGGGGCCGGCACCGGGAGGGACGGGCAGGTACTCGGCGTATAACCGACCCTCGTCGAGCAGGCGGGGGTCCACCGGCAGGCCGAGCAGGTCGAGGAGCCGCACGGTGGCGGCGATATCGGGGCCCCGCGAGAGTTCGTTCTCCATCTCGGCGACGAGATGCGGTACGTACCTCCCTTCCATCCGTTCCATGTGAGGTGGTCGGCCCCGCATGAGTTAAAACAACCCCCCGGATCACCCGCGCGCGGTCGCGTTCACGACGGGGAGGTAGGTGCCGGCACCGATCCAGTATGTCCCGTCCACGTCCCTCACGTAGCTCATCTTCGGTTCGACGGCCATGCCGTGCGCCGGGTTCGGGTAGTCGTAGTAGACAAAACCACCGCCGCGCCGCGCCAGGTCGATCTCGACCCGGGTGTAGTACTGGCCGGTCGAGTCGACGGAGTCGATGAAGCTCGTCCCGACCTTCTCGGGCTGGAACGGCAGGGCGAGCGCAACTCCGTTATAGTCGAGGGCGTAGACATACACCTCGCCCGAGGCGAACGGGCCGGCCCGGTCGTTGAAGTCCGCGAGGGCACGTTCCTTCCCGACGGTGCGGGCATGGGCCGCCGCCTGCTCGACGAAGGTCGCCAGCCCCTCCCGGGTCGAGAGATTGGTGGCATTCGCCGCCAGGCGGGCCGTGTAATATCCCGAGCCGAGGAACCAGTCGCCCATGCCGACCACGTAACAGCGCTTCGGTTCGACGGCATAGAAATCGGCGGGGTTCGGGTAGTACAGCTCGTAGAACCCCGAACCGTTCCTTGCTGCCGCGATCGCGGCCTGGATGTACTTCGTCCCCTGGATGTCCGCCGCGTCCGACCGGTTCTCCCCGATCAGTTCGGGCTGGAAGGGGAGGGCGAGCACGGTCCCGTTCATATCGTAGGCGAAGACGTAGAGGTCGTCCTGCACGAACGAGCCGTTCGGGTCGTTGAAGGCCGCGATGGCCCGGTCCCGGCCGTTCGCCCGCGCGAACGCGGCGGCCTTCTCGACGTACGCCACCAGGCCCGGGCTGCTCCTCGTCGAGACGTTCGCCGTACCCTCCCCACCGGGGGTATAGACGCCGGCGCCGACGAACCAGTCACCGAGCCCGATCACGTAACTCGTCTTCTCCTCGACCGCGTAGCCCCGGGCGGGGTTCGGGTAGTGGTATCGGAAGAATCCCGAGCCGTTCCGGGCTGCCGCGATCGCGTCCTGTACGAAGTGGACCCCGTTCGCATCGACGATCCCGTAGCGGTTCGTCCCGACGGACTCGGGCTGGAAGGGGAGGGCGAGCGCGGTCCCGTTCATATCGTAGGCGAAGATGTAGAGCTCTTTGCGGGTCCACGAACCGTTCGGGTCGTTGAAGGAGGCGATCGACGACGCCCGGCCGTTCGTCCGGGCATGGGCCGCCGCCTCCTCGACGAAGGCGACGAGCTCCCCGAGCTGCGGCGACAGGCTGGTCGTGCCCGTGACAGGGGATGCCGTCGTCGGTCCGGTGGTGCCGGCCGGTCCGGGCCCCGTCTGGGCCATGCAACCGGCCAGGAGGACCGATCCGGCCAGGATCAGTGCGATCATCCCTGGAAAGGACCACGTCATGGGGAGGGTATGGGCCCGGGGAGGAGTTAACATGATTGAATCGTCCCCGGGTGACCGACGGGTACCGGTACTATATCCCCGCAGACAGACCAGGATTCCTGCGGAGAGTGCTGATGGTACCCTGTCGTGCCCTGATCGCAGTCCTCGTGTTGCTCGGGTCCGTCCCGGTGGCAGGCGCCACGGGCGTCCCATCCCTGTCGATCAGCGTACCGTCCCCGAACGAGACGCTGATGGCCGAGATGCGAGACTTCTACGTGATGGGGCCGATCCCGGCAGGGATCACCACCCCCGGCGATCTCCGGATCGAGGTCTTCCGGGGGTCCGATGTCGCCGGCACCCCGGTCCGGGTGATCGAGAGCCATGTCGACCCTCTCACCGGAACGACCCCGCTCTCGGCGATCGAGGCCGACTACCGGAACGGCTCGTCGCGGGGCACGGTGATGGTACCGGACCTCGTGCGCGAGCCCGGGGGACTTTTCGAGACCTGGAACAAGGTGGTCGTGACGCCGGAGTACTATGCCGGCCTCATCCTCGGGGGTGCCACGCGGACCTTCGATACGAACTACACGGACCGGGATGGGTGGACCCTGCAGGACCTGGTCGCGGGGGAGTACACGGTCCGCGTCCAGGGCCTCTCGGGGGAGCTCAGGGGACTATCTGCAGAACGCCGGATCACGCTCGGGAGGACGCACGCAGCCCTCGGACGGTTCTCGCCACCCGCGCAGAGAGACCGTCTGATCGCGTTCGCGCAGGAGCACGGCTACCGGACGTACCTCGACTCCTTTCCCGGGTACTTTTCCTGGAACGGTTCGGGGTACGTGATCCCGGGCCGCTGGGTGCCGAACAACGCGATCGAGGTCGCAAACGACTGCCCCGGGACGGAGGTCGACACGGTCGGAACAGCCGAGAATGACCTCTTTCTCTACGATATCCGCAACAACTCGGTCACCTGCACGGTCGAACTCGCGACGATCATCCGGACGGGGCTGGCAGACTCTCCCCGGACCGTCTACCACTACTACGCGGCTGGTGAGCCGGTCTGGTCCCACGTCGCACGGGAGAACGGGACCCGGGTGTCATTCGTATCGCCCCTGCTGGACCTGCCCCCCGGCGACCGGCTCGCCCTCACCCGGGCGGAGCTCCGGCCGGCGGGAGCCACCGATCCGGTCGTCGACCTGGCCGATCCAACCCCGAAACGGCTCGATCTCCGTTTCGATGACGGGATCGCCGTCGGGAACGGCGAGACCTGTCTTCTCTACGGTGTGGTCGCACCGATCCCGGCACCCGTCGTGCCGGGACCGTCCCGGAAGGACGGGGTGCCGGTTCACCGGATCGCGACCATCGCGTGGACTCTTCTGGACGGGCAAAACGCCGTGATCGCCGGCTCGACCATTCCGGTCGAACTCGGACGACGGATCAACCCGCAAAAACCTTCGGAGATCGTCTGCTCCTCGTACGAGTTCGGAGGGGCCGTCGGGGCCGGCGTCCCTCCCGGGCGCTATACCCTCCGGCTCGAGGGAAGGGACGACACGGGCGCGAGGGTGAACGGCACGGTCGAGGAGATACCGTTCTTCGTCGGCGCCGCTCCGACCGTCTCCCCCACCCGGAGGCCGTACCTCCCCCACCCGGTTCCGGGACGGATCGAGGCCGAAGACTACGATACGGGCGGTTACCACGACACCACCCCCGGCAACGCGGGCCGCGCCTACCGTCAGGACGATGTCGACATCGAGCGCGGGGGTACCGGCTTCAATGTCGGGTGGGTCAAATCGTCGGAGTGGCTCGAGTATACCCTGACGGTCGGGAATGCCGGGATCAACCGGACCTCGTTCCGCGTTGCCTCCCCCTGGTCCGGCCGGCAGCTCCGGGTCTGGATCGATGGCCTGCAGAGAGCGGTCGTCAGGGTTCCGAGGACGGGCGGTTTCTCCCGGTGGCAGACCGTGACGGTACCGGTCCGTCTTGCCAGGGGGACGCACCGGCTCCGTCTCCAGTTCGTCGGCGATGCCCAGAACCTCGACTGGCTCGATTTCGCACCGTGAGCGGGCCGATCAGCGGAACAGGGAGTCAGGCATATATGCATACAGGACGACCCGCCAATGGAGAGAGCAATGCGGAAAGGGACATGGATTACCATCTGGATACTGCTCGTGGCCGTCCTTTTGGTCGCGGGCTGCACGACCGCCCCCCCGTCACCCGGCGGGCAACAGACGCCTGACACCTCCGGCACGCCGACGGTACCACCGTCATCCGGCCGGTTAGTGTTCCTCACCGAGGAGTACCCACCCTTCAACTATCACGAGAACGGGGTGCTCACCGGCATCTCGGTGGACCTGCTGAACGAGACGCTGCAGCGTCTCGGCAGCACCCAGTCCATCAACGAGGTGCAGACCCTGCCCTGGGAGTCCGCCTACAACCGGACACTTTCCGAACCGAACACGGTCCTCTTCGCGACGTCGCGCCTTTCTTCGCGCGAACCGGAGTTCAAGTGGGCCGGCCCGATCGCCCCCGAGCGGTCCGTCCTCTTCGCCCTCCGGGGCGGGAACGTAACGGTCAGCGGTCCGGCAGACCTTGCCCGGTTCCGGATCGGGGTGGTCCGGAACGATGCGGCGCGGCAGAAGCTGGCGGACCTCGGCGTCCCGGCCGACCGGATCCGGATCGCCGAGCGGCAGGAGGAGCTGCCCGCCTGGGTTGATGCGGGGGAGGTCGACCTCTTCGCCTACGGCGAGGCGGCGGGCCGCATGCTCGCCGCGCAGGGGAACCGGAGCCCGCTCCGGTTCGTCCCGGTCTATACCCTCGCGGAGTACGAGACCTGGTTCGCCTTCAACCGGCAGACCCCCGACGAGACGGTTGCACGGTTCCAGGCGGCCCTCGACCGGCTCTCCGTGGAGCGGAACGCCGATAACCTGACGGTCCGCGAGGAGATCCTGGCCCGGTACTCTCCCGCCGAGGCCCTCTCGCGGATGACATTCTTCACCGAGGAGTATCCACCGTTCAACACGCTGGTGAACGGGACGATCGGGGGGATCGCACCCGAGCTCCTCCGGACGGCGTCCTCGGCACTGAACGCCACCCTCCGACCGGACCAGGTGAGGCTCGGCACGTGGAGCGAGGGGTACAACACCGCGCTCACGACCAACTACTCGGTCGTCTTCTCCACCGCCCGGACCCCTGAACGGGAGGGGCTCTTCCGGTGGGCCGGCCCGATCGGCCGCTTCCAGTACGTGATCCTCGCCGATCGCGACCGTGGGCTTCCCGCGAACGTGGATCCGGCCGCCCTCCGGATCGTCACGATCCAAGACGACGTCTCCGGCACCCTGCTCCGGGAGCAGGGCATCCCAAAGACCGCGATCCGGTACGAGGTGGATACGGTCGCCATGGTCGAGGCGGTACGGAACGGGAGCGTCGATGCGCTCGCGTATCCCCTCCTCCCGGCCCGGAGTCTCCTCGAACGGTACGGCCTGGACCCGAACCGGTTCGGGGTCGTCCGGACGCTCGGCGAGCAGGAGATGTACTTCGCCTTCAACCGCAACACCTCCCCGGTCGTGGTCGACGCGTTCAACCGGACGCTCACGGCCCTCAAGACGGAGAAGGACGAGCGGGGTGTGGCCCCGTACGAGCGGATCCTCTACCGCAACATCGGACCCGAGTGCTCGAGCGCCCGCTCGAACACCACCGGTGCGGTGGCGGTGGTGGACCTGACGGTCGAGCGGCTCGCTGCGGACACGCCGGCGACGCTCAGCGAGATCAACCGGGGGGTTGCGCCGTTCCGGGACCCGTCCGACCCGGAGGTATATGCCTTCGTCTACGACACCAACCTGACGATGGTGGCCCATGCCGCCAACCCCCGTCTCGTGGGGGAGAACTACCGGGGAAAGACCGACGCCGCCGGCACGCCGTTCCGGGACCGGTTCTTGGCCACCGCCACGTCGAAGGGCTCGGGCTGGGTCGACTACGTCTACGTGAACCTGGCGGAGAGCCGGCTCTCCTGGAAGACGACCTACTGCCGGTCGGTACGTGGTTCCGACGGGCGGGAGTACATCGTCTGTGCCGGCACCTTCAAGGACTGCAGGGCGTGATCCGGTTCCAGGTTGCGCTCCTCGAGGGGTTCGTGCCCGTCGGCGTCACGGGGGGCTGCTCGTCATCGGGCGGGCCGGTACGGCTCCGGGCTCTGCCCCCCCGTGACCGGGTGACGGGGGCCCCGTTCCCGGCCCGGTGCACCGTTACGACCGCCGATGGGAACCCCTGTCGAGAGACGTCCGGGCCCGGGCACACGTCACGGTCTGTGCCCTCCGGAGGACGCAAATAAACCCCCCCCCACCATTCTTCCTCCCGACGGGGCAGTTTCAGGACGCCACGGGGCCCGGTCCCGTTCCTGCGCGCCGGGCCGGCTGACCGGGTGGAGTGGACATCCCCAGCGGAGCATGACCACTTCGAACGGGTGGGTGGCCCGGTTCCGGCGCTCATCGACGCGAGGGCGACCTGTTCGTCTTTTCTGCACACCAGGTACGCCCCACGTGTCGGAGCGATTACCCGGATCCTGGAGCGCTCAACAGCGGATCGTCGTCCGACGACCGAACGGGCCTGCCGGGAATCGAAGGATGGAAAATCGCAGCCTTCCGGGAGAAAGACGGGTACGCATCCCGTCACTCTGGCGGGGGATACGGCGATGAGACGCACCGCTCGCCGAGGGGCGTCAGGCGGTAGATGATCCAGCTCCCCTGCTGGGTGCCCTCGATCAGTCCGGCCTTCTTGAGCTGGTTCAGGTGGTACGAGAGCCGGGAGTCCGCGATCCCCGCGATCTCCTTGATCACACAGACACAGAGCGGCTGGAGGGCGAGGGCGAGCAGGATTCGAAGACGAAGCGGTTCGGAGAGGGCATGGTGGATCCGACTGACGGCGGAGACTGCATCATCGGGTGGTAACCGGCTCAGGATCCCCGGTACCCCACCGAGGGCCGTGAGGCTTTCGTATACTTCCTGCGGGATCGGCATCGATGAGTTCAACTTTATGTTGAATCTGGAGATATACATTTCGAACGAATATTCAACTTCTGTTGCATCCCTCCGGACCTCGAACCGACCCTCGCGATCCAGCCCCGTACCCCCCGATCGCCTCATCCGGCTCCTCGCCATCGGCCGGAATAGGTTCCGGGCCGGGCGTGCCGGATGGGGCCGGCGGAAAAACGAACGAGCGACGGGGGCGAGGGCTTCGGGGGGTGTCGGGTGCCGATCGGGGGACCGGGAGGTTCGACGATGCTGTCCCGGGATCATCCACGCGGGATCAGCGAACGGCGTCGGGGTCGCAGGCACAGCTCCTGCCTGCAGGGCAGAGGACGTCCCGTTCCTTCTCGCAACAGGCGTCGCAGAGGTAGACGATCCCGTACCGGGGGTGCCGGGCCTTGACGAAGCGGGTCCCGGGGGTGTTACAGAGGCTGCACTGCATGAACTGACCGACCGGTCGATGGTACCCGGTCACCATTCCTCTGGTCTTTGACACGGTTCAAGCATTCGATCGGGTGCCGCCCGGATGGTCGACCCGTCACCGTCTGCGCAGGGATGGCGCACTGGGGTGTGCCCTCGGGCCTACCGGGCATCAGGGGGTGGGGCCGAACCTTTGGACCACCCTCCGGCCCCCCCTGCCCCTTGTACCCTGCCCGCATCCGGACAACCCCTGTCCCTGCCACGCCTGTGCCAGGCGGTCCCTGCCCGGCGAACCCCTGTTCGGGCCGATCAACGATGCCAGGCAGACGACACCGGTTGCGCCCGGGGAACGGACCCGTCAGGCAGACGCCGCTCCGTCCCCCGGAAGGAAGTCCGCCGTCGTAACAGAGACGAACGAGACGGAACGACGGGGGGCGCAGGGGAGGGACTCCGACCGGTACCCGTCGGATCGGCGCCGTTTCACGGGACGTGGTGGAGATCGATGTCGTCAGACCCGATGCCGAAGCGCTCCCCGATCCGGGTGACGAGCACCTCCTGGAAGAAGGAGGCGGCGAGCTCGAAGTCCCCGCCGCCGTAGACGGTGCCGTGCTTCATCGAAGGGAGCGAGAAGACCAGGTCCCCCATCCTGATGCAGGCCGGAAGGGGCGGTTCTCCCGTCACGAAGGCGCATCTCACCCCGCGACTCCGGGCCGTCTCGACGTGATAGAGGAGGTCGGAGCGGGTGCATTTCTTCGAGATGACGATCAAGAGGTCTTTTTCATGAAACGTGTTCCGCACCAGGTCGCCGCAGAACCAGGAGGCGCCGAGATGGTGCTGGAAGTGCCGGAGGCGGATGGCGAGCGCCGAGGCGACGCTGCCGCTTCTGCCGAAGCCATAGCAGTGGATCGCCCCCGCCTCCTTCATCGCCGAGATCAACCGCTCGATCTCCGGCGCATCCCGGGCCATTCGTCCGGCGACCTCCTCGCAGAAGGTGGCGTATTCGGTGGCGATCTCCGGGATCGTGCGGGGGGGAGACGGGGGGGTCATCGAGATCCCCTTTGACGCGAACCAGCATAAGGGGTCCGCTCTACCTGAACCCTGCCGGTACCCTCTTCGCCCGGGTGGCGGGTGACCCCGGGGGGGGGGAGGCGTGAACACCGACACCGGCGTGCGGCGTACCTCGCGTCCGGGCCGCGACCCGATCGTCTCCCCCGGCGAGGTCGGCGAACCGGCAGACGAGGGCCTTGTCCGGGAGGGCGTGACGGCGGAGTCCGATCGTGGCCCTGCGCCCTGGAGCGCCGCAGAACAGGGTCACCCGCAGGAGACCCCCGTCGGCCGTTTCACCGTTCGCAACCGTTCCCGCTGGTCCCGATACCGGTCGTCTCGCAGGAGACGCACTTTGCGAGTTTCTCATCGATGACGCGGTAGGCATTCGCCAGGACCGAGGAGTTCGAGATCAGTCCGGCGATCAGCACCGTCTCCAGGATCTCTTCCCGGCTCGCACCCATCTTCAGGGCCGCCTGCATATGGTACCCCGTGCAGTGGGTGCATTTCAGGGCGGCACCGACGGCGAGACAGATCAGCTCGACATGCTTCGGGTCAAGGGCCGATGTCTTGATCACCGCGTCCTTGTAGAGCAGGTGCGAGATCAGCACCTCCGGCCGTTCCGCCATCCTCTGGAAGATAAGCGGGACCTTCCCGTATTCCTGCTCGATCGCCCTCATCCACGCGGCACAGGTCTCCTCGCTGCCGGTGCTCACGATGGTGGACAGTTCCTCTTCGAAGGTCATCCCAGTCTCTCCGGATGAGAGGGAGGTGCCGTCGGGCCAGGCCTAGACGACGATGTCCGTCTCGGAAGAGGGTTTGATCCGTACCAGAATATAGTCGCGCATCCGCGAGGGAAGGACGTCCGCGATCCGGCCGATCGCAACCCCCTCCTCGACCTCGACCGATCGGATCCGGTCCGCGTACTCCGTGTAGGGGAGCTTCACGCGGAGGCCCGCGATCTGGACCGTGATCGGGGTCGGGCTCGTCACCTCCAGGACCTCGGGGACCGCGGTCTGGATCACGGACATGAGCCGTGCCGGGGAGACGGAGAGCGGGTCCTTCGCGATCTCCTCCCGGCGGAGGTCCAGGACACGGGTGATCTCGGCGACGATCGCGTCGAGCCGTTCGATCTCGTCCGCCTCCTTGGTCCGGTGCATGAACCGCCCGACGTTGCCGACGTATCCGGCGACCGGCGGGTCGACCGCCCTGCGGAGGTCCTCCGTCGGGGGCTTCCCGGTCAGGATGATCGGTACGTCGACCCCCCGACGGAGCGCCACCATCTTCTTGCGGATGCAGTGGTCGAAGTTGCCGAGCAGAAAGACCGCGCAGTCGTGCTCGTTGATGATCTCGCGCTCTTCGGCGGAGGTCTGGGCGACGCGCTTCCCGTACCCCCTCGCGAGCCCGATCATGTTGGACTTCGCTCCGAGCCTCCTGACGTACTCGGCGATGTCGCAGGCCGGGTGGGGCAGGTGATGGATCGAGAGCGACGGGGTGACGATTGCGACCTCGGTCCCGACCAGCGGGGACGGTTTCACCTCGCCACCGAGCGGCCGGCCGATCCGTTCGATCAGGGGGATGTCGTCCCGAGGCACGAGACAGAGGAGGACGACCTCGGTCGCGAGCACGTGCTTCTGGATCACGTACCCGCCCAGGTCGGCGATCAGGTCGACGATCTCGTCGTGCCGGTAGACCCCGCCCTTGTAGGTGATCGGGACCAGGATCATGCCGGCGCCTCCATTCGGGCGAAGAGCGCCCTCACCCGCCCCTCCAGGTCATCGGGCAGGGTGTTCTCGCTCGCCGCGAGCCAGAAGCGGCCCTTCTCGTAGTGGTGCTCGCGGACGCGGAAGCCCTCCGGCGCGATCGCGAGCAGAGCGTAGATCAGGTCGCGGACCAGGCCGACGGTCGGGTCCGAGACGACCGTGCCGGCAAGGTCGGGGTCGACCGGGAGGTCCGGGTCCTCCGCGATCTCGATCGTCCAACGGTCCGGCTGCTCGACACGGTTCCGTCCGTATCGGTTCCAGAGGAGCTCGAGGAGGGCAGCAAGGTGGGTCTCGTCGCTGATCTCGAGCCGGACCTTCCCGGGGTTGAAGGTCACCTCGGCGAAGTCGCGCAGGTGGACAACCGGCGGGAGCCGTCCGAGCGCGCCGACCGCGATAAAAAGCGGGTACTCGGGATCGATCGCGATGTGGACCGCTCGATCGCCCGGACCAGGTTGTGGTCCAGCAGCACGTCGTTCGCGATGTCCGTATACGCGGAGACGGCCCATTCCTCGGGCGACTCGACGACAAAGTGGTCGAGGACCATCCCTCACCCCTTCCTGATGAAGCCCGACGCGAGCAGGGCCGAACCGACCGCTCCGATGAACTGGGAGTGACGGGGGACGACGACCCCGGTCTGGAGGAGCTCACCCATCGCGTGGACGAGCCCCGAGATCAGGGAGGTGCCCCCGACCATGATCACGGGCTCGCGGATGTCGACCTCCTGGAGCTGCTGCTCGTAGACCTGCTCTGCCACCGAGTGGCAGGCGGCAGCGGCGACGTCCTCCGGGGAGTTCCCGGCAGCGAGCGCGTTCACGAGCGACTGGGTTCCGAAGACGATGCAGTAGGAGTTCATCGGCACGTTCCTGCCCATCCCCTTCATCGCGAGCGGGCCGAGCTCGGTGATATCGATGCCGAGCCGCTTCGCGGTCATCTCCAGGAACCGCCCCGAGGCACCCGCACAGATCCCGCCCATCGTGAAGACGCCGGGGATCCCGTCCTGGACGGTGATCGCCTTGTTGTCCATCCCGCCGATGTCGATCACGGTGGCGAACCCGTGCTGGCGGTCGGCGAGGTAGACCGCGCCCTTCGAGTTGACGGTCAGTTCCTCCTGGATCAGGTCTGCCCCGATCGCGTTGCCGAGCAGGAACCGGCCGTACCCGGTCACGCCGGTCGCCTCGATCTCCGAGCGCCGGAGCCCCGACTCCTCGAGCGCGAGCGCGATCACCTCCTCCGCCGACTGCTGGACCTGCGTCGTCGGCCTCCAACCGGTCCCGATCACCTCGTTGTCCTTCATGATGATCGCCTTCGTCGTGGACGACCCGGAGTCGAGGCCGAGCGTGATCCCCTCCTGCCGTTCGCGGGCAAGCAGGGCCCGCCGGCGGGCGATCGTGACGAGCGCCTCCATCCGCGTGAGCAGCGTCCCCGCCGTCGTCCGCTCGGTGAACGAGTACGAGACGACGGGGAGGCGTGACCCCTCGTGGATGTACCGCCGGAGCTCGTTCCGGACGATCGCCGCCTCGGCGCAGCGGAAGCAGGTGGCGATGAAGACCGCGTCGGCCTCCGCACGCCCCTCGACGAGGGCCTCCGCCCGGGCGATCATCAGTTTGAGATCGGCCGAGTGGACGTCGAGCCCGAAGCCCCGTCCGGCCGAACGGACGTCCGCGAGGGTCACATCGGGATAGAAGACCTCCGCCTCCACCTGGCGTGCCGCCTCGTAGATCTCGGGCATCACCCCGGAGTACTCCGCTCCGCACGCGAGCAGGGCGATCCGGACGGGGGGGGTCATGCGGACGCACCTCCGGCGAGGGAGGAGAGGAACTCCCGGATCGCCGCGACGAACCGGACCCCCTCCTCGTCGCTGTGCGGGTAGGTGAGCTCCAGGATCGGGATGCCGCGCCGGTGCAGCAAAAAGCGGACCAGCTCGTTGGTACGGGCGCAACCCATGCACCCGAAGGCGAGGTCCGCGTCCTGGATGATGATCCCCGCGTCGGCCTCCTCGATCTGCGGACCGAAGAGGGACATCCGGCCGCGGACGCCGGAGGGGACCTCCACGGCAGCGAAACGGAGGCCCTTCTTCGGGTCCTCGGACGTGATCTGGAGGGGAGGGGAGTCGAGCCCCGCCGTCTGGACCTTCTCCCGGACGGAGAGGGCCGAACCGAGCGGCCGGTGCCCGAAACGGGAGACGAGGTCGGAGAGGATCAGACTCGTGCCGGGATAGATGAATACTTTCGCCATGTCAGGACTCCTGGATGATCGTGTTCAGCCGCTCGACGGAGAGAGGTTCATCGTGGTGCTTCGGCTTCGCGCGCAGCAGGTCCGCCTTCTTCGGGTCGCGGAGTGCCCGGAGGCCGGAGGAGATGTAGCGCACCAGCCGCATCTCGTGCTCGTGGCCGTAGAAGCCGGGACGCGCGCCGCCGAGATTCGCCCGGCAGCGTCGCTCGTCGCCCGGCGGAAAGCCCCTGTCCTTGACGAAGATCCGGTCGGGATCGAGGAGCCGGAGCTCTTCGACCAGCCGTTCGATCTCCGCCTCGGGACCCGTGATCATCAGCCCGAAGCAGGTCTCCTTGATCTGGACGCCCGGGGCGAGCTCGTATCCCCTCAGCGCGAGGTCCGCGGCGGTCAGCTCGGGCGAGTCGACGAAGACGTACTTCGTGGCGGTGCCGGGCTGCACGCCGGGCCGAGCGGGACCCCCGCCCGCTCCGGCCTTTCCGGTCATGGCCGAACCTCCCGGATGTACACGATCGATCCTTCCTTCAATGCTTTCAGTTTCCCGACGTCGAGCACGGTCCCGATCAGGTTCGTCCCCTCGAACGGCTCCGACGTCGGGCCGAACTCGGTGTTCGGGGCGAGTCGTATCCCGACCATGCCGCGCCCCTTCCGGGCGTCGTTGGTGATCGCGAGGGCGTTCGCGGGGGTCGCACCCGTCGGCGTGTTCTCCGGTGTGAGCCGGACATCGTTCGGGAGCTTCGGCTTGAAGAGGAAGACGTCCTCGTACGAGAAGAAGAACGGTATCGTCCCGATCGCGTGGTCCTTCAGCCCGGTGATCCGCCGGAAGACGGCGACGGAGGCAGGAGCGGCGACCGGGTCGAGCCGGATGTCGATCACCTCCGAGAGCGGGACCGTGGTGACGTTCACTGCGCCCTTCCTGAGGACCTCGAGCGTGGTGCCGGGGCTCTGTCCGACGACGACACGGTCCGCCCCGGCACGGTCCGCCTCGAACGCGACCCCCCGCCCGGCGGCGATCTGCGCCGCGTTCTCGAGCGGAAGGCCGAGGAGGTCGAACCGTTGCGGGTCGCATGCGACCGCGAGGCGGTCCCCCTCGCGGGCGAGCTTGACGAGTTCGAGCCCATGGTTCACCCTCCCCACGATCGTGTGCTGGGGGGACGAGGGGACGTCCTCGCGGTAGATGTACAGGCAGCCGGCACGGGCCCCCGAGGTGCGTACCGTCACCACCCCTTCCCGCCGGCCCATTGGCTTCTCCGCGGGCACCGGCGTCCCGGCGAGCCGCTCCTCGGTGATGTGGGTCGAGGCGGTCCGGCTGACTTCAAAGACACCGGTCTCGAGCGAGAGGAGGAGGTGCTCGACCGAGCGCGCGGTGCCGGTCTCGACGGTCGCTCCCCCGAAGCCCTCCGCCGTCAGACCGACCCGGGTGACGATCTCCATCCCGTCCTCGAGCACGATCGAACGGTCGGTCGTCGTGAAGGAGCGGCTCGTATCCGCCCACGAGAGGACGGGCTGGACGGACTCCACCCGGTCGTCCGCACCGAGCCGGTCGACGACCGCACGACCGGCGACGACCGTGCCGACGACCCCCCCGTCCGCCCCGGTCCCGTAATCGGCCGAATGGCGGGCCCGGACCAGGACGAGGTATGACCGTGCGGGGTCGTAGCCACCGCACCCGAGCACGACGTCACCACGCTGGTACTGATGGACCTGCCGGGTCGGGACGACGTCGCTCGGGAACGGACCGAGCGCCACCGAGGTGCGGTCGGACCACTGGACCCCGAGGCCCTCGATCAGGTCCGGGGCCGGGAGACGGCCGGCCCCCCGGGTCTCGACCGTCACCTCGCCGCTGGAGGTGGCGAGCCGCACGTTCGCCGTGGCGGCCGCCTCTGCCGTGGAGGGACGGATCACGGCGACCGCGCAGGTGGGGTCGCAGCCTTCGCAGAGGTCGGCGAGGGTGGCACCGGGCGGAAGCTCACGGGGTACTCCGTCCAGACGGATGGTCGGCATCGGGGCCTCAGGCCGGGCTCCCCGTTGCCATGACCTGCCGCTCCTCCTCGGTG
Organism: Methanobacteriota archaeon; assembly: GCA_029547145.1. Classification (GTDB taxonomy): domain Archaea; phylum Halobacteriota; class Methanomicrobia; order Methanomicrobiales; family Methanospirillaceae; genus UBA288. The sequence goes on from JAKPPV010000010.1 coordinate 96,003, forward strand.
AGGACGTCGAGGACCTCTGCGGTCGGCCCGCACCGGACGATCCTGCCGCCGCGCATCAGGGCGAGGCGGTCGCAGATGTCCCGGACGAAGTCCATGTCGTGCGAGACGACGATGAACGTCTCGTCCGTCTCCTCGCGGGCG
>JAKPPV010000011.1 GCA_029547145.1 Methanobacteriota archaeon
TGGTTCGCGATCTACGAGATGAAGATCATCCGGGAGGGGGAGACGATCCCCCGCGAGCGGTTCCCGGAGGTCCTCGAGGCCGCGGCCGATCGGTATATTCCGGGATGGCGGGACCGGCCGAATTTTCAACCGCCGGGGGCCCTTTGAGACGGTCGCGAGTTTAAATAGAGACCATGCGCGAGACGTTCATATAAAGGAGTGAATTAAAATGGAAATTGAAGTAACCAGGGAATCGGAGCACAAAGAGACAGAATCGACCCGGAAAAAGACCCTCTCCCGCCTCGAGTTGATGGAGAAGGCAACCGCAGTGATCGCCCTCCTCCACGGCCGCACGACTGCAAAGGCGTTTAGGGCCCGGCAGGATGACGCGATCCGACTGCAATATGCCCGGGCAACGATCCAGGCCCTCGCCGCGTACGGCGCGATCCTGAAAGATGAGGAGCTCGAGGACCTCCGGACCAGGCTGGACGAGATCGAAGCGAGGAGGCCGGCATGACCGCCCCGCCCGAGCTCCGCCGCCGCCTCGCCGCGCTCGAGACCGACCAGGCCGCGACCCCTTCCGGCGTGGTTGTGATCTACGAGCCCGGCGAGACCGAGGAGGAGACCCGCGCCCGGGTCCCTCCCGGCGCCCGGACCGTGATCTACCTGCCGAACAACCACCGCGACGATCGGCCGGAGGCGCCGTGACCATTCCCGCTGACCTCCTCCGCCGACTCGAGCGGCTCGAGGTCGAGACGCGACCACCTCGCGACTATGACGCCGAGATCCAGGAGGTCCGGGATCGACTTCTCGAGCGGATACACGAGATCAAAGCGATGACCCCCGGGGACCGTGCCGCCCTGCCGGAGGTCGACCCCTCTACCTGGTCGCCGGCACATCGCCTCCTCTACGATCGGATCGAGCGACTCTCCCGCGAGAGTGCCGGCAATGGCGAATTGTGACGAGAATCAAGAATCCAATGTTGACAATGTTGACACGAAGGGCCGGTTGTCGCGCGACAAATCGCGACAAGAAGTGGCATACCTGACACGAAGGCGTGATTAACACCGTATGAAGGGGAACCCCAATGAGACGAGTACCGCGCCCTTCTCCCGCCGTTTCTCCACCGTTCTGATACCTGACCATCCCCGAATTTCGGAGGGTCCAATAAAAGGGGGGTGGAACGTCTAAATTCCCCACCACTAAGGTATAGCACTCGGCGGTTTACCCGGGCAATATGACTACCTGGTATCCCTTTTCGTCCTTTCAGTAACACGGGATAACACGAATTCGCCCGCACCGCGATCCCAACGTCGTGCACCCCTTCGGGGTGTAGTGCACCCCGGCCCTTTTTTGGCCAATCAAAGAGACGAGAGGCCCCCGTTCCCCGACATCGGCCTGTCCCGTGACATTTCGCGGAATATCTGTTCTGCGAAGTTGCACCCCCGATACACCCCCGGGGGGTGCACGGAACTGCTCCGTGGTGAGCCATGCTGAGAACCCATCTATTAGACGACTAATACCTTGGGTAATCTCCAGCAAATGCCCCTCACTCATATCTCCGCGTCTAATAGGATCGAAAACCCCAACCTGCACCCCGCCGACACCCCAGTATGAGAACGTCCGTGAACCTGCCGGACGAGGTGATCGAGCGGGTCCGCGTCCGTGCCGACGAGGAAGGGATTTCTCTTGCCGAGTGGATGAGGCGCGCGATCATCACCGCCACAACACCCCGCCCCGCCGACGAACACCCCGACGTGCACCCCGCCGGAACCCCAGAACACCCCGCAACACCCCACGAAATAGACGCCCTGACGGCCCGAATATCCGAACTTGAACGGGACATCGAACAATACCGCGTCGAGGCCGTGACGGCCCGGGAGAACGCCGAGAACGCGACCGCCGACCGGGACGCCCTCACCGCCCGGATCGCCATCCTCGATGACCAGGCCCGGACGGCAGCGGCCGAGGTGACGCGGGCACGGGAGGAGATCGAGGCCCGCGATCAACGTCTCATCGAGAAGGCCGACGAGATCCGATGGTTGCGGGGGGAGGTCTCGAAACTAAACGACAAGCTCACCCCGGCCGCACTCCCGGAGACGGCCGGACCAGGCCGGCGCCC
>JAKPPV010000018.1 GCA_029547145.1 Methanobacteriota archaeon
AGCGCCCGCGGCGGTCAAGGAGATCCCCAAGACCCCGCCCGTCGCCGACAACCCGCTCATCCAGTCCTTCACCGTCGGCCCGGCCGTGGTCGTGCAGGGTGACCCGATCAGCGTCAGCTGGCACGTCGTCCGCGGTCCCGGGGGCAGCCCCGTCGTCTCGGCGGTCCTCACCGTCGACGGCGCCCCGTGGTTCAGCAGCGGAGCCGAGTATTTCAACAGCAGTCCCCGGTCGTTCCCTTGGACCGGAGAGAAGACCTTCGTGCTGACCGTGCGCAACGCGGCGGGCAAGACGGCGACCCAGTCGAAGACGGTCCGCGGCGTCTCCCTGGCGGATGCGCTGAACAACCTGAAGATCGCGAACATGGAGGCCAACCCCCAGCGCTTCAGTCCCCTCCAGCCGATCGATTTCCAGGTCGTGATCGGCAACGACAACCCGGGCCTCGTCCTGAAGCCCGTGAACATCTTCGTCACCCAGGGCAACCGCGTGGTGGGCAACCGGACCAATCTCAACATCAATCCCGGCAGTCAGGTCATCACCCTGCAGGACACCGGGTTCAAAGCCACGGGGGGCCAGTACACGGTCGACGTCGAGTTCAAGGGGAAGCACAAGACGCGCAACTTCGTCACGAAGCAGGTGCAGATGTATACACTCGACCCGGTTCCCGGCCAGTGACATCGCCGCCGCCGGCCCCGGAGCCCGCGGTCCGAGTCCCCTCGCGATCCGGGCAGGGTATCGCACCAACGGGGACGGCTCCCGGCAGGGGCTGTCCCCGTTTTTTTTGGAAACGGGTCGCCTTCGTCCCGTGCTCGCTCGGAACGGCGGGGGACGCGGGGGCTCAGGCATTCGAGGGGCTCAGGCTGAACTGGATCTCCACGCGGCGGTTCTTCGTCCGGCTCTCGTCGCTGTCGTTGGCCAGGAGGGGCCGCTCCTCCCCGAAGCCCCGAATGGCAAGCCGGGTGGGTTCGATGCCCATCCCGACGAGGGCCCGGGCGACCTGCGTGGCCCGGTCGACG
>JAKPPV010000036.1 GCA_029547145.1 Methanobacteriota archaeon
TCGGGATCGCCGTCCGCGAATATGCCGCGGTTCGATTCGACGTGATCACCGGCCCCGCGGCCGGGACGTTTTACCTCTCCTCCGAGGACGTAACCGAGGCCCTCGAGGGAGGGATCGCCCCCGTGTACCAGTTCCGGACACAGGGCGGCGAGCGGGTCCCCGTTGAAACCGGGTTCGTGACCTCCTCAAGGCACGGCAGGATGTTGATCGTCCAGTTGGACCGGGCCGCCCGGTTCATGGTTCCGGCCCTCGCCCTGGCCTCGCACTATGCGAACCCGTCCGCGAACAAGGCAACGAAGATCACGGCCCCCGCCGATGAGATGACCGCGGCCCCGGCGGCCCGGGCCCCCTCCTTTTCCGCGGGGGCGATCGCGGCATGATCGGCGAGACCGCCGCCGCCGTCCTCGAGAGGGCGATCGCGACAGATCACGCGATGAGAGGAGTACCGCGGGCATATGCGCCCCTGATCATCGATGAGACACCCGATAGCATGACCGACACCGAAAACCAATTCCTGACCCTTCAAGATGTGGCCGATCGGCTACAGCTGAAACTTCGAACCGTCCGCGAGCACGAGACCCGCGGGATCCTCCCCGCCTCGAGACTCGGCCGCCGCGTCCGGGTCTCCGAGGACCAGTACCGCGAATACGTGCGCCGCCTCGAGGACCGGGGGGCCGGGGGCGCCGTCGAGGACCAGGCCCGCCCGGACCTCCGGGATCTGATCGTCCGGACCGTCCGGGAGTTCCTCGAGTCTCCGGAAGGGCGGGCCCGGATCGCCGAGATGGTCCGCGAGGAGATCGCCCGCCGCGAGGGGGCCTGAGCTCCGGATAAAAACGGTAAAGAAGCGATGCCGGCCGGTCCATGCAGCCAACCACGGATGTACGACCCGACCGGCGGGTTATGTCTCGTCGGGTTCGGGATTAAGGGTTGCCTGGTCCTCGGCGATCGGTCGCGGGGGCTCGGAATTATACCCGGGGATAAGGGTTGCCTGGTCGGGGAGAAGGATCCCCCGGACCGCGGCGGCCGTCTCCGGATCTTCACGGTCGGCAATTTTGGCGATAATCTCCCGCAACGCCCCCACGGACCCGGCCATCATATGGGCGGTTTCGCTTTGTTTCTTGGATAAACGGACGATTTCGTCCGCACTCTGTTCCAACGCGGTGGACGACAGGGGCGCCCCACACGCCCGGCACCAGTCGCTACCCTCAGGGTTCCCGATGCCACATCGGGGGCATTCTCGCCGGATCTCCCGGGAGAGATAGGCCGCGAGGGCCTCGGAGACGATCGCGCTGAGGGGTTCCGCGTGATCGTCGGCGAATTGTTTGATCGGGTCGAATATCGAGGCCGGTACCCGCGCGCTCAATCGACGGGGCGGATCAGCGTGTCGAGGACGGCCCCGGGGGCGGTCGGGCCTGGTGGTAATCGTGACTCCCTCCTGCTAGATGATAGGCGGTCCGGGTATATCGCATATTCGATTTTAGGATGACAGAAAATACGGTATTGCCGCGTTTTACATACGGGGATATGTATGTGGATGTCGTGATCGGACACTTTCCACACCGGAAACAGAGAGGTATAAGAGCTTTGGAGACCTACCCGTCTCTATGATGTAAGAGGTGGAGGGGGAACCGGTGTTACCAGCACCGGACCGACTCACAGAAGGGGGGGTACGAAACA
>JAKPPV010000041.1 GCA_029547145.1 Methanobacteriota archaeon
GAAGTCGATCCGGCCGTTCCCGTTGAAGTCGAACGCCGCCACCGGCTCGTTCGCCGCGATCCAGGTCATCTGGTTGAAGTAGAGGACGACGTCCTGGAAGTCCTTCCGGTTATTTCCGTTCACGTCCTCGTACTTCCCGTCGCCGTTCAGGTCGTGGGGCACGGACGAACCGCCCGGCACCGCGAGCACCATGACGGTGGGCGTCGGTGCCGGGGTGAGCACCGGCACGGACGCCACGTAGATCTCATCGTTGCCGTTCCGGTCGTCGGTGAAGACCACCATGTCACCGTCGATGTCGGGCGTGTACTGGTTGCCCGACGCGACCACGAGCGGGGCCTCCTGCCCGACCGAGAGGTCGTAGAGGTAGAGGTCCTCGTTGCCGTTCCGCTCGTCCCGCCAGATGATGCGGACCCCGTCGATCGCGGGCTGTTCCTGCGGAGCGGCGTTCGGCGAGAGCCAGCGCCCGGTGCCCCCCGTCATCGTCGGGTCGAGCTCGAAGAGCCGGATGTTGTAGGTCATGCTCTCGGGAACGAACTGGGACCAGACGACCCGGTCTCCGGAGATCCGAAGTCCTCGGATCGTGTCATTCGACATCCGTTCCAGCACGTGAACCTGGCTGTCGAGCAGGTACCGGAAGTAGACACCCCCCAGATCGACATCGGTCCAGACCACCTTCTGCCCCGACACATCGGGGTCGGTCTGGGTGATCGTGTCCTGGTAGGCCTGCTTCGGCCAGTCCGGTGCATCGACGTACCGGTAAAAGATCCTGCCGCACTCCGAGATACCATTCGCAGACTCGTACCAGACCACGACATCCCCGTCGATCGCCGGCCTTCGCTCGTACCCGCCGAAGATGGACTCCGGCAGGTTCAGCATCAATTCCTGGTTCGTATCCAGGTCCAGGAGATAGATGTCCGGGTTCTCCAGTACACCGCTGTTCCGATAATCTTCCCAGACCACGCGGTTGCCCGAGATCCGCGGGGATACCTGGTCCTTCGGGTCATCGGTGAGCCGGCGCGTCTGGCCGGTCCCCATGTCGTAGAGGTAGATGTCCCAGTTCCCGTTCCGGTCGTCCTGCCAGACGATCTTCTGGCCGGAGATCGACGGAAACCGCTGGCTCCCGGGGTGATCCGTCAGGCGGAGCTCCCATCCCGACACGGCGGCCGGCAGGAGGAGGAGCGCCGCCAGGAGGAGGCTGAGAAGAAGACGGTTGTGCGATGCCATCGGCCCGTTCACCACTGCCTGATCGATCCTGTTGGGGCCTCAGGTATAATATACGGACTGTTGGCGACGGCCCACAGGCGCACCCTTTTCATATCGGAGCGCGAACCCGATCTGAACGCTCCATGCCCGTCGCCGTGATCCCGTTCAGGCCGGTCAATCCCAAGACCCGGCTCTCGGGGCTCCTCTCCCAGGACGAGCGCGAGGCATTCGCCCGCGCCATGCTCGCGGACGTGATCGGCGCGGTCCGGTCCGCCGGGCTCGAGCCCCTCGTCCTCTCCACCACCGGGTACGACTGCCCCGGCGTCGGCGTCCGGGTCGCCCCGTGCGGTCTCTCCGATGCGCTCAACGACCTCCTCCCCCTCCTCGAGGGGCCCGTCCTGGTGATCATGGCCGACCTGCCGCTCGTCACCCCCGAAGCGGTCCGCCGTCTCACCGGCACCCGGGCCGACGTCGCGATCGCCCCGGGGCGGGGCGGGGGCACGAACGCGCTCTACATCCGCGAGCCCGCCCGCTTCCGCGTCGACTACTACCAGTGCTCGGTCGCAAAGCACCTCGGGATCGCCGCAGAGGCGGGCCTCACCACCGAGCTCGTCGACTCCTTCCGCCTCTACCTGGACCTCGACGAGGAGGAGGACCTGGTCGACCTCCTCATCCATGGAACCGGGCAGGCCCGCGCCTACCTGGAATCCCTCGGCATCGGGCTCGCCGTCACCAGGGGACGGGTCGGGATCGGGCGGCACGCCCCGGTACGCGACGACCTGTGCGCCCTCCGGCCGGACGGGGCGACCGGACTCGCCGGCCGCTGACCGCGCCGGGAGCAGGGAGACAGCGACGATGCCGGAGGACATGATCAGGGTCGAGGGGCTCTCGCACCGGTTCGACGACCTCGTCGCCGTCGACGACGTCTCGTTCCACGTCCGCCCGGGAGAGGTCTTCTCCTTCCTCGGCCCGAACGGCGCCGGCAAGTCCACCGTCATCAACGTCCTCACCACCCTCCTCCCGCTCCAGGAGGGGCGGGTGGTCATCGCCGGCTTTGACCTCCGGACCGAGCCCGACCGGGTCCGCAGTGCGATCGGGATCGTCTTCCAGGAGGTGACACTCGACCGGGACATGACCGTCACCGAGACACTCCTCTTCCACGGGCGGCTCTACGGGCTCCCCCGGGACGAGGTCCGGGAGCGGGCCGAAGAACTCGTCCGGCTCGTCGAGCTCGAAACGAAGCGGGACGTGCTCGTCAAGCACCTCTCCGGGGGGATGAAGCGCCGGCTCGAGATCGCGCGGGGCCTGATGACCCGTCCTGCCGTCCTCTTCCTCGACGAACCGACGATCGGGCTCGACCCCCAGACCCGGGCCCGGATGTGGGACTACCTCCGGGACGTCAACCGGGACGGCACCACCATCTTCCTCACCACCCACTACATGGACGAGGCCGACCGGCTCTCCGACCGGATCGCGATCATCGACCGGGGTCGGATCATCGCCGAGGACACGCCCCTCGACCTCAAGAACGCGCTCGGGCGGGACCTCGTCTACCTGGAGACGACGGACAACGGGCGGGCCCGTGCCGTGCTCGAGGCCGATCCCGCCGTCACCGGGGTCCGGGAGAAGGGGCCGGCGGGCCTGCTCGTCACCGTCTCCGAGGACGGCACACGGGTCGTTCCCCGCCTCCTCGACGCCCTCCGCGAGAGCGGGGTCGTGATCGACGGGCTCAACATCAAGAAGCCCTCCATGGACGACGTCTTCATCCACCATACCGGGCGCGCACTCCGCGACGAGGGCGCCGAGAGCTTCGCGGCGGCAGTCGGCCGGAGGCGGTGACGATGGACCGGCGGTTCCTCGCGATCTACTGGCGGGACATGCTCCGGTACGTCCGGTTCCGCACCCTCCTCCTCTCCTCGCTCGTCCAGCCCGCACTCTGGCTCGCCTTCTTCGGGATCGCGATGTCGAGCAGTTTCGACGCGATCGGTACGCAGGTGCCGTCCGGGCCGGGGATCCCGCAGGTCGGCTACCTCACCTTCATGTGCGCGGGCGTCATCTCGATGACCACCCTCTTTACCAGCCTCTTCGGGGGGATGAGCCTCCTCTTCGACAAGAACTGGGGCCTCCTCCGCGAGGTGATGGCCGCACCGATGCCCCGGTCCAACATCGTCCTCGGGATGGGGCTCTCCGGGATCACCAAGTCCTGCATCCAGGCGGGGATCATCCTCGCCTTCGGCCTCCTCCTCGGCGTCCGGTTCTTCGACGGGTACTCCCCGCTCCGGCTGGCGATGGCGGTCGGCGGTATCTTCGCCTTCGTCTCGGTCTTCGCCCTGGGGTTCGTCTTCCTCTCGTCCGCGATCGCGATCTCGATGGAGTCGCCCGAGGGGATGCAGGGGATCATGACCCTGCTCACCATGCCGATCTTCTTCGCCTCGAACGCACTCTACCCGGTCGAGGCCTTCCCCGAAGCGCTCCGCCTCCTCTCGATGGCGAACCCGCTCTCCCACATGGTGACCGGCATCCGCTACTTCGCGATCGGCCCCGAGTTCAGCGCGATCGGCCGGACCTTCGTCTGTTCGTCAACCGACCTCTTCGTCTCGTTCGGCGCACTCTGCCTCTTTTCCACCCTCACCTTCCTCTTCGCCCTGCACCGCGTCCGCGTCGCGCGGGTCACCTAGGCGAGCCGGTCGAGCGCCCCGGCGATCGCCGCCGCCCGCCGTTCGATCACCCGGACGCTCTTCGGCTGCTCGTTCATCCCACAGTGGGCGAGGTCGTTCCTGAGGTCGCCGATCGCCTGCCAGACGGCGGTCAGCCCGTCCGCGTCCGGGAGGGTCTCGAACCGTTCCGAGAGCACGGTCGGATCGAACGGTTTCTTCTGGCGCGCGAGCATCGCCCCGGTGACGGTCCGCGCCACCACCTCGCGCACCCCGCGCTCCAGCCACCGTCCTGCCGGGCAACCGAGCCGGAGTACCAG
>JAKPPV010000056.1 GCA_029547145.1 Methanobacteriota archaeon
CATAAGTGGGACAGCGGCGAGCCGACGCTCTCCGGCTGGACGATCTACCTGGAGATGCAGGAAGAGAACGGTTCGGACTGGCTCCCGATGGGGAGCACCACGACGGACGCGAACGGTCGGTACTCGTTCACGGGGCTCGCGGAGGGCCATTACCGGGTCTACGAGGTGGTGCCTCCGGGCTGGGAGCAGACCTTCCCGACCAACAACGCGGGGATGCACAACCTGGTGATCTCGAACGGCCATCCTTCGTGGGAGGAGCAGGACTTCGGGAACCGGGGCCTCGTGACCCCGACCCCGACGACCCCGACCACGACCGCGACGACCGTGACGCCGACTGCGACGGTCACGGAGAGTCCGTCGCCCACGCCGACGATGACTGGGACCCCGGTCGAGACCGCCACGCCGACCACGACCGGGACGACCGCCGAGCCGACTCCATCGGAGACGACGGTCGAACCGACGATCACGGAGGGCCACCCGCCGACGGTGACGGAAACGCCGACTGCGACGGTCACAGAGGGCCAGTCGCCCACACCGACGATGACAGGGACCCCGGTCGAGACCGCCACGCCGACCGCGACAGGGACGACCGTCGAGCCGACTCCATCGGAGACGACGGTCGAACCGACGATCACGGAGGGTCACCCGCCGACGGTGACGGAGACGCCGACTGCGACGGTCACAGAGGGCCAGTCGCCCACGCCGACGCTGACAGGGACCCCGGTCGAGACCGGCACGCCGACCACGACCGGGACGACCGTCGAGCCGACGATCACGGAGGGCCACCCGCCGACGGTCACGGAGACGCCGACTGCGACGGTCACGGAGGGCCAGTCGCCCACACCGACGATGACAGGGACCCCGGTCGAGACCGGCACGCCGACCACGACCGGGACGACCGTCGAGCCGACTCCATCGGAGACGACGGTCGAACCGACGATCACGGAGGGCCAGCCCCAGACCGGCGCCACCACGCCCACGCCCTCCGGTACCACCGCGGGCACGACCGTCCCGACCACCGCTCCCGGGACCCTGCAACCGACCCCGAGCCTGACCGGCACCCAGCCGACGATGTCGCCCACCTCGCCGGTTCCCACCACCCCGGCCCCCTCACCGACCCGCACCGGCGTCCCGACGGTCCGGACGCCGTCACCGACCCCCACCCCGACCCCCTGGCCGACCGGGACCTTCGTCCTCCCGACCCCGCCGATCGACATGCCGACCCCGCTCCCCGGCCTCTGCCCGCCGCCCCAGGTCTCGACCGGTGACGAGACCCCGATCACCGGCCCGACCCGGATCGTGACCCCCGGCTTCTACCGGTTCGCCGACTCGTTCGTCGACGTGAACGAGACGGTCTGGCTCGAGGTCTACGCCTCGAACGTCACGATCGACGGGAACGGCCATACCCTGGACGGGCGCGACGGGTTCGGGACCCACGGCATCCGGGTGAAGAACGAGTCGACGGTCGACCGCGTCTGGATCCAGAACCTGACCGTGACCGACTTCGCGTATGGGATCAGCCTCTACAACGTGACGAACAGCACGATCGTCTACGTGAACGCCTCCTCCAACACCTACGACGGGATCATGGCCTCGGGCGGCGCCGACAACCTGCTCGCCTGCAACGTGATCCACCTGGACGACGACGGGATCAACCTGACCGGGACCAACCGGACGGTCGTGATCAACAACACCGTCACCGAGAACTTCCGGGGCTCCGGGATCCACCTGGCCGGAGGGGCGGACGGCGTCCGCCTGCTCGCGAACCGGATCGGCTACAACGACGAGGGGGTCGAGGTGGAGAAGACGACCAACAGCGAGATCGCCCGGAACCTGATCTGGGAGAGCAGGTACTTCGGCCTGAACCTCACCTCGGCGGAGAACCTCTCGGTCTTCGACAACTACATCAGGAACCGGCAGAACATCCGTCCACCGACCGGCCCCTTCACGGCCACCTGGAACCTCTCCGCCGCGCCCGGCACGAACCTCTTCGGCGGGACGGCGATCGGGGGGAACTACTGGGGCGACCAGAACCGGACCGGGTTCTCCGAGATCCACCGCGACAACGACCGCAACGGGTTCGTGGACGTGCCGTACGTCCTCCCCGACGGGGCCGGCATCGACTGGCTGCCCCTCGCCCCGCCCTCCGGGGGGGTCGACCGGGCCCTGATCGGCACGGCGACGTCCTGGCGCGACTGGCTCCTGAGGTTCCTCTCCTGATCCCGGGACGGGTTCTTCCGTCCCCTCCTCTTCTCCCGTCGCTCCCTGCCTCCCCTCCTCCCGGTCACACCTACCGGTACGGGAGGCGATTGGAGACGGCGAGGATCAGCGGGATCAGGAGGTAGCCCCAGTTCGCGGAGATGGGCATCGTGACCGCGATCAGCATCGCGGCGACGGCGGCGATCGTGGTGCTGAGCGACCGGAGGAGCCCCCGGCGCAGCACCCCGTCCTGGAGCGGTGCATGGAGCAGTTCCGGGCTCCGGGAGATGTAGATCCACTGGCCGGCGAAGAGAAGGCCGATCACCCCGAGGTTCAGGGCGAAGAGGTCGACCGCCAGCCGGGACGAGGAGTAGTCCGCGACGAGCGAGGTCGTGAACGGTACGAAGACCGTGCAGAGCAGGACGATCAGGTTCAGGTTCAGGAAGGTGCGGTTGATCCGCGAGAGGTGCTGGAAGATCTCCTCGTGTGCCCTCCAGAACCCGGTCAGCACCAGAAAGGCGATCGCGCAGGCGAGCACCTGGTCGTCGAGCCCGAGGATAAGGGCGGGCAGCGCTGCGTCCGGGGAGACACCCTGCGGCACCGTGGGGACGTCGATCGTCAGGACGAGCAGGGTCATCGCGATCGCGTAGATCCCGTCGATCAGGGTCTCGACGCGCCCCTTCGCGATCCCGGTTTCGGCGGTCATCGGACCTCCATGATCATGGTGAAGGAGGATCGGATAAAGGGTCGGGTCCCCCTCCCCTCCTACCCCGGGCTGGGTTTCGTACCGGTGTCGTCCACGATCACCCCGTCCTGGAGCCGGACGATACGCCCGAAGTACCGGCGGTGCGACTCCTCGTGGCTCACCATCAGCACCGTCTGGCCCAGCTCCCGGTTGATCGAGGCGAAGAGGTCCAGGACGCGGGTCGATGCCCGGGTATCCAGGTTCGCACAGGGCTCGTCGGCGAGGAGGAGGGCTGGCTCGTTCACGAGCGCCCGGGCGATCGCGATCCGCTGCTGCTCCCCGCCGGAGAGCTCGGCAGGGAGGTGGTCCGTCCGTTCCCCGAGCCCCACCAGCCGGAGCAGCTCCCTGGCCCGATCGGTCCCGTCCCGTTCGGTCGCCCCCCGGGCGAGCGTCGGGAGGACCACGTTCTCGAGCGCCGTCAGGTCCGGGACCAGGGCGTAGTCCTGGAAGATGTACCCGATCCGGTTCAGCCGGAAGAGCGTCCGCTCGTCGTCGGAGAGCCGGAGGACGTCCGTCCCCTGGATCGAGATCGAACCGGCCGTCGGCTCGTCCAGGAGCCCGACCAGCTGGAGGAGGGTGGACTTGCCGCTCCCGCTCGGGCCGGTGATCCCGACGAACTCGCCTCGCGTCACCTCGAGCGTCACCCCGTCCAGGGCGCGGACCTCGACGTTGCCCATCCGGTAGGTCTTCCGGAGCCCCTCGACCCGGATCATCAGCCCGCCCTCATCGCCGAGAGGATCTTCTCGCGGGTGATCCGCCAGGCGGGGATGTACCCGGCGACGAGCGAGACGAGAAAGAGCCATGCCGCGTTCTCCACCAGGGCCGCCGGCTCGAACCGCGGGACCAGCTCGCCGTCCGGGAAGACCAGGGGGTGCGCCGAAAACCAGACCTCGAGTGCCCCCACCGCGACGAGCCCGCCGATGGTGCCGAGGGTGCAGATCACGAGCACCTGGAGCAGGTAGGACCGGATGATCACCCCCCGGTGGATCCCGATCGCCTTCAGGATCGCGATCTGCCGGCGCTGGTTCATCGCCTTGATCGTGATCACGATGAAGATCACGACCACCGCGATCACGAGGCTGACCAGCATCGAGATACCGTTGATGATCCCGAAGGTCTCGATCGAGTCCTCCACCGTGCTCGTGATCGCCTCCCTCCAGGTCTTGACCTCCTCCTGCACACCCGCCTCGAGCAGTCCGCGCTTCACCACCGCGGGGTCATGGGCCCGGTCGGTCCTGACCAGGACCTCGGTCGCCTGGTCGACCGGCCCGCCGATCACCGACTCGAGCTCCTCCCAGGTGACGAGGGCCGTATAGTCGGCGAGGTAGGAGCGGGTCTCGTAGATCCCCTTTATGACGTACTCCCGGGTCACCCCGTTGGCGAACGCGACCGTGCACCTCTCACCGACCCGGACGCCCCCGAGGGACGCGAAGAGGTCCCTCCGGGTGTCCTCGTTCCCGGCGACGTACTGGCCGACCAGGATCTCGCCCCGTTCCCCGCCCGAGAAGAACTCCCCGTCCTTCATCCGCTCGTGGATGCGGGTCACCTCGACCTCGTCGCGCGGGTTGAGCGCGGTGATGGGGACCGAGACCGACCGGTTCCGGGCGAGCAGCGTCGCCCCGATCGCGTGCCGGGCGGAGGCCCGCCGCACACCGGGCACACGGTTGATCGTCTCGAGCAGGGTGCCCACCCGCCCGATGTACTGCTCCCCCTCCGACGGTCGGACCTGGATGTCCGAGGTCTGGTAGTCGATCGTCTGCTCGTTGAAGAGCTCGACGGATCCCGAGATGATCGATGGGAGCAGGATCATGTTCGTGAAGACCAGGCTGATGATCGCCACGTTTAAAAGGAGCCCGGTCCGGCTCCCCCGGGCGAGCGACCGCGAGGCGAGGTAGACCGCGACCCGTTCCCGCTCAAGCATGGGCGGTCCTGCGCCGCCGCCACCAGAGGGCGAGCGCCACCAGTCCGCAGAGCGCGACGACCGCGACGAGGCCCGCCCCGAAAAGGGCGTCGCCGGATGGGGCGACCGAGAGGTGCAGCACCCGGACGGTCGAGTGGACCCCCCAGTCGTCCTCGAAGGTGGCGTTGAAGGCGTACTCGAACTCCCCGGCCCGATCCGCCTGGAGCGTGAAGACCACCGGGGCGTTGGAGCCCGGCCGGATGGTGCCGACGAAGGCCTCCCGGGTGCCCGGGAGCGGGAGGTCCACCCGGGCCGAGACCGAGCGGGCGTCCCCGGTCCCCGTGTTGTCCATCCGGACGATCAGGTCGAACGGGTCGCCCTGCCGGACCCGGACGGGCTCCGTCTTGAGCGAGGCGACGGCGAGTTCGCCCCGTCCCCGGAGGTCGACGCCGAGCGAGTCGACCCCCTGGACCCGTGTCCCGTCCGTCGTCGTGTAGGCGATCTCGACCGGGACCTCGCGCAGACCGGTACCGGCGGACCGGTCCGCCTGGAGGTCGACGAAAAAGGTGTGGTTGCCCCCGCGCGGCAGGCGGGCGAGGTCCACCGAGCGGGTCCCGACGGGGAAGAGGCCGGTGCCGTTCCCCCCGATCCGTACGAGGACGTCGGTGGCGTCCGCGGAGCCGGCGTTCAGGAGCGAGACGGGGAGGGTGGCCCGTTCGCCGGGGGCGAACGGCCCGATCGTCGACTGCTTCAGCACCAGGGCGGGCTGACGGAGTCCGGCGATCGGGGTGTTCACGTTCACCGGGACCGGGTACCTCAGCCCCCCGGCGTCCCGGAGGCGGACGGAGAGGACCGGGAAGAAGATGCCGGTGTAGGACGGGGCCTCCACCAGGAAGGTCAGGGTGACCGACTGGCGCGGCCCGAGTTCGCCCCGGTACGTGGAGATGCCGCCGATCACGCGGAGGTCCCCCCTCCCGTCGAGTGCGACCTGCTCGATCACCGGGTTGATCTCCGTGCTCCTCGAGACGGTGGTGCCGGAGCCGGAACCGGCCCCGGACGATTCGGTCTTCGTCGAGGCGGTCGCGGTGTTGGTGAGCGTGATGCTCACAAGCCCCTGGTCTCCGGGCATCAGCACCGGGGGGCTCACCCGGACCGCCTCGACGATCACGGATGGCTGGTCGGCCCCCGCCTGCACCGTGCCGGCGGCGGCGAGCAGAAGAAGGAGAACGAAACAGGAACGGGAGAGCACGATATCACCTCGAAGGACGGCCACGGCCCCCGCGGCGCGCAGTACCCTCTGTCGGCACGCCCGAACGGATAACCCTTCGCCTTCCCCGTGCCACGGGTGCCCCCACCGTCCGGCGGGCTACCTCTCCTCGCGGACCATCGTGATCGCCTTCTTCGGGCACTCGTTCGCGCAGATCCCGCAGCCCTTGCAGTACTCGAGGTCGACCTCGAGCCCGGCGTCGATCGCGCCGTCCGGGCAGTACATCGCGCAGAGGCCGCAGCCGTTGCACTTCTCGCGGTCCACCACGGGCCGGAAGACCCGCCACGAGCCGGTCCTTCCACCCGCGCCCTCCACCGGGACGGACATCGCGAGCCGTTCCTTCGAGATGTCGATCATGGTCTCGTCTCCTCGTACGCGGCCTTCGCCGCCTCGACGTTCCGGGGATCGTCGAAGGTCTCGGCGATCGCGGCGAGCGCCGCCTCCCTCGAGACGAGCCCGATCCGGGCGAGCGCGCCGAGCACGGGGGTGTTCAGGATCGGCGAGCCGGCCACGACCAGGTTGACCCGGAGCGCGATCCCGGTCAGGTCCACCGGGTGGACCGGGTGCCCCTCGATCGCGAGGGGTTCGGTCGTGTTGATCAGGACCGCCCCTCCCTCCCTGAGGCCGGCAAAGACGTCGATCACGTCCATCACGGAGGCGTCGAGCACGATCACCATGTCGGGGCTCCGGACCTGCGAGTAGACCTTGATCGGCTCGTCGCTGATCCGGACGAACGAGACGACCGGGGCACCCCGCCGTTCGGCCCCGTAGAACGGGAACGCGGTCGCGAACCTGCCGTCGTGGAACGCGGCCTGGGCGATCAGCTTCGCGGCCGTCACGCCTCCCTGGCCCCCGCGGGAGTGGATACGGATCTCGAACATCAGTCGCTCACCCCGAACCAGTCCTCCCGCCCCGCCTCGCGTCGCCGTACGAACCCGGCGATATCGTCGTAGGTGACCTCCTGGCCGCCGAGGCCGGCGATCACCGAGTACGGTTCGGCCCGGGTGGTCGAGCGGATCGAGTGGGCGATCACCCCGCCGAAGCCGAACGAGTAGTCGCGGTCGATCACGACCACCTCACGGCCGGAGAGGTCGAGCGCCGGGAACGGCCGGAACCACCGCAGGCGCATGGACCCGGCCTTCACCCCCTCGCTCCGGAGACGGTCCACCGCGACCTCCGCCTCCTTCCCGAGCGTCCCGAGGGCGACGACGACCACGTCCGCGTCCTCGCACCGGTAGTCCTCGGTCGGACCGTACACCCGGCCGAACCGCCGGGCGAACTCTGCCTCGGTCTCTGCGATCACCTCGCGGGAGGCCCGCATGGACCGCTCCATGTCCCAGCGGAACTGATAGTAGGTCTCCGGCGGGGTCAGGGTCCCGTACCCCCGGGGACGGGTGGTGTCGATCGCGTGAGGCAGCGAGAACGGCGGGATGAAGTCGCCGACGTCGACGGTTTCGAGCGACTGGGTGATGTGCGAGAGGAGGAAGCCGTCCAGGTTCACCATCACCGGCAGGAGCACGCGTTCGTCCTCGGCGATCCGGAAGGCCATCAGGGTCGCGTCGTACGCCTCCTGGATGGAGGCGACGAAGACCTGGAGCCAGCCCGTGTCGCGCTGGGAGAAGGCGTCCGTGTGCTCGGCCCAGATGTTCCACCCCGGGCCGAGCGCCCGGTTCACGTTCGCCATCACGACCGGTGTCCGGGCACCGGCGGCCCAGTGGAGCATCTCGTGCATGTAGAGGAGCCCGTGCGACGAGGTCGCCGTGAAGGTCCGGGCACCGGCGGCGGACGCCCCGATGCAGGCGGCCATCGCCGAGTGCTCGGACTCGACCGGGATGTAGTCGGCCTCGAGCGACCCCTCGGCCACGTAGGCCGCGATCTGCTCGACGATCTCGGTCTGCGGCGTGATCGGGTAGGCGGCGACCACGCCGGGCCGGGCCTCCTTCGCCGCCGCCGCGACCGCTCTGTTCCCCGTCGCGGTCGTCAGCATGACCCCGCCTCCTCGGCGAGCAGTCGCCGGTGCTGCTGCTCCATCGCGGCTCGGAGGGCGCTCTTCGCCTCGTCCGAGATCCCCCGAAAGCGCCCCTGGATCCGGAGATAGTCCTCGATCGGGGCGGGCCGCTTCATAGCTACCTTCGAGACCGGGTTGATCGTGAGCTCGCCGTGGACCCGCTCGTAGAGCACCCACAGTCCGGTCTTCACCGCGAGCCTGCCGACCTCGACCGACCGCTCGGTGGGATACCGCCAGCCCGGCGGACAGGGGCTGAGCAGGTGGATGAACTTCGGACCGGGGATCGAGAGGGCCTTCTTCACCTTGGCATAGAGGTCCTGGGGGTACGCGGCGCAGGCCGTTGCCATGTAGGGGAGACCGTGGGCGGCCACGATCCGGTCGATGTCCTTCTTCGTGTCGGTCTTCCCCGCCGGTGTCGTCGTCGTCACCGCGCCGATCGGGGTCGCCCCCGAGCGCTGCATCCCCGTGTTGCCGTAGGCCTCGTTGTCGTAGCAGATGTAGAGGAAGTCCGTGCCCCGTTCGAACGCGCCGGAGAGGGACTGAATCCCGATGTCGACCGTGCCTCCGTCACCGGCGTAGCAGATCACGTTCGTCGGGCGCCCCTGCCGGCGGAAGGCGGCGGCCATCCCGGAGGCGGTGGCGGCCGCCGCGGCGAACGCAATGTTGTAGACGGTGACGTTCATCGCCGTCGCCGGATAGACCCCCTGAAGGACGGACGTGCAGCAGGCCGGGACGACCAGGACCGTGTCGGGCCCCGCCGCCTTCAGGACGTAACGCAGAGAGAGCGAGGAGGTGCAGCCGGCGCACGCGGTGGTGCACTTGTAGACGTACTCCTCGGAGGGGAGCGGATTCATCACGATTCGTCATTAGGTTGGGTGCCCCCACTCTTAAACATGCGGCCCCGGCACAACCCTTATGCCCGGGTGCTCCGAGATCACTGCCATGAGCGAAGAGGACCTGTTCTTCGAGATCCCCGGGGGCTCGCCCCCCGCCCCGCCGGACTCGGAGGAGACGGCACCACCCCCCGCCGGACCGGCGCCCTCCCCCCGCCCGGCATCGCGCCCCCCGCCCCCGACGCGAGCGGCACCGGTGCACCCCCGGCGGCGGAACTGGCGGCTGATCCTCGCCCTCTCCGCGATCGGCCTGGTCCTCCTCGTCGCCATCCTCGCGGTACTCACCTTCTCGGTCGCGATCGTCCCGTCCTCCGGGGCGACGACGTACCCCTACACCGTCACCTACGACGTGGTCTTCCCCCATGGCGAACAGGTCCAGATCGGCAACATCTCGATCGTCGCGATCCCCTACCCCGACCGTGTCAGCCTCTCGGTCGACAAGGTGCCCTACGAGATCCGGCTCAACGAGACCCGGCAGATCACGGCGAAGCACGGGACCGTCACCATGCTCGGTATCGCGCTCCTCTCCTTCGACTTCACCCTGGACGCGGAGTACCGGGGGATGTCCGGGAACGATGCCACCTTCCGACTCGCCGTCCGGACCTCGGACCAGCTCCCGAAGTTCATGATCGACCGGCTCCTGCCGGGCGATGTCCAGGCCCGACCGGCCTGATCAGTCCTGCCGGAGCCGCTCGGCGAGTCCGGCCTGGACCAGGTGGGCGTCCGCCGTCCCCGAGAGGAACCGGTCGTGCCGTTCTCCCCTCCCGACCGGGGTGAATGGAAACCCGGTCTCGACCTCCCAGAGGACGAGCCCTGCGGCGGGGGCCGCCGGCGGGTTGCGCCGGCACTCGCCCGAGAGGAGCCGGTCGACCGTCTCCTCCTCCTCCTCGTGCCGCCCGATCGCCTCCAGGACCCATGCCATGCACCGGACCTGGTGCCAGAGGTAACTCCAGGCGGTGCACTCGAAGACCGGCCCCCCGTCTCCGGCGAGGACGCGGGAGACGACGACCCGCCGGACGGGGTGGCGTCCGCTTGCCCGGCAGAGGCGGGAGAAGTCGTGCTCGCCCACGAACCGTGCGGCCGCCCGGTCCATCGCCTCCCGGTCGAGCCCGGGGTCGGAGAAGAAGTAGCGGTAGGTCCGGGAGCGGACGTCGTACCGCGGGTGCCAGGTGTCTGCGACCGGGGCGACCCCGGTGAGCCAGAGATCGGCCGGCAGCGCCCGGTCCAGGACCGGCCCGACCCGCTCCGGGTGGTCGGTCGTGAACGCCCCCACCTGGGCCCGCGCGTGGACGCCCCGGTCGGTCCGGCCCGAGAGCGAGAACCCGGCCCGCCCCGGGTCGTCGAAGAGCCGGGCCTGGAGACAGGCCCGGAGCAGCTCCCCCTCGACCGTGCGGGCGCCGGGTTGACGCTGGGAACCGGCAAAGCCGGCACCCCACCATCCCAGCCGGATGGCGAGCCTCATATCCTGACGCGACGGCGGACCCGGCGCCAGGTGGAGCGGAGCGACTGGCCCGTGTAGCTCCGGAGCGGTGTCATCTTCCCGGAGGGGGTGCAGCGCCCCTCCCTGATCGCCGCGAGGATCGCCCCGACGCTCGGCTCGGCGTCGACGAGCGTTCTGCCGTACCCGACCCACCGGGCGTGGTGCGCGTCCGACCCCGCGACGGCGGGCCGCCCGAGGGAGGTGGCCATCCGGTACGCCTTCCGGTTCGCCGACCCGACGATGTAGCGGCTGTTGAAGACCTCGACCGCATCGACGGCCCGGAGGGCCTCCTGCTCCCGGAGCCCGACCGCGTGGCGAAACCGGTGGAAGGGGTGCGGCAGCACGGCGATCCCCCCGAGTCGGTGGACCAGGTCGATCGTCTCGAGCACGTCCCGCCTCGCCGGGACCGTCTCCGTGACACCGAGCGCGATGAGGTGACCGTGCGCGGTGCTGACCTCGATGCCCGGGATCACGAGCACGCGCGCCGGGGATAGACCGGCGGCGTACCGGACACCGTCGATCGTGTCGTGGTCGGTCAGCGCGACCGCGTCGAGACCGACGGCGGCCGCCCGGTCCAGGATCGCCTCGACCGACGACTCCCCGTCCTTCGAGAAGCGCGTGTGCACGTGCAGGTCGCAGGTGAGCATGACCAGGGTACTTTATCTTCTGGAGCCTATTAAGGAGCACTGATGGCGATCCTCTTTCCAACGGGGGCCTCGACCGAGGCGACCGTCCGTGCCGCCGTTGCCGGCCTCGACGCCGACGTCGTGGTGACCGGCGAGATCGCGTCCTTTCTGACCCCGCGCCAGCTCCGCGACCTGCTGACCGCCCGGTCGTACGAGTACGCGGTGGTCTCCGGGATGTGCACCGCCTCGTTCGCATCGGTCGAGGAGGAGACCGGGGTGCCGGTGCTCCGCGGCCCCCGGCACGCGGCCGACCTCCCCCTGATGGTCGCCCAGCTCGGCCGGATCGAGTTCTCGCGCGACGTCCCGGCCGACGACCTGCTCCGGCACCTCCGGGAGGAGGACGCGTACCGGAAGGTCCGTTCGATCGAGAAGAACGCGGACTGGGACCTCCTGGTCCGGGGGGTGAAGCTCGGCGGCACCTCGCGGATCAAGGTGCTGGCCGAGCTGATGGACGCCCACCGTCGGCCCGACCTCGCTGCAGACGTGGAACGGGCGTTCCAGTCAGGAGCGGACATCGTCGACCTGGGGTTCGGGTTCGACGCGGAGGCGTCCGACGTCGCCCGCTGCTTTGCCGAGCTCGAGGGGGTCGACGGCCCCCTCGCCGTCGACTCCCAGGACCCGGCCCTGATCGCCGCCGCCCTCTTCCGGGCGGACCTCGTCCTCTCGCTCCAGGAGGAGAACATCCCCCTGATCGGCCGGGCGGTCGCCGAGTCCGGGGCGGTGGCGGTGGTCGTGCCCCGCTACCGCTCGCTCGAGGAGAACCTCGCCGCCGCCCGCGAGGCGGGGTGCGAGGCCCTGATCGCCGACCCGCTCGTCCAGCCGGTCGGTTCCGGCCTGGTCCGCTCGCTCGCCGATTTCCGGGGGTACGGGGCCCCGCTCTTCTTCGGTGCCGGGAACGTGGTCGAGCTCCTGGACGCGGACTCGCCGGGTGCCCAGGCGCTCCTCGCCGGTATGGCCCAGGAGGTGGGGGCCGCCGTCATCTTCACGGCGGAGCACTCGGACAAGACCCGGGGAGCGATCGCCGAGATGCGCCGGGCCACCGAGATGATGGTCCTGACCCGGTGCCGGCCGTACCCGAAGGACCTGGGGATCGACCTGCTGGTGCTGAAGGAGAAGCGCCGGCGCCGCGAGCCCCCGCTCGTCTACCAGCGGGTCGAAGAGGCCGACCCGATGCCGGCGGAACTGGTCTACGACCCGCGGGGCAACCTCCGGATCGGGGTCGAGGACGACCGGATCGTCGCCGTCCACGACGGTGTCGCGGTACGGGGACGGCGCTGGCAGGACGTCTTCTTCACCCTGCTCCGGGACGACCGGGTCTCGCGCCTCGACCACGCCGCCTACCTGGGGGCCGAGCTCTTCAAGGCCGAACTCGCGATCCGCTTCGGCCGGTCGTTCGAGCAGGACGGTCCGTTCTAGGGCGCGGTTCCCGGCGGGGCGTCCTCTGCTCCCCTGGAGGAGAGAACCATAACATTCATACGTGCCGGGGTTGTTGTAGCGTCGTGTAGCAGGGCCCCAGTGCCCTGTGATGGAACCAAGGAGCAATGAGCATGGTCAAACACCGAGCCTACGTCTGCAACGCCTGTGGCTATATCTACGATCCCGAGCGGGGCGAGCCGAAGAACGGGATCCCCCCGGGGACGGCGTTCGAGGACCTCCCCGAGACCTATACCTGCCCCGTCTGCGGAAAGGCGAACGTCGGAAAGTCCGGGTTCACTGCCCTGGAGCCCTCAACCGGCCGCTACCGCTGCGTCGTCTGCGGGTACCTGTACGACCCCAAGCGGGGCGAGCCGAAGAACGGGATCCCTCCGGGGACGGCGTTCGAGGACCTGCCCGAGACCTACGTCTGCCCGGTCTGCGGGGTCTACGCCCGGGTGGGGAAGAACGCCTTCGTGGCGACCGAGTGACCGTACCGTCTCCCTCCCTCGCGGGGCCCTGCACGGGTGCTCGCCACGGGCACCCGTTCTCTCTCGTGTCGCGCCGAGTCCGGTCACCCTTCCGGCCGTCCGCCGGAAGACCCTGACCCTCGGCGCCGCCGTCCTCTCTCTTCGTCATGGAGTCCGTGCACGCCCGCTCGTACCCCGGACGGCAGATGCGCTGGTTCGGCCCGGCGCTCCTCCCCCCGTCGTCGGTGCCACGTTCTCCATGAACGCCGCCGGGCTCCTCTCCGGCCGGAAAAAAGGGTGGTCTTCAGTAGATCTTCAGGTAGCGCTCGTGCTCCCAGGGGTGGACGCACATCCGGAACGAGTCCCATTCGGCCGTCGTGATCGCGTCGAGGCCCGAGACGATGTGGTCGCCGAGGGTGGACCGGATCACGTCATCCGCGAGCATCGCTTGGTGGGCGTCGTAGAGGTTGCCGGGGAGCATCTCGATCCCACGCTTCTTCCGGTCCGCCTCGTCCAGGTGGTAGATGTTGACGTCGGTCGACTCGCCGGGGTCGATCCGGTTCCGTATCCCGTCGATGCCGGCGGCGAGCATCGCGGCGAAGGTGAGGTAGGGGTTGCACATCGGGTCCGGCGAGCGGAACTCCGCACGCGTCGAGTTGCCGCGGGCGGCGGGGACGCGGACCAGCGCCGAGCGGTTCGCGTTCGACCAGGAGATGTAGACGGGCGCCTCGTATCCGGGCACGAGCCGCTTGTAGGAGTTGATCGTCGGGTTCGCGACCCGCGTGATCGCGGGCGCGTGCCGGAGGAGCCCGCCGATCCAGTGCAGGCAGGTCTCGGAGAGCCCGATCTCGCTGTCGGGATCGTAGAAGGCGTTCTTACCATCCTTCGCGAGCGAACCGTGGGTGTGCATCCCGCTCCCGTTGATGCCGGCGATCGGCTTGGCCATGAAGGTCGCGTGGAGGTTCGAGCGGAGCGCGATCGCCTTGGTCGCGAACTTGAAGGTGATCACCCGGTCGGCGGTCGTGAGGGCATCGGCGTACTTGAAGTCGATCTCGTGCTGGGACTCGGCCACCTCGTGGTGGCTCGCCTCGATGTCGAAGCCCATGTCCGTCAGGGCGAGGACGATCTGCCGGCGCACGTCCTCTGCCGCATCGTTCGGGGCGAGATCAAAGTAGCCGCCGTGATCGACGAACTCGGTCGAGGGCTCGCCGTTCTGCATCGCGAAGAGGAAGAACTCGAGCTCGGGGCCCGTGTTGAAGGTGTATCCCAGCTCCGCCGCCTCGGCGATCGTCTTCCGGAGGATGTAGCGGGGGTCACCCTCGAACGGCCTGCCGCCGTAGGTCTCGAGGTCGCAGATGAACCGCGCAACGCGCCCGTTCTCGGGCCGCCAGGGAAGGATCGCGTACGTGCTGGGGTCGGGCTTGAGGAGCATGTCCGACTCCTCGATCCGGCAGAAACCCTCGATCGAGGAACCGTCGAACCAGATCCCCTCGGTCAGGGCCTTTTCGGCCTGTGCCGCTGGGATCGCGACGTTCTTGGGCAGCCCCTGGATATCGGAGAACTGCAGCCTGATGAACTTCACCAGGTCCGCGTCGATCCGCTCCAGCAGCTCTGACACGATGTCGGTCGACATACTGGAAGAGAGCTTCTAGCCAATCATATTTATTCTCTTCCCAACAACACTGTTACGCGCAGCGTCGAGTCTGCTGTATTCTAACCACGAGGTTCTATGTGCGGGATAATCGGTGTGATCGACCGGTCCAGGGAGCCGATGGACGGCACCGCGATCCGGCGTGCCCTCTCGATGATGAACGAGCGCGGGAGCGGTGAGGGGGCGGGGTACGTCGTCTACGGGTGCTACCCCGAGTTCAGGGACTACTTTGCCCTTCACGTCTTCTTCGACAACATCCACGAGACGAAACCCCGGGTCGACGAACTCCTCCACCAGTGGGGCAGGGTCGTCCATGACGAGGAGATACCGACATGGGACCTGCCGCGCCTCCGGAAGGTCCACACCCCGTGGCGCTACTTCTTCCGGCCGGACACGCGTCTCATGCCCCGTTCGACCACGCCCGCCGAGGAGATCGTGACCGAGCTGGTGATGCGGATCAACACCTCCGTCGAGGGGGCCCTGGTCTTCAGTTCGGGCCGGAACCTGGGGGTCTTCAAGGCGGCGGGGTGGCCCGAGGAGGTCGCGGACTTCTACCGGATCGAGGAGTACGAGGGGCACTGCTGGCTCGCCCACAACCGCTACCCGACCAACACGCCGGGCTGGTGGGGGGGCGCCCATCCCTTCAACCTCCTCGACTGGTCCGTGGTCCACAACGGCGAGATCACCAGCTACGGCACCAACCGCCGCTACATCGAGTCCTTCGGGTACCGGTGCACGATGTTCACGGACACCGAGGTGGTCGCCTACCTCGTCGACCTGCTCGTCCGGCGGCACGACCTGCCCGAGGAGCTCGCCGTCACGGCGCTCGCCCCGCCGTTCTGGGACGAGATCGACGCGATGGAGGACGACCGCCGGCGCCTCCACCGGGCCCTCCGCCTCACCTACGGGTCGGCGATGATGAACGGTCCGTTCGCGATCGTGGTCGCGAACCAGGAGTCCATGGTCGCGTTCACGGACCGCTCCAAGCTCCGCCCCCTCGTGGGGGCGGAGCATGGGGACCGGCTCTACGTCTCCTCCGAGGAGGCGGCGATCCGGGCGATGGACCCCGGGATCACGCGGGTCTTCATGCCCCGTGCCGGCGAGCCGATCGTCGGGAGGGTCGTCGCATGAGCCCCTCGATCGGGTCGCTCCCCCCGAAATACCGGGTCACGGTCGACCCCGACCGGTGCATGCTCTGCGGCCGCTGCGTCGAGAACTGCGCCTACGGGGCCTTTCGGCGGGAGGGCGACCGGATCCTGACCAACTCGCGCGTCTGCACCGCCTGCCACCGGTGCGTCGCCTTCTGCCCGCGGGACGCGATCGATGTCGTCGAGCGTCCGCTCGACTACCGGTCGCACCCCGTCTGGACGCGGGGGGTGCGGGAGGCGATCTACAACCAGGCCCGGACCGGGAAGATCGTCCTCGCCGGCATGGGCAACGCGCTCGACTACCCGATGATCTTCGACCGCCTGGTCCTGGACGCCTGCCAGGTGACGAACCCCTCGATCGACCCGCTCCGCGAGCCGATGGAGCTCCGGACGTACCTGGGCAAGAAGCCCCAGCGCCTGGAGCTGGCGCGGCGGGGGGACGGCGAGGTCGAGCTTTTGACCGAGCTCTCCCCGAACCTCTGCCTGGAGACCCCGATCATGATCGGGCACATGTCCTACGGCGCGATCTCGCTCAACGCGCAGCTCGCGCTCGCGAAGGGCGTCACGGCGGCGGGGACGTTCATGGGTACCGGCGAGGGGGGTCTTCCCGAGCCGCTCCGCCCGTACCAGGACCACATGATCGTCCAGGTGGCCTCGGGCCGCTTCGGGGTCGACATCGACTACCTGGAGCGGGGTGCCGCGATCGAGATCAAGATCGGCCAGGGGGCGAAGCCCGGGATCGGCGGGCACCTGCCCGGCGAGAAGGTGGACGAGGCGGTCTCGAAGACGCGGATGATCCCGGTCGGCTCGGACGCGATCAGCCCGGCGCCGCACCACGACATCTACTCGATCGAAGACCTGGCGCAGCTCGTCCGGAGCCTCAAGGAGGCGACCGAGTGGAAGAAACCGGTCTTCGTCAAGATCGCGGCGGTCCACAACGTGGCCGCGATCGCGGCCGGCATCGCACGGTCGTCGGCCGACGCGGTCGTGGTCGACGGTTTCCGGGGCGGGACCGGTGCGGCTCCCCGGGTCTTCCGGGACCACGTCGGGATCCCGGTCGAGGCGGCGGTCGCGGCGGTCGACGCGAAGCTCCGCCGGCAGGGGATCCGGAATGAGGTCTCGGTGATCGCCTCCGGGGGGATCCGGGAGTCGACCGACGTGGCGAAGATCATCGCCCTCGGCGCGGACGCGGTCTACATCGGCACCGCCGCCCTCGTCGCCCTCGGGTGCCGGGTCTGCGGCAACTGCTACCGCGGGCTCTGCCCGTGGGGGATCGCGACCCAGCGCCAGGACCTCGTCGACCGGATCGACCCGGAGGCGGGCGGCCTGCAGGTCTCGAACCTGATCCACGGCTGGACCCTGGAGCTGATGGAGCTGATGGGCGCGGCCGGGATCAACTCGATCGAGTCGCTGCGGGGCAACCGCGACCGGCTCCGGGGCTACATGATCGACCAGGCGCTCATGGACGTGCTGGACGTCCGTTCGGTGGGGGCCTGACGATGGACGAGGTCGTGATCGATGCGGCGGGGATGCACTACACGCCGCTCAACCGTGAGATCCGGGCCGCGGTGGCGGCCGGTGCACGCCGGATACGGCTGGAGAACGTGCTCGGCCAGCGGTTCATCGCGAACGGGGTCCGGGGGGACGTCGAGATCCTGGTCCACGGGGTCCCCGGGGGGGACCTCGGGATGTTCATGTCGGGTCCCCGGATCGAGGTCTTCGGCAACGCCGAGCACGCGCCGGGCAACACGATGGACGGCGGTGAGATCGTGATCCACGGCTCCGCAGGCGACGCGGTCGGCCACTCGATGCGCGGCGGCCGGATCTTCGTCGAGGGGGCGATCGGCTACCGCGGCGGGATCCACATGAAGGAGTACGAAAAGAAGCGGCCCGTCCTGGTGATCGGGGAGTCCGCCCGCGCCTTCCTCGGGGAGTACATGGCCGGCGGCACGGTCCTGGTCCTGGCACGCCACGGCGGCCCGGCGGTCGCCGAACGGGGCCTCGGGTCCGGGATCCACGGTGGTGAGATCATCCTGCGGGGCGGCATCGACCCCGTCCACCTCGGGGTCGGGGCCAGCCAGGTCGCCCTTTCGGACGACGACTGGGCCCGGGTCCTCGCCCTGGTCCGGGAGTACGCCCGGCGCTTCGGCATCGACCCGGCACCGCTCGAGCGGCGGGAGGAGTACACGCGGGTCGTGCCGGCCTCCGCCCGGCCGTTCGCCGGCAAGTACGCATGGGAGTGATGATGACCCTGAAGTGTTATACCGACCTGAAGGCCGCCGTCTGGGACCGGGGCACCTGCTCGGGCTGCGGTGCCTGCGTCGCGGTCTGCCCGGCGGACGCGATCCGGATCGAAGGGGGCGCGGACGCCCCGGTGAACATCGGGTACTGCAAGGCGGAGTCGGACCAGGTCCCGTGCGGGGCCTGCTTCGACGTCTGCCCCCGGGTCGACCCGGCCCGCCCGCCGGGCCGGGAGGCCTGCATCGCCCGCCTCTCGGCGAAGGCCGCCTTCGAGGTCCCGGGCCGCCAGTCCGGCGGAGCGGTCACCGCGATCGTGGAGCACGCGCTCTCCGCCGGGCTGGTGGACGCCGTCGTGACCGTGACCGAGGACCGCTGGACGCGCCGCCCCGCCTCGGTCCTGATCACGGAGTCCGAAGCCCTCCTCCGCTCGGCCGGTTCCCGGTACAACTGGTGGGTGCCGCTCCTCTCCGCCCTGAAGACCGCCGTCGTCGACCGGAAGTACCGGCGGATCGCGGTGATCGGGGTGCCCTGCGTCGTCCAGGCGATCGCCCGGATGCGGGCCTCCGAGAACGACCTGCTCCGTCCGTACGGGGACGCGGTCCGGCTCGTGATCGGGCTCTTCTGCACCGAGTCGTTCGACTACGAACGGCTCGTCGAGGGGAGGCTCAAGAGGGAGCACGGCATCGAGCCCTGGCAGATCCGGCGGCTCGACGTGAAGGGGCGGCTCGAGGTGCAGCTCGAGGACGGAAACGCGCTCGAGCTCCCGCTCCGGGAGCTCGAGGACTGCATCCGGCCGGGCTGCGCCACGTGCACCGACCTCACCGCCGTGGATGCCGACCTCTCGGCCGGCGCGATCGGCGCGGCATCGGGCTGCACGACCCTGCTCGTCCGCACCCCGACGGGCCAGGGCTTCGTCGACGCGGCCCTGCGGGCGGGGCGGCTCGAGCGATGCGGGGAGGTCGATCTGTCCGCGATCGAACGGCTGGCGGAACGGAAGGCCTCCCGGGCCTGACCGGACCCCCCGTCGCTCCCCCCGCCCGGTCCGCCGCCGGTGGAAGTCTTATCCGCTCCGGTCTCCAACCCTGCCTGTGCAGGGTACATGATACCGGAAGCCGACGTTGACCTGGTGCTCCTGGACGGCACCCCGCACGGCCCGGTGGCGGGCGGCACGAGGAACCCGCCCCCTCCCCGGGTCGTCGTCTCGGACGGGTCCGTGCCGACCGCGTTCATCCGTCTCGGACCCGGGACGCCCGCGGACGAGCGCGGGGCCGCCATCGTCCACGCCCGCCGGCTCACCGCGGCACCCGACTCGCGGTCGGGTGCCGCCCTCGATGCGACCGTCCGGGCGATCCTCGAGATGGACTCGAAGGCCCGGCACGACATCGCGAACCAGCTGATGGTGCTGACGGGTTACCTGGAGCTCCTGGAGGAGCTCCTCCCGGAGGGGGAGACCCGCGAGCTCCTGGAGGGGTCACTCCGGGCCGCGGAGATGGTGAACCGCCACCTCGCCTTCACCCGGTCCTACCGCGGGTTCGGGACGGTCCCCCCTGCCTGGCAGGACCTCTCCACCCTCCTTCCCGCCGGGGTGGAGCTGCCGGAGGGTGCGGCCGGGGTGCGGGTGTGGGCCGACCCCCTTGCCCCGTCCGCCCTGGCGAGCCTGCTCGCAGCACGCGGTGGCCCGGGGGTGCGGTGCCGTGCCTCCCTCGAGCCGGGGCCGGACGGTGCCCTCCTCCTCGTCCTGGACGACGACGGCCCCGCCCTCACCGACCGGGACCTCCGCCTCTTCTTCGAGTACCGGCAGACGAACGACGGAGGGGGAGAGCCCCTCCTCGCCCGGTATGTCCTCGGCGCGACCGGGATCGGCCTCGAGGCCGCCGCATCGCCCACGGGCGGTCTCCGGCTCCGCCTGCAGGTCCCCGGGGGCTGCGTCCTCGGCGTGCCGGACCGGTAGGCGGTCATCTCCTGGTCACCACTCGCGATCGCCGGCCTCTTCGAGGTGGTCCGGGCGGTCATGCTCCGGCCCACGGGGGGTTTCTCCCCCCCCCTCGGATCGGTCGTGACCCTCGGGGCGATGTTCCCTCCGCCTACGGCCTATCGCTCGCGGTCCGGACCGGGATCGGGGCGCTCGGGACGGCGCCGGTCGGCATTCCCCTCGGCGAGCCCCGCGCCCTCACCCGGATCGTCTGCCTCGTCCTGATCGTGGGCGGTACCCTGGGCCTGAAGGCGACCTCCGGCGGGTGATCCGTCCCCGACCCGTGCCCGGAGCGCCGTCACCCGGACGGCCCCCTCCCCCCCTTCGTCCTGCCAGGTGAAGGTGCGCACCTCCCCGTGCGCCCTCGCGAACTCGACGAGGGCGAGCATGTGGGAGAGCCCCTCGAGCGCCCCGGGGTCCTCGAGGACCCCCGGCGGTGCCTTCAGGAGCGGGCGGGAGAGGCAGACCACGCACTTGGACCGCCCCCGGGTCATGGCGACGTTGAGGCGGTTGCGCGAGTAGATGAACGCCGCCTCCGCGAGCGCCGTCTCGACGTCGCTCACCCCGTAGGAGACCAGGACGACCTCGCTCTGCTGCCCCTGCATCCGGTCCACCGTGTCGACGAACGGCACCCAGGCCCGGTCGTGCAGAGCGCCGAGACGGCGGCGAATCTCGTGGATCTGTGCGTGGTGCGGGCAGACGATCCCGACCCCCCTCCGCCAGAAGGCACGGTCGCCCGCCGCGTCCGGGGGGTAGTGCCGGCCCGTCCCGGGGTCGATCATCCGGTCCCGGAGCTGAAGGGCAAGGTGGGTGATCAGCCCGGCCTCCGGCCGGTTCTCGACCGTCGCCCGGACGTCCTCGAAGATCGCCACCGCGAGGGGATACTCCGGGGCGAGGAGGAAGGAGACGAGTTCGGGGCAGGGGCCGGGGGGGGCGGACCCGGAGGGCGGGTCGAGGCGGAGCGTCCGTCCCGCCACATCCGGGTTCGCGGCGGTGTACGCCGGGAAATAGATGGTCTCTGCCGGGAAGCGGCAGAGGGTCTCAGTCATTCGCCAGTTCTCGACGAGGGCCCGGGTGAAGCTCTGCTCTCCCTGTCCGTCACGGGCGTGGAGGTAACTGAAGACCGACGCCTCGAGCCCGGGAAGACCGTCGGCGGGCGGCGGGTAGTCGCCCTTCGTGATCGGCGGGAGCTGGCGATGGTCTCCCACGAGGACGAGCCGGCCGTCCGGGGCGAGGAGGGTGAGGGCGAGGGCGAGCTCCGTCGCCCGGAGCTGCGAGGCCTCGTCGATCACGACCAGGTCGAAGCGTGGGCCGGCGCCACCCGTTCCGCCCCCCCGGCCCGCGAGCCGATCGAGCCGGTAGCCGGTCCCGCCGACCACGGCGATCGCCCGCCCGGCGAGGTACGCCCCGGTCACCTGGGACACGCGGAGCAACCGGACGGTGGGGGGGCGGGGGACCAGGCCCCGCCACTCCCCGAGCTTCGCGAGGAGCAGGTCGTCGGCCGGGGGCTGTTCGGCATGCTCCCGGGCGACCGCGTCGAGCACGTTCTCGATCGCCGCGTTCGTCAGGGCGGAGACGGCGATCCGCGTCGCCATCCCCGCCGCCGCCCTCGCGCGCCCGAGCGCGAGCAGGGCTTTCGCGACGAATGCGGTCTTGCCGGTGCCCGGCGGCCCCCAGACGAGGGTGAGACGCCGCCCGAGGACCTGCTCGAAGGCCCTCTGCTGGCTCTCCGTCATCCCGCACGCCCTCGCGAGGCGCCGCGCCGCCTCCGCCACCCCGGGGTCCTCCCCGGCCGGCTCGCAGAAACCGACCGGGTCCCGGAGGAGCCGGAGGAGGGGCGGGTCGTCCTCCGCGTCGATCGCCGACAGCCGTCCGATCACCTGGTCGGAGGTGTAGTCCTTCGCCACCGGGTGGAGGACGCCCCGGAATCCGGGGGTGGGCGGCGGCGTCTCCGGTCCGGGGGGGGTGAGGCGGAGGTCGAGCGCGGTGATGGACCCGTCCCCGTCCTCGCCGTGCACCGCCCGGACGCGGGCGTACCACGACCCCCGGGGAGGGCGCGCCCGCGGGCTCCGGAGCCGGAGGTCGTCGTGGCCCTGCTGGATCCGCTCGCCCTCCGGGCCGGCGGGGACGAGGAGCGAGACCGAAGAGTCGTGGTCGAGCCGGTGCTCGCGCACCACCCGGAACCGGTCGACCGGGACCTCGACCTCCCACCGGTCCCCCCCGCGGTAGACGACCGGGACCGAGACGCCGTCGGCGACCCGTCCCGCGAATGCGCCGGCCCGGCGTTCGCGCAGCTCGATGGCGGCGAGGTAGGCCTCGTACCGGACGATGAACGCGAGGCGGGAGAGCTCGGGGGCCCGGAGCGCGAACGCCTCCGGGAACCGGAACCGGGGGGGCCAGGCGAAGAGGCCCCGGTCCGCGAGCAGGCGGCGGCAGCCGGCGACCACCGCCGATGCGGCCCGGACGCGCCGTTCGACCTCCGCCGCGACCCCGTCGGCGAGCGCGGGGCGCCCCTCGTGCCAGGCCTCCAGGATCCGGTCGCTCTTCATCCGGTTGGAGAGGTCGAACCAGTAGGCCGGGTCGCGCCGGCAGACGAAGGTGCAGTCGAGGGCGACGCCGACCTCCGGGAGACCGTAGGAGACCGGGACCGGCAGGGCGATCATCCGCTGGAGGACGCCGGTCAGGACGATGACGGGGAAGAGGACCTCGGCGCCGGGGTGCCGGCTAGCCTCGACCAGGACCGGGTCCTGGTAGTGGAAGAGGAGGGCGAGGGCCATCCGGGCGTGGGCGGGGTCACCGACGGCCTCGTGGAGGAGGCGCCCGAGGAGCTCGCGTTCGTAGTGGTCGAAGACGTAGGTCTGGACCGTCAGCCGTTCGTGCCACGCGTGGGCCGCGTTGTGGTCGTGGACCGCACGGAAAAGGTCGTAGAGCCCGCGTAAAAAGGCGGTCACGACGTCCTGGCAGTCCTCCTCCCGCCGCGCCACGAACGACCGCGTCTCTGTGCGGGAACCGAAGACCCCCTCGCCACCGTACCGGTCCCAGCCGGCCGCGTAGATCCTCCCGGAGACCGGGTCCTCCTGGAGGGTCAGGGCGAGCCGGACGTGCTCGCCCCGCGGGAAGGCGATCGAGACCGCGTCGTGCGAGACCGGCCGCTCCGAACAGAGGGCGGTGAGCGCGCGGCGGAACGCCGCCTCCTGGTGGCGGAGCGAGCCGGCGAGGTCGAAGATGCGGGCGATGTCGGGCCGGTGGAGGAGCCGGTCCAGGTCGTCCAGGGTCTCGATCGGGGTGCCGCCGGGCCAGGGGGCCTCCCGCAGGTACCGGCGCGCGTGGACCGTGAGATACGGCAGGAGCGAGACCGAGCGGGTCGCCTCCGCCTCGGACCGGCAGTCGTGGTAGAAGGGGCACCACTCGCAGCGGTAGTGGAGGTGCCAGTCCAGGTCGGCGGGGTCGGCGCCGAGGATCGCGCCGAGGTCGTCGGCGAAGAAGTCGCGCAGGACGCGGAGCCCGGGCTCGAGCTCGAACCAGTCCGGCTCGTCCCGTCCATGGAGCCAGACCCCGCCCCACTCGAGGTCAGCCCGTCGCCCGATACGGCGGTCGCGGCAGACCCGGTCCAGGACCATCGCGTAGAGCCCGACCTGCACCCGGTGGCTCCCGCGGAGCATCTCGCTCGCCTTGACGTCGATCACCCGGATCCGGTCGTCCTCCCCGACGAGCAGGAGGTCCGGGATGCAGTCCCGGAACCGGTAGAGCCCGGGGTCGATCCCCCAGTCGGCGAGGAGTCCGTGCGACGGGGCGAGCGTCGGCTGGAAGAGGTACTCCCCCAGTCCGGCGGTCCGGAGGAGGGTCACGCTCTCCATGGGCGAGAACCGCTGCCGGCCCGGGTGCGGGAGGCCCGGCGGGGCCTTCATCCGGACCCGGTCGGGGATCTTCGCGCGGACGACCTCCTCCTCCCAGCGCTCTCCCTGCTCGGTCAGGAACCGGGCGGCGATGCTCGGCCTCTGCTGGCCGGGCGGGAGGCGGCATACCTGCCGGGTCCCCAGCGGGAGGGACGAGAGGCCCAGGTAGCGCGGGCACTCGAAGAAGAAGTACCGGGCGACGAGGGTCGGGTTGAGGTTGTGTACGACCATGGGCGGGTGGATACGAGAGGTGGTGCGGGAATCCGGATGAGCCTATCCCCCCGGGGGGGGACTCGGTAACGTCGCTCGCGGACCTCCGGGGGGCCGGCCCGGTCCGGACCGGGACCATCCATGTAAATCCATCGAAGGACCACTCTCCTGGACATGCCACAGATCGAGGTTGCCGACCTTGCCAAGGCCTTCGAACGACGCCAGGTCCTGGACGGGATCTCGTTCGGAGTCGATGGGGGCGAGGTCTTCGGCCTGCTCGGCCCGAACGGGGCGGGAAAGACGACGACCATGCGCCTCCTCCTCGGTCTCCTCCGGCCCACGCGGGGCGAGGCCCGCGTCCTCGGCGTCCCGCTCGCCGACCATCCCGACGTGCGCCGGCGCGTCGGCGTCCTGCTCGAGCAGTCCGGGATGGCCGACCGCCTGAGCGCCCGGGAGAACCTCCGGTTCTACGCGGCCCTCCACGGTGTGGACCGCGAGACGGTCGACGATCGGCTCGGGCGCGCCGGGCTCCTCGACCGCGCCGACGACCTGGTGGGGACGCTCTCCACCGGCATGAAGCGCTCCCTGGGCCTGGTCCGGGCGACCCTCCACGACCCCGAGGCCCTCCTCCTCGACGAGCCGACCTCGGGGCTCGACCCGGCCGCTCAGGCCGGGATCCGCGACCTGATCTCGGGCCTCGCCCGGGAGTCGGGGGCCGCGGTCCTGGTCAACTCCCATCACCTCGACGAAGTGGAGCGGATCTGCCATCGGGTCGCGATCCTGGACCGGGGTCACCTGGCAGCGATCGGGACGGTGGCCGGCCTCCGGCAGGGAACGGGGCCCCGGCGGTACGGGGTCGTCCTCGCCGGCGGGGCCGACCCGGAACAGGCGAGGGCGGTACTCGCGGGCTTCGGTCCCGTGGAGGACGGGCCGGACCCGGGCGAACTGGTGGTGGCGCTCCGGCCTGGCGAGGCGCCGGCGGCCCTGCTCCGGGCCCTGCTCGAGGCCGGCATCGGCGTCGAGGAGGCCCGGTACCGTGCCCGGTCCCTCGAGCAGGTCTACCTCGCGGCGATGGGACGGGGTGGGGCATGAACCCGGTCCTCCTCGTCGCCCAGCGCGAGGTCCGCGTCCTTTTCCGGGCCCGCCCGGTGATCGGGGCGGGGGCGCTCGTCGGGCTGTTCATCGGCGCAACCCCGGTCTTCACGGCGCTGGTGACCGGCCAGGACCTCTCCCGCCTCTTCATCCAGGGACCGGTTCTCGGGGTCTTCCTCGGGTACCTCTTCTCCCAGCAGGCGTTCCTCCGGGAGAAGCAGGACGGGACGATCGAGACCGTGCTCTCGTCCCCGCTCACCCTCCGTGCGATCTGGGCGGGCAAGGTGCTGGGTGCGGGTGGGACGGCCGCCGCAGTCGCCCTCCTCTGCACCGGTGGTCCGCTCCTTGCCGCTGTACTCGCGGTGCCGGTGGCGATCCCGGTCACCCCGATGCTCGTCGTCCACCTCGTCGCCGTCGTCCCGCTCGCGACGGCCGTTGCGGTCGGACTCCTCGGGCTGGTCCAGCTCCTGCTCGGTCTTCGCGAGAACCAGGTCCTGAACCTCGCCCTCGTGATCGGCCTGGTCCTCCTCCTCTCGGTCGCCCAGACGGTGTCGGGAGGGACGCCCACCCCCGACGCCGGGGCAGCGACCATCCTGGTCCTCGTCGCGGCCCTCGCCCTGCTCGCGCGGCTCGTGGGCCGAGTCGATCGGGAGCGGATCGTCCGGACGATCGCGTAAAAAAAGAGGCGCCCCTATCGCGGCAGGAACCTGCGGCCGGACGAGAACCCGGTGCCGACCCGGTCCCCGACCCCGTGGTAGCCGAGACCGAAGGCATCGTAGAGGAAGGGCCGGAGCCGTCCGAGCGCAGGACGCCCGTCGCCGTCCAGGCAGTCCTCGTCGACCAGGACGTCGACGATCTCCCCGACGAACTGGGTGTGGGCCCCGAGCTCCACCGTCTCGATCAGGCGGCACTCCAGGACGAGCGGGAACTCGCCGATGTAGCAGGCGTCGACCCTTTCGGACCGGACCGGGGTGAGCCCGGTGGCGGCGAACTTGTCCAGGTCACGCCCGGAGGCGATCCCGAAGAGGTCCGATTCTTCCACGTACCGTTCGGACGGGACCGAGACGGTGAAGGCCTTCCGGGCGGTGATCCCCTCGTGCGTGTACCGCTCGGGACGGATCGAGACCGCGACGGCCGGTGGGTTCGAGGAACAGATCCCGCCCCACGCGACGGCCATCGCGTTCGGCCGGCCCTCCCGGTCGTAGCATCCGACGATCAGCACGGGGTGGACTCCGACCGAGGTCCGGGGACCGATCGAGCGTTTCTGCGGCAGCGCCGTCATGCATCACGACTCGTCGCCGGACCAGATAGGCGTTCGCCCAAAGGAACCGTCCGGAACCGAACCCGACCCGTCCTCAGTCCTCCCGGAGCGCGGCGATCCCCTCGTCCCGCGTGGCGTGACAGGAGAGGATCGTCGAGAAACCGGTCAGGCGCATCACCCGCTCGACCTCGGGCGCGAGCGCGGCGAGGGCGAAGGCATCCCCGGGCTCGCGAAGCCGCCTGGCGGCCGCGAGGAGGACCCGGAGGCCCCCGCTGCTGATGTACGGCACGCCGGCGAGGTCCACGAGGAGCCGGCGGGCCCCCCCGTCGATCGCCGCCCCGATCGCGGTCTCGAGGGTGGGTGCCGTCGTCGTGTCGATCCGGCCGCTCGGTGCGATCACCTCGACCCCTGCTTCGTGATACCGCTCGATCTCCACCATCTCATCCCCGGAAGGGAGGTGGTCGAGGAGGACACTTAAAGGTGTCCGGCGTCGACCCTCTCTCTCGTGGCGCCGGACGTCTTCGAGCGGGGGGTCCCGGCGGCGATCGACGAGCTCCCCGGGCTGCTCGATGCCTTCGAGGG
Organism: Methanobacteriota archaeon; assembly: GCA_029547145.1. Taxonomy (GTDB): domain Archaea; phylum Halobacteriota; class Methanomicrobia; order Methanomicrobiales; family Methanospirillaceae; genus UBA288. Next base: position 27,115 of record JAKPPV010000056.1, read on the forward strand.
GTGGCTCGTGGAGCATGCGGTCCCTCCCGAACCACGCGACGACCTTCTGCTCGCGCTCGACGAGGCGTTCTCGAACGCGGTGGTGCACGGGTACGCCGGGGCCCCGGGGGAGGTGGCGGTCCGGGCCCGGGCCTGTCCCGGCGGGGTCGAGCTCGAGGTCGTCGACCGCGCCCCCGCCTTCGACCCGTTCGCCGAGGCCCCCCTCCCCGACCTGGACGCACCGCTCGAGGAACGGCCGATCGGCGGGCTCGGGGTCTTCCTGATCCGGGAGCTGATGGACCGGGCCGAGTACCGGCGGGAGCAGGACAGGAACGTGCTGATCCTGTCCCGGAGGTGGTCGACCGGATGACGGACGGTTCGGTCAGTGGGGGGGACGGCCATAGCTATTTCAGGTTTCGTTCCCAACCGGGGGATGTGGGACCGGAGGTCGTGGATGCCCTTCCGCACCCCGTGGTTGCGATCGGCCCGGACGGAGCGATCCTCTGGTGCAACCGCGCGTTCCGGGTCGCCTTCCTCCTCGGTGACCGGACCCTCGACGGGTTCCGGCTCTTCGCGGTCCGGGACTGGCTCTTCGACGAACCCGCCCTGCACGAGGCGCTCTCCGCCGTGCGGGAGGGCCGGCCCGAAGCCACCTGCACCCTCTCGCGGGACGGGAGGACTGTCCACGAGGTGACGGTGCGCCTCCTCCCGTCCGCCGGCGACGGGGCCTCGCTCCTCACCTTCACCGACGTCTCCGGCAAGGCCTCTGCCGAGGCCGAACGGCGACGGTACCGGTCGCAGCTCGCGATCGTGAACGAGGTGATCCGGGCGTCGGCGTCGCGCCTGACGACGGACGAGATCCTGGCGGCGGTGCTCGAACGGACGGTCTCCCTCCTCGGGTTCGACGCGGGCGCGGTCTACCTGCTCGGCGGGGAGAGGGGCGTGGCGCACCTTTCTGCCGCGCACGGCCTCTGCGACCTGGTCTTCGAGGGGTCCCCGTTCCTCCGGCTCGACACGCCTCCGCTCGACGCGGTCCTCGAGGGCCGGGCCTGCTACACCGAGACCTACCTGGACGTCGAGCACGACGAGGGGGAGCTGGGCGTCTTCTCGTCGGCCACGGTCCCGGTGCTGGCGGACGGCCGGACGATCGGTCTCATCGCGGTCGCCTCGACCAGCTTCCACCGGTTCTCGCCCCTGGAGCGCGAGGTGCTGGAGGCGATCGGGGCGGAGATCGGGGGGGCGGTCCGGCGCGGCGAGCTGGAGGAGGCGTCCATCCGGGAGCACCGTGCGGCCGAGCTCTACCTCGATCTGATCAGCCACGACCTCGGCAACCTCCAGACGGCGGCACTCGCATACGCGGAGGACCTCAGGGAGAGCGGCGCGCCGGCGGCCCCGCTCGTGGAGACGCTGCGGCGCGGCCTCTCGATCGTCCGGCAGATCGGGACCCTGCGGCGGATCGGAAGCACGGAAGGCGTCCTGGAACCGGTCCGGCTCCTTTCCGCCATCGACTCCGCCCGGGTGGAGGCGGGGGAGACTGAAGTCCGGGTCGACGGGGACGGGACGGTGCTCGCGGACGCCCTCCTCCCGGAGGTCTTCGCCAACCTCTTTGCCAACAGCCACAAGTTCGGTGCGACCCGGATCCTGGTGCGGGTCCGGGAGCTCCCGGACGGGACGGAGGTCCGGGTCGAGGACGACGGCCCGGGCATCTCCGACGAGGAGAAGGACCGGGTCTTTCTGCGGTACCAGGCCGGCCCGCACCCCGCCTCCGGCTCGGGGCTCGGCCTGTCGCTCGTCTCCCTGTTGATGGAGCGATACCGGGGGGGCGTCGTCGTGGAGGACCGCGTGCCGGGGCACCCCGGGGAGGGTGCCGCCTTCGTCCTCAGGTTCCGCCGGCCTGGCTGAGGAGGAGCGCACACGCCGCGGGGACGTCGTCGGCCAGGAGGAAGAGCCGGTCGAACCCGGTCATCCCGACCACCCGCCCCGGCTCGTCGGAGAGGCCGGCGAGGACGCACCCGCCCCCGGCCGCACGCGCCGCCTTGAGTCCGGCGAGCAGGGCACGGAGGCCGGAGCTGCTGATGAAGGTGAGCCGGGCGCAGTCCACGACGATCCGGGTCCGCCCCTCGCGGACCGATCCCAGGAGGGCCGTCTCGAGCCCCGGGGACCCCAGGGCGTCCGCCCGACCCTCGAGGGTCACGATGCGCACCGGCCCGTCGTCCCGGAGCGCGATCCCCAACCGATCGGTCATCCCGGAGATCTACGCCTTTCGGGGTGAAGAAGCGTGTCCCGGCGGGACCGTCGGTTTCATTCCCGCATCCGTTCAACCGCAACATGATGGCCCCTGCCGCATGGCGCCCGGTACCGGGTCTGCCCTCGACCCGGTACGCCGCGTTCCTCCGCAGACCGGACATCTGCTGCTCGAACGCGCTGCTCGCCGCCGGCCCCGGGGCGGTGCTCGTCGTCGACCCCGGGGCCGACGCGGCCCAGGCGGCCCTGCTCGCCCGGTTCGCCGGGGAGGCTCTCGATGACGGACCCCGCCCCGTCGTCGTCGTCCTGACCCACTGCCACATCGACCACGTCCTCCAGGCGGTCACCCCGTCCGGACGACTCGGTCGGATCGGGGCCGTCCTCGCGGCGCACGAGCGGTGCGCGGCCGTCCTCGCGGACGGCGACCCGGTCCTCTCCGCCGCCCAGCTCTTCGGTGAGCGCCTCCCGCGGTGCACGGTCCCGGTCCGCCTCTTCTCCGGCGGGTCCCCGGAGGGACCCGGTGAGATCCGCTGCGAGCCCTGCCGCACGGCGGGGCTCCGGGGGGAGCGGCTGACCGCCGGGGGATCGCCGGTGGCGGAGGTCTACCCGGCCCCGGGCCATACCCCCGACTCGGTCGTGGTCCGGGTCGGTGACCTCCTCCTCGTCGGCGACCTGTTCTATGCGATGGACCCCGGGGTCACCGGCCTGCCCGGGTTCGACCCCGGGGCACTCTCCCAGACGGCCGCCTCGGTCCGGCGGCTCGTCGAGGAGGTGGGGGTGGTCGAGGTGATCCCCGGGCATGGCCGGCCGCTTCCCGCCCGGGAGGCGGTCGCCGCCCTCGAACGGCTCGAGCGGGCCGCCCGGATCGGGCCCCGGGTCCGCCCCCTCACCCCGGAGCGGATCACGGCCACCCGGATCCTCGCCCAGGAACTCCTGGACGAGGCGGACCGGGTCTTCGCGCAGGTCGGCGGACAGTTGCTCGTCGCCGCCCACCACCTGGAGGCCCTCGGCGAGGCGGATGCCGCGAGCGGGCTCGGGGAGTTGCCCGCGGTCGTCGAGGTCGAGGCCTGCCTCGCCTCGTTCAACCGGTTCGTGCGCGAGTTCGAGGCAGGCGAGCGGATCGGATACCAGGTACTCCTGAAGGCGGTCCAGTCGACCCAGCGGATCGAGTCGGCCCTCTCCCGGGGGTGCCCCGGGGACCCGGCCCCGCTCGTCCGCGTCCGCCGGCTCACCGACGACTTCATGGCGACCCTCGCGACCGGGGCTCCGGCGGTCAGGCCCGTCCCGGTCGACCTGAACGAGGCGGTCGGGGCGGTCGTCTCCGCCGCCCGGAGGTCCGCGGTGCCGGACGAGGCGGTGCTCGCGGCGGTCGACGACGAGCGGGCGTTCCTGGACGTCCTGGTCCGGCGCCTCACCGCACCGCCCCTCTTCTCCGACGACAACCTCCGGTTCATGCCGTCGCCGGTGCCGGTGCCCGTCGTCACCGATCCGGACCGCCTGGGTGACGGGCTCCGGGCGGTCCTGGAGGACCTGGCCGGGGCGGGCCACGGGACGGTCACGGTCGAGGTGGGGCCGGAGAAGACGGTGACAGTCCGGGGCGTCCCGGATGGCCTCCCCCCGTTCGGCCTGCGGCGGCGCGAGGCCTACCGGCGGCGGTTCGAGGCCTGCAAAGCGGCGTTCTGCGCCCGGGACGTGGAACCGTTCGCCTGCCGGCTCGACTTCTCCCGCTGACGGCGGCCTCCTTCCCTTCCGCTCGCGGAGCGCCGGGGATGCAGACCCGCCCGGCAACCGGACCCGACCTCTTCACCGACCCGGTCCGGCTGACGGGCGACGACACGGACTGAGAGGTGGCCGGGTTCGCCTGCCGGCTCGACCCAACGGCCCCCGGCGAGGCGGCAATCGCCTCCATCCGTGCCACCCGTCCCCCACGTCCGGCTCGTCCGGGGGCGGGGGTGGGGCCTATTGGAGATGGTGGACCCCCCTGCCGTTCTCCCGGTGACGCCGGAGGGCTGCCAGGAGGACTACCGGCTCCCACGTCCCGGCCCCCGTCGACCCGTACGGCCCCCTGCAGGTCCGCGTCCGCCTCCCCCGTCGTCCATCGGGTGACCTGGTCGTCATCGACCTCTCCCACGCGGCCCCGGACGGGTGCGGGTTCCCTGCCCTGATGGCAGACCTGTCCAGGGATACCTCGCCCCCGAAACCCTCGCTCCCGTCTCGCTCCGTTCCGGGGGACGCTATCGGGCACCGGGAAGGGCCCTGTCCCTCTCCCGACGCGCTGGGGCGGGTCGATCAGGTGCGGGTGGAGAACCACTCCTTTCTCGCCCGGGCGATCTCGCAGAGGTAGGGGACCGGCGCGGTGAGCGTGCCCGTCTCCATCAGGGACCAGGCCGGGCACCGTCCGCAGTGCATGACCGCATCGCACCCCCGGCACGCAGGGTCGGGAGGGCCCGCGCCGTCGACGAACGCCTGGACCCGGGACCAGGCAGCACCGAAACCGGTCTCGAGGGGTCGGGCGGACGGCCGGTCCATGAGCAGGCAGACGTTCATCTCCCCTCCCGGCCCGATGGCGAACGCGGACTTCCCGGCGTGGCAGTAGAAGGCATTCCCGATCTTTTTCGCTGTCTGCCCCTGCGCGAGCCCGGTCCACTCGTCGGAGGTGGCCCGGTCCGCGGCCTCGAGGGCGATCCCCTCGGAGGGGGACAACCGGCAGTCCTCCACCCGGGAACGGGCACCGTCCGGTCTCCTGGCCAAAAGCCAGCTCGCGGAGAACGGGACGCCCCAATCCTGCGCCATGCGGCGCATCGCCTCCAGCTCGCCCACGTTCTGCCTGGTGAGGGTCGTCTTGAGACCGAGGGGGATGCCGTGCGCGAGCAGGGCCTCGATGCCCGCGCGACAGGCATGATAGCTCCCCGGTACGCCGGTGACCGTCTCGCAGGTGGCCGATGTTGCGCCGTAGAGCGTGATCTCCGTCCGGCTCGGCGGTGCCCGGGCAAGGCGTTCGGCCACCTGTTCGGTGACGAGGGTGCCGTTGGTGAAGACCGAGATGACCAGCCCCATCCGCGTGAGCGGCTCGTAGATCCTGAAGAAGTCGGGCCGCAGGAGGACCTCCCCGCCGGTGAGGAGCAGAAAGGTCATGCCGGCATCCGTCGCCTCGCGGGCGATCCTGACCCAGTCGGAGGCCGAAAGCTCCCGGACGGGCCCCGGACGGAGACCCGGTCCCGAACGGGCGTAACAGAACCGACAGGCCAGGTTGCACCGGTGGGTCAGCTCGAAGGCACCGCAGGCCGGCTGGCGGTCCCGGGCGGCCCGCCCGAGCAGCTCCCTCACGAGCGGTCCGTACGCGGGGGAGTTCGTCGTCATGGCTCGAGGAGCCCCATCCGGCCCAGGTCGTCCAGGAACGGCCGGACGTCGGCATCGGCTCTCTCCCGGTCGATCCCGAACCGCGCCGCGAGCATGGCGGCGAGTTCCCCGGGGGACCGGTCCTCGGCGAGCAGGTCCCAGATATACCGCCCGGTCGGGTTCAGCACGACGATCGAGTTCGTCTTCCCGACCATCGCACCGATCGGGACCAGAAGGTCCTGGCCCCCAACCGTGCGGACGACGAAGTCCGGGCTCCGCCTCATCGTCCCCCCGGGAGGTACGCGAGGGAGGGCCTTTGTGCCGCTCTTCGACCCCGGCACGGCGTCCGTTCAACGGCGATCGTCATACGGACGGTGACGTGGGGCGCACTCCGCGCTCGTCATCCCGCTCGGCCCGATCCCCCGTCCCTCACTCGGTGAGTCCGCAGACCTGGATGGTCGTGAAGTTGCACCCCGATATCCGCTCCTCGAGCCCGACCTCCACACGGCACGCACGGGGTGGTTCGTACGGCTGCCTCCCGGTCGGGGACCGCAGTGCCCCGATCTCCGACGCCCTCTCCTGCATCACGAGCTGTCTGTTGAGAATACCGGGAAATATATTTTCCGCTCCGTATCGACCCCCCCGGGTCGTCCGGTCGCCCGGGACCCGGAGTCGCCGGGTGCGTGAACCATCACGCCGACGGTCACGGGGGGTGGAGGACAGCTGCAACCGGTGACGGGATCCGGGGAGGCGAGCGGTCCGGTGGAACCGTCCTCTCCGGGTGGGCGGAAGGGGCCGGATGCCCCGCTCCCCCCCCCGCGACGGTCAGGCCTCGCCGTTCTCCTCCGGCAGGGACCGCTGTCCCCGTCGCCGCTCCGTCCAGGGCTCGAGCCCGTGACGGACGCGGTAGTCGTTGATCGCCCCGTGGATCCCCTCCTCGGCGAGGACCGAGCAGTGCAGCTTCGCCGGCGGCAGTCCGCCGAGCGCCTCGGCGACCGCCGTGTTCGTGAGTTCCCAGGCCTCCTCGAGGGTCTTTCCCCTGATCAGCTCGGTCGCCATGCTGCTCGATGCCACGGCCGCACCGCACCCGAATGTCTGGAACTTCACATCCTCGATCCGATCGTCCTTCACCTTCAGGAAGATCTTCATGATGTCCCCGCACCGGGGGTTGCCGACCTCGCTGACGCCGTCGGGGTTCTCGATCTCCCCCTGGTTCCGCGGGTTCATGAAATGGTCCATCACCTTCTCACTGTACACTGGATGACCTCCGGTATGTTGCATACAGGGGTGACATGGCGCGGAGCCGCTCCACGATCGGCGGCAGGGTCTCGACCACGTAGTCGACGTCGCCGTCGGTGTTCGACTCGCCGAGGGTGAACCGGAGCGAGCCGTGCGCGACCTCGTGCGGCAGGCCGATCGCGAGCAGGACGTGCGAGGGGTCGAGGGAACCCGACGTGCAGGCCGACCCGGTCGAGGCGCAGATCCCGGCCTGTTCGAGCAGAAGGAGCATCGACTCGCCCTCGATGAACTCCACCGAGAGGTTCAGGTTCCCCGGTAACCGCTCGGTCGGGTGGCCGTTGAGACGGACATGGTCGATCCGCCCGGCGATCCCCCGGAACAGCCGGTCGCGGAGCCCGGCGAGCCTCCGTGCGTACTCCTCCCTCCGCGCCTCCGCCCGCTCGATCGCGACTCCCATGCCGACGATCCCGGGCAGGTTCTCCGTGCCGGCCCGCCTGCCCCGCTCCTGTGCGCCACCGTGGAGCAGGTTGTCGAGCCGGACGCCCTCCCGGACGTAGAGGGCTCCCACCCCCTTCGGGCCGTAGAACTTGTGGGCCGAGAGCGAGAGCATGTCGACGCCCAGGGCCTGGACATCGACCGGGACGGACCCGACCGCCTGGACCGCGTCGGTGTGGAAGAGCACACCCCGCTCGCGGCAGACCCCGGCGCACGCGGCGATCGGCTCGAGCGTCCCGATCTCGTTGTTCGCGGTCATGATCGAGACGAGCAGGGTCCTGTCCGTGATCGCGTCCGCGAGTGCCGACGGGTCCACCCGACCGTACGCATCGACCGGGAGGTAGGTCACCCGGAATCCCTGGCGCTCGAGGTACTGGCAGGTGTGGAGGACCGCATGGTGCTCGATCGCGGTGGTGATGATGTGATCGCCCCGCCCCCTGCCGGCGAAGGCGACGCCCTTGATCGCCCAGTTGTCGGCCTCGGTCCCGCCCGAGGTCAGGTAGATCTCGTCGGGGGCGGCGTTCAGCACCCGGGCCACCTGTTCGCGGGCGCGATCGACGGCCGCCCTCGACTCGCGGGCGATCCCGTAGATCGAGGATGGATTGCCGAACCGCGCGGAGAAGTACGGGAGCATCGCCTCCACGACCTCGGGGGCGGTGGGGGTCGTCGCCGCATGGTCCAGGTATACCCGACGCGTCCCGCTCATGGATCCACTGTCACCGCAGATCATGAACCACCAATCTACATTAACTGCGCGGGGTGGGGGACGCGGATGGGCCCGATGCACGTCTCGCGGTGCGGGCGGCGGGGTCACCCTGGCTCCCACCGCGTCCGGAAGGACCGGTCCTCCCGATCATCCTCCGGACGGACGCCCCCTGCCGGCACCGTGCAGGGGAGGGTGAGGGCGGTCGATGACGGGTCGCTCACGGGGACCAGGCCGCCCGGGGCGATCCTCGCCGTCTGGAGACCCATGAGGGTGCAGCCCGGGCGTGGTTCGGGCTCTGATGGCGCCGGTCTGTCCTGTCTTCCGGACCCGTGTTCACGCCGTCATACCTGGACCGGGGACCATCGAGATGGGTCTTTTCGGGTCGATCAGTTACCGTCCGATGAGCCGGAGGGAACAACCCGGTCGCCCTTATATGGTGGGAGATGGGAATCTCCGAACATCGCGATTGGAGCCTTCGGATTCCGATCTCGTGGCAGGGTGTTCTCTCTCCGAGCAAAGATGCAAATGAAAATTTGAGTATACTACACCGATCAGGTGCAGGTGGAAAGAGACTGAATTTTATTGCAGTTATTATTTTTTTTACTATCATGTTTACCATCATTTTCATGAAGAGAGCCGGTTGGATCGTTCGAATCCGCTGGCCTGCCCCATCTTTGCTGCTCCCTGTGCCGGCGAGCGGCGGAGCGTAAACAAACCAACATACCGGCAGTGATGGGCGCCGCCCGTTGCCTTGGGGGCAGCTTCGGCATAGAGCGAGTGCCCCCAACAGCACTGGTCGATGACGCTCACGGTCCGGTCGCCCCGACGATGATCACAAGGCACCCGTGCCGGGTCTATGGTAGGAAAGACCCCTCCCGAATAATTCATGACGATATCGGCTATATTCAGAAAACAGTGTCATCATGGCAGATGCCTCCGGGTTTCGAGATGCGATCCGATCGGTTTTCGAGCAATCCGAGAACAGCGGACTGGAGTTCGTGGATATCCGGTCCGGCGACATCCACAGGCGGGTGGGGGGTTACCCGGGCTGCAACCACAAGATGCCGGTCTGTTGTTCCGTGATGAGATCGCTCATGAGAGGGAACGATCGGGTGATCCAGTCCCCTCGGAAGGGGGATGGGTCAAGCCTTGTTATCCGATATTTTTTACCGAGGGGACAGGACTCCCCTTCGGGCCCCCATACCATGCCCTCAGGATTCATCGCCTCCGGTTCGCAACGATACGCAAGCTCGGGAGGGAATGTACGATCCGATGATCCCGTCGGCCTGGATAACCCGGGTTCACATGCACGGGAGGGTCCCGGATCCGCCAGAGGGAAGGCCAGGACGGTTCCGCCGGATCCAATGCAAAGCCCTGCTGCTCTCGCGAAATTTACCCGTCTTCTCGGCGAAATCCGGTAGCGTTTCAGAAGTGCTGTAATTTCCCTCGGGTCCTGTCTCCCTGGATCTCCATCACTCGTCCATCAGCAAATACCTTTTCCCGGTGATCCACTCCTCGTTGATGTCCTTGAGAATCGATCCGGCGAGTCGCAACA
>JAKPPV010000017.1 GCA_029547145.1 Methanobacteriota archaeon
TCGTGCTCGAGGGTCCACGGGTGCCCGGCCCGCTCATAGACGGCGATCGCGTCGAGGGCGGCGAGGACCTCGCCGGGATCGACCACGGCCCCGGCCACGGTCCGGGCCTTCTGCCAGGGCGTGAGGCGATCGGGATGCAGGGACGAATGAGGGAGCCCGGCCGCGGTCAGGGCTGCCGAGAGGCGGCGGGCGTCCCGCTGGTACCGGGCGAGGACCATCACGGCGCCGTATCGACGGTGCAAGGCCTCGACCACGGCCGCGAACTCGGCCCCCTCGCGGACCTCGACCACTCCGCCGGCGGACCGCGGGGCCATGTTCGATCGGCCGCCGAGGACCCGATCGGCGACGGCGACGATCGCGGCCGGACACCGGCGGGAGGGCGGGCGCCGGTCCGCGGTCGCGCCGATATCCTCGACCGGGTCCGGGATCCGCTCGAGGTAGATCGGATCGGCGCCGCGGAACCCGTAGATCGATTGGTTCGGATCGCCGGCCACGTAAACCCGATCCACGTCCCCGGACCGGCGCCACATCTCGACCAGGACGAACTGAAGAGGGCTGAGATCCTGGAACTCATCGACCACCAGGATCCGGCCCGGGGCGGGCGCGTTGTGGTCGATCGCGAGGCGGATATAATCGTCGTGCTCGTAGAGGCCCCGATCGGCCTTGAAGGCTGACCAGGCCTCGAGGAGCTCGGCCGCATTGCCGTACGAGGGCGGGATATGAGCCCCGATCGCGGTCATCGCGTCGGTTGCCCGGGACCAGGGCCACGTACACTGACCGACGATATACCGGGCGATCCGGAAGAGGGCGTTACCGGGCGGTTCGGCCTGTCCGGCGGCCGCGCGATCGTCATCGGGTGCGGCGAGGCGGGCCCGGGCCGGCTCATAGGGGAGGTGATGGAGGGCGGCGAACTCCTCGAAGAAGTGACTATCCCGTTTCGATCCCTCGGCGATTATCCGGGCGCCGGCGTCGAGGAGCCCGGCGGCCGCACATGCCCGGAGGGCGGCCGCGTGGATGGTCGAAACCGCCGCCTTGATCTCCTTCGGTCCGGCCTCCGGGTACACGGTCCGGATCCGGGCCTTCACGTCCTCGGCCTGAGACTTGGCAAACGTCGTGAAGGCGAGATCCCCGATCCGGGTGCCGTGCTCCTCGGCCTCGATCTCGATCCGGCGGAGGAGCTCGAAGGTCTTTCCCACCCCGGGGCCGGCCGTGAACCGGGCGACCGCGGCCGCGGTCATCGGTCGCACCTCCTTACCCGTGCGCGAGGTCGATCCCGATACCGATCCCTTTCACGAATCGAACCCCCCTCAGTCAGTTTATATACTCTCGTCCCTGGTGTGACAGGTGTGACAAGTATGGCGTTTAGACCTGTCACACTTCGGGCCGATTTGGTGACATTTGCGCGCGAATAAGGGCCGATTTTCTCAGGTGTGACAGGTGTGACAGGTGTGACAGGTGAAATTGATTCGTGCAAGTGATCACTTACAAGATCGGTCTTACGCGCGTGTAACACCGCCCCGGACCTGTCACACCAGGGATCACGGCCGGACAAAATCGCTCACCTCGAGGGACTCACCGGCCGGCGGCCGGAACTCGATCAGGCCCGGTTTGAACGGCCAACACCGGATCTGCTTTCCGCCTTTCTTCGCCTCGAGCCCGATCCGCTGCAGCTTGGTCTTACCGAAGGTATACCCGGCCTGTTGCAGGGCCGCACTCAATTTCCCGTCATTCCAGCCGGGCCGCTTGAGGTCCTCGAGGAACCGGGCGATCCTCCGGCCGTGAACCCATACAACTCCCTTGCTCTCATCGTGCCATGCGAACTCGGGCCCGGTCATGCTCTCCGCGGACGTTACCAGGGTCACCCGCTCGAGGTCCTCGACCAGGCGATCGATCACGGTCTCGGCCTCCGTCGCCTCTTCGGTCTCGCGGACCTCGACATCGGCGGGATCGGTCCATGCGGCCTGAATCATCAGCCACTCGCGCCGGGTCGCGTTGAGCGGGTCGGTCGGAAACAGGTTGAGCCATGCGGCGTTGATGAAGGCGGGATCGGTCCGGGCCATTTGTTGGGCCGTTATCGACAGGTTCCGCCCCGCGATCGTGATCTCGTAGGTCGTCGCCTGTGACGGATAGACGATCACCCGCTCTGTGAGCTCGATCGCCTTCCGGACCGCGGCCGGCGTCAGGGCCCGCCGGGTTCCGTCGTCGGTCTCGAGCTTCTCGGCGATCTCGGCGAAGGCCTCGCCGACTTTCCGGCGCATGAACTCAGGTAACCGGGCCTCATCGCCGAGCGCGACCGTCAGCCCCGCGACCAGGCGATCCTGAAGGCGACTCGAGAGCCACGGGGGAGACTTCGGGGAATCGATGTAGATCCGGCCGCGGTCCGCCTTCACGAACTCGATCGGACAGGCCCCGCGGGTCTCCGGGTATACCCGCATAGTCAGATCCCCCCACAAGGGGATCGGGAGCCCCTCGCCGGTCGGTTCGGGAACGGGGCGGGCCTTCGGTGCCGGCGGCGATGCTTCGGCCTGGTCCTCGCCGGCCTGGTCGTGCTCGAGCTCTTCCGGGTCAGGCGGTGCGGCCGCTGCCGTCGAGGCCTCG
>JAKPPV010000054.1 GCA_029547145.1 Methanobacteriota archaeon
ATTCCGCACCCAGGCGGGCCAGGCAATGGGCCAGTTCGGTATCCTGCGGACCTCCGCGACCTTCGGAGCGGACGCGACGAGCAACTACAACATCCTCGCGACGATGCTCGGCGGGGCGACGCCGGCACCGGTGACCACCACCCCGGTGCCGGTGACCACCACGATGGCACCAGCGGGCCGTCCGGAGACCGGCACCTGGATCCACCGTGGCACGTTGTCGGGTTCCAAGTACCTCGAGGTCGATAACCAGAACCCCTACGACGCGGTGATCACCCTCAGGAAGCTGGCTTCTCCCCCGGAATCGGGAGAGAGGCTCTTTTCTTTCTACCTCCGGGCGAACGATCAGCACCGTGTCACCGGCATCCCCATCGGTTCGTACACGCTCTGGTACAAGCTCGGGGAGGACTGGAACCCGGCAACCTCGTCGTTCACGATCAACCACGATGCCAAACGGTTCAAAGACACACTGGATTACGATGCGGCGACCGCAGGCTATGATGCGAAGATTTACCAGGTGAGCGGCGGGAACGCCCCGACCGAACCCGTTTCTCCCGAGCTGGTCTGATTCGTGGAGAGACCACACTTTTTCCCCCGAGGGCCCCTGCAAGGATACCCTGGAAAGGGAGACCCCTCACAACCACGCTTCGGGGACGCCGAAGGTCGGAGCAGGGACTGGAAGGGGCGGGCCCCTTGTCGAAGGGAGACGGCGTCTGACATCGGTTGAACCGGAAGATGGCTGCTCATGACCTCCGTCGTCGTCTCGACCCCCGGGTGGTCGACTCTACATCATTCGGGGAGGGGAGCATGGATGATGCCCGATGGTCTGTCCCCGAGTTTGCGGGTGCATCGGGGTACCGTCGTCCCGCTGAAAAGGGACGGGAAGACCGTCGGGCGGAGGGGGCACGTACACGGGATGCGAATGCACTCGGCACGGTGCTGGGCTGCACGGAACGCCGGGACGGGTGAGACGCCCCTCTGTGTCCCGACGGGGAGGTGTTCAGAAAAGATATGAAATATTTTATATCCGCTGAGGTGAAGGGACTGTCACGAACACCATACCAGATAGAGGCACGACCCGAGGGGCCGATCACCTGCGGGAGCGGCGGACGGTGCGGACCGGATACCCGGCGTCCGCCCGGAGTCCCCGCCTGCCTGGTGACGTCATCGGGGGGTTGAACATGAAGGACCTGTACCATCTCCTGCTCACTCTGTTGCTCGCCTGCCTGTTTGCGGGTGCGGTAACCGCACAGCCCGACGGTTACGGACCGTTGACGAACGCCGCCGGTACCTGCGGGGGTGGCGACGCCGTCACCCTCGAGACGACCACGATGACGGCGACGGTGAACGTCCCGTTCACCCTGAGCGGGCGGATCTACTCGAAGTCGACCGGGGCACCCTATGTGAACATCCCGGTTGCACTGGAGGAGCGGGCACCGGGGAGCACTGCGTTCCGGCAGATCGGCACCACCACCACCGACCGCGATGGACGGTACTCGTTCTCGGTGACGCGGTCGACACCGGGGGTATATTACTACCACGTCTCGGTCTACAACCAGGTGCTCGAGGGCGACTGGGCGGTGACCGTGATCGGGTCAGGCACCGTGACGACGCTGCCCACGGTGCCCCCCGGAGGGGCGACGATGGCGCAGGCGTACGCGTCGTACGAGGCGGGCAACACGGCATGGAGCAACGCCTGGGGCGCGAGCGACTTCGGGCAGATCCGGTCGTACCTCTCCCAGGCGAGGGCGCACTTCTCCACCTGCCTCGCCACCGCGAACCAGGTGAACGACCCGGCGAACGCGGCGAACCTGGCGCTGATGAAGAAGGTCTC
>JAKPPV010000061.1 GCA_029547145.1 Methanobacteriota archaeon
TGGGGGTACGCGCTCCGGACGGACAGGACGTGCCCGGAACACGGGCTCTACCACGTCCGCCTCGTGCGCAAAGGGTCGCGGCCGTGGGAGATCGGGTGCCCCCTCTGCCACCAGATCGCGTCGCTGCGCGAGACGCTCGCACTCCTCCCCTCGGCGGGTGCGGATCTTGCAGAAAAGATGGTCGCGGCCCGGATTTACTCGGTCCAGGACATCATCGGGACGCCGGCCGAAAAACTCGCCGGCCTCCTTTGCATCACACCCGAAAACGCCCGGCAGGTCCAGGAGGAGGCCAAAGATGCCCTCGACCTCCTCAGGCGGCGGTCTGACTGCCGGAAGTTCGTCCGTTCCCGCATCGTCCCGCGGAAGGGCAGGAGCCCGGGAAACATCGTCAAGAAACTCGCCCAGGCCGGAATCAACGGGATAGACGACCTTGGGAAGGCTGACCCGGCCGTTCTCAGGGAGGCGGGGCTTTCGCAGAAGGAGATCGATCTCCTCCAGGCCGGGGCACGCCGCGAGGTCGGCGAGCGTACCCTCAGGACGATCGGGATACCGCCGGCAAGCCTCAAAAAGTACCTCGATGCCGGGTTCGTCACACCCGAATCACTCCTCACAATCCACCCGCTTGCCATCGCGGAAAAGACCGGGATATCCCCGGACACGGTCTTCCGGCACGTCGAGGCGGTTGCACGCCACCTGGGAAAACCCGTGCCGGAGAAAGTGACCGCCGCGAAGTTCCGGCGGGGCAGGGAAGACCTTCTCTCCGTGCCCGGGATGACGCCCCAGGTCTACAGCCAGCTCCTCTCTGCGGGGGTCTTTGACAGGGAGACCCTGCACGGCCTCGACGAATCGCTGATCTCGGTCAGGTCCGGCCTCCCCCGGCAGAAGATTGCCGCACTCCGGAAGGCTGCCCCCCTCACAAAGAAGAAAAGGTCAGGGGAAGACATCATAGTGATCTAACAAGGAGCCCGTCCATGCATATCAACTGGAAGAGCTGGACCCACGTGACCAAGCTTGACCCCGACAGGCAGCTGACACCCGAGCAGATACAG
>JAKPPV010000064.1 GCA_029547145.1 Methanobacteriota archaeon
AGAGGGCGGCCCGCTGCCGAATGATCGCGGACCGGAGGCGATCGGCCGACCGGCGCCACTCCTCACGGGTCAGCTCCTCGGCGATCGGGTGCTCCTCGACATAGATCGCGGTCTCAAAGAGGGCGGCCACGTCCCCGCCCCCGCGGATGAAATCGTTAAGGTCTACCTTCTCGAGTCCGGCCGGCCGGGGGATCTCGCAGAGATACGGGACCAGGCCCGCCCGGGCGAGGGCGAGACCGGTAACGACGGCGCCCCGGATCCCGGCCCCGGATTCCTCGGAGTCCATGATCAGGTAGATCGGCCGGGCCGGCCGGCAGAGCTCGACCAGGGCGGCCGCATGCTCCCGCTTGAACCGGACGGTGACAGGGCTCACCGCCGCGTAACCAGACTGGTGCGCGATGGTGCAATCCGTGATCCCTTCGGTGATGATGAGCGGTGCACCGGCCCGCACCGTATCCGCACCAAAGATCGGCTCCTCGATCCCGTTGGTGATCCGGGATCGGTCCAGGAGGACGATCGCCCGTGACTGTTTTTTGTATTTCCCAACCACCCCGGCGGGGCCCGGATGCTCGTTTGTCTCGTCCGTTGTCCGGGCGATGAAGAACCGGGGCCGGCCGCCGACCAGGTACGGAAAGACCAGGCGGCCGGACCAGAGGGCCCGGGCGCTATCCTGGTCCACCCAGGCGAGACCGGAGGCGCGGATCTCCTCGCGATCGATCCCGGCCTCCATCAGGGCCACGACCAGGGCGGAACGGTCCACGGGGGCGAACCCGATCCGGCCGCGGGCGATCGTCTCGTCCGTCAGTCCGTACCGGGTGTGGAGGTGCTCGCGGTGCCGCTCCTCGAGGCGGGATTCAAAGAAGGCGGCCGCGGTCTCGAGGACCAGGGCGAGGCGGTCCGGGTCCCACGACCAGGGCGGAACCTCGATGGTCATCCGCGGACCCCCGCGATCGCCTGTAACGGGGGGGCCGAGGGGCCCGATCGGAGACTGTCAGCTATCGCCAGGTATGAAGAGGCCCGGGTTATCCCAACATAGTAGACCCGCCGCTCCTCGGCCGCGATCGCGGGAGAGGCCCAATAGTCCGCGGCCCGGGTCTTCAGGTAACCCGTGTGGAGGACCACCGCGGGGGCCTCGCGGCCTTTCGCGGCGTGTATGGTGTCCACGGCGATCGCGGTCCGGTTCGGACGGTCCCGGCGGTCGAAGGCGGCGAGGAACCCCCGCCCGAAGTCCTCGCGGAAGTCAAGGGCGCCGGCCGCGAGGATCCGGGCGATCCCCCGCTCGGGTGCGATCCCGAACCATCCGATCGCGTCGGCGATATGGATAGACTGATTTGAGACGAGGGCGGCCCGGACCGTCTCGGGTCGTGCCCGGAGGCGGCCGGCGGCCGCGAGGGCCTCGGCCGGGCCCCTCTCGAGGGTCCACGGGTGCCCGGTCCGCTGGTACACGTCGATCGCATCCAGGGCCGCGAGGACCTCGGCGGGATCGACCATCGCCCCGGCCCCGGTCCGGGCCTTTTGCCAGGGGGTTACCCGGCCCGGGTTAAGGGCCGAATGAGGGAGCCCGGCGGCCGTCAGGGCCTTTGAGAGGCGGCGGGCGTCCCGTTGATACCGGGCGAGAACCATCACGGCGCCGTACGCCCGTTGGAGGTTGGCGACCAGGGCGGCGAACTCGGCGCCGTCGTACGGGTGCCGGACCTCGACCACTCCACCCGCGGACCGGGGGGCCATATTCGATCGACCGCCGAGGACCAGATCGGCGGCCCGGACGATCGCGGCCGGGCATCGCCTCGAGACCGGGACCGGTCCGCCCGCGGTCGCCCCTATGTCCTCGACCGGACCGCCGATCTTCTCGAGGAAGATCGGATCGGCGCCTCGGAACCCATAGATAGCCTGGTTCGGATCGCCGGCCACGTAGACCCTGAGGACCTCGCCGGACTGCCGCCACGTTTCCGAGAGGACGGCTTGAGAGGGAGACATATCCTGGTATTCATCAAGGATCATCACGGGGGCCGGGGCCGGGGCGTTTTCGTTGATTGCGAGGCGGATATAATCGTCGTGCTCATACAGTCCGTTATCCGTCTTGTATTCGGCCCATGCGGCGAGGAGCTCGGGCCGGTCCCCGTACCCGCTCGGGATATGGGTCCCGGTCGCGTTGAGGGCGTTATCGGCGTGCTCGGGGCCCCACGTATACTGACCGGTGATATACCGGGCGATCTTGAATAGGGCGTTGCCGGGCGGTTCGTCTTTACCGGCCGCGCGGTCATCGTCGGGATCGATCCGGCGGGCCCGGGCGGGGTCATACGGCAGGTTATGGGCGGTCGCGAACTCCTCGAAATACCGACTGTCCCGTTTCAATCCCTCTTGGATGATCCGGGCGTCGGCGTCGAGGATCCCGCCGGAACGGCAGGCCCGGAGGGCGGCCGCGTGAACAGTCAGGACCGCGGCATTTACCTCATCCGGTTTGGCGTCCGGGTACACGGTCCGGATCCGGTTCTTTACGTCCTCGGCCTGAGACCGGGCGAACGTTGCAAAGGCGAGATCCCCGATCCGGGTGCCGTGCTCCTCGGCCTCCCGCCGGACCAGCTCGAGAAGCGTAAACGTCTTGCCCGTGCCCGGGCCGGCCATGTAACGGGTAACCGGTGCGATCATCGGCCCGAACCTCCCTTAATCGCGTGCGTGAGGACCCCACCCGTTACATGATCGGCTTTTGCATCCGGGGCGATCTCAGCCAGTTTAAATACCCTGTCAAATTTGTAACGGGCTGTAACGGGTAACTGATCGGAACCCGTTACAAAACCGGGCATTTTCCGGGCCTCTTGCGCGTTATACTGACCGAAATGATACCGTGTAACGGGTGTAACGGGTGTAACGGGCAGTTTCGTTTTGATTTCTATACCATAGTTTTGTTTTTGGCGCCTCGCGCGCGTTACAAGAGGGGAACCCGTTACACGGGTCATTTGGGATCCCTCCCGGCCTCGACTACATCACGTACGTCTAGGACGGGTACGTTTGTCTTGAACGTGGCGAAGTCCCGCCGGAACGGCCAGCATCGGATCGGGGTTTTGAACCCACCCACCCGGATCGTCATACTCGTCCGCGGCATCGGGCCGTTGTTCTCCCGGAGCCTTACAGAGAGGGCCGAGGACCAGGACGACAGGCGTTTTAGATCGTCCTCTATGAACCGAGCGATCGCGGTGCCCATCACCCACACCCAGCCGGCCCTTTCGTCATGCCAGGCGAGAGTATCCGCTGTGAAGGCGTCCGCTGAGGTCACCAGGGTTAACTTCTCGAGATACGCCCGGAGCCGCTCGATAATGATCTCGTCCTCGGAGGCCTCTTCAGTCTCGCGGATCTCGACCACGGCCGGATCGGTCCATGCGGCCTGAATCTGTAACCACTCGCGGCGGGTCGCGTTGAGCGGTTCGGTTGGAAACAGGTTGAGCCATGCCGTATTGATGAAGGCCGGATCGGTCCGGGCCATGTCCTTGATCGGGACCCTGAGATCCCGGGTGCCGAGGCGGATAACGTATGTCGTTTCCGTGCTCGGGTACACGGCGATCGCCTTCGTGCGGGCGAGAACCCGCCGGACCGCGGCCGGGGTGAGGGCCTTCTTTATATCCGGGTCATTCTCGAGCCGCTCGGCGAAGTCAACAAAGGCGCCGGTAACTTTCTTTTTCAGGGCGGCCGGTGCCATCGGGGCGGCGTCGCCGAGGGCCTCAATGAGCTGGTTCGCCCATCGTTTCTGAACAAGAAGGCTATTCCAGGGCGGCGTTCGGGCCGTCGTGAGGAAGAGCCGCCGGCCCCCCTGCATGAACTCGGCAGGGAAATTTTCGCCCGCCTCGGGCCAAATTCGCATGGCGATATCGGCGACGATCGGAACCGTCACCCCCTCGCCGGTCGGTTCGGGAACGGGCGGGGCCTGGTCATCGGGATCCGGTTCGGCCTGGTCCTCGAGGTCCTCCCGGTCCGCGGTCGCGGCCGTCGTGGCCTCGGCGTCCGGTTCGGCCTCGAGGGCCTCGGCCTGAAGGGCGAGGATCGCGGCCTCCGTCTCGGGCGAGAGGGCCCGGTATCGGGTTCCTATTCCGTCCATCAGCGCGGCCGCCTCCCCGAGGGTCGCCGGTGCCGGTCCGGGATAGACAGGGAGCTCGGCCGCTGCCGTCACCCCCTCCCCCTCGCGGTTCGCGTTGGATCGGTTTGGATCGATCCGGCGGGCCGTCCCCCCGGCGGCCTTGAATGCCTCGAGGGCCGCGGCGGCCTCGCGTCGTTCTTCGTCGGTCGCGGTCACTTCCGGGCCCCGTCGCTTGAAAATTCGCCCGATCCGGCGGCCGGGTCATCCTGTCCACTCGCCCCGCCGGTCTCGGCAGATTTTACAGTCCGCCATCCG
>JAKPPV010000003.1 GCA_029547145.1 Methanobacteriota archaeon
GACGGACCGTCCCGTGATCGGTGTCCCCGTCTCCGGGACGCTCGGCGGACTCGATGCCCTCCTCTCGATCGTCCAGATGCCGAAGGGGGTGCCCGTCGCCTGCGTCGGGATCGACAACGGTGCGAACGCGGCATGGCTCGCGGTGCGGATCCTCGAGGCTGGCGCCGGGCGGATGGGTGGTCATTAAGTCGGAGCACGCGAGAGCGACGGACAGGTGATGCCAGGATGGAGCGACATTATGCCCGTCCCCGGCTCGTCGTGAGCCGCTGTCTGGAGTTCGATGCCTGCCGGTACGACGGCGCGCGGATACCATCGCCGCTCGTCGCGGCGCTCCGCCCGGTTGCGGACTGCATCCCGGTCTGCCCCGAGGTCGAGATCGGCCTCGGTATTCCCCGGGAGACGGTCCGGATCGTCCGCGGAAACGACGGGGACCACCTCGTCCAGCCCGCGACAGGACGGGACGTCACGGGCGAGATGCAGTCCTTCACCTCCGGCTTCCTCGACCGGTTGCCCCCGCTCGATGGGTTCCTGCTGAAAGGCGGGTCCCCGACCTCGGGACCGGGGGGGGTCAGGGTCTACCCGTCAGCGGGAAGGTCGGCACCGATCGGGAGGTCGGCCGGCTTCTTCGCCCGCGAGGTGATCCGCCGCTTCCCCGACCTTCCGGTCGAAGACGAACTCCGGCTCGGCAACGCCAGGATCCGCGACGCCTTCCTCGCCGCCATCTTCACCCTCGCCGCCTTTCGCCAGGTCGAGTCCGGCGCCGACCCCGAGGACCTCGCACGGTTCCACGGAAACAACAAGCTCTACCTCGGCGCATGCCACCGCGCGCGGACAGGCGAGATGGGGCGGCTTCTTGCCGCGCGGGCACGGGTGCCGGCCGAAGAACTCTTCGCCCGCTATCGCGAGATGCTCGGCGCCGCCCTCGCACGGGCGCCGCGCCACACCGCAAATATCGACGTCCTCCTCCACACCCTGGGCCACTTCCGCGGGCGCGTCTCGGACGAGGAGCGGGCGCACTGCCTCAGGCTGATCGAGCGATACCGTGCGGGCCACGCGTATCTCGCCGAGCCGCGGGACCTGCTCCGCTCCTGGACGATCCGGTTCAACGAACCGAGCCTGGTCGACCAGACCTTCTTCGCCCCGTTTCCGCCAGAACTCGCCCTCCTGCCCGCGGAAGCGACCGGGAGGGGCCGGGATCTCTGGCGCAAACAGGGGGCGACCGGAGAAGAGGACTGAAAGAGGCGCACCGAAATCGGCATCCGGCAGGAGCCGGCATACTCCCTCGGGTCGACCGGTCATGACACAGACCATAGCGTACGAGGTGATGGGCCAGGACGGAGAGGTGGAGTTCCGGCGGTACCCGCCGCTGGTGCTTGCGACGGTGAACGACAGCGGGGATGACCGCGGGTTCCAACACCTCTTCGCCTTCATCAACGGGGCAAACCGGGCCCGGCGCGAGATCCCGATGACCGCACCGGTGATCACGGCCGAACACCTCGCGATGACGGCGCCGATGATCACCGCCCCCGGGAGCATGTCGTTCGTGATGCCGCCGGGGATGAAACCGGGAGAGGTGCCGGAGCCGACGGACGAAAAGGTGCGGATCGAGGCGGTGCCTGCCCGTGTCCTTGCCGTGGTCCGCTTCAGCGGTCACGCAGGGCGAGAGGACGTCGAGGCGGCCCGCTCACGCCTCCTCGCCACCCTGGAACGGGGCAGTGTGCCGACGAAGGGGGAACCGTTTCTGATGCGCTACAACGCGCCGATGACCCCGGGCTTCCTCAGGCGGAACGAGGTCGCGTTCGAGGTCGATCCGGACGTCGCAGCGAACGTGGTCTGAAAACGGAGGGAGCTCAGGTCGCCCTGACGTAGCCCGTCCGCTGGACGGTCTCGGTCGACCCGTCCGTGTAGGTCAGCTTCACCAGCGGCGAGAAGGTCCCCTTCGCCGGGTAGTAGAAGCTCGGGTTCACGACGCGGGAGTTCCAGGTGTTCATGTGCCCCACAGCGTCGAACGACCACCAGGCCGACTTCACGGTCTTCCCGCTCGCCGGAATCACCGAGAACTTCACGCTGCCGCCCTTCGGAACCGTCACCGGCGACGCCGTGAAGGTGGCCCCGCCGGACGGCGCGGGCGTCGTCGGCGTCGTGATCACCGTGGTCGGGGGCTGCGTCCCGGCCCTTCTGAACTCCATGTAGTCCAGGTTGAACGAGCTTGAGACGCCCGTCTCGACCCTGACCGTGTTCCGGCCCGCGTGCATCCGGACGGCTGGGAGCGTGACCGTCGTCCAGGTGCCGAACGAACCGGTCGACGGGATCTGCAGGATCTGTGCCGCGTCGTTCACAGATACGGTCATTCTCTTCGCCGTCCCGGGGTTCGCCACCCTGAAGCCGATGACGAAGTCGTCGTCGCTCCCCGTGTCGACCGAGTAGACCAGGTACTCCTCAGGACGGATCCAGCCGACGTTGAAGTTCGAGCCGCCGCGCTCGATATCGACCGCGTCGTTCCGGTATGCCCCTCCCTCGTTCGCCACAGTGGCGTCGGCGAACCCGCCGGTATCGTAGTCCTCGGACTCGACACGCCCGGGCACAGAGTGGGGTGCGGGATAGGGCACGCCTGGCGTCGGCGTCGTGCCGGCACGCGTCAGCTCGAGCCAGTCGATGTTCTGACCGTCACTCTTGAACTGGAGCGTCACCACATGGGTGCCCGCAGAGAGGTAGAACGGGATCAGCTGGCTCTCTATCCCCGTCGCCGTCGGCATCGGGGTCTGCGTGACCGTCACCCCGGGCGTGGACCAGGGAGGGAAGTCGAACGTTGAGCCCAGGGTGACGGTTACGTACCGGCCGAACGACCCGGTGTTCGGGACCCGGTACGCAATCGAGCGGGCCCCGTCGACGTCGACCTCCACGAACTGGGCGCTGTTCGGGCTCGCGACGCGAAGCGAGACCAGGTAGTCCCCGGGGCGGGAGACGTTCACGGTATAACAGAGGTGCTCACCGTTCCGGATCCAGCCGATGTTCGGCGTCGCAAGCCCCGCCGTCCGCTCGATATCCACGTCGTCCGATCGATACGCCCCGCCGGCGTTACCCGGCGTGGTGTCGTGATACGCGACGCCCTCACCGCCCAGGTCGTAGTCCTCCGCCTCGACCCGGCACGGCACCTCGTGCGTCCGATAGGGCACTGTTCCACCCCCTGCCTTCTCGAGCACGAGGCTGACCGGGATCGTCCCGCCCCTCGGCGGGTACTGGGTGACGTTGAAGACTGCATCCTTATACCCCGGGAGGGTGGCGACAACCGCCCGGATCGGTGTTGCGGTCAGGTAGACCGTGACGTTGAGAGCGCCCGCCGAGGTGTTCCCCACCGGGTACCGCGTTCCCGAGAGATCCACGAGAAACACCTGGGCACCCGCCGGCACCGTGGAGACCAGGAAGTAGCCCTTATCCCCTCCGATCGGCCCCGGCGTGGTGTCCGGCATCGCGAGCGGCAGGTGGTCGGTCACCCCTTCCTCAATATTGACGACGTAGGGCTCGTCGCAGAACCCGTCGCCGTCGGTGTCGGGGTGGGTCTGGGAGAAACCGGTCCCGTTCGGGTGCGCCCAGTAGTTTCCGCCGATAAACGGACCCCCGACGATGTTCGGCCCCGGTGACTTCGTGATATTCAGCATCCCGACCTCGACCGGCCCGAAAAAGCCGTTATCGATGTTATCCAGGTGGTTGTTCACGAGCCGGCTCGCCCAGTCACCGCCCAGGCTGACCCCCTGGCCGTTCCCGGCGATCACGTTCGATGTGATGTTGGAGGCGCCCCGATCGGACGAGGAGACGCCAATTCCGGCATTCGTCTCGATCCGGTTCCCGAAGATCTCCGCTCTCGCGTGCTCGAGCTCGATCCCGTTCCCACCGTTCTCCCGGACCGTGCAGCCCCGGAGGACGAGACCGCTCTCCTTCGCCGAGACTCCGAACGCGGCATTCTCCGCGATCTCCGAGTCGACCAGGAGGTTCTCTTCCAGTCGGCCGGACAGGTCACTCTCGATCCCCCGTCCGTTCCGTGTCACAGTGCAGCCCTCGATCGTCACTCCGTCGCTTGGGTAGGACAGGCTGATCCCGGCTCCCTCGTTCTCCCGGATCACCGAATCGCGGACGACCACGTGCTCGGCGCCGCCCATCGCGGCATACCCGCACCCGAGCCCGAGCCCGTTCTGCTCGGCGAGGACGTCCTCGATCACCGTGCCGTTCACCCGCCCGATGTACACCCCGGTACGGCTCCCGTGAGCGGAGAGGTTCCGGACGGTCACATTCGAGATCGGGCCCTCAGACGAACCGCTGAGGTAGACAGCAGTGCCGTTCGTGGCCGTCACCGCGTGGCCCATCCCGTCGAGCAGGACGTCGGAGCTCTCGATCGCCACCCCGTATGCCTCGCCCGCGAGATCGTGGTCGAGGGTGTAACTCCCGGGCTGGCTGATCACGAGCCCGATCCCGAGGGTGGTACGAGGTTCACTAGTCACGTCTCCAGCGCCGGCCAACGCCGGCAGTGTGCCGAGCACGAAGAGGCTCAGGCAGAATAGCATGGCTGCGGTTCCCAGGGGCCCGCTTCGGCGCCCTTCTCGGTTGGTCGTGGATGACATCTCCTTCCTCCAGCCGCTCCGCTCCGGAGCGGAACTATTGGTTCGCTGTCCCCGCGCGAAGGGGTGGCTCGGCGCCCGGCAACACCGCCGCGAAAGAGAGTCTGTCACTCCACGCGCGATTAGGGTAGGTTCACTTTGAATCTAATAATAGTTTCGATACGAAAATTCGGTGTATGACAAAACGTGGAGGGATGGGACCGCCACGCCCCTGTCGAGAAGGGGAGCGAAAGACCAAAGGTCAGCCCTCGCGGACCACGACGACCCGCCACCCGACCCCGTGGATGCCCACGGTATCCCAGGTCGCCTGTTCTGTCACCACCGGCCCCCCGCCCGTCCGGTTGAACGTGTAGGTGCCGTTCCCCGACGGCTCGGTCGCCATCCGCCCGGCAAGTGCCCGGAGCTCGACAGACCCCGCGTACGCGGGGTCGGTCAGCACGTTCTTTCCGATCCTGTCGAGATCGGGGTCGTAGAGGACGCGCCCGTCCGTCTGCATCGCCCAGGCAGAGAGCGTCGTCCCGGAGACCGCACGGTCGATCCGGTCCGCGAGCAGCATCGAGGGGTCGAAGGCGACCGAGACGATCCCCCTGAACGACCCGTCCGACCCGGTGACCGGGTGCGCCAGTACGGCCGCGTCGAACCCCTCGGTCGTGGTGAAGATCGGGGAGACCATGGGCCGGCGGTCCCGCAGCATCGCCTGGACGTGGGCCTGGTCAGCCAGGCTCGTCCCGATCATGCGGGCGTACTCCACGGGCATCGCGGCGGCGACCCGCCCGGCGGGGTCGATCGAGATGGCGTCCGCGACGTGCGGTGAGAAGGCGGCGGCCCGTTCGAGCGACGCGTTCGCCTCCGGGCCGGAGAGGCCGGACCGCCCGAGCTCGGCGGCGGCGGTCGCAACGCTCGTGTCCATCGCGCCCAGCGTCGCATTGACATCGCCGACGATCGTGGCCAGTACGGCCGCCGGGTCGGCGTCGACGGGCGGCCCCCCCGTCGTCGGGACCGCGGGTGAGGGGGGGTTCGGTCCGGAGAGAGAGGTGCACCCGGACGCGAGCAGAGCGGCCAGGGCGAACAGCAGGCAGGGCAGGATCCGGGGGTCCATGGAGATGGTTGGTCGTCCGGTACAGATAATCCCGGCGGAACGGTCGCCTCACTCCGGCAGGTGCGGCCCCGACCTCGGGAGAAGGTC
Source organism: Methanobacteriota archaeon (assembly GCA_029547145.1). Classification (GTDB taxonomy): domain Archaea; phylum Halobacteriota; class Methanomicrobia; order Methanomicrobiales; family Methanospirillaceae; genus UBA288. The sequence continues at coordinate 5,800 of JAKPPV010000003.1, forward strand.
CCCGGCGAGCCGGACGGCGCAGAGGTCCCCGCACATCGAGCAGGTCTCCAGGGCCCCGTCGCGCTCGTGGATCCGGCGGGCGTGCGCGGGGAAGAGGGCGAGCCGGAACTGCTCCTCCCAGTCGAGCCGGCGCCGGGCATCGCCCATCCGCGCCTCCTGCCGGGCGGCGGAGCCGGTCGGGAGGCGGGAGAGCGTCCCCACGTGGGCGGCGAGGCGCGCCACCCGGGTCCCCTCGACGATGTCGTCCCGGTCGGGCAGGGCCAGGTGTTCGGCCGGAGAGACCATGCAGAGGAAGTCGGCCCCGTGCTGGCAGGCGACCGCCCCCCCGATCGCCGCCGCCACGTGGTCGTAGCCCGCCGCGAGGTCGGTCACCAGCGGGCCGAGCAGGTAGAGCGGTGCGTCGTCGGTCAGCTCCTTGATCATCCGGACGTTGTATCCCACCTGGTCGAGGGGCATGTGCCCGGGCCCCTCGATCATCCGCTCGACGCCGGCGGCGAGCGCCTGCTTCGCGAGCCGCCCGAGCGTCAGGTACTCGGTCGCCTTCGCGAGCCGCCCGGCGTCGGACCAGCACCCGGGCCGCATCCCGTCGCCGAGCGAGAGGACGACGCCGTACTCCCGCAGGATCTCGCAGAGATAGTCGAACTCGGCAAAGAGCGGGTTCTCCTCCCCCCGTTCCACCATCATCACCGTGTGGAACGCGCCTCCCCGGGAGACGACGCCCATCACCCTCGGGTCGTCCACCAGGGCCCGGTACGCGTCCCGGTTCACGCCGCAGTGGAGGGTCAGAAAGTCGACCCCCTCCCGGCAGTGCTCGCGGATCACGCGGAAGAGGAGGTCCGCGTCCACGTCCGCCGCGTTCCCGGCCCGGCGGACCGCCTCATAGACCGGCACGGTCCCGACGGGGGTGTCGAGCGAGAGGATCGACCGCCGGATCGCCGGCAGGTCGCCGCCCGTGGAGAGGTCCATGATCGCGTCCGCCCCCTCCTCGAGCGCTGCCCTGGCCTTCTCGAGCTCCAGGGCCGGGTCGCAGCGCGTCCCGGAGGTCCCCACGTTCACGTTCACCTTCACCCGGCAGCCCTCGCCGATCGCGCAGAGCCGGTGCTCCCGCCGTGGGTTGGCCGGGACCACGATCCGGCCGCGGGCGATCGCCCGGGCCACACGGCGGGGAACCAGTCCCTCGTCGCGGGCGATGGCGTGGGCCACCTCGGGCACGGACTCCAGGCAGTCCTCGATCAGGCGGTGCATAAACAGGATATGGCCCGCGGTCGTTATATGGTTGTATGCCGATCCGTTGGATTCCCGGGCGCGGGTTCTATGCAAATGCCTTCATCTCCGGTTCCGTCCTCGTCGACGCGGGCGTCCTGCCGATGGCGGTCGAGCCCTACCGGGATGCGATCGAGGTGATCGTCCTCACGCACGGTCACCACGACCATACCGCCCACGTGAGGGAGATCGCCCATCTCTGCAACGCCCGGGTCGCGATCCACGAGGCGGACGCGCCGGCGCTGATCGACGAGACCAGGTCCCTCTCGTTGCAGTTCGGGGCCCGCCCACCGGGGATCCTCCCCGACCTCGTCCTCCGCGACGGGGACCGGGTGGAGGGGCTCCGGGTGCTGCATACGCCGGGTCACACTCCCGGCTCCTGCTGCCTGCACGACGAGGAGACGGGCGACCTCTTCTCGGGCGATACCGTCTTCTCCGACGGCTGCTTCGGCCGGTACGACTTCCCCGGCGGTTCCCGCGAGTCCCTCGCCCGGTCGCTCGACCGGCTCGCCGACCTCGGGGTACGCGGCCTCTATCCCGGGCACGGTTTTCCCGTGGAGGAGGGAGGGGACCGGCAGATCCGGGCCGCACGGGAACTGATCCGCCGCCTCTAGGCATGGAACCCGGCACCTACTGCCTGGTCTTTTCGAACCGCGCACGCACCCTTTCGGTGGGCGCCCTCGGGACGGTCTCGTTCCGGGCCGGGTACCACCTCTACATCGGCTCGGCGCTCGGCCCGGGGGGTCTGGCGCGGGTCGAGCGGCACCTGCGCCTCGCCCGGACGCGGATCGGTGTTCCGCGCTGGCACGTCGACCATCTCCTGCTCGACCCCGGGTTCCGGGTGGTCGCGGTCGTCACCGGCACCGGGACCGGGCGGCTGGAATGCAGGCTCGCGCGGACGATCGGCGGCGAATCCATCCCCCGGTTCGGAGCGAGCGACTGCCGGTGCGGGTCACACCTCCTGTACCGTCGCCGCAACCCGGAACCGGAGATCGCCGCCGCGTTCGCTACCGTCGGTCTCGTCCCCTCCATCCGGAGAGGGCCGTGATTGGAACCGATTCGAAAGACCTATCTTTGCTGGAACAGACGGTCACTATCAGGAGGCCCTCTCTCTGTCGATCTGCATCCTCTATGTGGACGACGAACCCGCCCTGCTCGAACTCGTGCGTCTCTATCTCAGTAAAGAGCCCGATGTCCAGGTCAGAACCGCCGCCTCCGGCCGGGAGGCGCTCGCGGAGCTCGCCCAGAGTCCCGCGGACATCGTCGTCTCCGACTACCAGATGCCCGAGATGAACGGGATCGAGCTGTTGAAGGCATGCCGCCGGGAGATCGGGGAGATCCCGTTCATCCTCTTCACCGGGCGGGGACGCGAGGAGATCGCGGTCGAGGCGATCGACAACGGCGCCGACTTCTACGTCCAGAAGGGGGGCGAGCCCGTGGCACAGTTCGCCGAGCTCCTCCACAAGTGCCGGCAGGCGGTCCGGCGCCGTCGTTCCGAGCTCGCCCTCTGCGAGAGCGAGGCGCGGTTCAGGGAGATGGCGGAGCGGATCTCGGAGATCGTCCTCCTCCTCGATGAGCAGGGCATCCCGTTCTACGCCTCCCCCTCGATGGAACGGGTGACGGGGTACGCCCCCGATACGGTGGTGGGCCGCCCGCTCGATCCGGGCCTGATCGACCCCCGGGGTCTGGCCGCGATCCGCGCCTCGGAGGCGGATATGCAGGCGGGCCGGCCCAGCCCGCCGATCGTGATCGAGAGCCGGCGGCGCAGCGGGGAGACGCTCGTCCTGGAGGGGACGGGTGTACCGATCATCCGGGACGGCCGGTTCCGCGGGGTCCAGGTCGTCCTCCGTGACATCACCGGGCTGCGACGGACGGAGGATGAACTCCGCGCCGCCTACGAGCAGCTCTCGGCCGCAGAGGAGGAGTTGCGGGAGAGCTTCGACGAGCTGAAGGAGAGCGAGAGCCGCCTCGCCGCATCGGAGAGGAAGCTCCGGGCGCTTCTCGAGTCCACGCCGACCGGGCTCCACCTCTACCACCTCGAACCGGACGGAAGGCTCGTCTTCAGCGGTGGCAACCCGGCGGCAGACCGGATTCTCTGCCGGGATCACGCCGCCCTCGTCGGCCTTTCCATCGAGGAGGCGTTCCCCGGGCTCGCAGAGACGGAGATCCCCGAGCGGTACCGCGAGGTGGTCCGGTCGGGCATCCCGTTCGTCCAGGAGGACGTGCCCTACCAGGAGGGTGGCACCGAGCGGGTATACGAGGTCTCTGCCTTCCGGTTCGGACCCGCCGAGGTCGCCGTCCAGTTCGTCGAGGTCACCCGTCATCGCGTTCTGGAGCGGGAGCTTCGCCGCCTCTCCAGCGAGTGGGAGGGGATCTACCAGGCGATCGGCCAGCCGGTGCTGCTCCTCGGGCCGGACCAGGCGATCCTCTCCGCGAACCGTGCAGCCCTCCGGCGGATCGGGCTCGACCTCGCATCGCTCCGGGATCGGAGGTGCTACGAGGTCTTTCACCATGCCACCGCCCCTCCCGACGGGTGCCCGTTTTCCCGCCTGGTGGAGCAGGGGGATGCGGGGGGCTCGGTCGAGATGCTGGTCGAGGCCCTGGAGGGCACATTCCTGGTCGCCTGCACCCCGATCCGGGATGACCGTGGGCGGATCGCAAAGGTGATCCACACGATGACCGAGATCACGGAACGGGTCCAAAACGAGCAGGCCCTCCGCGATGCCCATGAACGGATCGCCCTCCTCACGAGCCTGGCCCGTCACGACATCCGGAACCGGCTGATGGCGGTCCAGGGCTACCTGCGCCTGGCCGAACGGGAGGACGACCCCGAGCGTGCGGCCCGTCACCGGGAGCAGGCGCTCGACAACGTCGGGATGATCGAGCGGATCCTTGACTTCACGGCGGACTACGAACGCGTGGGGGCGCGGGCGCCCGAGTGGCAGAGGATCTCCACGGTCGTCCGCCTGGCACTCGACGAGGTCGATCTGAACGGGATCCGGCTCGAGATCCAGGACGACGGATGGGAGGTGCTGGCGGATCCCCTGCTCCGCAAGGTCTTTTCGAACCTGCTGGACAACACGGTCCGCCACGCCGGATCCTCCCCCTGTGTCCGGATCGGGGCCCGGGAATCCGGTGATACCCTCGTCGTCACCTACACCGACGACGGGGCGGGGATCCCCGACGCCGACAAGGAACGGATCTTCGAGAAGGGATACGGCCGGAACACCGGGCTCGGGCTCTACCTGGTCCCGCAGATCCTGGGGATCACGGGTGCCTCGATCGTCGAGAAGGGTCGTCCCGGCGAGGGGGTCCGGTTCGAGCTCTCCTGGCCCCCGGGAACCTGGCGGGGTCCGGCATCGCAGGGAGACGCCAGTCTTTATTAACCTGAAGGAAATACCTGCCCTCCATGCAGGTGCTGGGAATCTCCGGGTCCATGCGCGAGGACGGTAATACCGCCCGGCTCGTCCGGGCGGTGCTCGACGAGATGGAGAGGAACGGGTTCGAGACCGAGTTCGTCTCGCTCGCCGGGCTGCGGATCGGGCCGTGCACCGGTTGCGAGCTCTGCCTGAAGGAACACTTCTGCTCCATCCAGGACGACTGGGACGCGATCGCCGAGAAGATGCTCGAGGCGAAGGTGGTGATCCTCGGTGCGCCGACCTACTATTTCGACGTGAACGGCCAGACCAAGAACTTCATCGACCGCACCTACTCCCTCTACCACCATCGCCGGCTCGCCGGGCACGGGGGGGTGGCGGTCGCCGTCCAGGCGAACACCGGCGGGGAGCGGGCGGTCCAGACGATCGAGGGATTCCTCTCGACCCACGAGTTCGTCTCGCTCGGTTCCGTGGTCGGGAACGGGTACCGTGCCGGCGACGTCGAACGTGACCAGTCGGCGATGGAGGCGGCACGGTCCATCGGGCGACGCTGCGCGGCGTTCCTCGGAGACCGGAGAGGGTGAGCCGGCCCGGCCCGTTTCAGGCGGGGTTCACGCGCTCGTAGAGCGTGGTCCGCTGGGCGAACGGCCGGCCCAGGTCGGCGGCGATCCGTGCCATCTCCTCGGGGGCCAGGTAGTCGGTCCCGGTCGCCCCCGCCCCGGCGGAGATCCGCTCCTCGAACATGGTCCCGCCCAGGTCGTCCGCTCCGGCGAGCAGCATCAGTCCGGCCATCTTCACCCCGAGTTTCACCCACGAGGCCTGGATGTGGTCGATGTTGTCGAAAAAGAGCCGTGCGACGGCGATCATCAGCAGGTCCTCCCGCCCCGTCGCGCCGGGTGGGGCGCGCCCCGCCCGGTAGAGCGGGGTCTGGTGGTGGATGAACGAGAGCGGCACGAACTCGGTGAACCCGCCGGTCTCGTCCTGGATCTCCCGGAGGATCGCCAGGTGCCGGGCGCGGTCCCCGACCGTCTCCCCCGAGCCGTACATGATCGTCGCCGTCGTCGGGATCCCGAGGCGGTGCGCCTCGATGATGATCCGGGCCCATTCGGCGGACGAGCACTTGCCCGGGCAGATCCGGGCCCTCACCTCGTCGACCAGGATCTCCGCTGCCGTCCCGCAGAGGGAGCCGAGACCCGCCTCCCGCATCAGGAGCAGCTGTTCTTCGGTCGTCCTCCCGCTCCGTTCTGCCCCGTAGGCCACCTCCATCGGGTTCGAGGCGTGCAGGTGCACGCCGGGCGCACCCTCCCGGCAGGCCCGGAGGATCGCGCAGTAGGCATCCCCGTCGAAGTCGGGGGCGAGACCTGAGACCGTGCAGATCTCGGTCACCCGCCGGCCCGCCGCCTCCCGGGCCTTCCGGACGACCGCGTCGTGGGAGAGCCGGAACGCGTCCGGATCGCCGGGCCGCCGGGAGAAGCCGCAGAAGCCGCAACGGTTGATGCAGACGTTGGTCACGTTGATGTTCTGGTTACGGACCCAGGTGACGGTCTCGCCCACACGCTCCTCGCGCACCCGATCGGCGGCCGCCGCGACGGCGAGCACGTCCGGCCCCTCTGCCCGCAACAGGAGTGCCGCCTCCCCCTCGGTCAGCCGGTACCCCTCGATGCAGTCGGAGAGCAGCGTGGTGATCCGGGCAGACCCCGCGATGTATGCCATATGCTGGTATACCGCATGGTCACTTCCGACGTATAATCCATCAGGTCCGTCACCCAACCACTCACCATGCAGGAAGAAGAGATCCTGGTCGGGGGGCGGACCGCACGCGCCTGGGTGGTGCCGGCGGGTCCGGTGAACCTGGTCTTCGCCATCGGAGCACGCGGGCTGCTCGGGTGCGGGGCGATCGACCCCGGGGCCTTCCAGCGGTTCGACTATCCCGCCGCCCGCGTCCGTTCCACGACCGGCCCGTCGGTCAGGACCGTGGAGGACCTGCTGGACGGCGAGGTGACCGAGGCGAACGGGGCGGCGCAGGCCCTCGGAGTGACGGTCGGGATCTCCGGCCGCACGGCTCTATCGCGGTTCGCCTAGGGGGACGGCTCCTCGCGGAGGAGATCGTAGGTGGTCGACCGCTGCCAGAGCGTCCGGCCCAGGTCGGCGGCGATCCGGGCCATCGTTGCGGGGTCCATGTACGAGGCCTCTCCGGCCCCCGCCTCGACCGTCACCTCGTCCTCGAACATCGTCCCACCGAGGTCGTCGCCGCCGGCGAGGAGAAGGAGCGACGCCATCTTCGGACCGACCTTGCCCCACGATACCTGGACGTGGTCAAAGTTGTCCAGGAAGAGCCGGGCGACCGCGATCAGGAGCAGGTCCTCCCTGCCCGTCGCGCCGGGTGGGGCCCGCCCCGCGCGGTAGAGCGGTGTGTTCTGGTGGATGAAGGTGAGGGGCACCAGCTCGGTGAACCCCCCGTATTCGTCCTGGACCTCGCGGAGGAGGGCCAGGTGCCGGACGCGGTCGGCGACCGTCTCACCGGCGCCGTACATGATCGTCGCGGTCGACCGGATCCCCATCGCGTGGGCCTCGCGGATGACGCAAAGCCAGGTCGCCGTGTCGCACTTCCTCGGGCAGATCACCCGCCGGACCTCGTCGACCAGGATCTCGGCGGCGGTCCCCTGGAGCGTCCCCAGGCCCGCCTCGCGCAGCCGTTTGAGCACCTCGATCGTCGATATACCCGCCTTCGCCGCGACGAACGAGACCTCCTCGGGCGAACAGAAGTGGACGTCCACGCCCGGGGCGCCCTCCAGGATCCAGGTGATCAGGTCGACGTAGGTGTCCAGGGTGAAGTCGGGGTGGACGCCCGAGAGGGGGCAGATCTCGGTCACCCCCCGTTCCCTGGCAAGGGACGCCTTCTGCCGGACCTCCTCCTCCCCGAACAGGTAGGTCCCGGGCGCCCCCGGCGACCGGCCGAAGCCACAGAAGCCGCAGGTGTTCTTGCAGATGTTGGTGACGTGGAGGTTCTGGTTCCGGACGAACGTGACCCGCTCGCCGACCCGTTCCCGACGGCGTTCGTCCGCCGCCGCGGCGATCGCGAACAGGTCCCGCCCGGACGTGGCACCCAGGAGGAACCGTCCCTCCTCCTCAGTCAGGCGGTGGCCCGCGAGGGTGTCGGAGAGGAGGGTGGAGAGGTCCATCGCCCGGTCTCACTTCCTCCGGCCCTTTCCACGGGGCGGCGGCGCCTTCGCCTTCTCCCGGCGGGAGAGCCAGAGTTCGTAGACGATCGTCAGGCCGATCAGCACGAGGGCGACCTCGATGAGGTGGAGGGGCAGGTACCCGACGAGCGGCACGACCAGGACCGCCTTCCCGATCACCCACTCGGGCTTCACCGGCTCGAGCCGCCCGAGCCCGATGTAACCGCCGTCCTGGTCCCGGATCGCGTTGTGGTCGCCCTTCGTGACGTACCCGCCGTGCTCCGCTCCGAACTCGGCAGCCGCCGCGGAGTCGTTCACGTGGTCGATCGCACGGTGGATGATCGGGTGTACATTTATGTTTCCGTTCGGCCGGTAGATGATCACGTCCCCCCAGACCGCCGAGCCCGCCCGATCGGGGTACGTGTTGAACCGTCCGACCCCCGTGGCGGCCCCCTCGGCAGAGGTGGTCAGGTTCCCGAAGCGGTCGGGCGCGACGACGAAGACCAGGTCGCCGACGTTCATGTTCGGGACCATGCTCTCGGACTCGATCGTGACGACGGCGGGCCAGGTGCCCGAGACCAGATAGAGCGCGAGCGCGATCAGGCCGACCACGCCCACCACCCAGACGAGGTCCCGTCCGAGCGACACCCACCGGTCGTCCGAGTGGAGGAGCCGTTCGAGCAGGGACGTGTCCCCCTTGGATGCCCCCATACAGCCCTGAAACGTTCCATGGCGGCGGTCTTATAGGTAGCGGATGACTAATCTGGAGCCGGGGCCAATAGAGATCCGATGCTCGAGTCCGCCGAGATCGTCCAGCGGTTCCTTGCGGCCAAACGGCAGGTCCACCCCGAGGTCGTCGCCTGGATCCGGGAGCAGCGCGACCCCGGGCTCGTCGACCGGATCCTGCGAGAGGCCCCTGAGGACGCGGTGGTCATCTCGAGCGCGATGATCCCGGCGATCCGGCCCGAGCGCGACGGCATGCGGTTCCTCGCCGACCCCCGCCTCGAGGTGATCGTCGGCGCACCGGGTTCGAGCGAGGTGATCTCCTCCATCCAGGACTACGTCCACTACTTCCGCGACCGCTACACCCGCCTGGGGGGGCTGATCCGGTCCCGTGTCCGCGCGATGCCGATCGAGGCCCTCGTCCGGACGAGCCGGTACCGGCAGCAGGAGTGCACCATCATCGGGATGGTGGTCGATGGCAGGACGACCGGCAAGGGCCACCGCCTCGTCCAGCTCGAGGACCCGACCGGCGTCATACCCGTCCTCTTCAACAGGAACCGGCCCGATTTCGACCAGGCGGAGCGGCTCGTCCCCGACGAGGTGATCGGCGTCCGGGGCACGCTCTCCGACGACGGTTCCCTCTTCTTCGGTGAGCAGATCCTCCGCCCCGATATCCCCGTCGGGCATGCCCCCTTCCTCTCCCCGGAGCCGGGACGGGCGGTCCTGATCTCCGACGTCCACGTCGGGTCCGACACCTTCCTGCCCGACGCCTGGTACCGGTTCACCGACTGGCTCCGCGAGAACGACGACGTCGGCTACCTTCTGATCGCCGGCGACCTCGTCGACGGGATCGGGATCTACCCCGGCCAGGAGAAGGAACTGACGATCCCGAACATCGACGAGCAGTATGCAGAGTTCGGCCGCATGCTGCGCGAGCTCCCCTCCCGGCTCCGGATCGTGGTCTCCCCGGGCAACCACGACGTGGTCCGTGGGGCCGAGCCCCAGCCCGCCCTCCCCGAGCGCTTCGCCGCCCACCTCCCCCCGAACTGCACGATCGTCGAGAACCCGTGCCTCGTCTCGCTCCAGGGCATCCGGGTCCTGATGTACCATGGCCGTTCGATCGACGACCTGATCCCCCTCCTGCCGGGGACCACCTACGACCGCCCCGGCGAGCTGATGGAGGAGATGCTCCGGCGCCGCCACCTCGCTCCGAGCTACGGGCGGCGGACCCCGATCGCCGCCGCCCGGTCCGACCGGCTGCTGATCGACCCCGTGCCCGAGGTGCTCCACACGGGCCACGTCCACATCATGGGCTTCTGCCAGTACCGGGGGGTGATCGGCATCAACGCCGGCACCTGGCAGGCGCAGACCGCGTTCCAGAAGCAGATGAACATCAACCCGACCCCGGGCCGCGCGGTCTCGCTCGACCTCCAGACCCTCGCGGTCCAGGTCTTCGACTTCAACTAGGGCGTCAGGGATGTGCGCTGCCGGGCTGCGAACCCCCGTCTCTTCGCCTCCGACGAGACCAGCTCGGCCTCCTCCAGGTCGATGCGGATCAGGTGCACGAGCACCGGCAGGCGGGCGAGGCGGGATGCGGAGAGCCCCCGGGCCTGGAGGACCCGGTCGGACTCCGGGGAACCGGGGGGGACCAGGGTCGCCCGTCCGGAGAGCTGCAGGCCGAAGAGCGCGTCCATCGAGACGTAGGGGTCGTAGACCGCCACCGAGACGTGGGGGTTGAGGTGGAGGTGGGCGAACTTCTCGCCCCCCTCGGAGAGGAGATAGAGGCGGTCGTCGAGGAGGAGGTACTCGATCGGTGTCGCGCGCACCTCGTCCCCGTGCCCCGTGCAGAGCGTGCAGGTGTTCCGGGCGGCGAGCTCCGCGAAGATCAGCGCGCGCAGCTCCTCCGCCGGCATCCCGGGGGCGGTCCGGAGGAACCGCCGCCGGAGGGCCAGTCCCGCCGCGATGAACGACTCCGGGTCGGACGGCACGGTCACCGCCAGGACGAGACGGTCCCCGAAGGCCTCCGCCGCCGCCCGGAACCGCTCCGCCGCGCCGGGGGCCGGGAGCAGCCAGAGCGCGACCGGCAGGTGGGAGGGTACCGACCGGGCGAGGCGTTCGAGCCCGGCGGGGGTGAGGCCCGAAGGGGCCAGGATCAGTACACACGCCAGCGTGTCCGAGAAGTCCGCCGGCCCGGACGAGAGGGGCACGGTCATCGCGGGCCCGAGGAGGCGGGCGAGGAGCCCGGCGGAATCCGCCCCGTCGCGATCGTGGAGGACCAGGGTTCGGACCATGTGAGAGCGGATGTCTCCGGAGATGATGAAACATGCGGCGATTCTGCCGGGGACCAAACCAATATGCCCCGGGAACTCCATTGATCGTCATGGAGATCGCCGGGGAGGGGAGAGGAACGGGTGGGCTCTACGAGCGGACCTTCCAGACCATCGACCATCCCGTCTTCGTGATCGCGGACGACGGCAGGATCGTGGTGGCGAACCGCGCGACCGGCGAGCTGCTCGGGCAGGACGCAGCGGGACTGGCCGGGCGCCGCTGTCACGAGGTCTTCCACGGGCGAACGGACTTCATCGATGAATGCCCCTTCCGACGGGCATGCAGGTCCGGCCGGCGCGAGAGGACGGTGGTCCATCTGGGGCCGCGCTGGTTCGTCGCCGCGATCGAACCCCTCGAGACGGGCGGAGCGGTCCACACCCTGCTCGAGATCACCCGCCTGCGCGAGACCGAGGCGATGCTCACGGGGTTCCTGACCGATGCCGTCCTCCGTCTCGCCCGTCCCACCGGGGTGATCGCGGAGACCCTCTCGAGCCTCGCGGACGACCTGGAGAGCGGGCGTCTCACCCCGGAAGAGGTCGCACTCGCCCTCCGGTGCGAGGCGGCGGGGGCCCGGGGGCTCACCGCCACGATCAACGCGCTCAAGAACTCCGTCGCGGGAGAGATGCACGAACTCCCCGAGGACTACCGCCGTTTCCTGTTGCAATGATCGGATGACCCGCCTGATCAGCGAGGCCGAACTCGGCTCAAAGCAGCTCTTCCTGGTCCTCTCGCCCCCCGACCAGCTCCGCGAGCAGAACCTGGCCCTGACCGGAGAACTGCTCGCGGCGGGATACCGGGTCTGTGTGATCACCACCAACTACCCCTACCGGGTACTCTTGCGGCTCTACGCTTCGGCCGGGCTCGACCTGGACCGGATCGACTTCATCGACGCGATCACGCCGTACGCGCTCGGGGCGATGCCCCCGCCTGATTCCCGGTGCCGCTTCATCCAGTCCCCGACGGACCTGACCGGGATCGGGATCGGTGTCACCGAGCTCCTGGCGGCCCATCCGGGGGAGCAGACCTGCATCCTGATCGACTCGGTCTCGACCATGCTGATCTACCTCTCACCAACGAGCCTCTCCAAGTTCATCCACTTCGTCGCGAACCGGCTCCGCCTCCTCGACCACTCGGGGATCTTCCTCGCCGTGGAGCGGGGGCTCGACCCGATGCTCCTCACCCAGCTCGTCACCTTCGTCGATGCGACGATCGAGGGGCAGGTCTAGCCGCGCTTTTTTATACAGGGGTGCAGAACCTGCTCCTCATGCCGAAGGTGGTCGTCTACTTCACCGAGAACTGCCCGTACTGTCGCATGGTCAAGGCGTTCCTCGACCAGCGGAAGGTCCCGTACCGAGCGGTCAACGTCGGGACGGACCGCCAGGCCGCACGCGAGATGATCGAGCGTTCCGGGCAGTACGGAGTGCCGGTCACCGTGGTCGACGAGGAGGTGATCGTCGGCTACGACGCGAAGAGGCTGGGGGAGCTCTTCGGGGAGGACCGGCAGGAGACCTCCCTCGACGTCCTGATCGTGGGTGCCGGACCGGCGGGGCTGACGGCGGGCGTCTACTGCGCCCGCAAGGGCCTCCGGACCCTGATCATCTCGACGACGATCGGGGGCCAGGCCCTCGAGTCCTGGGCGATCGAGAACTACATGGGCTTCCGGATGATCAAGGGGGAGGACCTGATGCACCGGTTCGAAGAGCAGGTCCGTGCGCAGAACATCCGGCTGGAACTGGACCGGGTGACCGGCGTCACCCGGGAGGACGGCCGGTTCCGGGTCACCACCGAGGGCAACAGGGCCTTCAAGGCAACATCCCTGATCGTCGCCTCGGGCAGGCATCCGAAGTCGCTCGGTGTCGCCGACGAGCACCGCTTCCTCGGGCGGGGGCTCTCGGTCTGCGCCACCTGCGACGGACCCCTCTTCCGCGACAAGCGCGTCGCGGTGATCGGCGGTGGCAACGCCGCCGTCCAGATCGCGAACGAGCTCGCCGGGATCGCGGCGCACGTGGACGTGGTCGTCCGATCCGATTTCAGAGCGGACGCCGCCGACGTCAGCCGGCTCGTGGAGAAGGCGAACGTCACCGTCCACCGGGGATGGGAGGTCGCAGCACTCCACGGGGACGCCTTCCTCTCGGGCCTCACGATCCGGGAGCGGAATACCAGCCGCGAGGTCCGGCTCGACGAGGACGGGGTCTTCGTCGATATCGGCTGGGAACCGAACACCGATTTCCTCGGCGGTCTCGTCCAGCTGAACGAGAGGAACGAGATCGTCGTGGACGAGAACTGCCACACCAGCATCCCCGGACTCTACGCCGCCGGCGATGTCACGAGCATCCACTCCGACCAGATCATCATCGCGGCCGGAGAGGGGGCGAAGGCCGCGCTCGAGGCCTTTGCCTGGGTCAGGTCGCAGGGGTAGGGGGGACGGGATGGGAGGGGAAGTCGGGCGCCCCTCCCCTAGAGCCCGTTGAAGAGCGTCACGACGTCGGCGAAGTCGATCCGGCCGTTCCGGTTGAAGTCGAATGCGTTCACCGGCTCGTTATCCGCGATCCAGTCCATCTGGTTGAAGTAGAGGACGACGTCCGCGAAGTCCTTCCGGCCGTTCCCGTTCACGTCATCGAAGAGGCCGTCGCGATCGGTGTCCGAGGGGAGACCGGAACCGCCCGGTATCGCGACGACCGCCGTCGTGGGTATGGGGGTGGGCGTCCTCGTCACCGTCGGGGTGGGGGTGGGCGTCTTCGTCACCGTCGGGGAGGGGGTGGGCGTCTTCGTCGGTGTCGGCGCGTACGGGGAGGCGATCGGAAGGGCATCGACCTGGCCCGCGAACTCGAAGGGCTCATCGCAGAACCCGTCGCCGTCCCCGTCTCCGTGGGTCTCGGAGAACCCGTTCCCCGAGGGCTTCGCCCAGTAGTTACCTCCGATGTACGGCCCGCCGATGATGTTCGGCCCGGTCCTCCGCGAGACCGAGAACGAGTTGCCCGTCGAGGAGCCGACCACCTTCACGTTGTCGCCCTGGTTCATGAACCGGTTGTTGTAGGCCACGTTGCCATGCGCGTCCGAGATCCAGATCCCGCAGTTCGAATGGCCCTGGATACGGTTGCCGACGATGCTGACGCCGGTCACACCCCGGTAGAGGACGATCCCGGCAAAGAGGTTGCCCTCGATCGTGCAGCCCTCGATCCGGCCCAGGCCGACCCCGGGGTCGATGTAATAGACGCCGTAGCCCCAGCCCGAGATCTTCATGTTCTTCACGGTCACGTCCGGGATGCCGTTGATGAAGATCCCGGCGGTTGCCGCAGACTGACCATTCCCTCCGAGGCGATAGCCGCGACCGTCGATCGTCACCCCCGGCGTCTTCACCTCGATGCAGACCACGTCGTTCCGGTTCACCAGGTCACCGGTCAGGTAGTAGTTGCCGGGGGTCGTGATCACCCGCGGACCCGAGATCGCGAACGGGTTCTGGGTCGGGGTGGGGGTGGTCGTCACCGGTGTGCCTTTCGAGAGGTAGGGTGTGATCGCCGCGTAGAACCGGTCCGCGATCTTCCTCTCCCCCGACTCGTCGGGGTGGATGTACCGCGGCGCCTGGTTGTCCGCCCTCCCATCGTACCCCGAGTAGAGGTCGACCACGATGATCCGCGAGGTCGAGGTCGAGCGTGCGGAGGCCCACGACGGCAGCTGGTTGTTGAACTCGATCAGGCCCGAGTTGACGTTCCGGTAGCTGTCGCCGGTGGGAGGCAGTTTCGCCAGGACGATCGTGATCCGGGGGTTCTTCGCACGGAGGGTGTTCACAACCCCGTTCAGGTTCGAGAAGCGGGTCGACATCGGTGTCTGGGCGAGGACGTCGTTCGTGCCGAGCAGCACGAGGGCCATGTCCGGGTTGTACCCGGCGAGCCAGGTCGAGAGCTGTCCCCCGGTACCGACTCCGTTCAGGATCCCCCCGATCGTGTACCCCCCGTGCCCCTCGTTGTCCTTGTCGAAACTGACGGGAAAGTTCGGCACGTTCCAGGAGCCGACGAAGTCGACGTCGTAGCCGTTCGAGCGGAGCTTGTTCCAGAGCCAGTACCGGTAGGTCGGGTGCATACCGCCGTCGTCCGTGTCGAGCATCCCCTTCGTCAGCGAGTCCCCGAGCGGGACGATCCGGGTCGTGGCGTCCGCGGCCCCGACGAGGAGGAACAGCAGAATCAGCGCGGCCAGGAACGGCCACAGTGGGCGCCCGATGGAGGCCCTGCAGGTCATCGCACGATCACCACACGTACTCCTGCCGCCTGCCGCCGGATAAAACCTCTTGCCGGGAACCGGCAGGCTTGTATCGCCCCCCCGCGCATCCTGGTCCATGCAGAGTCGGTTGAAGGAGGCGCTCGGCCTCCGGTTCGAGCCGGTCGCGGTCCTGCTCCGGGACGAGCGGCCAGAGGGCGCCGTCGGGTTCGCGCCCGGGCGGCGCGGGTGCGTGATGTGGCTTTTCGCACAGGCGGCCCTCGGCAGGACGGCGGCGATCTCCCGCGAGACGGCCGGTTGCCCCGGCGGGCTCGTCGGGCTCGGGTTCGAGACGGGGTTCGAGGACCCGGAGCGCCACTCCTACTTCCTCAGCTGCGGAGTCGAGGGGACGGGGGCGCCCGTGCGGCTGGTCGAAGAAGCCCGCGCGATGCCCGCGTCGCCGGGAAGGGAGCATCTCCTCCACGGCGAGCGGTACTGGCGCGACCCGGCGGCGGCACGGGCGTTCCTCGACGGCCTGCCGACGCTGTCCGCCCCTCCCGCCTGGGTGGTCCTGGTCCCGCTCCCGGCCGTCCCCGTGGGCGAGGAGCCGGCGGCGGTCGTCTTCATCGCCGACGGCGCCGGCATCTCGGGCCTGGTCACCCTCGCCCACTACCGCCACCCCGCCGCCGACGGGGTGATCGTCCCGCCCGGCGCCGGTTGCATGCAGTTCTTTCTCTGGCCCCTCGCCGAGGCGACGCGGGAGCACCCGCGGGCGGTGATCGGGATGACCGACCCCTCCGCGCGGGTCGCGACGAAGCGCCTCCTCGGCACGGAGGTCCTCACCTTCGCCGTCCCCTGGAGCCGGTACCTCGAGTTCGAGGAGGACGTCGCCGGCTCGTTCCTCGAGACCGCACAATGGAGGGAGCTGATCGGGTAGCGGGATCAACCCTTTCCCCGATCCGGGGGTGGGCCCCTTCGCTCGTTCACGCAGGCACCGTGGGGCTCACCGTCACCGATGCAGACGGGACGCCCGGTACGGCGACGGCGACAGGGTTCGTGAAGGTCCCGGGATACAGAAGAAAAGCCCCGAGGGGGGGGGTGACTGGAAGGGAGGGACTACCGGCGCACGTCCGGGGACGGGGCGGGGGTGGACGCCGCCTCCTCGTCCTTCTTCCGGTACGCCTCGAGCAGCAGGGACGTGACGTTCCGCACCGGGAGGTCCGTGTGTCCCGCGATGTGGAACTCGCAGAACGGGCAGGATGAGATCACCTGTTCAGCCCCCGTCGCCGCGATCGCCTCCCGGCGGAGCTCGCCGAGCGCCGCCGCCACCTCGGGCCTCCCGGACTTCACCCCGCCGCCCGAACCGCAGCAGCGGGCCGGCATCTCGACCAGGTCGGCGACCTGCCGGATGAACGCCCGGGGCTGCTCGGAGATCCCCTGGCCCCGGAGCAGGTGGCAGGGGTCGTGGTAGGTGACCGTGAGGGGGAGGCGCGCCGGCGGCTCGATCCCGAACTCGGTGAGCACCTCGTTGATGTCCATCACCCGGAACGGCAGGTCCTCGTAGTCGTTCTTCAGGGTCGCCCCGCACCCGGCGCACATCGTCATCACGATCGGGTACGGCGCGAAGGCCTCCCGGTTGACCGCCTTGAGCCTGGGGAGATCGTCGAGCTGGCCCGTCCGGATCAGGGGAGAGCCGCAGCAGACCTGCGCCATCGGCACGACCACGCGGATCCCGTTGCGCCGCAGCACCTCGATCGCGTCCAGCGCCGTCCGGGGCAGGCGCATGGAGTACATGCAGCCGACGAAGAACGCGACCTCGCCCCGGACCGGTCCGTACGGCTCGATCACCGGGTCGATCCGCTCGAAGAGCGGCGTCTCCGTCCGCACCACCGACCGGCCCGTCGTCCGGACGAGGTCCGCGACCTCCCGGTGGCGGGGGAGGGTGAAGCCCCGGCGGTTCGCCTCCGCCCGGAGCCGCTCGATCGCCTTGCCCATGATCCGGATCTCCTTCGGGCAGGCCTCGTAGCAGGCATGGCAGGAGGTGCAGTTGAAGAGCCCGTCGTCCCTCGCCTGGACCACCCGGTCCCCGGCATCGCGCGGGTCGAGCTGGAGCCGCTCGAGCTGCCGCATCGCGGTCGGGCCGGCGAAGTCGCTCACCGCGACCGCCGGGCAGACGGAGATGCAGGAGCCGCACTCGACGCAGTCGCAGAGGTCCTTCATCTCCTCCACCGTCCCGCGGTCGGGCAGGTCGGAAGAGTCCCCGGGGACCAGCGCCGCGATCCGCTCGATCCGCGGGACCAGGTCGACCACCAGGTCCCGGACCACCGGCAGGTCGAGCGGCTCGATCGAGTCCCCGTCCGCCACCGGGGTCATGCAGGCGAGGGCCGGCTTCCCGTTCACCCGCACGGCGCACGACCCGCACTGGCCCGAGCCGCAGCAGTAGCGGTAGGCGAGGGTCGGGTCCTGCTCGTGGACGGCGTGGAGGGCGTGGAGCACCCGCGCCCCGTCGTGGACCTCGACCTCGTACGGGACGAGACGGGCCGGTTCACCGGAGTCGGGGTCGAACCGCGAGACCCGGATCGTCATCCGGCTCATGCCCGCACCTCCTCGATCCCCTCGCGGGCGAGCGACAGGTAGGTGTGGCCGTACGGGGACCGGTCCGGCGGCAGTTCGCACGCGGGGTCACGCCGGGTATGGGCCCCCCGGCACTCGGGCCGGAGGAGGGCCGCCCGGCAGACCAGCGAGGCGAGGAGGCACTGGTTCTCCGCCGTGCAGCACTCGAGGAGGTTCTGCCGGGTCGCCGCCCGGAGGCGCTCGTTTTTCAGGGCTTCGACCTCTCGGAGCGCGGCGGCGAGCCCCTCGCGGTCCCGGAAGATCCCCGCGCCCCGCCACATCGTCAGTTTCAGCCTCTTTATGACCTGGTGCGGCGGTACCTCGCCGTCGAGGTAACCGTCGAACCGGCGCCGGAGTGCGTCGAGCTGCCGGTCGATCTCCGGGGTGACCTGCCGGTGCCGCTCCGGCTCGAGCCCGGCGGACCGGCCCGCCCGCCGGCCGAAGACCTGGGTCTCGGCGAGCGCGTTCCCGCCCAGGCGGTTCGCGCCGTGGACCCCGCCCGAGCACTCCCCCGCCGCGAAGAGCCCGGGGACCGTCGTCGCGCAGTCGGTGTTGATCCGGAGCCCCCCCATGATGTGGTGCGCGGTCGGCGCCACCTCCATCGGCTCGTTCCGGATATCGACGCCGAAGGCGAGAAACTGCTCGAGCATGATCGGGAGCCGCTCTTCGACCTGTCCCGGCGGGAGGTGGGTCACGTCGAGCCAGACCCCCCCGCGTTCGGTCCCCCGCCCCTCCAGGATCTCGGTCGCGATCGCCCGGGCGACGACGTCGCGGGTCGAGAGTTCCATCCGCACGGGGTCGTACCGGGCCATGAACCGTTCGCCCAGGCGGTTCAGGAGCCGGCCCCCTTCACCCCGCACCGCCTCGGTGACGAGCCGGCCTCGTGCGTCGTACGGGTGGATCGCACCGGTCGGGTGGAACTGGACCATCTCCATGTCGATCAGTTCCGCCCCTGCACGGTACCCGAGCGCGTACCCGTCGCCGGTGCCCGAGGCGGAGTTCGTGGAGATGTCGTAGATCTGCGTCCCCCCGCCGGTCGCGAGCACCACCGCGTCCGCGAGAAAGACCCGGAGGTCTCCGTCGCGGTCGAGGGCCGCCGCTCCGGCGCACCGCCCCCCGTCGAGGAGGAGCTCGACCGCTGCGCACTCGTGGACGACCTCGACGTCCGTCGCGGCGAGGCGGTCCATCAGGGTCACCATCATCTCGTGACCGGTCCGGTCCCCCGCGTAGCACGTCCGCGGGCGCTGCTGCCCGCCGAACGGACGCTGGGCGACCCCTCCCCCGGGGGCGACGTCGAAGACCGCCCCCCAGGCGACCAGCTCCCGCACCCGTTCCGGCGCCTCGCGCACCAGCACCTCGACGAGGGCGGGATCGTTCAGGAACGCCCCGCCCTTCAGGGTGTCCGCCGCGTGAAGCGAGAAGTCGTCGTCCTCACGGAGGACCGCGTTGTACCCCCCCTCCGCCATCGGCGTGCACCCGCCCTTTCCGGCGATCGTCTTCGAGAGGAGGACGACCGAGCCGTGCCCCGCTGCCTCGATCGCGGCCCGCACGCCCGCGCCGCCGCTGCCAATCACGAGGACGTGGGACGTTGTCGCTCCGTTTTCCACCATCTTGAAGAGGGTTGGGGTCGGAGTATGATAAAGAATGGCGAGGGGGACGAAAGAGCACCCATGCGGTATCTGATGAAGTTCGGCGGCACCTCGGTCGCCGACGGCCGGTGCATCGGACAGGTGGTCGAGATCGTCGGTGCATGCCGGAGGAGCGGGAACGAGGTCGCGGTCGTGGTCTCGGCGATGCGGGGGGTGACGGACGGGCTGATCGCCTGCGCCGAGGCGATGGCGACGACGCGGCACCCGGACCCGGGACCGTTCCTCGCAGAGGTGCGCGACCGGCAGGCCCGGGCCCTCGCCGAGGTCGCTCCAGACCTGGCGGAGGAGGCGCTCCGGGTGATCGACGGGCGGCTCGCCGCGCTGGCGAACATCCTCCAGGCGGTCCACACGCTCCGCGAGCTGACCCCGCGGTCGAGGGACTACATCATCTCCTTCGGCGAGCGGCTCAGCGCGGTCGTCGTCGCGGCAGCCCTCCGGCAGCAGGGGTTCGCCTCCGAGCCCCTGGAGGGCGGAGAGGCGGGGATCCTGACCAACGACTCCCACGGCGAGGCGATGGCGCTCCCCGAGTCCGAGCAGCGGATCCGCGAGCGGGTCGTTCCGCTCCTCGCCGGGAGCATCCCGGTGATCATGGGCTTCATGGGCTGCACCCACGACGGATCGGTCACCACGCTCGGCCGCTCGGGGTCGGACTACTCCGCCGCCGTGCTCGCCGCCGGGATCGACGCGGACGAGTGCTGGATCTGGACCGATGTCGACGGTGTCATGACCTCCGATCCGCGCCTCATCCCCGAAGCACGGGTGATCCCCGCCGTCTCGTACCTCGAGGCGATGGAGCTCTCCTACTTCGGGGCGAAGGTGCTCCACCCGCGTTCGATCGAACCGGCGATGGCGAAGGGGATCGCGATCCGCGTCAAGAACACCTTCAACCCCGACCACCCGGGGACGGTGCTCGTCGCGGACGGCGTGCCCTCCCGCCGGGTGGTGAAGGCCCTCTCCTTCATCGACCGGGTCGCACTCGTCAACTGCAACGGGGCCCAGATGATCGGCCGGCCCGGGGTCGCGAACGCGATCTTCGCGGCGCTCGCCGAGCGGTCGGTGAACGTGATGATGATCTCGCAGGGCTCCTCGGAGGCGAACATCTCGCTCGTCATCGACGAGGGTCACCTCGATGCCGCCGTCGGGGCGCTCAGGCCGCTCGTCGCGTCCGGCCTCTTCCGCGAGCTGACCACCGAAAGGGACGTCGCCGCCGTCGCCGTCGTCGGCTCGGGGATGGCCGGAACGCCCGGCACCGGGGGACGGATCTTCTCCGCGCTCGGCCGGCACGGCATCAACGTGATGATGATCTCGCAGGGCTCCTCGGAGGCGAACATCTCGTTCGTCGTCCGGGGTGCCGACGGCCCGCGTGCGGTGCGGGCACTGCACGACGAGTTCAGGCTCTCGGAGCGGTGCGATGACGAATGACCGGGCATACCGCGAAGCGGGCGTCGACATCCGCCTCGAGGCCGACGGCGTCGCCGCACTCGTGCGCGAGCTGACCTACCGGCGCCAGGGGGCACACGGCCCCGTCGGCGGGCCCGGGCACTTCGCCGGGCTGATCGAGTTCGGGCCGTACGTCCTCGCGCTCGCCACCGACGGGGTCGGGACCAAGATGCTGATCGCGGACGCGGTCGGGGACTGGTCCACGGTCGGCATCGACTGCATCGCGATGAACGCGAACGACCTCTACGTGATGAACATCGAGCCGATCGCGTTCGTCGACTACATCGCCACCGACCACGTCGACCCGGCAAAGATGGCCGCACTCGGACGGGGACTGAACGAGGGGGCGCGGCTCGCGAACCTCTCGATCGTCGGCGGCGAGACGGCGACCCTCGCCGGTCTCGTGAACGGGCTCGACCTCGCCGGGGCGGTGCTCGGGGTCCAGCGGCGCGAACATGTCGTCTCGGGAGAGGCCTGCCGGCCCGGCGACCTCATCGTCGGACTGCCGTCGTCCGGCGTGCACTCGAACGGGCTCACGCTCGCACGCCGGATCGCGGAGAGGAACGGCGGGTACGAACAGCCGTTCGGAGACCGGACCCTCGGGCAGGAACTCCTCGAACCGACGCGGATCTACAGCGAGGTGCTCCGGATCGCGGCGGCGCACGAGGTCCACGGCATGTGCCACGTCACGGGCGGCGGGCTCCTCAACTTCAGGCGGCTCTCGCACTACGGCTTCACGTTCGACGACCCCCTTGCCCCGCACCCGATCTTCGCCTGGCTCCAGGAGAAGGGGCAGGTCTCGGTGCCCGAGATGTACCGGACCTTCAACATGGGCATGGGCTTCGCGCTCGTCCTTCCGGAGGACGAGGCGGACGGCGTCGCCCGGAGCGTCCCGGGTGCAAAGGTGGTCGGGCGGTGCACGGCCGAACCGGAGATCCGGCTCGGGGACCTCGTCATCGAGTGAGGGATCGCTCAGACCTCGTCCAGGACGAACGACTCCCTCGACGCACGGTCGGAGACGATCGCGGAGTTGCCGGTCGGATCCTCGATGATCAGCGTGACGGGGAAGTCACCCTCCTTCACCCCGCCGATCTCCTGCTTCAGGATCTCCGCCCTTTCCCGTTCGGTGCCCTCCGCCCAGACGAGGACCCCCTCGACGACCGAGAGGATCCGGTCGAGCACCCCCTCCACGTTGGTGACGAAGCCCTCGCAGGCGGGCCCGGGGGCGATCTCGACCCCGAGTTCCGGGATCCGGAGGACCGCGCTCATCGAGCGGACGACGCGGACCAGGAGGTCGTCCGGCGAGACGACGGGGAAGGTGAACCGGACGGGCTCCGACTCCTGGAGTATCTGGGTATTGGTATACCGGTATCCGCAGACCGGGCAGGATGCCGAGACGATCAGGATATCGGAGAAGTATGGGATCGTCTCGGTCTGGTAGACGTACTCGACCTCTTCGCCGCAGGTGGCGCACGGCCCGTTCACGACCGCACGCCGTGCACCTGCGGCATCCACTTCCACTAGAATCCTCCGACGATCTTCTCGCGCGAGATCTTGATCGACTGCGGCGTGATCACCACGTACCGCTGGTCGCCCAGCCCGACGATGTCGCCGTTCACGTCCCTGGCGACCTCCTTCAGATCCTTGAGCACGCGCTCGGAGGTGATCTTGTCCAGTTTCAGCTGGGAGATGTCCGCGATCACGATGTTCCCGTTGTAGATCTCGTCCTTGATCTTCGGCGTGTCCTTCATGCTCAGGATGCCGGCGATCTTGACGTAGCACGACGCGGGCTCGTCGTCGGGGGACGCGGACTCGAACGTCGAGAGGTCGAGTTCCATATAATCGTCCTCCTTGGGAACGGCGCTCTTGCCCAGGAGAGAGTCGAGAATCTTGGAAGCCATACCCAAAATCTCGCCTCCACGCGTATTTAAGTATTCCTTTCCCCGATCAGACCTCGAGACTCCAGATCTCGTCCCCCACGTGGTGGATATTCCTGCAGACTTTTCCGGCGGTCTCCGCGCGCATCGCCTCCGCGTCCAGTCGGGCGATGCAGACGGCGAGAGGTTTCCCGTGCCGCTCCTCGACCACGAGCACCGGGTGTGCCGCCCGGACGTCGTCCGTCACGGCGACGATGCCCGGCCTCATGATGTCGGCCCCGTTCACGACGTAGGGGACCGCTCCCATGTCGACCGTCACCCGGCGTGCCGAGAAGGGACGGGCGATCGCGCCCTGGAGCGTCGGGAAGAGTACGCCGTCCCGCTCGAAGAGCAGGGGGCGCCTGTCGAGCAGGTAGAGGCGGATCGGCCCCCCCGTCTCGGCCACCTCGATCCGTCCGGCGGCGAAGATGCCTGCCTCCTCGCCGAGTTCCTCGCCGAGCCGCCGCACGATCTCGGCCGCCTCCCCCTTCCTGACGGTGTGCCGTTTCCTGATCGTGATCGGCGCCATCGGTCATCTATGGCGCGATTCAGCCATAAAAACCGTGGTGATGGCCCCGACGCTATGGTTATATACCGCGCTCGCTCACATACAGTACTCCAGGTGGATCGAGGAAGAGAGATGTCGAAGAGGCCGCTGGATATACTTGACCAGGTACTGAACCGCGAGCCCGTGATCGTCTCGCTGAAGGGCGATCGCGAGCTCCGCGGCGTGCTGCAGGGGTACGACGTGCACATGAACCTCGTCCTCGACCAGGCCGAGGAGGTGACGGATGGTACGCCCACCCGGATCGGTACGCTCATCGTCCGCGGCGACAACGTGATCTACATCTCGCCGTCACAGAACCAGTAAGGAGGAGTTGCATGTCCAAAGGCACACCATCGATGGGGAAGCGGAACAAGCAGACCCACATCGCCTGCAGGCGGTGCGGATCGATCTCGTTCCACCTCAGGCACAAAGTCTGTTCGCACTGCGGGTTCGGCCGTTCGAGTCGGATGCGCAGCTACGACTGGACCTCGAAGCGGCCACAAGTACCGACGCACTGACCTTCGATGTGCGGAATCGTTGGCATCGTGGATGCTGGCGGTGTCTCACACCCGCTCTACTATGCCCTGTATGCACTCCAGCACCGGGGCCAGGAGAGCGCGGGGATCTCTGTTATTAACGGCGACCGTCTCCGAAAGCACAAGGCCCAGGGACTCGTCGCCGAGGTCTTCGACCCGGAGACGCTCAGGAGGCTCGAAGGGCAGATCGGGGTCGGGCACGTCCGGTACCCGACCACCGGGGCGAACACCCCGGAGAACATCCAGCCGTTCAACTTCCGGTTCATGGGCAAGGGGTTCGCCATCGCCCATAACGGCAATCTCGTCAACACCCGCGAACTCCGCTCGTACTTCGAGCAGGCCGGCCAGATCTTCTGCACGACCACGGACACCGAGGTGATCGCGGCGCTGATCGCCGACGAGCTCCGCCGATCGGGCTCGATCGAGGATGCGGTCCGGCTCTGCATGTCCCGTCTCCGGGGCTCGTACTCGGTCGTGCTGGCGTATGACGGCGCACTCTACGCCTTCAGGGACCCGCTCGGGATCAAGCCCCTCTGCCTCGGCAGGACGGCCCGGGGCCACATCGTCGCCTCCGAGTCTGTGGCGATCGATGCCCTCTCGGGGACACTCGTCCGCGATGTCCGCCCGGGCGAGCTCCTCCGGATCACCGGCGACGGTGTCAGTTCGACCCGGATCACGAAGGTGGACCGGACCGCGCACTGCATCTTCGAGTACATCTACTTCGCACGGGCAGACTCGGTGATCGACGGCGTGCTCGTCTACGACGTCCGCCGGAAGATCGGAAAGAGGCTCCACGAAGAGGCTCCTGCGGACGCGGACGCCGTCTGCCCGGTGCCCGACTCGGGGACCGCCTACGCGATCGGATACGCGCAGGCATCGGGGGTCCCGTTCACCGAGAGCCTGATCAAGAACCGATACATGGGCAGGACCTTCATCATGCCGTCGCAGGCAGCCCGCGAACAGGCCGTCCGGATCAAGATGAACCCGATCAGGAAACACCTCGACGGCCGGTCGATCGTGCTGATCGACGACTCGATCGTCCGGGGCACGACCTCGCGCCGGATCATCCAGATGATCCGGAGTGCCGGCGCACGGGAGATCCACATGCGGATCGGATCCCCGCCGATCAGGGCCCCCTGCTACCTCGGCGTGGACATGCCGACCCGGGAGGAACTGATCGCCTCCTGCCGGGACGAGGAGCAGGTCCGCGATTCGGTGACCGCCACCTCCCTCCACTACATCTCCTTCGATGCGCTCATCGAGGCGATCGGGCACCCGTGCGACAACCTCTGCACGGGTTGCCTCTCCGGCTGCTACCCGGTCGCGATCGACGGTGAGCACGCCCGGGCACGGGAGGTCGAGTTCCTCGACGAGACCCTCCAGCTCGGCCTCGACTCGTTCGGCGGGACCGCGTAGCCGGATCCCGTCCATCCTCTTTTTCCTCCGACGGACGGAGGTCCTCACCCGCTTGCTCGCTCCGGATGAGGATGCGGAACAGGGACGGGCATCGGTGCACACCGGGATGAGGGTCCGGTCGCTGGACGGTTCGAATGGGAGAACGAGAGGGATCGGACGGTGCGTCCGAAGGCCAGGGCCGAGACTCGAACCCGGGTCGGGGGATCCACAGTCCCCTAGGATAACCAGCTACCCCACCCTGGCGGATGTGCCATCAGCATAGGGCATCCTTGATTATAAAGATATGTCACCGCGCGGGCGGGCATGATTTTTAATACGCGATCGGCGATAATCATACAGGCCGGGCCGGCGCCCGTTCTCCTCATGCCGGCCCTTTTCGGAGGCGGCGACGTTGTCACAGGGCGGAATACGGACTCCCATCGTCTGCGTGCTCGGACACGTGGACCACGGCAAGACCTCGCTGCTCGACCGAATCCGCGGCTCCTCGGTCGTCGCGAGCGAGGCGGGTGCGATCACGCAGCACATCGGTGCGACCCTCGTCCCGATCGAGGCGATCCAGGGGATGTCGGCGGGGATGCAGCGGGTGTCGGTCCAGGTGCCGGGCCTGCTCTTCATCGACACGCCGGGCCATCACGCCTTCACCACGCTCCGGGCACGGGGCGGGGCGCTCGCGGACATGGCGATCGTGGTGGTCGACATCAACGAGGGTTTCCAGCCCCAGACGGAGGAGGCGCTCTCGATCCTCCGGAACTGCCGGACACCGTTCGTCGTCGCCCTGACCAAGATCGACCGGGTGCATGGCTGGCGCTCCACGGAGAACGCCCCGTTCCTCACCTCGTTCGCGAAGCAGAACGAACGGGTGACCCGGTTCATGGAGACCCGGCACTACGAGATCGTCGGCAGGCTCGCCGACCTCGGGTTCAACTCCGAGCGGTTCGACCGGGTGACGGACTTCGCACGGACGATCGCGATCGTGCCGGTCTCGGCCCACACCGGCGAGGGGATCCCGGACCTGTTGCTGGTGATGGTCGGGCTTGCGCAGCGGTACATGGGCGAGGCCCTCGCGGTCCAGGTCCAGGGTCCGGGGCAGGGGACCGTCCTCGAGGTGAAGGAGGAACGGGGCCTGGGCCTCACGCTCGACGTGATCCTCTTCGACGGCACCCTGTCGGTCGGTGACCAGATCATGCTCGCCACCACGGATGGCGTGATCCAGACCAGGGTGAAGTCGCTCTTAAAGCCCCGGCCGATGAAGGAGATCCTGACCGAGGACCGTTTCGAGCGGGTCCGCTCGGTCGTCGCGGCCTCCGGGGTGAAGGTCGCGGCCCCCGGGCTCGAGCGCGTGATCGCCGGCTCCCCGCTCCGGGTGGTCCGGGAAGACCGCGAGGCGATCGAGCGCGAGATCCTCGAGGAGGTCTCGCAGATCAACGTCACCCTCTCGGACGAGGGGCTGATCATCAAGGCGGACACGATCGGGGCGCTCGAGGCGCTCTCGAAGGAGCTCGAGTCGCGGGAGATCGGGGTGATGCGGGCCGCGGTCGGCCCGGTGAGCCGGCACGACCTGGTGGACGCGCAGACGATCAAGTCGCCGCTCTACCGGGCCATCCTCGCCTTCAACACCCCGATCCTCCCCGATGCCCAGGCGATCATCCGGGAGGGGGGACCCGACCTCCCGCAGGTCTTCCACGCGAAGGTGATCTACCAGCTGATCGACGAGTTTGTCGAGTGGCGGGACACGGAGAAGCAGCGGATGGAGCAGCAGCGGTTCGAACGGATCATGCTCCCCGCGAAGCTCCGGGTGCTGCCGGGATGCGTCTTCCGGCAGAGCAACCCGGCGGTCATCGGCGTCCGCGTCCTCGGCGGGACCCTCCGGACCGACGTCGGCCTCGTACGGACCGACGGCCGGAAGGTCGGCCACCTCAGGACGATCCAGTCCTCGGGGGAGTACGTCCACGAGGTCGAGACGGGAGCGGAGGTCGCCGTCGCGATCGAGGGGGCGACCGTCGGACGCCAGTTCGACGTGGACGACGAGCTCTATGTCGACCTTCCCGAACGGCACGTGAAAGTCCTGGAGAGGGAGATGCTGAACCACCTCTCGACCACCGCCCGGGAGGTCCTGGAGGAGTACACCGGGATGCGACGGCGGGCCGAGCCGTTCTGGGGCAGATGAGCCGGCCGATCCGCAGCTTTATCAATCCCGCCAACCACATTTATGGGTACTTCGCCTGTGTGGAGATAGAATATGGTCGATTTTAAAGTCGTGCTCTCGGACCCGAAGACCGGTCGTTCCTACAGGGTGACCGCGAGCGGCGGGGCGGCCGGAGCCTTGATCGGAAAACGGGTCGGCGGCGAGGTGGACGCGAGCCCGCTGGGCCTGCCCGGGTATCGAGTCGCGATCACCGGTGCCTCGGATCGGAACGGGACGCCGGCCCGCAGGGATCTCCCCGGTGCGGGTCGCCGGCGATTGTTACTGGCAGGCGGCGTGGGTTTTAAACCCGTCATGGACGGGCAGCGGGCCCGCAAGACGATCCGCGGGAGCGAGATCACCCAGGACTTCGTGCAGATCAACGTCAAGGTCACCAAGTACGGCGAAAAGACCCTCGACGAACTCCTCTCCGAACCGGCCCCGGCCGAATAAACCCTCTTTTTATTCTCTCTGCAACTCTTCCCGGAGCAACGCGAGCAGATCCTCGAACGCCACCCCGTGGCGGCGGGCGAGGAGGACCAGCGCCGCCTGCGGGCGGAGCGCCCCGCCGAACTCCCCGGAGACGATCCGGTTCGCCCTGGCGGCGACCTCCCGCTCGTCCCACCCCGTCGCCGCCGCGATCCGGTCGATCAGCGCCTGTTCGGGGTCGGGCGGTTGCAGGTCCGCCGATCCGGGGCGAAACCCGAGCGGGACCGTCACGTCGTCCACGGCGAAGAGCGGGACGAGGAGACCCGCCTCGAGGGCCAGCAGACCCTGCGAGACGGCGAGGTCGATCAGCCCCTTCGCCTGGTCGGCGTTCATCCACATGCGGTCATGGGCTAGATAATGGATAAACTCGCTCCTTCGCAGACGGTCCCGGTGCAGGTGCCGGAACGGAGCCGCGATCGTGACCCGGAGACTCAGACGATCAACCTCCCCAGGGGAGAGTGGTGGTCTGTGGTAAAAAAGGGGTATCGTCTCACTCGAGCAGGACCGCGTTGATCACGCCGTCCTGGCCCGGGCGGCTGACGATGCGTGCCTGACCGAGCTCGGTCCGGATGATCGCGCCCCTGGTCAGCAGGTTCCGCCGCACAAAGTTCGGGTTGGCGGTGTTCTGCTCCACGTTCTCGATCTTCACCCGCTGTGCGACGCCGGTCGCCCGGTTTGCCACGTTCGCCCAGGTCGCCCGGAGGGCCCGGATCTTCGTGTTTCCGCCAAAGGTCCGGATCGCCCGCCGGCGGTCCTCGCCGATGTGCGTCTCCGCGGGCGATCGCCCGATCTCGGTCCGCCGCTTGCCGCGCAGGGGGGCGTACCGTCCACCCGTCACCTTCCTGATTGATCTGCCTTGCCAGAGCATGTGCGTTCACCCGATTCCGTTCGAGAATCAGAAGTGCTCTATATATTCCTTCCAACGTTATTTAACCCCTCGTATCACGCGAGCAGGGCCTCCAGCAGGGGTTCCGTCCCCTCGCCGGTCTTCAGGTTCGTCCTGAAGACCTGCATATTGGGGTTATACCGGCGCATGTCCCGCTCCATCCGGTCGAGGTCGGCACCGACGAGCGGGGCGAGGTCGACCTTATTGATCACGCCGATCGAGCAGGACCGGAAGATCATCGGGTGCTTGTTGACGACATCGTCCCCCTCCGTCGAGGAGACGACGACGACCCGCTTCGAGGCCCCGAGCAGGAAGTCGGTCGGGCAGACCATGTTCCCGACGTTCTCGATGAAGAGCACGTCGATCTCATCGAGCGGCAGGGCGTCGAGGGCATGATCGACGAGGTGGGCATCAAGGTGGCACTCCTTGCCGGTGTTCGCATTCACCGCCGGGATGCCGAGGGCGGCGATCCGCCGGTAGTCGTCGTCGCCGTAGACATCACCGGCGATCGCCCCCGC
Organism: Methanobacteriota archaeon; assembly: GCA_029547145.1. GTDB lineage: Archaea > Halobacteriota > Methanomicrobia > Methanomicrobiales > Methanospirillaceae > UBA288. The sequence goes on from JAKPPV010000003.1 coordinate 35,056, forward strand.
ACGCCGTCCGCGGGCGGCGAGCAGGGGCGCCAGGCGTTCGACCAGCGCGGTCTTCCCCGAGCCGATCGCCCCGAGCAGATCGATCCCGAGCACGCCGTGTTCCCTCAGCCGGGACGCGTTCTCCGCCGCGATCGCCTCGTTCGCTGCATAGAGATCCTTCTCGATCCGGACGTCGATCTGATGCATCAGGAGTAGTACCATGCCGCACGGTTTATAGGTTCACCTGCTGACCCTGATCCGATGGAGAAGGACCGGATCCTCTACCCCTGCTACTTCAACGCAGCCCTCGGACGGGCGCAGGGCCGCCGCGTTCCGCTCGTGCTCGCACAGAAGGGCGTGACCATGCAGGAGCTCGAACGCGCCCTCCGGAGGAGCCGGCTCCCGTTCCGGATCGAGCCGGGGTCCCACCCGGCCCACTGGTATCGCCGGGACGGCCGGGCGGTGGTCGCCTGGTCGGGATCCAAGGAGGCCCTCCTCCGGCGGGTCGCCGCCGCGCTCGAACAGAAAAAGTAGGAGCGGTATGTACGACCTCCACACGCACACGCTCCGTTCGGACGGGGAGCTCCTCCCCCTCGAGCTGGTCCGCCGGATGGCGGTGCTCGGCTATACCACGGTCGGAATCGCCGATCACGTCGATACGACGAGCCTGCCCCTCGTGCTCGAGTCGGCAGGGGCCGCCCGCCGGTCCGCGGCCCTCTACGGCGTCCGCCTCTATACCGGTGTCGAGCTGACCCACGTACCGCCCGCCGAGATCGACGCACTCGCCCGCCGGGCGAAGGCGGAAGGGGCGGAGCTCGTCGTGGTGCATGGCGAGACCCCCGTGGAGCCGGTTGCACCCGGCACCAACCATGCCGCCTGCACCTCGGACCACGTGGACATCCTCGCCCATCCCGGCATGGTCACCCTCGAGGACGCGATGGCGGCGGCCGAACGGGGGATCGCACTCGAGCTGACCGGCCGGGGAGGGCATAACCGGACGAACGGCCACGTCGCGCAGGTCGCCCGCGAGGCGGGATGCCGTCTCGTGGTGAACTCCGACGCCCACGCTCCGCACGACCTCATGTCCGCCGAAGAACGGGAGCTCGTCGTCCGTGGTGCCGGCCTGGACGCGCGCACCACCCGTGATATCATCGGTTTAAATATCGATCGCTGGCTCGATTCGCGCTGATGTTATGAATATTATCCCAACGATTAAATACACGAAACGTACAAATATATAAATTGCGGCAAAGATTCTTCCAGAATTTCCGGTCCAGGTGTGCGATGAAGACAGTGGGGCGGGTCCTGCACGCGTGCAGAGGAGGGATGCTGATCGTCGCGGTCGATGCGGCGCAGTTACCCCCCCTCTACGCGACGGTGGTCGACCGGCGCCATCGCACGGTTGGCCGGATTGTGGACCTCTTTGGAAACGTGAAACATCCGTACGCCGCGGTCCTGTGCCGGGGACGGTGCGAGCACCCGGTCGGCGAGAAGATATTCACCAGGTCATAGGTGTCATACAGGTATGCAGGAGATCGAAAAACTTCGAATATTGCAGAGCCAGCGCGAAGCGTTCCGCAACCGGAGCCGCGTCGTCGAGCGTGAGCGGAAGACCGAGGAGCACACCGAGACGGTCTGCCCCGAGTGCAAGAGCCGCCAGCTGGTCCACGACTACGAGCGGGCCGAGCTCGTCTGCCAGAACTGCGGTCTGGTCATCGACGACGACTTCATCGACAGGGGGCCCGAGTGGCGCGCCTTCGACCACGACCAGCGGATGAAGCGGTCCCGTGTCGGCGCCCCGATGACCTTCACCATCCACGACAAGGGCCTCTCCACGATGATCGACTGGCGGAACCGCGACAGTTACGGCCGGGCGATCTCCTCGAAGAACCGGGCCCAGCTCTACCGGCTCCGGAAGTGGCAGCGGCGGATCCGGGTCTCGAACGCGACCGAACGGAACCTCGCCTTCGCCCTCTCCGAGCTCGACCGGATGGCCTCGGCCCTCGGACTGCCGAGGAACGTCCGCGAAACGGCCGCCGTCGTCTACCGCGACGCGGTGGACAAGAACCTGATCCGCGGCCGCTCCATCGAGGGTGTCGCCGCCGCTGCGCTCTATGCCGCATGCCGGCAGTGCAGCGTGCCGAGGACGCTCGACGAGATCGCCGAGGTCTCCCGTGTGAGCCGGAAGGAGATCGGGCGCACGTACCGGTTCATCTCCCGCGAACTCGGGCTCAAACTCCTCCCGACGTCCCCGATCGACTACGTACCGCGCTTCTGCTCGGGACTCACGCTGAAGGGCGAGGTGCAGAGCCGGGCGGTGGAGATCCTGAGACAGGCGGCCGAACGGGAGTTAACGAGCGGGAGGGGCCCAACGGGAGTCGCAGCGGCCGCGATCTACATCTCGTCGATCCTGGGCGGGGAGCGCCGGACGCAGAGGGAGGTCGCCGAGGTCGCCGGGGTGACCGAGGTCACGATCCGGAACCGATATAAGGAACTGGCAGAGAAATTAGATATCGAGATTATTCTCTGACCACGAATCTTTTTCGTGGGCTCGTAGATCAGGGGTAGATCGCTACGTTCGCAACGTAGAGGCCACGGGTTCAAATCCCGTCGAGTCCATACTGCTCTCGCACGAGAGGAGTCATCACGCACGGATTTCCAGCGGGCTCGTAGATCAGGGGTAGATCGTCGCGTTTGCAACGCGAAGGCCACGGGTTCGAATCCCGTCGAGTCCATTCCGTCCGGGGGGTCATCCCCCGTCGTCTACTCGAAGTAGACCTCGCCGTCGTCGTTCAGGTAGACCTGGATATCCGCCTTGACGAAACGGGCCTGGAGGTGCTCGGGCAGGCTCTCGCGAAGCCGGTTGATCAGGCCGATCGTGTCGTACCGCACCTTGACGCCTCGGGAACTCGCCTCCCGGAAGACCCGTTCCGGTACGGCGAGGAGGTCCGCCCCCGCCGGGATCTCGCAGAGAAACCGGGCATCGAGCGTGAACATGAACTGGAGGGTCTCACGGGCACGCCGCACGTTCTCGAGGGCCGACTTCTCGATGGTGCAGACGTTCGCCTTCGACGTCCCGATGATATCGGCGATCTGCTGCTGGGTCAGGCCCTGCCGTCGATGGCGAAGCACCTCCTTCTGCCGTGCAGTCAGGAGACCGTCTTTCATACAGAAGTATGGTGCAGCCGGGAAACTTAAACAATTCTATTTAACCACCCGGAGAGTTGAGAGGGAGGATTTGACCCGCGCCCGTGTGCCGGGGAAGGGCCTTCCAACGGAAAAAAAGAAAACGCAACATTTTTATGAGTTTTAATGAAAACTACCTTGCTATCAACTGAGGTGAACTGAATGGTTGTCAAAGTAGGCATTGCAAAACTTGGAAATATCGCCTCCGGCGTCATGGCCGAGCTCCTGCTCGACGAGCGTGCCGACCGTGAGGACATGCAGACCTTCATGGCCACGTCCGGCACCAAGCTCCAGCCCGAGGACATCGACCGCGTCGTCACGAACATGAAGGCCTGGGGCCCCGACTTCTGCATCGTCGTCTCGCCGAACGGCGTCCTCCCCGGACCCACCGGTGCACGCGAGCAGCTCGCCGCCGCCGGCATCCCGGTCGTCGTGATCACCGACGACGTGACCACCAAGAAGGAGTGGGCGGACCTCAAGGAGTCGAAGTTCGGTTACATCATCATGAAGGCCGACTCGATGATCGGGGCCCGCCGCGAGTTCCTCGACCCGATCGAGATGGCGGACTACAACGGGAACCTGGTCAAGGTCCTCTCGATCACCGGCGCGTTCCGCAAGCTGCAGCTCGAGCTCGACAAGGTGATCGACCAGGTCAAGGCCGGCAAGAAGGGTGCCGACCTGGAGCTCCCGAAGGTCGTCATGACCCCCGAGAAGGCGATCGAGGGTGAGTTCTCGAACCCCTACGCGCTCGCGAAGGCGCGTGCCGCCTACGAGATCGCCTCGGCGGTCGCGATGGTGAACGTCAAGGGCTGCTTCATGACGAAGGAGTGGGAGAAGTACATCCCGATCGTCGCATCGGCCCACGAGATGATGCGCCAGGCCGCGATCCTCTGCGACGAGGCCCGCGAGCTGGAGAAGGCGTGCGACGGTGTCGTCCGCAAGCCCCACAAGAAGGACGGCGTGATCGTCGCCAAGACGAAGCTGATCTCGAAGCCCGAGTAGACGGGCAGAACACCCTTTTTTTTACCCCATCCTGCAGAAGCGGCCGAGCTCCTCGGGGAGCGTCATCACGACCGGGTGCAGATGCAGGCGCTCCATGAACGCGGAGTCCGAGATCGAGTCCGGGTTCGGGTTGATCCGCGAGATCACCGAACAGAACGCTGAGAAGCCCCGGTCGCGTCCGGGCCGTCCGAAGAAGCAGGCGACGTTGAACGCGTGCGACCCGAGGTCGCGATAGAGGGCGAGGACCCGGCAGAGCCCCGCCGCCAGGTCCTCGAAGTATGGGACCGCCTCTTCCAGGCTCCCGGCGGGGAGGAGGGCCCGCACCTCCCGTTCGCCGATCGGAACGGCCGAGGCGAGAAACGGGACCTCATCGCCGAAGAGGAACCGGTCGGAGGACGCCTCGTACTCGACGAGCGCCTCACGGTACGGCCGTCCGTTCCGCGAGAGGAACCGGGCGGTGCCCGCGAGGTGCCGGGCATGGACGAACGACGGGCGGTCCATCACGACCCCCTGGAGGTGGGGGTGGTCGAGCGACGCTCCCGCCGAGTGGAGGTAGTTCCAGTTGATCGAGGCGAACCCCGGGGCCCCTGCGACGGACTCGGCGGCCCCGAGGAGGGCGTCCGCGAGCTGCCGGGGTTCGAACCGCCCGGGGGCATGGGCCCGGGTGATCACCGTGACCGTGTGACAGGGGGCGTACGGGTAGAGGTTCGGAAAGGTCACCGACTCGCCCCGCCGTATCCGCGACCCGTCCGGAAAGGCCGGGGTCTCCCGTTCCACCTGGTCGGGACAGAACGGGCAGGAGCCGGGGGCGGGGGCGGGCGTCGGCACCGGGGGATGGTTCAGACCGCGCGAGAGTCGCGTCGGGCTGATCGTGCACGAAAGGCCGGTCAGGCGCTCCCTCCGGAACTCGATCGGCCGGGTTTCGCACCTACTCCTCTCGATCACAAACATGGACTGTCGAGAGTTCGGGCCAAAACGATATAAACGCTTGGAAAAAAGGGGTTTCGGGTATCAGGGGCTCAGACGATGTACTTGCCGAGCAGGCGGATCGAGTTGGTCATGTCCGGCCCGAGCGGCGAGCCGAAGATGATCTGGGTGACACCGGCCTTCTCGAGGTCATCGCACTTCTGCTTGACCATCTCCGGGGTGCCCGCGATGGTGAAGGCATCGAGCTCCTTGTCGCCGACGAGTTCGCCGACCGACTTGAAGTCGAACTTGCTGAGCGCATCCTTGATCTTCGCGACGTTCGCAAGGTCGAGACCGTGGCGCTGGAGCAGGGGCTCGGGCGAACCGGCGGCGATGAACGCGGCAACGATCTTCGCGGCGTTCCGGGCCTTCTTCTCCGACTTGTCGATCGACATCGCGGTGTAGGCGCCGACGTCGAAGCCCTTCTTGCCGACCTTGTCGGTCGCGGCCTTGATGATCGGGATCGCGACCTCGAAGTCCTTCGGGTTCGAGGCGTTGATCAGCGCACCGTCTCCGACCGTGCCGGCGAGCTCGAGCACCTTCGGGCCCTGGGCTCCGATGTAGACGGGGATCCCCTTCTTGCCGGGGAGGTTGACACCGGTCAGCTTCGCCCCTTCGTACTTGAAGAACTCCATCTCGGGGGTCGAGACGGTCTCGCCGGCGAGGAGCTTGCGGATGACGGCGACGGCCTCACCGAGGCGGGCGACGGGCTTCTCGGGCTTAATGGCGAGCTTCGGCAGGGTCGAGAGGTCACCCGGTCCGATACCGAGCACCGCACGTCCGTCCGAGATCTCGTTGAGGGTGGCGGCGAACGAGGCCATCGCGGCCGGCGTGTCCGTGAAGGAGTTCATGATCCCCGGGCCCATCTTGAGCGTGCTCGTCGCCTGCGCGATCGCGGCCAGGGTCGGGTAGCAGTGGCGGTTGTTGTAGTGGTTCGTGATCCACGCGTAGTCGATGTCCTTCGACTCGGCGAGCTTGCAGTAGTTCACGACCTGCTTGACGTTGACATTTCCAGGAACGAATTCGATACCGTAGGTTGCCATAAGGTCACCTCACTCTGTATTTACCGTCCATAGCGTTATTAACGTTGTCATTTCTTTCCCGACTGCGCGGAATCCGAATTCGGGGCTTCCGGAGACGAGAATCGGGCCGGCACCATGTCCGGGTGCCCGGCGCCGACGAACAGGACCCCCTCCGGACGATCGCTCTCTGCACGCTGGCTCCATCCGACCGGTACCGCCCCTGCCGTTTCCTTCAATAGCGTCCACGGCGCACACTTCACCAACAACGGCCCGTGCCCTCCACCGAACCCGCATGTACTGCAGAGAGCCCCTCTCCCGTTCGCTGATCACCCTGATCGAGCTGACCGAACGGCTGCTCGGGACCGAGATCACGATCCGGTGCCTCAAGGATGCCCCCTACCGGGGGGTGCTGGTCGACCCGTACACCCACGCGACGGACGTGCCGGTGATCGTCGCCTCGACGAACTACCTCGGGATGCTCAGGGACTTCGTCATCGCCCGGCACGTCGTCGCCCTGCTCCTCCGGGGTGCGGCGGCGGAACGCGGCGACTTGCGGGTCCTCTCCTACGACCAGGATTCGCTCGCCCGGGGGATGCGGCAGATCTACCTGGATATCCTGAAGGAGGACAGCGTCCGGGGCAAGCGGATCGAGACCAGGAAACTGCTGCAGATCCTCTTCGAACTCTACCGGTACTTCCACGAGGGGCTGGCCGAGGTCCCGTGGGACGTGATCGTCAACCGCTGGCTCTACCTCCACTGCCCCAAGATGAGGCAGGCACAGATCTACTACCTGATCAAGGAGTCGAAACGGGACATGGCGAAGCTGCTCGAGTTCAAGGAGACCCTGCCGCACAAGTTCTTCGTCGTCTCAAAGGCGATCTACTACACCCGCGACCTCTACCTCGCCGAGGTGCTCCCCTCGATCGACCTGCAGCCCACGAAGAACATCCCCCAGATGCGGCGTTTCGAGAACCTGGACCTCAAGGAGATGCTGACCAACCGGTGGACCCGGTCGTCGTGGTACAAGACGAAGCTGGTGGGGGATCGGATGGTGATGACGCTGAGGGAGACCTTCGAGGCAGAGAGGGAGACGATCAAGGACCTGAACTACTTCAAGATGATCTACGACCAGGGCCGGTCGATCACCGACCTCTGGAGCCGCGAGATGCACATGGGCGACTGGTTCGTCTGGAACGACCCTTCACGTCATGAGGAGGTACTACGGGCCGGTGAGCAGATGAACCGGGAGGCGCTCGTTCGGATCTTCGGCAGCCTGATCGTCGAGGAGGAGGAACGTCGATGATCGGGGCGGGGGGGCACGCATGACCGCGCGGCCCGAGGCGGTCCTGCTCGACATCGACGGTGTCCTCGTCGTCGGCGACCAGCCGGTGCCCGGGGCGGTCCGGGCGGTGCACTGGCTCCGGGAGCAGGGGATACCGTTCCGCTGCGTCTCCAACGCGACCCGCCGCTCCCGGTCGGCGATCGCCGCCCGGCTCGCCGGGTTCGGGTTCCCAGTCGAGCCGTCCCTCGTCTTCACACCCGCGACCGCGGCGGTCCGGCGCATCCGGGCCGACGGGGCAGACTCCTGTCTTCTGCTCGCGACCGGCGACGTCCACCTGGACCTGCTGGCGGGCGGGTGCCGGCTCGACGACCGGGACCCTCCCTTCGTCGTCGTCGGAGACGCCGGGGACGCCTGGACCTACGGGTCGTTAAACCGGGCCTTCCGCCTGCTCACCGGAGGCGCCCGTCTCCTCGCCCTCGAACGGGACCGCTACTGGCGCGACCGGGACGGGCTCTCGCTGGGGGCCGGCCCCTTCGTCGCCGCCCTCGAGTTCGCCGCGGGATGCACCGCCGAGGTGATGGGCAAGCCCTCGCCCGCCTTCTTCCGCCTCGCCCTGGACGACCTGGGATGTGCTGCCCCGTCCGTGCTGATGCTGGGGGACGACCCCGTCGCCGACATCCAGGGGGCCCGCTCCGCCGGGTGCACGGGCTGGCTCGTCCGGACCGGGAAGTTCCGGATCGAAGACCTCGGGACCGTCCCGGTCCGGCCCGACCGGGTGATCGGCTCCGTCGCCGACCTCCCGGCCCTGCTGGAGTGAACCCCTTGGACCGGGCGTGCCTTTTCGCCCTCGCCGGCCTTGCCGTACTGCTCGCCGGCTGCACGACACTGCTCGGCCCATCCGTCGAGTACCCCGCGATCGTGCCCGTCCCCGGTTCCGGGGAGCCGCTGTACGCAGCGGAGACGTTCCGGTTCGAGGACGGGACCGTGACCGTCGGCATCAACATCGATGCCGGGGTCTACCAGGGGGCGAAGAGGACGAACAGGGAGGTCCTCCTCAGGGCCCCGGTGCCCGAGGAGGAGTGGGTTGCCGGTCATTACCTTGCCCAGATCGCCGACCCCGCCCAGGACCGGTTCTGGACCGACCTCGTCGGAGCGTTCCGGACCGAGAGGGAGCGTCTCGGGCTCGACGACGACCGGTACCTCGAGCTGATCGCGACCGCAGTCCAGCAGCTGCCCTACGAGAGCGAACCGGAGACGGCGTCCCGGTTCCCGATCGAGACCTGGGGGGACCGTGCCGGCGACTGCGACGACAGGTCCCTCCTCCTCGCCGGACTCCTCGCCCGCGAGGGCTACCGTGTCGCCCTGCTGGCCTTCCTTCCCGAGGGGCACATGGCGGTCGGGATCGGCTGCGCCCCTGAGTACGCCTACAACGGCACGGGGTACGCCTACCTCGAGGCGACCAACACCACGTTCGTCGGAGTCGTCCCGCCCGGACTCGCCGGGGGAGAACGGCCCGTGGCACCCCCTCTTGTCATCCCGGTCGGGCGGGGGGAGAGGGACTACGGTGCGGCGGACGAGACGGCGGCGATCGCGGAGGCGGTCCGGTCCGCACGGGCGCGGGCGGAGGAGCTCGGGCGGGAGATCGATCTCCGCCGGGCGGCCCTCGACCGGGACCGGGAGCGGCTCGAGGGGCTGCAGGGAGCTGGCGACCCGGTGGCGTTCGAGACCGGGCGGGATCGGTACCGGGCCGATGCCGCCGCCGTCGCCCGCCTGGTGGAGGAGCACAACCGGCTCGTCGGGCTGGTCAACCACTGCCTCTCGCACGGGTTCGACCGGGTCGGCACCGCCGCCTACGTCTCCGCGCACCGGGTGTAGGACCCGGCACGGGCGACGAGACCGGAGAAGAAGGCGGACCGATCCGGCTCGGGGGCGATGGGGCGGACCCGGACGAGCGATCCCCGCCGCTGCAGGGTCGGGTATCGGGCAGCACGTTCGGCGATGTACCGGAAGGTCTCTCGTTCCATGCAGAGATCCCTGGCGGGCAGGTCGAAAAGAGGCAGGCTCGCCCCGTGAAAGTATTCCCCCGATCGGCAACGGTATAATCTGTGGGGACGATACATCTGCCGAAGAGCCATGCTCGAGATCACAGACCTGCACGTCTCGATCGAAGGAAAGGAGGTCCTCCACGACATCAACCTCGTGATCCGGGACGGCGAGACCCACGTGATGCTGGGACCCAATGGATCGGGCAAGACGACGCTGCTCCGGACGATCATGGGCTTCGGGGGGTACACGGTGACCTCGGGCTCGATCGTCTTCAACGGCGAGGACGTCACGCAGATGCCCCTCCACGAGCGTGCCCAGCGCGGGATGGGGATGCTCTACCAGCGTCCCCCCACGATCGCCGGCCTCAAGCTCGGGAAGCTCCTGGACGTCACCGCGAAGAGACGGGCGGACCAGATCGCGACCCTCGCCGGGGAACTGAACATGGACCGGTTCCTGGACCGGGACGTGAACGCCGGGTTCTCGGGCGGCGAGATCAAGCGGAGCGAGATCCTTCAGCTCCTCGTCCAGGACCCGTCGTTCGTGATGCTCGACGAGCCCGAGTCCGGCGTCGACCTGGAGAACATCTCCCTGATCGGCAACGCCACCGCCCGCCTCCTCGAGAAGGACCAGCATCTCATCCACAGGACGAAGAGCGGGCTGATCATCACCCACACGGGGTACATCCTCGACTACATCGACGCGGACATCGGGCACGTGCTCATCGACGGGGTCTTCAAGTGCCATGGCAACCCCCGCGAGATCCTGAAGTCGATCAAGACCCACGGGTACCAGGAGTGTATCGAATGCCAGCGGATGTAGACGAACTCAAGGACCTCTCCGAGGAGGACCGGAACCGGCTCGAACTCGCGGGCCTGGACATGGCGATGGAGGAGCGCTCGGGCTCGTTCTTCCAGGTTGACCAGGAGATCCGCCACGTCCACTCGGGGGCCGAGGGGATCGAGGTGCTGCCGATCGCCGATGCCCTCCGGAAGTACGAATGGCTCAACGACTACTGCTGGCACGCGGTCGACCGGGACAAGGACCGGTTCACCCAGTACGTCGCAAAGCAGGAGGTCCAGCGGGGGTTCGCGATCATCGCCCATAAGGGGGCGAAGGCGATCTACCCGCTCCAGGCCTGCCTCTACCTCGCCGGCGCCAGGGTCCAGCACGTCCACAACATCGTGATCGCCGAGGAGGGGGCCGAGCTCCACCTGATATCGGGGTGCGTCTCCTCCGCCGGGACCACCGGGGGGGCGCACATCGGCGTCACCGAGTTCTACGTCGGGAAGAACGCGCGCGTCACCTCCACGATGATCCACAACTGGTCGGAGTCGATCTCGGTCTACCCTCGCTCGGCGTCGATCATCGAGGAGGGCGGGGTCTTCCTCTCCAACTACGTCTGCATGCAGCCGGTGCGGCACATCGACATGAACCCGCTGGCGACACTGAAAGGGAGGGACGCGGTCGCACGGTTCTCCTCGGTCGTGGTCGCCCTCCCGGGCTCCGAGCTCGACCTCGGTTCCCGGGCCGTCCTCCAGGCGCCCGGGTGCTCCGCCGAGATCGTCAGCCGGATGATCACCAGGGGGGGCTCGATCGTGAGCCGGGGCGAGATCCGGGGCGAGGTGGGGAACACGAAGGGGCATATCGAGTGCAAGGGCCTGATCCTCGAGGACGGCCTGATCCACGCGATCCCCGAGATCGCCGGCCTCGTGGTGGACACCGAGCTCTCGCACGAGGCGGCGGTCGGCCGGATCGCACGCGACGAGATCGAGTACCTGATGTCGCGCGGCCTGAACGAGGAGACCGCCACCGCGACGATCATCCGGGGGTTCCTCGATGTGAAGATCCGGGGGCTGCCGGAGACGCTCCAGCGGCAGATCGACGCCGCGATCGACGCCGCGGAGTCTGGGTTCTAGGGATGGTGCGGGACCCGTACGAACCGATGCGCCTGGCGATGGTCGAATACCAGATCGCCAGGCGGGGGATTCACGACCCCCGGGTGCTCGATGCACTCCGGCAGGTCCCGCGTCATCTCTTCGTCCCCCCGGGGTTCGAACGGGAGGCGTACGAGGACTCGCCCCTGCCGATCGGCCAGGGGCAGACGATCTCCCAGCCGTACATCGTCGCCCTCATGACCGCCCTCCTGGACGTCGGCCCGGACGACCGGGTGCTGGAGATCGGAGCCGGGTCGGGCTACCAGGCGGCGGTGCTCGCCCGGCTCGCCGGCGGCGTGATCACGGTCGAGCGCCTCCCCGAGGTCGCTGCCCAGGCCCGCCGGAACCTGGAGCGGGTGGGTGTCAAAAACGTCGAGGTGGTGGTCGGCGACGGGACCCGGGGCCGGCCCGAGTCCGCTCCCTACCAGGGGATCATCGTCACGGCGGCGGCGCCACGGGTCCCGCCACCCCTCCTCGAGCAGCTCGCGGACGGGGGACGGCTCGTCGCCCCCGTCGGAGGGCGTGACCTCCAGGAACTGGTCCGCGTCGTCCGCCGCGGCGGGCGATACGAGTACGAGCACGCCGGGCCGGTCCGGTTCGTCCCGCTTGTGGGGGAGCACGGATGGTGAGGTACATCGATGTCACCCGGGTCCTTTCTCCCGGCGTGGTCACCTACCCGGGGGACCTGGAGCCCCGGATCGAGAAGCAGGATACCGGCGACTACCTGATCAGCTCCCTCACGCTCAGTTCCCACTCGGGGACGCATATCGATGCCCCCGACCACTTCCTCCGGGACGGGCGGACCGTCGACCGGCTCCCGCTCGATCTCCTGATCGGCCCCTGCCGGGTCCTGGAGACGCAGGAGACGGTGATCGGTCCCGGGGTCTTCGAGGGGCGCCTCGAGGGCGTGACCAGGGTCCTCTTCCGGACCTGGTTCTCCCGGCGGACCCGGTTCGTCTCCCCCTTCCCGGCGCTCACCCCGGAGGCGGCACGGTCGCTCGCGGCATCCGGTGTCCGCATCGTGGGCACGGACGGACCGTCGATCGAGCCCGACGGCTCGGACGGGACGGTCCACCGGACCCTGCTCGCCCGGGGAGGGGCCGTGATCGAGCTCCTCGACCTCTCCGGCGTGCCCCCGGGGGACTACCGGCTGATCGCGCTCCCGCTCCGGGTCCGGGATGGCGACGGCGCGCCGGCACGTGTCGTGCTGGAGGTGGACGGGTGAACCTCTTCGTCCGGGCGGCCCGGGTGCTGATGGACCGGATCGAGGGCTGCGGATGCGAGGACGGCGCGATCACGATCGCCCGGAACCACGACGCCCGGGTCTGCCCGTACGAGCGCGGGGTCCCGCTCGAGGCCGAACACGGCGGGCGCATCGCCCAGTTCGTGACCGGGAGCCCGGTGGAGGCCCGGGTCCGCATCACGATGCTCCAGGGTGCGCCCCTCTCGGGTGAACGGGAACGGTCGGCCGCCGGCGCGGTCCTGAACGCGGTGACCGGGTTCTTCGGGTTCTCGCGACGGCTCGGGGGCTGCGCGGACGAGGACCGGCCCGCCTGCCTGGGCCGTCTGGCAGAGGAGACCGCCGGATGCCGGGTCTTCCTGGTCGGCCCCTCGCCCGTCCTGGAGCATCGGCTCGGGGACCGGCTGGCGGCGACTCCGGAGGAGGCGGACCTGTTGCTCGTCCTCGGTCACGGGCTCGTGACCGACGCCGGCCTGGCAGCCGTCGAGGGTTCGGCGGGAGTCCGGCGCGTCCTCATGCTCGGGCCGTCGACGGCAGGAGTCGCCACGCTCCTTGAATGTTCACACTGGTGCCCGTATGGTCGCTGAGACCATGACCGAAATCTCATATCCGGTGAGAACAATTATATTGCTATGATCGCCGGCACCACCGGGGAGCCGTCGCCCGGACCCCTGCCGTCTGCGGGGCATCGGTGGTGCCGGACGTCCCCCAACCGGGTCCGTCCGACCCACGACCAGGAGGCACTACCCTGATGCAATGCGTGATCCTCGCCGCCGGCGAGGGCAAACGGATGCGCCCGCTCACGGCGTCCCGTCCGAAAGTGATGCTGCCGGTCGCGAACCGGCCGATCCTCGAACACCTGATTGCGGCAGCGGTCAGGGCAGGTTTTTCCCGGTTCCTGCTCGTCGTCGGGTACGGCGAGCGGGAGATCCGGGAACACTTCGGTGACGGGACCGGGTTCGGGTGCCGTATCCGGTACGTGACCCAGCGGCAGCAGCTCGGTACGGCGGACGCGGTCAGGGCGTGCGCCGGCCTGGTCTCCGGGCCGTTCCTCCTGATGAACGGCGACATGATCGTCGGGGCGGAGGACATTGCCGCGATCGCGGCGATGGACGGAGCGGTGATGGGGATCCACCGGACCGACCACCCGAAGGACTTCGGCGTCGTCACCTGCGAGCACGGGTTCATCACCGGCCTGGAAGAGAAGTCGCCGGAACCCGCGAGCGACCTGATCAACGCCGGGGTCTACCGGTTCGACGAGGAGATCTTCGAGCGGATCGGGCGGATCGGGATGTCGAGCCGCGGCGAGCTCGAGCTGACCGATGCCCTCGAGGGGTACATCGGAGAGCGCCGGTTGCGGGCGCACATGCTCCGGTCGTGGCTGGACATGGGCTACCCCTGGGACCTGCTCGACGCGAACGCCCGACTGCTCAAGGACCACGAGCCCCTCGTCGAGGGCGAGATCGAGGAGGGGGTCGTGATGAAGGGCGCCGTCTCGGTCGGAAAGGGGAGCGTCGTGATGTCCGGCACCTACATCGAGGGGCCGTGCGTGATCGGACGGGGGTGCAGGATCGGTCCGCATGCATACCTCCGCCCCTCAACGGCGGTCGGCGATCGTTGCCACATCGGCCATGCGACCGAGATCAAGAACACGATCGTGCTGCCTGACACGAAGATCCCGCACTTCAACTACATCGGGGACTCGGTGATCGGCAGCGGGTGCAACTTCGGGGCCGGCTCCAAGGTGGCAAACCTCCGTAACGACCACAAGATCGTCAAGGTGGCCGGACGGGTGACCGGGCGGAAGAAGCTCGGCGCGATCGTCGGCGACCGGGTCAACCTCGGGATCAACTGTTCGGTGAACGTCGGGACCGTGATCGGACCCGGCGTGAACGTCGCCCCCCACTCCTTCGTCGAGGGGTGGATCGACGAGGGGACCTCATTTCAGTCGTAGGTGAGACCATGCAGGCTGTAATTCTTGCGGCGGGCGAGGGAACGCGTCTCCGCCCCCTGACCCTGTCGAGGCCGAAGGCCCTCGTCCCGGTCGCCAACACGCCGATCCTGAAGTACGTGATCGACGCCCTGCTCGCAAACGGCATCCGGGAGATCATCGTGGTCGTCGGGTACCGCAAGGAGCACGTGATCCGCTACCTGAACGATCACGACCTGCCCGTGCGGGTCGTCTACCAGGAGAACCAGCTGGGGACCGCGCACGCGCTCCGCTGCGCGGAGCCGTACCTGCAGGACCGGTTCCTCCTGCTCGCCGGGGACAACTACATCGACGCCGCCTCGATCGCGCAGATCAAGAACGAGCGGAACGCGATCCTGGTCACCGACCACCCCAGCCCGACGGACTTCGGGGTGGTGATCGCCAGGGACGGTCTCGTCCGGGAGATCCGGGAGAAGCCGACCACGACGGACGGGAAGATCGTCTCGACGGGGATCTACTCCCTCGACCGGTCGTTCTTCAGGTACGCCGTCGGACCCGAGGTCCCCGACGCGCTCCAGGCGATGATCCTCGACGGTGTCAGAGTGACACCGGTCCGGGCGGTCGACTGGCTGGACGCGGTCAACCCCTGGGACCTGCTCGAGATGAACTCGAGGCTCCTGGCGCGGATCGAGACGCAGCGTGCCGGGACGATCTCCCGCTCATCGAAGCTCTACGGGCTGATCCGGATCGGAAAGGGGTGCGAGATCGGCCCCAACACCTACATCCACGGCCCGGTCATGATCGGTGAGGGCTGCAGGATCGGCCCGAACTGCGTGATCCTGCCCAACACCTCGATCGGCGCGCGGGTGACGATCGAACCCCTGAGTTACGTCGCCCACTCCCTCGTGATGGACGACGTGGTGATCGGCTCGCACTCCCGGGTGATCGACGCGGTGATCGGGGAGGGGTGCCGCCTCGCCGATCATACGGCCACCTGGACGTCGGAGGCGATCTTCGAACGTGAAAAGGAGGGGTTCCAGAAGGCCTCCTTCGGTGCCGTCCTGGGCGACCGCGTCCGCTCGGCGCCGTATACGATCCTCAAGAACTGCATCGTCGGGAACAACGCCTCGATCCAGTCGGGGAACACGACGGTGACCGGTATCATACCGGACGACGCGGTGGTGATCTAGGATGTGCGGCATCGTCGGCTACATCGGGTTCCGCCAGGCGGCGCCCGTCATTGTGGAGGGGCTCCGGAAGCTCGAATACCGGGGGTACGACTCGTTCGGCATCGCGACCAACAACCCCCACATCGATGTCTACAAGTGCGAGGGCAAGATCTCGGAGAATGACCGTGCGGCGGCGCAGCTCCATGGTTCGATCGGGGTCGGGCACACCCGCTGGGCGACCCACGGGGTCCCGAGCGACCGGAACGCGCACCCGCACCTGGACTGCACGGGCCGGATCGCGGTGGTCCACAACGGGATCATCGAGAACTACGCGGCGCTCACCCGGGAACTGGAGGAGCGGGGACACCGGTTCCGCTCCGAGACCGACACCGAGGTCGTCGCGCACCTGATCGAGGAGTACTACCGGGGCGACCTGGTCGCGGCGGTGCGGCAGGCGATCACCCGCCTGCAGGGGTCGTACGCGCTCCTGGTGACCGCGGAGGGCCACGACGAGATCGTCGCCGCACGCGATGCGTCCCCGCTGGTGCTCGGGATCGGGGACCAGGAGTTCTTCGCCGCCTCGGACGTCACCCCCCTTTTAGGCTACACCGAGCGGGTCGTCTACCTGGAGGACGGGGACCTGGCGAGCCTCGACCGTGATGGGTGGCACGTCTTCCGTGATACCACTCCGGTGAGGAGGGAGATCGAGCATGTCACCTGGGACGTCGAGACGGTCCGGAAGGGCGGGTTCCCCCATTTCATGCTCAAGGAGATCTACGAGCAGCCGAAGGTCTTCTACGACACGTTCCACGGTATCACCCCCGAATCGCTCCCCGAGCGCTACCGGCGTCCCTCCGAGATCACGGTCGTCGCCTGCGGCTCGTCGTACCACGCGGGCCTCGTCTTCAAGTACCTCTGCGAGTCGACCTGCCGGATCCCGGTCCGGGCGGAACTCGGCTCGGAGTTCAAGTACTTCACCCCGCCCCTGAAGGGGATCGTGATGGTGATCAGCCAGTCGGGAGAGACCGCGGACACACTCGCGGCGCTGAAGAAGGCAAAGGCATACAACTGCCCGACGCTGGCGATCACGAACGTGCTCGGGTCGAGCGTGACCCGGATCGCGGACCATACCCTCTACATGCGGGCCGGACCCGAGATCTCGGTCGCCGCCACGAAGTCGTTCGTCGCCCAGCTGGCGGTGCTGTTGCAGCTCGTCGCCCTCATGAGCAAAAAGGACGACTTCGCCGAACCGCTCGAACGGGCGAACAGCGCGATCGAGGAGGTGCTCCTCCAGGACATCGACCGCGCGGTCGAGATCTGCCGCCCGGCCCAGCACCTCTTCTACGTGGGGCGCGGGCTCTTCTACCCGATCGCGCTCGAGGGGGCCCTGAAGATGAAGGAGATCTCGTACATCCATGCCGAGGGGTACGCGGCCGGAGAGCTGAAGCACGGGCCGTTCGCCCTCCTCTCGGAGGAGACACCGGTGGTCGCGCTCTGCTCGCCCGGGGACACCTACTCGATCATGCTCTCCAACATCAAGGAGATGAAGGCGCGCAAAGCCCCGATCATCGGGATCGGGGCCCACGGCGATCGGGAGCTGATCGACATCGTCGATGTCTTCATCCCGATCCCCGGGTCCCACGAGCTCGTCCAGATGATCGCAACCTCGGTCCTCCTCCAGTTGCTCGCCTACCGGACGGCGGTCGCACTGGGACGGGACGTGGACCAGCCCCGCAACCTCGCAAAGAGCGTGACTGTCGAATGACCGCACTTGGCAGAAACACCATCGGCGAGGGGGCGCGCCTCTTCGAGCCGATCACCCTCGGGTTCCCCTCCCGGGAGTACCTCGGATCAACCGACTTCCCCGGGGTGACCCTCGGGCGGAACGCGACGGTCCGTTCGGGCACCGTGATCTACTGCGAGGTGGTCGCCGGCGACGACTTCCAGACCGGCCACAACGTCCTGGTCCGGGAGAAGACCCGGATCGGCGACCGGGTCTCGATCGGGACGAACACGATCTGCGAGGGGCACTGCTGGATCGGCTCGGACGTCTCGATCCAGTCGATGGCCTTCATCCCGACCAACACGGAGATCGGGGACCGGGTCTTCATCGGACCCCACGTCGTCCTGACGAACGACCGGTATCCCCCGACCGGCATCGGGGGCCTCGCCGGTCCGGTGATCGGGAAAGGGGCGGCGATCGGGGCGAACGCGACCGTCCTGCCGGGGGTCCGGATCGGGGACGGGGCGCTCGTCGCCGCCGGCTCGGTCGTGACCCGGGACGTGCCGCCCGGGATGCTCGCCGTGGGCAACCCGGCCCGGTTCCGCCCGAGACCCGTGCCGGAGGTGCGCCGGTGATCCCGGTCGCCCGTCCCCAGCTCGGGGACGAGGAGGCGGAGGCCGCCGCGCGGGTGGTCCGCTCCGGGATGCTCGCCTCCGGACCCGAGGTGGCCGCATTCGAGTCCGAGTTCGCCGGGTTCGTCGGGGCCAGGCACGCGATCGCGGTCTCGAACGGTACGACCGCGCTCCACGCCGCCCTCCTCGGGTGCGGGATCGGCGCCGGGGACGAGGTGATCGTCCCCTCCTTCACCTTCATCGCGACCGCGACCGCGGTCTCGATCTGCGGCGCCCGTCCGGTCTTCGCCGACGTCCGGCTAGACCTCTTCACCCTCGACCCCGACCGGCTCCGGGACCTGGTCACACCCCGGACGAGGGCGGTGATCGGGGTCCACCTCTTCGGCCAGCCCTTCGACGTCGACCCGGTCCGGGAGTTCTGCGAGGCACGGGACCTCCTTCTCGTCGAGGATGCGGCACAGGCGCACGGCGCCGCCTACCGGGGCCGGCAGGTCGGTTCGCTCGGGGACGCCGGGTGCTTCTCCTTCTACCCGACGAAGAACATGACGACCGGTGAGGGGGGGATGGTCACGACGGACGACGACGTGGTCGCCGCCCGGATCCGGCGCCTGATCAACCACGGTCAGGCGGAGAAGTACCTTCACACCGAACTGGGCTACAACTACCGGATGACCGACATCGGGGCGGCGATCGGGCGCGTCCAGCTCCGCCGCCTCCCCGGTTTCAACCGCCGCCGGCAGGAGAACGCCGACTACCTCTCCGCGCACCTGGACGCCCCGGGCATCGTCCTGCCGGCGACGGGCGCGGACCGGACCCATGTCTTCCACCAGTACGTCGTGACGGTCGGCGCCGGTTGCCGACTCGGGCGCGAGGCGCTCGCCGTCCGCCTCCGGGAGGAGGGGGTCGGGACCGCGGTCCACTATCCGATCCCGGTCCACGAGCAGCCGGTCTACCGCGGCACGGCGCCGCCGTCCGCCTGCCCGGTGGCCGGTCGCCTCGCCCGCCAGGTGCTCTCCCTCCCGGTCCACCCGGGGGTCGGACCCGCCGAGCTCGAAAGGATCGTGGACGCCGTGAACGGAGCGTGCCGATGAGGGTCGGGGTGATCGGGGCCGGCGTGATGGGGAAGAACCACGTCCGGGTCCTCTCCGAGCTCCGATCGGTCGACGAGGTACTGGTCTGCGACCTGAACCGGGATGCGGCCGTTCAGACGGCCGCCGACGTCGGGGCAACGGTGGCCCCCACGCTCGAAGGACTCCTCGACGGCGTGGACGCGGTCAGCATCTGTGTCCCGACGCCCCATCACCTCGCCGTGGCGGAGCGCGTGGCTTCGGCCGGAGTGCCGATGCTGGTCGAGAAGCCGGTCTGCGCCTCCCTCGCCGAGGGAGAGAGGTTGCTCGAGTCCGTCCCCCGGGGGCTCGTTGCGGGCGTCGGGCAGATCGAGCGGTTCAACCCGGTCGTCGGCGAGGTGGCCCGACTCGTCTCCCACCCCCTCTACGTCGAGATGAAGCGTCACAACCCGGCCTCGTCCCGGATCGAGGGGACCTCCGTCGTCGAGGACCTGATGATCCACGACATCGACATCCTCGCCAACGTCCTGTTTCCCGGCGTCTCCTGCCGGATCTCCGCCGCGGGGGACAGCGATATCTGCTCGGCCCTCTTCGCCATGGGCGCCTGCCACGCGCACATCTCCGCCTCGAGGAGGTCCTCGAAGAAGATCCGTTCCCTCTACATCGAGGAGGAGGGACTCACGATCGAGGGGGACTTCATGACCCAGGAGGTCTACGTCTACCGTAAACCCGATCGTTACTCCTCCAACGGGGGGCGGTACGTCCAGGAGAACATCATCGAGAAGCTCCTGGTCAACCGCGTCGAGCCCCTCCGGGTGGAGCTCCAGGCCTTTCTCGCGGCGGTCTCCGGCGGTCCCGCCTTCCCGGTCACCCTCGCGGAGGGGGTGGAGAACCTCCGGATCGCCGATGCGATCCGGGCTGCCCTCTAGGTCCAGCGGCACTCCCGGCCGATCTCCTCGGCCCGGGCGTTCTTTACGGCGATCGAGGCGGCGACCAGGTCCAGGACCGCGATCCCGACCGACCGGAAGACGGTCACCTGCCCGGCACAGGTCCGGCCCTGTACCCGTCCAACCACCAGTTCTCCGAGCTCGGCGTGGATGTGGTCGGGCGTGATCGCCCCCTGCGCGATCGCCAGGACCAGGTCGCCCGCCTCCGAGAGGGCGGCGGCCCGCGAGTCGACCACGACCAGGGCACGGGCGAGGGTACGGTGGGGGATCTCCGCGGTATCCGGGGAGTACGAGCCGATCCCGTTGATGTGAACGCCGTCGTCGAGGTCGCGATCGGCGAAGACGGGGGTGGACGAGGTGGTCGCCGTGCAGACGATATCGGCGCCGCCGATCGCAGCTGCGGGCGTCCTTGCCGCGATGACCTCCCGCGGGACCCGGCCCCGCCCGGCCACCTCCGAGATGAACGCGCGGATCGAGGAGGGATCGCGGTCGTAGACGCGTACCGACTCGATCTCCCGGACGTGGCAGACCCCCTCGACCTGCGTGCGTGCCCCAACCCCGGTCCCGATCACCGCGAGCGTCCTGGCGGAGCGCCGGGCGAGGAGGTCGGTGGCGACCGCGCTCGTCGCGCCGGTGCGGACGGCGGAGAGGGTCCCCCCCTCGATCAGGGCATCGGGGGCACCGGTGGAGGGGTCGACGAGCAGGACCGCCCCCTGGCCGACCGGGCGTCCCCGGACCGGGTTCCCGGGCCAGGTCGTCGCCAGGCGGAGTCCGAGGACCTCCCCCCCCTCGTGGTTCCGGACGTGGGCCAGGGCCGCATCCCCTTCCCCCCGTCCGCCGGGGACCCGGAGGCGGACCGACGGGGTCATCCCGACCCGCCCGCTCGAGAAGGCCGAAAAGGCCCTCCTCATCCCCGCGATCGCGGCATCCATCGGGAGGGCGTTGAGCACGTCGTCCGCCGAAAGGATCCTCATGCCGTCTCCAGAGACCAGCTGTACCCGAAGGGACAAAACCATTTCTTTCTCCCGGTCTCTCCTGGCGTCGGGATTATCACCTCGGGGGGCACACCGATCAGGGCATGAAGTGCCGGGGGATTCGGCGCGAGCTCCTGGACCTCCTGCTCGCGATCGCGGCCTCAAACGACCCGAACGAGTTTGTTGCCCTGCTCAGGGAGGAGGACGGTGTGATCGAGGAGTGCGACCTGGTGCCGGGCACGGTCACCGGCGAGGACTCGGCGAGCGTGCTCCTCGACATGATGCCCCTCGACCCCCGGCGGGCCGGATCGGCCCACTCGCACCCGAACGGGGTGCTGGACCCCTCGGACGCGGACCTCTCGTTCTTCCCCCGTACCGGCCGGTACCACCTGATCATCGGCTGGCCCTACGGGGAGGAGGACTGGGCCTGCTACCTGGCCGACGGCACCCCGTACGCCCTGGAGGTACTCGAATGATCCGTGTCGTCGCGACGGGGACCTTCGACCTGCTCCACCCGGGCCACCTCTACTACCTCACCGAGTCGCGCCGGCTGGGCGACGAGCTCCACGTGATCGTCGCCCGCGACGCGAACGTCCGGCACAAGCCCCGTCCGATCGTCCCCGAGGCCCAGCGGCTCGAGATGGTGAGGGCATTAAAGCCGGTCGACTTCGCCCATCTCGGCGACAGCGAGGACATGTTCCGACCGATCGAGGAGATCCGGCCTGACATCATCACGATCGGCTGCAACCAGCACTTCGACGAGCGGTCCCTCTCCGCCGCCCTCCAGGCCCGGGGGTGCGGTTGCCGCGTCGTGCGGATCGGGGGATTCACGGGGACCCCGCTCTGCTCCTCGCGCCGGATCGTCGCCCGTGTCTGCGAGGAGCGCTGCCCGTCCGGCTAACGGGGGAGGAGGGACGCCACCTCCCGCCGGCCCGCCGCCCGTGCGTCGGCGAGCGCCGTCGGGTGTGCCTGGATCCGCCCGCCGTGAGCGTCGAGTCCGTTGACGACGACGTTGGCCGCGTACCTGAACCCCAGCCCGGAGAAGAGCGCCTGCGCCACCGGGTAGGCCCCGTCGAAGACGTTCGGCCAGTCCGAGCCGGCGGTCGAGAGGAAGACCCCCCGGTGACGATCGAGGTGCTCCGGCGGATAGTCGAGCGTGTTCGTCACCATCCGGCGGGCCCAGAGGTACTGGGCCCGGTCGATCAGCCCCTTCAGTTCGGACGTGATCCCCATGCTGTAGATCGGAGAGGCGACCGCGAGGACGTCGACATGCGCCATCTCCTCCAAAAGGGGGGTTGCATCGTCGTCCACGACGCAGACACCGGTCCGGTGGCAGGCGTTGCACCCCCGGCAGGGGGCATAGGTGAGCGTGGAGAGTACCACCTTTTTCGTATCCGCGCCCGCCTCACGGGCCCCCTCGAGGAACGCGTCGAGGAGACGTTCCGTGTTCCCGTGCCGGTGCGGGCTGCCCGAGACCCCGAGTACCCGGATCATGCGCCGATCCGCTCGCGAAGGGTCGTCGCCACCTCGTGCCCGAGGGCCCGCGCCTCTTCGCTCGCCGTCGGATGACGTCGGATCGCCCCGGACTCGTCGACGCTCCGGACGAGCAGGTAGCGCAGGTCGCGCTCGCGGAACCCCGCGACATGAAAGAAGCACTTCACCGACGGGATGGCGGCGTCGAAGACATGGTCCCAGGCCTGCCCGGCGGTGGAGAGGAAGAGACCGATCCTCTTCCCCCTCCGCTCCTCCGGGATCACCGGCCAGCCGAGCACGTATCGGCGCGATCGGTAGACCTGTGCCCGGTCGATCAGCGCCTTCGCCTGTGCGGGGAGGCCCAGGCAGTAGATCGGGGCGGCGAGGACCACGCAGTCCGCCTCCAGGATCCGGTCGTAGAGCGGCGTCATGCCGTCCTGCTGGACGCACGCACCGGTCCGCTCGCAGGCGTTGCACCCCCGGCAGGGCCCGATCCCCGCATCGACGACCACCACCTTCTCGACCTCGACGTCGGGTTCGGAGGCCATCGCTGCAAGGACCCAGTCGAGCAGGGTCTCGGAGTTGCCGTGTCGGCGCGGTGAACCCGCGAACCCGAGGACGGTGATCGGCATGTACCCCGTGTTGGCAGGGAGGCTATAAAAAAGGTTCAGAGGGATTTCAGGCAGAGATACCAGTCTTTGCACTCGTATCCCGCCTTCTCCCGTTCGGCCATCTCCGCCACCGTCTTCGGGGCCGGCACCACGACCCTGTCGCCGGGCTGCCAGTTCGCCGGGGTGGCGACGCCGTGGGCGTCCGTCGTCTGGAAGGCCCGAAGGAGGCGGAGGATCTCGGGCATGTACCGCCCGTTCGTGAGCGGGTAGTAGAGCATCCCCCGGAGGATCCCCTTGTCGTCGATGATGAAGACCGCGCGCACGGCGGCGGTGTTCGACTGGCCCGGCTGGATCATGCCGTACATCTTCGCGACCTTCATCTGGAGGTCGGCGATGATCGGGAACGGGATCTCGACCCCCATCTTCTCCCGGATCGCCCGGACCCACGCCAGGTGGGCGGAGACCGAGTCGACCGAGAGGCCGATCAGCTCGGCGTTCAGGCTCCTGAGTTCGTCCGCGATCTCGGCGAACGCGATGAACTCGGTCGTACAGACCGGCGTGAAGTCGGCCGGATGCGAGAAGAGCACCACCCACCTACCCCGGTAGTCGGAGAGACGGAGGGGGCCGTGGGTCGACTCCGCCACAAAGTCGGGGGCGGGCAGTCCGAGCCCGGGGAGCACCGCGGGCGCTGCGGCACCGAAGGAACCGCCTTTCAGGTCGTCACACATGAATCGCACCTGGAAAATGGGGGGTTATTTTTTGTAGTACTCTTCTGCGGCGGCCCGTCCGTGGACGTAGGCGGGCATCCCCGCGAGCAGGAATGTGACCCGGAGCGCCTCCTCGATCTCGGCGAGTGAGACCCCGAGGTGGGGTGCACCCGCGATCTGCGCCCGGACCGAGTGCGCGTCACGCATGGCCGCAGCGATCGCGATGGCGATCAGTTTCTTCTCCTTTCTCGTGAGTACGCCGTCGGCCCAGACCATCTGGTCGAGGCCCATCACCGAGTTGTAGAGCTCGGGGTTGCTCTCTTTCAAGTCCCTGAAGATCTTCGGGACCTTGCCGATCTTCTCCTCGAGTTTCCCGAGGCGGGCGTCGTCCGTCATCTCAACCTCACTCCTTTAGTTCCATCGGTTCGCCGCAGCAGACGAGCTCGCCGCCACCCGCTTCCCTGACCTCGACCACGTTGCCGCAGATGCGGCAGACGAAGACCTGGCCCACACGTGATACGTTCACCATTGTATCCTGCCTCCAGCTGGATTGACCCGGTCCTTTGAGTGGCTACCGCTTGGGTGGGTTGAGCGCGTCCTCAGGGGTCTTGATGTCCGGCCGGATGTGCGTCATGGGGAAGCACTGGTACTCTTCGCATGCGCACTTCGGGCACTTGCGCAGGTCCTGCTCCGTCGCGGAGAGTACTTCTTCGTACCCGCAGTCGAGGCAGACGTACTTGCCGGGGCCGACCTTCTCGCCGGCTCTCTTCTCGATTCCTTCCATCCGTCGATTCACCATCTGTTCCATGAACGGCGCTGGTATATATCCATTCTCATCATGCCACTGCGCCGGTTGTTGCCTTTGCTGGCACAAAAAAGGATGCTGCAGACTGTATCAAGGTGTGTTGAGATGCCCGGGGTGCCGGAACCGGACGTCTCCAGGTTCCCGGAGGGAGGTATGGGAGGGCCCGGGGTGCCGGCGGTGGGGCCATCGCCGGTCGGATGGGCACCCTATTTATCCGGGCAGAGCAGATCGCTTCATCATGCCCGAGATCATCGCCCTCTTCGGTTCGCCGCTCCCGCGGGGCAACACCGGTCTCCTCCTCGACGAGGCGATCGACGGCGCCACGGGGACCGGGTGCACCGTGGAACGGGTGAACGTACCGTTCCTGACCTTCGAGCCCTGCCTGGAGTCGCTCCACTGCATGACCGAGCCGGAGTGCTCGCAGCTCGACGACCTGACGCCGTTCTACGACCGACTCTCCGAGGTCGACGGGGTGATCGTCGCGACGCCGGTGATGACGATGGGGGTCCCGGGGAAACTGAAGGGATTCTTCGACCGGTTCCAGGTCTACTACTGGGCGAAGTACGGAAGGAGGGCCCCGCTCGTCGCCCCCGGGCGGCGTGTCCGGCGGCACGGTCTGTTGATCGCGATCTCGGGCCTCTCGCGCGAACGGGTCCCGCACGTCTTCGACGGGTTGCGCTACACGGTGGATGCCTTCTTCGACATCGTGGATGTCACCCCGGGGGAGGAGGTGCTGATCGACGATATGGACGGAAAGCGGGACCTCTCGCGGTTCCCCGGGCTCCTCGTGGAGGCGCGGGAGGCGGGCAGGCGACTCGGAGAACGGCTCGTTCGGCAGTCCCTCCCGGAGGACTGAGGAACGGGAACGTTCAGCCGGACCGGAGGGTGCCACTCTCCCGGAGCGAACGGTGCCCCCGGCGGGTGACGACCAGGTGGTCGAGGACCTGGATACCGAGGAGGTCTCCCGCCTCGACGAGCTGGCGGGTGATCGCCAGGTCCTGTGACGAGGGGTCGAGCGAGCCCGAGGGGTGGTTGTGGACGAAGATGATGGCGGCGGCCCGGTCGGTGATCGCGTCGGCGAAGGCCTCCCGCGGGTGGACCTGGCTCGCGTTCAATAGGCCGACCGTGAGCGTGCGTGCCCGGATCACCTCGCCGGCCCCGTTCAGCGTGATCCCGAGAAAGTGTTCCTGCTGCCGGTGACGGATCGTGTCGACGGAGGGCAGGGAGAGCACGTCCTCGGGACGGGTGATGCGCAGCCCCTGGTTCCGGTCCTCGAACCGCCGGGAGAGTTCGAAACCGGCCAGGAGCTCGCAGGCCTTCGCCTTTCCGATCCCGGGGACCGCCAGGAGGTCCTCGACCGTGACGGCGTGCCGTTTCCGTTCGAAGACGTCCCGAACCTCGGAGGCGACCGCCAGGACGTCCCGCCCGTGCGTCCCGCGACCGAGGATGACGGCGATCAGGTCGCGGGTCGAGAGCGCCTCAACACCCTTCCGGATCAGCCTCTCGCGTGGCCGATCCCGCTCGGGGATCTCGGTGATTCGTCGTGCCGCCACGCTGAGAGGTGAGATGGTCCATGACTTCAACGTTCTTCTCCGCCGTTGTTTCGTACGGAGACGAAATAACAAGGTATAAGTAGGGAGCGGACGCCAGTAGTCTGCATGGCGACCATGGACAACGTGAAAGCAGCGTTCGCGGGCGAATCGCAGGCGAACCGGAGGTACCTCTCCTTCTCGGAGAAGGCCAGGCAGGACGGGTACCCCGTGATCGCCCGCCTCTTCCGTGCCGCCTCCGATGCGGAGGCGATCCACGCCCGGACCCTGCTGAACGTGATGGGTGCGGTGGGATCGACCGCCGAGAACCTCGCGGCATCCGTGGACGGCGAGACCCACGAGTTCACCGAGATGTACCCGGCGTTCATCCGGGAGGCGGAGAGCGAGGGGCAGAAGAGCGCGGTACAGCCGTTCACGTATGCGATGAAGGCCGAAGAGGTCCACGCCGAGCTGTACGCAAAGGCCGCAGAGGCTGTCAGGGCCGGAAAGGACCTCGCCGCGGCGAGGGTGCTGCTCTGCCCGGTCTGCGGCAACATCGCCCTCGACGAGGCACCCGAACGGTGCCCCATCTGTGGCGTCCCCGGCGCCCGCTTCCGCGAGGTCACGGTCTAAAAAAGATCGATACAGGCCGGCTCGCGCCGGCACCTTTTACTCCTTCTTCGGTTCGTCGTGCTTCTCGCAGTAGATCTCGGACTGGATATCCTTTCCGAGGAGGCCGATCGCGTCTGAACGGCACCGCTGGCAGTGGCGCATCTGCTTGATGTAGGGTGCGCACCGGTCCTGCATCTCACGCTTCTGGGCGGGCGTCGGGGGGACCACGTCCCTGAACTTGTACTGCGGGATCACCGGGATCAGGTTGAAGGTATAGGCCCCCAGTTCCGAGGTCTTCTTCGCGATCTCGAGGATCTGGTCGTCGTTCACGCCCGGGATCCAGACGGTGTTCACCTTGACGATCATGCCGAGCCGAGCCGACTCCTCGATCCCCTTCAGCTGGTTCTCGATCAGGATCTGCGCCGCCTCGACCCCGGTGTAACGCGTCCCGTGATAGTCGATGTGGTCGTAGATCTTCGCGCCGACCTCGGGGTCGAGGGCGTTCATCGTGACCGTGATGTTCCCGACGCCGAGCTCGGCGAGCTCCGCGACGCGTTCGGGGAGCAGCAGGCCGTTCGTGGAGAGGCAGCGCATCGCGTCCGGGAAGTGCTCCCTGATCAGCCGGAGGGCCTCGAAGGTCTCCTCGTTCGCGAGCGGGTCGCCCGGCCCCGCGATCCCGATCACCCTGATGTACTTGTGCTCGTCGAGCACCTTCCGGATGAGCGGGACCGCCTCCTCGGGGGTCACCACCCGGCTCGTCACGCCGGGCCGGGACTCGTTGACGCAGTCGAAGTCCCGGACACAGTAGTTGCACTGGATGTTGCACTTCGGCGCGATCGGCAGGTGCATCCGACCGAAGGCGTGGCAGGCCTTCTCCGAGAAGCACGGGTGCTCCTTGATGCGGCGGAGTGTCGCCGGGTCGTACGGAACCTCGCGACCCTCAACGGTTGCGGTACGGTAGCCTTCGGTCATGGGTTCACCACTAGGTCTCTCGATACGTGACTATAAATTACTGATGGGAACGGCAACGGAGGGCGATCGCCCGGTCGAACGCACCGCGCGCCTCCTCGCACCGCCCCAGGGCGTCGAGCGCGTTCGATCGGGCGATGTGCAGCGCAGGCCGATCGGGCGCCACCGCGAGCGCCCGGTCGTACGCCCGGAGGGCCTCGTCGTACCGTTCGAGGGCGTAGTACACGTTCCCCATCCCGAGGATCGCCTCGATGAGGGAGGGGTCGAGGGTCAGGGCCCGTTCGAAGGCGGCGAGCGCACGGTCGTAGTCGCGCCGACGCATGCAGAACATCCCGCGGAAGACCCAGGAGGCGGGGTCGTCGCCGCCCGGGGGACAGGGATCGGGTGAACCACCGTTCATGATCCGGGAGTGGGGGCGGGGGAGCATAAAGGTAGTCGCCGCCGGCAACCGGTCACCCGGTCCTCCGGATCACGAGCCACGAGCCCGGACCGGCCCGCCTGAACGGAACGAAGAGGAACGTCCCCCCGTACCGCTGCCCGTGGAGCCGTACCTCCCGCCGGTCGTCCTCCCAGACCACCGGGTCGTACTCTCCCCGGTCCAGGATCCGCACCTCGCCCGCGCCGTACTCCCCGTCGGGGATCGTCCCCTCGAAGTCGAGGTAGTTGAGCGGGTGGTCCTCCGTCGCGATCGCGAGGTGCCGCTCTCCCGGGTGTCCGGGAAGGCCCCGCGGCACGGCCCACGAGACCAGCACGCCCCCGTGCTCGAGCCGGACGTCGTGGTGGTGCGTGCGTGAGCTGTGGTCGTGGACCACGAACCGCGGCATCGAAAAAAAAGGTTACTCGATCGGGATCCGGGTCCCGCGCTCGACGGTGGTCTTCTTGAGCCGGATCTCCAGGACGCCGTTCGTGAACGACGAACGGGCGCCTTCCGCCGTCACCTCGTGCGGGAGCGGGATCACCCGGGACATGTATCCGAAGGTGCGCTCCTGCCGGTAGAACTGCCCGGTCTCGGCACCCTCCTGGCGCTCCGAGCGGCGCTCGCACGCGATCTCGAGCTCGTCCGGAGAGAGGAGCCGGACGGTGATGTTCTCACGCTCGACACCGGGCAGGTCGGCGACCACCAGCACCTCGTCCTGGTCCTCCCGGACGTCGAGCCGGAATTCGCCTCTCACCGCCGGCATGAGCCGGTCCCCGAATCCGCCGGGGCCGAGCCCGCCTGCCGGCAGGAATCCCCCCGATCCCAGCATCAGGGAGCGGAAACGGTTCTCCATCTCGTTCAGCATCTCGTCAAACTGGCGTCCCAGTCCGATGAACGGGTTGTCACGGTACGGCATGTTCAGTCACCCCTTGGTCGCGTTGAGTCACGACCTAACCTAAAGTAAACATTTATAGATAATAAATTTTACGTAATTGCCCCGCCGGTCAACATCTTTTTCCCCCCTGCCTCCCGATCCTTCTGCGGCAGACCATGATCACCCTCGCGCTCGCCGGAAAACCCAACTGCGGCAAGTCCACGTTCTTTAAGGCCGCCACCCTCGCCGATGCGGAGATCGCAAACTACCCGTTCACCACGATCGATGCCAACCACGGTGTCGCCTATCTCAGGGCCCCCTGCCCCTGCACGGGCCTGGAACTCCCGGGGGGCAGGACCCGGTGCGGCCACTGCACCGACGGCGTGCGCTTCATCCCGATCAACCTGATCGATGTCGCCGGGCTCGTACCGGACGCCCACCTCGGGCGGGGCCTGGGCAACCAGTTCCTCGACCACCTCCGTCAGGCGGACGCGATCATCCATGTCGTGGACGGGGCGGGTTCCACCGACTCGGAGGGGAACCCCGTCGGGGTCGGAGAGCAGGATCCCGAGGAGGAGATCGCGTTCCTCCCGCAGGAGATGACCCTCTGGGTGCACGGGATCCTGGACAAGCACTGGCCGAAGCTGATGCGGCAGGCGCAGCAGCGGGGCTTTGCACTCCACGCGGCGATCGCCGAGGTCCTCGCCGGCCTCTCGATCGGCCCCGAGGTGGTGGCGGACGTGGTGCGGGAGACCGGCATCGACCTATTGCACGCGGACCAGGCGGCGCTCGTCTCGTTCTGCGGCCGGTTGCTCGCCCGCGCCAAACCGATGCTCGCGGTCGCGAACAAGGCCGACCTCGCCCCGGATGCCCTCCTCGAACGGCTCGCCGCACGTGGCGTGCCACCGGCGACGGCGGCCGGTGAGCTCGCCCTCCGGAACGCGGCGAAGGCGGGACTGATCCGCTACCTGCCCGGTGACCCCACCTTCGAGGTCGTTGACCGGGCGGCGCTCTCGAAGCCCCAGGAGGCCGGGCTCGAGGCCCTCCGGAAGGTGATGGCGCGACTCGGGGGGACCGGGGTCCAGGCGGCGCTCAACCGCGCGGTCTTCGAGCTCCTCGGACGGATCGTCGTCTATCCGGTGGAGGACGAGGTCCACTACACGGACGGCCGGGGACGGGTGCTCCCCGACGCGTTCCTGATGCCGGAGGGGGCGACCCCGCGGGACCTCGCGTATGCCGTCCACACCGAGATCGGGAAGGGGTTCCTCTACGCGGTCGACGCCCGTACCCGGATGCGGATCCGCGACACCCATCCGCTCAGGAACGGGGACATCATCCGGATCGTCTCCGCGGCGAAATAAGCAATGCGGAAGTTTGGTATAGGAGAACGTGATAATAATCAGCAGGCATGGGCGGCGAGATCTACCAGGCGCAGATCGTGCGTAACTTTTTTGAGATCGTCACGGGCACGGACCGGAACATCACCCGGATCTCGATGTGCGTGATCGCCGTCGCAAAACTCCGCAACGAGCCCCCCGAACGGCTCACGTTCCTCCTTGACCAGGTCCGGAAGTCCAGGCAGAACCGCGAGCTCTCGATCGACATCCTGGACTACATGTGCGACGTCGCGTACGCCCTCGACGCCCACGCGGTCCAGACCGCCTTCGGGGTGCGCGAACCGGCGGCGGTGGCCCAGGAGTTCAACAGCATCAGCCTGGACACCCTCTGAGGGGGGACCGGTTCACTCCGACGGGAGCCCGGCAGAATCCCGGCCCCGCGCTACCGACCGTCGGGCGACGTGCTGGAGCCAGATTCCGGCGGCGACGGTGAGGAGGGCCGCCGCCGAGAGGAGGACGAAGTACTGCAGGCCGGCCTCCGCCAGGATCGGGAACTCGGGGGCCCGGTTCACCGCCAGCACGTAGATCGCCGCCCCGTAGAAGAAGAGGCCGACCGCGAGGGTCAAAAACGGCAGGATGACGACGCGCCAGAGTTCGTCCCGCTCCCCGAGGTAGACGTCGATCAGCCGTCCGGCGGACGAGATGATGCCGGCTGCGACGAACCAGGGGACGGCGCCGTACGCGAAGGCGAGGAACATGAAGAGGCCGTTCGCCTGGTCGCCCCCCATGTAGTGGATGATCATCGTCGTCATCCCGTTGATCGCGCCGACGATCACGAACATCAGGGCCGCGAGGTTCGTTACCAGGGTGAAACGACCATGCGAGAGGGAGTTCGCGATCGCCCGGTAGGAGGAGCCGAAGATGTCCTCGTAACCCAGGCCCCGGAAGAGGAGGTAGGTCCCGATCACCCCGATCACGACGATCATCGCCCCCTCGGGGTACCCGAGCAGGTATGCGATCGCGAAGAGGAGCATCGCGAGCCCGATCGGGACAAGGAGCGGGCGCGAGATCTTGGGGTCGTCGAGGAGTTTCTTCAGGATATAGTAGGTCCCCTCGAGGTTCACCATCTGGGAGACCACGACCCGGCGGACCGACGAGACCGCGATCCGCGACTGGATGATCGGCAGCACGAAGTCGTCCTCGGCCCCGTCCGTGACCAGGATGCACTCGGTCGCTCCGGTGCGGGCGATCACCCGTTCGAGGTCGCGGGCGATCTTCCGGTCCCCCTCGATCATGCGGAGGTGATCGCCGGCGACGATCGCGACCTCGGCCAGTTCGCCGCCCGAGGTGAGCCCGTCGGCGACCTTGACCGCCTGGAAGATCGCGTTCACATCCGAGTCCTCGGGGTCGACCAGGGCGAGCGAGTTGGCGGCGGCGATGCAGGCGTCACGACCGACCACGGGTGCGTCGATCCCGGCCTTGAACCCGAGATCGTCGTCCCGGTCAACAGAGAGCACGAGGGTGCGCCGCTCCGCCATCACAAGGAGTGTTATACCGGAACTATTAAAGCGTTGTTGGCTTGGGCAGATTTTGAAAAAAGGGAAGAATCAGACCATTTTCGAGCGCTGAAGCAGGAGCAGGTCTTCGGTCGTGAGCTTCTCGCCGCCCCGGAACGACGTGAAGATCCGCTCCGCCTCCTGGCGGACCGCCTTCTGCTCCTTCGTGACCTTGGTCGAACGGGTCTTCTTCCGGAGACCCCCGATCACCTTATCGTAGTCGCGGAGTTCCTTCTGGCAGGCGAGGAAGGCCTTGTGCTCAGCGTCGGCAGCCTCCTGGGCCTCGACGAACTGCCGGTGCGCCGCGTCGGCGGCCTCGCGGGACCTGTCGGCATTCCGGTAGTTCTCGACCATCAGGTCGTGGTGCTTCTGGGCGAGCTCGGCGAGCTCGGTGACACGGGCGTGGATCTCGGAGGCCTGGTGGCGAAACTCGCGGGCCTCCGCGAGCTTCGTCCGCATCTCCTTGTTCTGCTCGAGCTCGGTCTCCTGCTCCCGGATCTCGTTCCGCAGCGCCTTGATCTTCTCGATCAGTTCCCGCTCCTTGTCGACGGAGAAGACCTCGGTCTGCTGCCGGAACTCCATGTGCTCGATCTGCTTCTGGAGCTCCTTGATCCCCCGGTTCTTGAGCGTGCCGTGCTCCTTCTTGAAGCCCTCGATCTCCTCGAAGAGCGCGTTCGCCTTCTCGTTGAGGGCGTTCCGCACCTCCTTCTGGGCCTGTACCTCCCTGTTCGCCTGGTCGCGCAGGTCCTTGTTCTTCTGCGCCTCCTCGACGAACTCGCGGGTCTTCGCGTTCAGGGCGTTCCGCTCACGGGCGAACCTGCTCGCGGTCGCGTTCAGCTCGTTGCGCCGCTCCTTGTGCTGCTCGGACTCTGCCAGTATCTTCTTTCGTTTCTCGATCAGATCATTCAACATGCCTTACCCATCCTCGCCCCGCTGCGCCACGTCCGCCGTCCGGGCGTGCCGGTATCCATCGGGAAAGAACAGGAGAACAGAACGTGGACGAAACCCGTCGCCGGGCCGCTATTCATCATGCCGTACCTCATGTTCGACCTCCGATACCTCACTCAACCGGCGCATCGCACAAGAAGCTTGCGGACGCACGCTCGCCCGGCCCGCCGGGACCTCCGGGAGATGTTGTAGTATTCAAAGGGCACACGAGGTCTTAACGATTTCGCACCGGAAAACCGCGGACGGATCCACCGGGAATCGAACCCGGGTCCTTGGGTTCGAAGCCCAAGAGGATATCCTCTACCCCATAGATCCGCCTGATCGTTGGCTATCGATGACTATTAAGTATTCGGAAGCTCCTGATCTTCCTATGATTCTGTCCGGCGAGGAGATCGTCCGTCGGCTCCGCACGCTCGAACCGGGTGAAAGGCTCACGATCCGGCCGTTTTCCAGGGAGTCGCTCCAGGTGGCCAGCTACGACCTTCGCGCCGCCGAGGCGACGGTGATCCCCCGCGGCGAGTGCCGGCTCGTCTCCTCGATCGAGTGGATCGAGATGCCGATCGGCCTGGCAGGGACCCTTCGGTGCCGTTCATCGCTCGGACGGAAGGGGGTGCTGCTCGGTGGCGGGTTCGTCGACCCGGGCTTTCGGGGGCAGCTGACGCTCGCGCTCTCGAACCTGGGCCCCGAGGACGTCCGGATCGAGGCGGGAGACCGGATCGTCCAGATCCTCTTTGCCGAGGTGATGGAGAACCACCGCGAGTACCGGGGCCGGTACCAGGACAGCACCGGGGCCGTGGCGGCCCGGGAGCCATGATCCGGACCGAACGCAAGGTGGTCGAGCTCCTCCGGATCCTCAAGGACCAGTCCGAGCCGATCGGGGCAAAGCGGCTCTCCGAACTGATGGCCGAGCGGGGGTTCGTCCTCTCCGATCGGGCCGTCCAGTACTACCTCCGGTACCTGGACGAGATGGGGTTCACCAACAAGATCGGGAACCACGGGCGGGTCCTGACCGAGCGGGGGAGGAGCGAGACCGACAAGGCGCTCGTCGACGACCGGACCGGGTTCATCATCTCGAAGCTGGAGAGGCTCGCCTTCCGGTCCACGTTCAACCCGGAGACGGGAACCGGGGACGTCGCCTACAACCTCTCGCTCGTCCCCGAGGAACGGATCGACGAGGTCCGGGCCGCCTTCGACGCCGTGATCGGGGCCGGTTACGGGTTCTTCTCCCACTACCGTGTCCTGGACCGGGACCCCCGGGTTCCGAAGGGGTCGGTCGGGCTGGTCACCGTCTGCTCGATCACGATGGACGGGGTCTTCCAGCACCACGGTATCCCGGTCCGCGTCGCCTACGGGGGGACCCTCCGGGTCAGGGACCACCAGCCGGTCGGGTTCAACGACCTTATTGGCTACCGCGGCACCACGATCGACCCCCTCGCCCTCTTCATCTCGTCGGGCCTGACCTCGATCGGAGACCTCGTCGGGCACGGATCCGGGGTTGCCCTGGCGAACATCCGGCAGGTCCCGGACTCGGCGGAGGAGCAGGTGACCGGGCTGATCCGGTCCCTCCGCGATGCCGGGTTCGTCTTCCCGGTCACCATGGGTCTCGAGGTCTTCAACGCGCCCCCCGATCCGTACCGGCTCTCCATCGTCGCCTACTCGGGGATGAACCTCGCCGGACGGTGCCGCGAGCTCGGGATCCCGGTCGCGACCGAGATCGGCGCCGGAAACATCCCCTTCTCACGGATCGTCGACGGGAACTGAGGCGGGCCGCCGCCCCGCCGGGGGGCGGAACAAGCGCCGGTCCGATGCCGTCCCAAAGACCCCCGTCCCGGTCAGGCGTACCGGTAATGCCCCCGGGGGACCGCGATCTCGAACCTCGCCCCCCCGCCCGGCGTCCCGTTCTCGACGATCGTCATCCCGGTGATCGCCAGGATCTGGCGGGAGAGATAGAGCCCGAGTCCCGTGTTCCGGCCGTATCCCTTCGAAAAGATCGCCTCCTTCTCCCCTGCCGGCACCCCGGCACCGTCGTCCTCGCAGACGATCACCAGCCGGTCCGGTTCCGCACGGACCGAGAAGACGATCCGGGTGACCCGCTCCCCGTGGCGGATCGCGTTCTCCACCAGGTTGTAGACCACCTTCTCGAAGAGGGGGTCGGCGTAGATCTCGACCTGCCCGTCGGGAGGGATGACCCGGACACCGTCCAGCAGGGGCGACCTGCCGACCCGTTCGATGATCGGCCCGAGGTCCTGCCACCCGGAGGAGCGGGCCCCGATCTCCTGGTAATCCCCGATGAACGTTACGAGGGCCTCGATCAGGGTGAGGGCCCGTTCCGCCCGGTCGAACCCGGCCCGGGCCGCCTCCGGGTCCGGTTCCCGGGCGAGGTCGAGGGAACCCGACAGGACCGTGAGCTGGTTCTGGATGTCGTGGCGGGTGATGCTGTTGAGGAGGGCCATCCGGCGGAGGGCCTCCTTCTGGGCGTCGGTCGCACGCTGCTGCTCGGTCATGTCGACCAGGATGCCGAGGATGCCGGGGGCCGTCCCGCCCGCGGTCATGGGTGCGGCGACCATCATCACGGACCGCCTGGAGCCGTCCCGCCCGACCGCCCGGAACCCGACCCTGCCCTGCCCCCCGCCCTCGCAGGTCCGACGGATCTCCGCGAGGACCCGGGTCCGCTCCTCCTCGTCGAGTCCGTCCACGAGGGAGAGACCGGCCTGTACCTCCGCCGGGGTCCAGCCGAAGACCCGGAGGGCCTGCGAGTTCGCGAAGCGGAGGCGCCCGTCCGCGTCCGCCTCGAAGACGACCTCGGGGAGGAGATCGACGAGTTCGCGGTAGCGCACCTCGCTCTCCCGGAGCGCCTCGAAGGCCCGCGTCCGGTCGGTGATATCATGAAGGATCAGGAGGTACCCCCGGTCCGTTCCGCCGGCGGTACGGATCGGGAGGACGGAGACCTCGTGCACCCGGTCATCACCCGCCCGGGTGAGCGTCATTCGGGCATGGACCTCTGTACCCCCGCTCCGCACCGCCTCGAGGAGAGGGACGGCGGCGGGAAAGATCCCTTCCACCCGCTCCCCGAGGCAGGACGAGGACGCTGCCAGGACCCGCTCTGCCGCCGGGTTCAGGTCCGTGACCCGGCCCCACGGGTCGACCGCGACGACCCCGTCCTGCATCGCGGCGATCACCTGGGGAGACGAGACCGGGATCAGGGAGAGCACCCGGTACCGAAAGATGGCGGGGGCGATCAGCAGGACCGAGACCGCGAAGGCGATCCCGGTGAGGCTGTAGTACTGCGTGACGAGCCTCTCCTGGAGGACGTACGCGACGTTGGCGAGGATGGGGATAAGGGAGCCGGCGACGATCACCAGGAGCTGCCTTCTATAGGCGCCGGACGAGACGAGGGCACGGGAGGCGAGCAGGAGGATGGAGGCGAGCAGGACCAGGTAGTTGAACCCGGCGGCGGGGGCAAAGAGGGGGCCGTGGAGGTACTGCCACACCACGTACCCGTCCATGCGGACCGGGAGATACCCGGTGTAGAAGAGGTGGTGGTGGTCGTTCGTCGCGACCACAAGGACGATCAACACCGGGACGAGGGCGGCAACAAGGATGTTCCGGCGGGTCAAAAGGTGCTCATTGCCGGTACAGACAATGGCGAGGAGGAGGAAGAGGAGAGGGACCGCCTCCATGCCGATGTAGCTGAGGGTGTTGATCAGCTGGCTGGTCGCAAGGTCGGCGGTCACCACCTCGAGGGCATCTCCGAGCGACCAGAGCGTCATCGCGACGGTGAGGGCGAAGAACGGTGGCACGACCGGACTGTTCGGGAGGCGGCGCCAGCTCTCGACGGCGAGGGCCCCCGTGACGATCGCGGAGAGGAGGAACGGCAGGAACCAGGGCGAGTACTGCAGGATCACCCGTCAGGCCCTCCGGTCGGCCACCAGCCTGCGATCCGTGGAACGCTCTGGCATTCGCGTCGTATACTCGTGGTGGTGTGGTTGGAGGCACGGGCGAAAGAAGGCTTCGGATCTCCCCGGAGGGCGCAGGACCGGTCACTCGAACCAGTCCTGCCAGGCAACCTGGTGGCGCAGGTCGTCGGCATCG
The DNA here is from genome assembly GCA_029547145.1 of Methanobacteriota archaeon. Lineage (GTDB taxonomy): Archaea > Halobacteriota > Methanomicrobia > Methanomicrobiales > Methanospirillaceae > UBA288. Next base: position 72,086 of record JAKPPV010000003.1, read on the forward strand.
TTCCGCCGGTCGGTCGAGAGGAGCGAGCGGACGAACGCGCGGCTCCATCCGAGCCGCTCGAGTCCGACGATCAGGGCGGGGGGGCTCGGCCCCGACGAGATGAGGGCGAGGAGCCGCTCGGCACGGTGGCGCGAGCCCGGCGAGGCGAGGGCCCCGGGGGCTGCCGCCGTCCAGTGGGCGCCTTCACCGGTAAACCAGAGGCGGTCCCGGGAGAGCATCGGCAGAAGGAGGGCCCGGAGGGTGACCCGTCCGAGCGCCGCCTCCAGCTCGCCGGCGCGGAAGTGGTCGGGGGTGACGAGCGCCGCCTCGAGGGCGAGCCCGAGGAGGGCCTGGCGCATGGAGCCGGACGACGGGCCGAAACTGGACCGTGCCCTCCGCTGGGTCGCCTCGAGCAGGTCGGCGAGATCGGAGAGACTGGTGGAGAGGTCACCGTCGGCCGCGAAGATGCACAGGACGGCGACCTCCTCGGCGTCGAGCGCAGTGGAGGACATCAGCGGTCACCGCGGGAGGGGGCGGACCCCATGCGGGACTGATCCGGGTGCAGGATGATAAGGGTTTGCTCTCCGGCAACCGCGTGCCCTCCCGGGTGCCCCTGCGACCCTCACCGGATGACCCGGTAGCCGGCGGACCCGGTGAGGCGGACGATCTCCTCGTCCCAGGCCTGATCGTCATCGATCCGGCCGAGCCGCTCCCGGTGCGGGGCGAGGACGGCCTCTATCGCCGGGTCGTCGACGGCGAGGTGCCGGTGACCCATCACCCGGGCCGCCCTCCGGCCGTCCGGGTCGAGGACGAGTATGCGCCAGCAGGCGTACGCGGCACAGACCTCCGGCCAGGTCTCGTGGACCGGGCAGACGGCGGCGCCGTTCGTGTCCTGGCGGAGGAGGGGGCAGGCACCGGGGATCGGCGGGTTTTCGAGGAGGCGGGCGTGACCGGGGTCGGGGTTGACCCGCGTCACCTCGCCGGTGTAGCGGTTGCGGACCGCGAGTTCGCCCGCGGGACCCCGTTCCAGGGCGTGGACGTCGCCCATGGCCGAGCAGCACTCACCGCAGCGGAGGCAGAAGAACGGCATGGCCGTCAGGGGGTGGTGCCCGCCCCCCGGGTGGGGAGGGCGACGGGGCCCTCACGCAGACGGCCCCGCCATCCCGTGTTCGGACGGATCATGCCATCCGATCCTCCGGGAGCGGGTCGTTTGCCACCGGGAACGGGATGGGGGTAGGGTCATGGATCATACGGGTACCGGGTGGATGTTCGCCGCCGATTACCGTTGTGATCGGGGGCAGGGGGCCGGGGGTCGATCGGAACACCCCCCACCGGGCCCGGTGCCGGAGAGGGGGGGGTTCGCCGTCTTCTTCCCCCTGATCGCGGAGAACGACCGCCGAACCGTTCCGGGGGGGGGGGCGGCTCGAAGGCGCCACCTGACGCGGGTTAGAGACGGCGGCCGATACGCCGGTTGCGGCATCACCCCGTCGAGGGATCCGTCAGGGGCCGTGTCCAGGCCTGTACGGGCCTGGATCGAACCGCGTCCGGCGGCGAGTGTTGGTCGAAATCTGCTCCCTTTATATGATTCAGGGTGGTTTGACCGGGATTCCCGCCCAGTCGGTAAAAGAATTAAATACTTTTTTCATTATACCAGGAACTACTGTACCAACAGAGTCCAGAGGATCGCAGGGTCTTTTTTCTCCCTCCGGATCCTGTTCGCCGCAACCTACTGTGACAACATGTCTGCAAATACCTGTGGTGCCGGAAAAGCCAGCATTGGGGCAGGTTCTATTGTGATCTCACTTGATTGCGAGCTCTATTGGGGGGTTCGCGACAAGCACCGGCTCGACGACTACCGGGCACTCCTTCTAGGTGACCGGGAGGTGATCCCCCGACTGCTGGCGCTCTTCGACGAGTACGGTATCCATGCCACCTGGGCCTTTGTGGGTTTCCTCTTCTTCTCGGACCGCGTATCCCTGCTCGAGAGCCTCCCCGAACTCCTTCCCTCGTACAGGGAGCCGCGTTTCTCGCCGTACGGCGACCTCGCCGGGATCGGCGAGGATGAGACGACCGACCCCTTCCATTTCGGGGGATACCTGGTCCAGGAGGTGCTCCGCCATCGCGGACAGGAGATCGCAGGCCACACCTTCTCGCACTATTACTGCCTCGAAGAAGGCCAGACACCCGAAGAATTCCGGGCCGACCTTGAAGCGAACATCCGTGCAGCCGGCCGGTACGGGGTCTCGCTCAGGAGCCTGGTCTTCCCGCGGAACCAGGTGAACCCTGACTACCTCCCGATCTGCCGGGAACTCGGCATCCGGGCCTACCGCGGCAACACCACAGACTGGCTCTACCGCGGAGTGAACGGAGAGGGGGAGTCTCTTCTCCGGCGTGCCATCCGATTCGCAGACGCCTTCATCCCGATCACGGGCAACCGGGGGACCCGGCAACAGGGCGGGCGGCACGACCCTCCCTGCAACATCCAGAGCTCGCGATTTCTCTATCCCCGGTACTGGTGGTCCGCTCCGATCGATCCCCTTCGTCTCCGGCGCATTAAGAACGAGATGACGTACGCGGCGAAGCACGGGTACTGCTACCACCTCTGGTGGCACCCGTATAACTTCGGGGTCGAGCAGGATGCGAACCTGGACTTCCTCGAGCGCATCCTCCGGCACTACCGGGTACTCCATGACCGGTACGGGTTCCTATCACAGAATATGGACGAGGTCGCGAGCCTGGTCCTCGATGCGACGGACTGAGGGAGGGGGGACGTGGTTGGGGGGAGTCGGATCCCTCGCTCGCCCCTGGATCGTGCGAACTTCGCGCGGGCGTTCCCGATCCGGGGTCGCCATGATGGGGGGGGGGGGCGCCCGGAGCATCGAGGCGCGCACCGGTTCGTACCGATCCGGTTATCCCTTCAGCCGTCCCGATCAGGGACATGCGGACCCTGATCATCTTTCATTCCCACACCGGGCATACCCGCGCCCTTGCCGAGAGGGTGCACGGGGCGTGCGGCGGCGACCTGGTCGAGGTGAGACCGCGGACCCCGTACGGGCGACTCTCGGCGTACCTTCGCGGGGCGCCGCGCGCCCGGCGCCGGGAGGCGGACGCGGTCGAACCCCCGGTGATCGACGTATCGGCGTACGACCGCCTCGTGATCGGGACCCCGGTCTGGGGAGGGCACCCGACCCCGGTCATCAACGGGGCCGTCGCCGCCCTGCAGGGCGCCGGGAAAAAGAGCGCCGTCATCTTCGTCACCTGCGGCGCCCGCCCCGGTGACGCCCTTGCGGTGCTCCGCGCGGCACTCGCCGGGCGGGGCGTGACGGTGGTCGGGGAGCATTCGTTCGCGGGAAAGGAACTCGGCGACGCCGCCCGGATCGCCGCCCTGGTCGGGTCCGTCCGGGGAGAGGGGGGCGGATAGCGGTCCCCCCTTCCGCCAGCCCGGGAACGCCGACACGGGCCCGGGTGGGGGACAGGCATCGAGGGCAGGAGGTGCGGGAGACGGGGGGCCTCGACCTCAAGGATAAAACGGCGGGCCGGCACATACAGGAACGATGAGGGAAGCGGCCACTCGATCCCCTGCACCCGGCCCGGAGAACCGCCATGGACGCTGACCGGATCGCCCGCGCATGCGCGGACCTCGGTTCGAGGAGGACCCGGGGAGAGCTCGGCGAGGCGATCGCGGCACTCGTTCTGACGTACTCACCCCGCGACCTCGGGCAGATGCGGCGGAACTTCGCGATCACGATCCGGGACTTCAACCCCGGATACCGGGAGGAACTGGAGGAGACGATCGCCGGCCACCTCCAGGGGACCTACCAGGCCGTACGGCGCATGCACGGGCTTCGGTCGTTCGCCAGCATGCGCGGACCCCTGGCACCCGGCGCGGCTGCCTACTGGAGGATGGTGGCGGCGCAGTGCTCGAACGGGGACGACGGGCAGGTCCGGTTGCGGTTCCTGAAGTTCCTGCTCTCCGGTTTCTGCATGTTCGTCCAGGATCTTCCGGGCCACCCGGTCGGCATGCCGTTCCCCGGCGGGGACCGGGTCACGTTCGTCGACGGGGTGTATTACTGCCCGGTCCGGGAGAAGGCCGGCGACGTCGATTCGGCGCTCTGCCCGTTCTGCCCGGCCCTGCAGACCCCCGAGATCGGGTACCTCAGGCCGCCCGTGCAGGGGAGCGAGCACCGGAAGCAGGAGTTCATCCGGAACACGTACGAGCACCACCACTTCAACGGGTGAACCTTTCCGTCCGTCCTTCATCCTTCGGACCACCGGGAGGTCCGGCGATCGGGTGGGTCGCGATGGCCCCGCACCGAAAGGAACGGCCCGGGATCGGGTACCCGCGGTCCGGTCCGCCGGTCTCCTGAAGAAGGCGCCCTTGTTCGAGGAGGGGTGCTCCGGGACCTCACAACCGTCACCACCGGGGACGACGGGCCATTGTCGCGACTGCTCCTTGCGGACGCGGCGGTCGCGTGGACGCGAGGGTGCACCGGGTGAGACGTACGGCCGGCATCCCTGCCCCCGGATGACGGGAGTGCGTCTCCATGTAAAAAGACCGGGCCCTCCGTTCAACGACACCCGGGGACGATGACGGCGATCGCACTCCGATCACGGAAGTGGGGGTTACGCCGTGACCGTGATCCCCCCGGGGAGCTCCGCTTCGTCGGACGACCAGGCGTGGCTCGCGGTCAGCTTCACGTTGAAGGTGCCGGGGGTCCCGAAGGTGTGGACCGGGTTCCTTTCGATGGAAGTCGCACCGTCACCGAAGTCCCAGACAAAGGACGTGGGATCGCCGGTCGAGGTGTCGGTGAACTGGACCGTTAGGGGAACGGGGCCTACGGTCTGGTCTGCCGTGAACGAGGCAGCGACCGGATCGAAGACCCTGATGTATGCCGTTTTTGTCACCGGTACCGAGGTGAAATGGGCATTCCTGGCGGTCAGCGTCACCGAGTAGGTGCCGGCGGAACTGTAGGTGTACACCGGGTCCTGCTCGTCCGAGTCTTCCGTCCCGTCGCTATCGAAATCCCAGGAGAACGAGGTGGGATCGCCGGTCGAGGCGTTCGTGAACTGTACCGTCAGGGGTGCCAGGCCCTCTGTCTGGTTCGCCGAAAAGTCGGCGATGACCTCCTCGTAGACGGTGATGTAGCCGACTCGCGTGCTCGTGTTCGAGGAGTAGTCGTTGCTCGCGGTCAGGCTGACCGAGAAGGTGCCAGTGCTGGCATACGTGTGGGTCGGGTGCCGTTCCGTGGAGGTGTTGCCGTCGCCGAAATCCCACGACCATCCGGTCGGACTCCCGGTCGATTCGTCGGTGAAGGCGACCGTGCCATTGACCGGGATGGTGGTGGAGTTCGCGCTGAAGGACGCCACGACACCCGGCACCACGGTCACCAGGTTCGTCTTCGTGACCGAGCTCTGCCGGTAGGCGTTCCCGGCGGTCAGGGTGACGTTGTAGGTGCCGGGCGCCTCGTAGGTGTGAAGGGGGTTCTGCTCGGTCGAGTCGATCGTCCCGTCGCTCTCGAAGTCCCAGGACCACCGGACGATCGGAGCTTCGCTCGTCGATGCATCGGTGAACCGTACGGAGAGGGGTGCCGCCCCGATCGTCGGGCTGGCCGAAAAGTCCGTCGTGACGGGGGGACCGACATGGATGTAGATATCGATCGTCTTCTCATCGGCACTGTGCGGGTCAGTCGTCCTCTCGGCATACAGGGTGACGTCGTACGTTCCCTCCTCGGTGAACGTATGGACCGGGTTCTGCTCGGTCGAGCTGGTGTTATCCCCGAAGTTCCAGCGCCATGCGTTCGCGAACCCGGTGGACTGGTCCATGAACTGGACCGTGAGGGGGGCCTCGCCCTCGGTGACGTTCGCCCAGAAGCCGGCGACCACCGGCGGATAGATCGCGATCTCCCGGGCGATCGTGCTCGTCTGGCCGGCGGGCGCCGGGTCGGAGGTGGTCACCGTGAGCCGCACGGTGTAGTTCCGGACCTCGTTCGGCCCCACGGTATACACGTGGACCGGGTGCTGCTCGGTCGAGGTCGTTCCGTCCCCGAAGTCCCAGGACCAGGTCTCCGGGAGGCCGACAGAGGTATCGACGAACTGTACCGCGCACGGCGAGACACCCAGGGTCACGTTCGAGGTGAAGTCCGCCTGGAGGGGGGGAGCGACGACGACGGTCCGCGATGGGAAGACGATCGGACCCTCGACGTACGGCGACCAGACGGTCAGGTCGATCCGGCAGGTGTTGTTCACCGCCCCCGACGGGTTGGAGAACGTATAAGTCTGGGACCGCCCGCCCATCGACTCGGTCAGGTTCGTCGTGTTGTACGTCGCACCGGTCAGCCCGTCCGTGAAGGTCCAGCGCCAGATCGTCTGGCCGATATGGGTCGGGTCCGAGCAGGTGACCAATAGTTCCCTGCGTCCGACCGTGGGCGTGACGTCGAAACTGAGCGGGTCCGTCCAGACGGCACCAGGCAGCACCTCGACGGTCTTCACCACGGTGTCGCTCGCACCGGTTGCGAGGTTCCAGACGGTGAGCGAGACCAGGTAGGTGCCGTTCCGGTTGAAGGCATGGACCGGGTTCTCCAGGGACTCGTCGGGAGAACCGTCGCCGAAGTGCCAGGAGAGATGGGTGATCGGACCGGACGATGTGTTGGTGAACTGGATTGCATCCCCGGGGTAATACGGCCCGGCGGGAGAGAGCGTAAAGTCGGCGTAGACCGAATCGGTCGTGGCGTTCCAGTTCGTGGTCGGGGTGGGAGCGGGAGGGACTGTTCGGGGGACGAACGGGACCCCGGGAGTCCCGCCGGAGGGGCTGACGGGGCCGAGCGGGCCGAAGACGCCCGACGGGTCCCACCTCGCTATCACGGACTCGCCTCCGCCCCCCTCCCAGTTCAGGGAGAGGCCGACCCAGTCTGCCGGCACCGTGACCACCATGCTGTAGCCATTCTCCAGCGCGGTGATCCCGGTGCCGTCGGGGTCGAGCAGTTCGTTGATTTCATTTCCTTCCCGCTTCTCCATCGTGCCGTCCCCCTTCATCCCCTGGACGACCAGCTGCCTGAAATCGACGGGATCGCCGCCGAGATGCACGATCCGGACCTGCCCGGGAGAACCTGCCGTGATCTCCAGCGATGCCGCCGGCACCTTCTCCGCCGGGGGTGACGTGAGCATCGTGGCGGAGAGGATGCCGGCGGTCCCCGCCAGGAGACCGATCAGGATCACCACGCCGATGATCTCCGCGTTCGCGCTCTCGTTCCAGGGCATACAGGGTTCCATCAAAAAGATCAGTAGACCGGAGAGTCGCACTTCCCCTGCACGAGGAGGAGGTTGTAGTCCGGCTGGAGGTTGAGCCACATCGTGTTCAGCCCCTCGCCGTACCGGTTGTCGTGGACGATGTGGAGGAGGGAGAACTGGAGGTAGGTGTTATCGGCAGGACTGTCGATCGCCACCTCGCCGTTGAGCCGGAGCAGGGTATCGCTCGGGATAGGGCAGTCGTTGACGTAGGTCAGCGTGGACTTCTCGTTCGCGGCGTTCTTGTTGATGCTGTGGATCAGGACATGGCTGGGTACCCCCGTGCCGATCGTGGTCCACTGGTTGCCGTTGTTGCTCACCTCGAACCGGACGTTGAAGGTGAGTTTTGTGAGGTCGTGGGCCTCGATCTTGAGTTCTCCGAGCGACTGGTTCCCGAGGATGGTGAACCGAAACAGCTTGTCGTTCTTGCCGAACGTGTAGTCAGTTCCGCCGATCGTCACCCTGTCTCCCTCGTTCGCCTCGCCCAGGAGGGTCGTCCCGTCGACCACGTGGCCCCCGCATCCTTCGGACGTCTTGTTCAGGTACATCACCACGCCCCCTTCGGCAGGCGTGGGACAGTTCCGGAAGTCGTACCCCGACCCGCCCGCGACGACACCCTCGATGACGCCGTTTGCCGGGATCGTGAACTGCCAGTCCTTCTTGTCGACCACCTCCGTCAGCCTGAACCGCGCCTCGGGGACGTTCGCGACGGTGAACGAATACGAGCCGTCTGCCGCCGTCGTCGTCGTCATCCCGTGTTTCGGGAAATCGGGAACGGTACCGCTCACCAGGTCCAGTCGGATCTCGATGCCGCCGACGGCGGGGATGCCGCTGAGAACCCCCGTCTCGTTCACGCGCCGCTTG
>JAKPPV010000069.1 GCA_029547145.1 Methanobacteriota archaeon
TCGACCCGGCGGCTTGCTACCTCGATGTCGGTTCTTTCCATCCTGGCTGTGCAGCAGCAGCCAAGGGTGAGGTTGTTCGCCTATTAAAGGGGATCGTGAGCTGGGTTTAGACCGTCGTGAGACAGGTCGGTTACTATCTATTAGGAGTGTTCGGAGTCTGAAGGTAAGATCGAAATAGTACGAGAGGAACTTTCGGTCGTCGCCACTGGTTGATCGGTTGTCCGGCAGGGCAGTGCCGAGCGGCTACGCGATACGGGATAAAAGCTGAAAGCATCTAAGCTTGAAACCCAACCTAAAACGAGACTCCGTTGAGGGCACGGATAAAAGATCCGTTTGATAGACTCGGGATGTAAGCACGAAGGCAACGACGTGTTCAGTCCGCGAGCACTAACGCCCAAATTCCAGTGCTTATCACTGTTGAACCCAGACGAAATCCAGAGTGCTAACCTTTATGCCTGTAAAGGTAAAACTATACAGGCACACGGCCTGCCAAGGTGGCGGAGCGGCTACGCGGCTGACTGCAGATCAGCTACACTCCGGTTCAAGTCCGGACCTTGGCTTGGGTAATAGCGGCCAGAGCAATCGGGAAACACCTGGACTCATTCCGAACCCAGAAGTTAAGCCGGTTAACGTATCATACGGTACTGAGGTACGCGAGTCCTCGGGAACTATGGTGCGCTGCTATTACCCTTCATTGATTATCACACTGTTCTTCTGATCAATCTGTTTCCTCGAGCAAAGCATCCGGTCCCCGAAGGGAGATCGAGCGGGTTCGTCACCCGTGCCGGACGTTTCTTCGAACGATCGTGCCGCGCATGGTCGTCGGGAAAAGGTATCCCGTCGGTCCTCACTGGTATCGATCCCGGGTGTGCCGATACGCTTCCGATCCCGTGTACCGGGCATGGCAGGGATCGATCATTTTTCGAACGGTCGATGACCCGGTTTAGCCTGCCGGTCATCAATCAGTCCGCCCTCGCCTGGACGGGTAAGACCTTTTGTGCACGATCTCCGGATCCCGGCAGTTCGTATGCGCCAGGACATGATCTCGGTACCATGCTATCGTTCCATGAAGAGTGAATCCATCCGAAGACTGGATCGTAAGGTTCAGCATGATGCTGGTCCAACCAAACGGTTGGAATAACCGATCTCAGCCAGGACCGGGTTCAGGGTCTGTTCCATCGAATCCGTCCGAAAACCCGGGACCCGGTCTGGAAGGACTGTGCCGGTTATGGGAGATCGTATGGTCGCGGTCACCATCTATGACGGCGCCGAGACGATCGGCGGCAACAAGATCTTCGTTGACGGTGGGAGATACGGCTACTTCCTCGATTTTGGCCGCAACTTCAAGAAATACGGTCAGTACTTCGAGGAATTCCTGAAGGCACGGGATACGCGAGGTCTGCACGACCCGCTCACCCTCGAGCTCCTGCCCCGCATCCGGGTCTACCGCGATGATCTCCTGCCCGGGGACGCCCCTCCCCTGAAACGGCTGTCGGTACCGCTCGTTGCGGTCATCGTCAGTCATGCCCACCTCGACCACTGCGGCCACATCGGCATCCTGGACAGTCGGATCCCCATCGTTACGACCCCGACCACTGCCGCCATCCTCAAGGGGATGCAGGACTGCGGACGTGCATCGCTCGATACCTGCCTGGCCTATGGCGCCCCCCGCTCCAGAGGAGACGATCCCCGGTACCTTCCGTCCTCGAAGGCGACGATCCCCTTCCAGGGCAGGGAGTTCCTGCTCACCGCACCGCCGACAGAAGAGTTGAAGGGGTTTCTCGCATACCGGCCCGGTGCCTCGGGACCCCGGGCGCGCGGTCTCTGCGCAGGAGCGTGCTGCCAGTACGGGGAACATGCGTTTCCCTTCCGGGTCTTCCCCTTCGAGGTCGATCACTCCATCTACGGTGCGTGCGCGTTCGTGATCGAGGACGATACGACGATCGCGTACACCGGCGACATCCGGTTCCACGGGCGGTTCGAGCGGGAGACCGGACGGTTCCTCGATCGGGCCCGGGACGCCTCGGTCCTGATCATGGAGGGGACGCGGGCCGGGGATCCCACCCCGGGGCGGGTATCGGAGCAGGATGTGGCCGAGCAGTGCCGTGCGGTCGTGGAGGAGGCTCCGGGCCTTGTCATCGCCGACTTCGGCCCTCGAAACTTCGAACGGCTCGAGTCCTTCCTGGAGATCGCTGTGAGTACGGGCCGGGCCCTCGTCGTCCCCGCGAAGGACTGCTACATGCTCCGCTCCATCGAGACCGTCGACGGGGTCTGTCGAACCGGTTCGAACCTGCTGGTCTACCGCGAGGTCGGAAGCGACGACCGGAACGAGCGACGATGGGAGACGGAGATGACAGAATGCGACGAGGCCCCGTGCTATGTCGACCCCGTCGAGATCCGGAACGATCCGGCTCGCTTCATCCTCTGCTTCTCGTTTTACGACATGAAGCATCTCCTCGATATCAAGCCCGACTCGGGGACCTACATCTACTCCGCCTGCGAGGCCTTCAACGAGGAGATGGTGATCGACTTCCAGCGCCTCTGGACCTGGCTCTGTCGTTTTGACTTCTCGGTCCATGGCTTTCACCTCGACCGTGAGACGTACGGCGATGACCGGCCCCGGTTCGACCCCCGCTTCCATGCCTCGGGCCATGCACATCCTTCCGATCTCACCACCATCGTCGACCGGGTCGACCCTGATCACCTCATCCCGGTTCACACCGAGAGACAGGACTGGTTCGCAGAACAGTTTGAGAACGTCGTGCTCATGAGGGACGGTGAGACACGTGCCTTCTGACGCCGTCTATGTCACCCTTCTCGGCCGGTCCGGCTGGGGCGTGCTGAACGCGTACTATGCGGTGGTCCGGGAGGGCCGGTTCATCCCCGGAGAGATCCACGTCTTCACCGAGGGGAGCGGAGTCGCGCTGCTCGAGTCCGTGAAGGAGGGACTTGCCCGCATCACCGAGGCCTTTGGCGGTGCGGCGGAGATCAGGAGTACCGAGATCCCGGATGCGGATTTCGTCGAAGCCGGCAGGCAGATCTCGGCCCTGATCCGGACGTGCAGGGAGCAGGGGTCGCGGGTGGCGATCGATATCACGTCCGGCCGGAAGGCCCTGGTCGTCGGCGCGCTGGTCCCGCTCCGGGACACCGAGGTGGACCATATCTTCTACCTGGATATCACAACGACCGAGGGCAACGCGTTGCCGTATATGATGATCCCCCTCCCGATCCAGAGGCTCAGGGACTTCGCACGGTACCAGCAGAGGGGACAGGCATGAGTGTTGACTTCGCCATTGCTCCCGCGGAGATCCAGGTGGTCCTCAACCAGTTCGAGGACGACCGCCTCCATGTCACCTCCCCGCTCCACGGGATCGACGTGGCGACGCTCGATACCCGGCAGGACGGGTACCGGTGTATCCGCATCGCGGGTCCCGGGGCCTTTGAGGCGCCCTCCGTCCAGGCGTGGGGCGCGACCATCGACGAGAGGCCCGTGTATGCCGACCTCGTCGAATGCCTGCTCTTCTCCGGGATCGTCCCGTATGCAAATTTCGAGGCGTTTCTCGAACGGCGTCGGATGCTCCAGTCGCTCCGACGGGGCATCCGGTTTGTCCCGGACACCAACCTCTTCTATCACGGGTTTCCGGTATGGTCCGGCCTGGCCGGAGAGGAGTTCCTTGTGCCTGGCCTGGTCAGGGAGGAGATCGTTCAAGGCATGAACCGGAAGTACAGTCAGGAGGATCTCGCGGTCCTGAGACGGTCGACCGCGAGGGGCAGCGTCTCCCTGCTCGACGAATTCCTCAACCAGCGTACCCGGCGTGCACGCCGGGCAACCCACCTCGCCCGCGCCTCACTGCAGGCGATCACGGACGAAGCGGCGATCCTCGATTGCGAGGAACCAGGTACGACGGACCGGGAGGAGAACGACGCCCGGATCGTCCGGGCGGTCCGGAGAGCGCAGGCAGCGCGTCAGCGCGTCCCGGTGGTGCTGACGGCCGACCAGAACCTTTCGGCACTCTGCGAGGCTGAGGGGGTCGAATCGTTCCTGTTCACGATCCCCCGAGACCCGACGGTCCGGGCCGTCGGCTTTGCCGGGCTCTGTCGCTGGCTCCATGCGCTCGCGGTCGTCTGGGGTGTGATCAGGGTCAACAACGTCCTTCTCTTCTCGGAGTGGCGTGGAAGGATCGATCAGCGGTACCCGTTCAAGGTACGGTTTCTTCACGGGTCGGTGGCAGACATGTGTATCAGGGATCTCAAGCTATGTCGCGCACTCGGGGGCCTCGGGATCGGGCGATAACGGCGGTGCTGTTCGACATGGACAACACCTTCTGGGACCTCGTGGAGGCGAAGCTGGCCGGGTGCCGGGCCGTCACGGACTGGCTGGGGCTCGGCGACGGGGAGGAGCTCTTCGGATACTTCTGCCGGCCGGTCCTGGACTTCGAACACCCGGGCCACCTCCGGGCGTTCCTCGAAGACCATGGGGTCCGGGATCCGGCCGTCCATGAGGAGGGGTATGAGCGGTACCGCGCGGCCCTCCTCGACGCGCTCGAGGTCTACCCGGGCGTGGTCGAGACTCTCCGCGGTGTCCGTGCGCTCGGTCTGCGGCTGGGTGTCGTGACCGATGCATACAACCGGGATGCATGGGATCGGCTCGCGACCGCGAATATTCACGACCTCTTCGACTGCGTCGTCGCTTTCGAGACGACGCGGGAACGGAAACCCGCCCCGGAACCGTTCCGGTTCGCACTCGCGTCGCTCGGCGTCAGGCCCGACGAGGCGGTCTACGTCGGTGACAGCCTCGTGCGCGACATCGAGCCGGCGCAGCGTCTCGGTCTTTTTACGGTCCACGCTGCCTATGGCGATCGGAACGCTGGTCCGCAGCCCGACGTCACCCCCGATGTCCGGATCCGGGGGATGGGCGAACTGCTGGGAGTGCTCAGGGACTGTTCCCGGGGAACCGGTTCCCTTCCAGAGTTCTGAGTGGAATGGGATGCCGTACCGGTACGCACTCCTCGCGACCCGGTCCCGGTTCGTCACCGGTACCCGCCGATCCGCCGGAGCAGTTCCGTGACCGATTGTGCCACCGGTGTGTCCTGCGTGATCAGCGGTACAACGGACGGCTCGCAAGCGGAGACGAGCGGGTCGTCGGGAAGGAGATGCATCCCGGTACAATCGATATCGTCGATCTCAATGCCGCCGCAAACCCCGGATGCACCCGGCATCCGGTTCAGCACCAGGACCCTTTCGGAGATCCCGCACTGGCGGGCGAGCCGGGAGAGTGTCCTCGCGACCATCATCGCGTTGTACGACCCGGTCGAGACGATGAGGACGGTGGAGAACCCCTGGGCGATCGAGCGGCCGAAGTGTTCGAGCCCGGCGGGGGTGTCGAGGAGTACCACGTCCGCGGGGAGGCGCGCAGCATCCCTCAGGATCGCCGCAAGGAGGGTATATTCCGGGCAGAGGCACCCCGAGCCGGCATTCCGGACACCGCCCATCACGAGGAGTCGGATCCGGTCGTGCACCGGAACGCTGAACCGCTCGACCACATCGGTGATCGCGGGGTTGAGCACCATAAATCCGCCTCTCTCCTGGCCGGCTCCGATCCTCTCGGCGATATACGCCTTCTGGTCCGACAGGGGTACGATCCGATCCAGACGGTCCGGGGGGATCCCCAGTGTCGCGGCGAGGTTCTGCTGTGGGTCCCCGTCCACGGCGAGCACGGTCTTTCCCTCCCGGGCACACCCGTATGCGAAAAGGGCGGTCAGGGTGGTCTTTCCCACCCCGCCCTTGCCCGTGACCACGACGCGCATCTTCCGTTCCGCAGGGGCCGGGGACGGGTGATACTCCATGAAGCGTCAGATCCCGAGATCGGCCCGTTTCCGCTCGATCTGCCCTGCAATGAGATCCGCCGCCCTGAGCGGGTCCGGTTCCACGGCAAACGATGCGTGCACCACGCCCCGTAACCCCTCGGTGAGCAGCGAGACGACGGACGGGCTCCCGGTGATCTTCGGCATCACCCCGAGGACCGTGAAGACGCCGGATGCCACGAAGTACGCCCCGATCGAGACGGCCTTCTGTGAGTACCACTCCGGGGCCGCCCCCGCGATGGGGAGGCGGTGGATCGGCACGTTCAGGGCGTTCCCCAGTTCGGCTGCCAGATGGAGGATACGGGCATTGTCCACGCAGGAACCCATGTGCAGTACGGGCGGGATACCCAGGGACTCACAGACACCCCGGAGTCCCGGGCCGGCGAGCGAAGCGGCCGAGGGCTGGAGGAGTCCGGCCTTCCCGGAGGCGATCGCCGCACAGCCCGTCTCCACGCAGAGGATGTCCCGCCGGATCAGCTCCTTCGACAGGGTCACATGCCCGAAGTCGTGCTTCACCTTCGGGTTGTTGCAGCCGACGATCCCCACCGCCCCACGGATGGTGCCGGACGCGATCTGGTCGATCAGCGGTCTGAAAGACCCACCGAGGGCCGCTCTCATCGCCTCCACCGAGAACCCGGTCACCACCTTCACCGGCTCGACGGGGATGAAGACGCGGTCCGGGTTCCGGTTCGGGAAGTTCTCGACCGCCATCTTCACGATCGCCTTCGCCGTCCTGAACGCGGTTTCGGGCTCGAACTCGAAGTAATACGTCCCCGGTATCTTCGCCTTCGGGCTGGTGGTGATGATGTGTGTGTGGTAGCAGCTCGCCGTCCTCGGAAGGGAGGGGAAGATGCACTGGTAGTCCACGACCATCGCCTCCAGCGCCCCGGTGGTGATCGCCAGTTCCTGGTTGAAGTGGTTACCGGCATTGGGTATCCCCTTCCGCATCAGGAGTTCGTTCCCCGTGCAGCACAGGCCGACCAGGTTAATCCCTTCGGCTCCGACCTTCCTGGCAAGAGCGGTCATCTCCGGGTCCGCGGAGGCCTTCACGATCATCTCGGAGAGCATCGGGTTGTGGCCGTGGAGCGAGATGTTGACGCATTCACGCTTCACCACACCCAGGTTCACCAACGATTCGTTCGGGGAGGGGGTTCCAAAGAGGACGTCGGAGATCTCCGTGGCCATCATCGAGCCTCCCCATCCATCCGAGAGGGAGGTGCGGAGACCATGCAGAAGGGTACTGGCGTAGTCTGCCGCCACCCCCATCTGTACCCGGTGCATGGCGTCGACCACCTCGCGATCGATGCCCCGGGGGGAGATACCAGCGGTCTCCCAGATCTGCCGTGTCGCGGGCGGTGCCCGCCCGGTGAACTGGAGTGCGTCTTTGACGGTCCCGTACTCCTCGAGCATCCGGAGTGCCAGTTCCCGGGCCACCTCTCTCTCGTTCAGGGCATTCGTCTCCACCCCGAACTCCGCTGCGATCCGATGGAGCTTGTCCCGGTCCGTGACAACGTAATCGTTCACCTTCCCGTTCCCGATGCCGAGGAGGGTGAGGACGATCTCCCTGCCGTGGTCGGAATGGGCGGCGGCCCCGGTCGCGATCTGGTCCAGGAGATTCCTGGCCACGATCAGGTCGGCGTCCGCTCCGCAGACGCCCCGCACCCGGTGGGGGGGGATGATCCGGCAGGGTCCCATGGCGCACCTGGCGCAGGAGATGCCGGCTGCACAGTACTTGCACTCGGGCTGCTGCATCTCGAAACGGTCCCAGACGGTCTCGATCCCCTCCTTCATCGTGAGCTCGATGAAGGGTTTCGCCGACTCGTCGGCGGTCCGTGCCTCCCTCTTCTCCTCAACGAGAGCGGGGTTCATCAGGGAGAGGCGTGCCCGGTCGAGCTCGCATACCTCGATCCGCTCCCCGATGAGCGTGGGTTCGGGTTCTTCTGCCATACCAATCGTGACTCCTGATGCACGCCGGCCCAAGATCCGGTCTTCGGCGGGGCCGTGATTCACCCGGTCGTCGTTCCGGTGTTCCCTGGCGTGACTGCCCTCTCCCTTGAGCGGGCGGGGACTACTCGCTCGACAGGACGAACCGGGTCTACGACGGCATCACCACTTTAAAAAAATAAACATTTCCATACGTGCACCCCGTGAGACCCGGATCACGGTCGGTGGATACGGCGGTGCGAACCCTCGGGACCGCCCTCGCGCTCTATAGTGGGTGGGAACCGGTTTCGAACCGGGTGGTTAAGGTGTACGGGCGAAAGGGACATCCGGGTACCGGATCCGGGGTATCTATTAATCCTTCGGCGCACATCAGACACGTGATGGAGGGGATGAGATGACAGGTATTCGAAAGGGGATGTCCATCCGGGACTGGTGGCCGAACCAGCCGGATCTGAAGGTCCTACATCAGCACTCTCCCCTGTCCAACCCGCTGGGCAGGGAGTTCAGGTACGCCGAGGAGTTCAATAAGCTCGATCTCGCCGCTGTCAAGGATGACCTTCGGGCACTGATGACCGACTCGCAGGACTGGTGGCCCGCCGACTTCGGCCATTACGGCCCGCTGTTGATCCGGATGGCGTGGCACAGCGCCGGGACCTACCGCGTCGGTGACGGGCGGGGGGGCGCCGGTTCCGGCCAGCAGCGTTTCCCGCCCCTGAACAGCTGGCCCGATAATGCGAACCTGGACAAGGCGCGCCGGCTGCTCTGGCCGGTCAAGGAGAAGTACGGGAGAAGGATCTCGTGGGCGGATCTGATGATCCTCGCCGGCAACGTCGCCCTCGAGTCGATGGGCTTTACAACGATCGGCTTTGCCGGGGGCCGGGAGGATGCATGGGAACCGGACGAAGACGTATACTGGGGTCCGGAGAGCGAGTGGCTGGGCGACCGGCGATACAGCGGTGACCGGGACCTCGAGAGACCGCTCGCCGCCGTCCAGATGGGCCTGATCTACGTCAATCCGGAAGGACCGAACGGGAATCCGGATCCGGTCGCGGCGGCCCGGGATATCCGCGAGACCTTCGCCCGCATGGCGATGAACGACGAGGAGACGGTGGCCCTCATCGCCGGCGGTCACGCGTTCGGAAAGACGCACGGTGCCGGCCCGGTCTCCCACGTCGGACCGGAGCCCGAGGCCGCCCCCATCGAGGAGCAGGGTCTCGGGTGGCGGAGCACGTTCGGCACCGGCAGGGGCAACGACACGATCACCGGTGGCCCGGAGGTGATCTGGACCCAGACACCGATCCGGTGGAGTAACAACTTCCTCCGGAACCTCTTTGCGTTTGAATGGGAGCTGGAGAAGAGCCCGGCAGGTGCCTACCAGTGGAGGCCGAAGAGCGGGGCGGGAGCCGGCAGCGTGCCGGACCCCCACGACCCGTCGAAGCGCCGCGCACCGGGGATGCTGACCACCGACCTGGCCCTGCGGTTCGACCCGGTCTACGAGCAGATCGCGAGACGCTTCCTGGAGCACCCGGACCAGCTCGCGGAGGCGTTCGCCCGTGCGTGGTTCAAGCTGACCCACCGTGATATGGGTCCGAGGAGCCGGTACCTCGGCCCCGAGGTGCCTGCGGAAGAGTTCATCTGGCAGGACCCGATCCCCCCGGTCGATCACGAACTGGTGGATGCCGACGACGTCACCTTCCTCAAGGGCCGGGTCCTCGCATCCGGCCTGTCCGTACCTGAACTGGTCGCGACCGCGTGGGGTTCGGCGTCCACATTCCGTGGCTCCGACAAACGTGGAGGAGCGAACGGGGCCCGTATCCGGCTTGCGCCGCAGAAGGACTGGGAGGTCAACGAACCGGAACGGCTGGCGAAGGTGCTCAAAACGCTGGAGGGGATCCGGGACGAGTTCAACCGCACCGCCCGCGGTGGGAAGAGGATCTCGCTCGCCGACCTGATCGTTCTCGCCGGGGGTGCCGGAATCGAGCAGGCGGCGGCGTACGCTGGTTACACCGTGGCGGTCCCCTTCGTGCCCGGGCGCATGGATGCCCGGGAGGATCAGACCGACGCGGACGCCTTCGCCGTGCTGGAGCCGACGGCGGATGGATTCCGCAACTACGTCAAGAACCCGGGGGATGCACGCGTGGCCGAATTCCTCCTGGTCGACAGGGCCCGGCTCCTCACCCTCACCGCGCCCGAGATGACGGTGCTCGTCGGCGGGATGCGCGTGCTGAATATCAATGTGGCCCGTACTCCGCACGGCGTCTTCACGGAACGCCCCGGGGTGCTTACCAGCGAATTCTTCGTGAACCTGCTCGACATGGGCACCGAGTGGAAGCCGATCCCGGAGAAGGACGGTCTGTACGAGGGGCGGGATCGGAAGACCGGAGAACCGAGGTGGACCGGTACTAGGGTCGACCTGGTCTTCGGGTCGAATGCCCAGCTCCGGGCGCTGGCCGAGTACTACGCGAGCGCGGACGCGGGGGAGACGTTCGTCCACGACTTCGTCGCTGCATGGACGAAGGTGATGAACCTCGACCGGTTTGACCTTGCCCGGGCGTAGCCTGCTGGGGGTGGGGAACCTGGAGCCCCCCCGATCCCGCCCCGGAGAGTTCACCCGGGGACGCCCCGGGCTCACCGACCTTTTTTGAACCGGCATCGCTGCCGAAGAGAGGAACCCGGGGGCGAAGGTGGTCAGGGGTCACCGGGAACGTATCCTGCAGGAGAGAGACCGGTAGGATCGATGCAGGTGTGTCACCCCGAATCCGGGAACGACGGGATCGGTTCCATCCCCGGGAGGGGGCACAATGAGGGGGGGGATCGACACGTCACGTGGTACGGGCAGGAACGGCCCGGACGCCCCCCTCCGGGGTGTGTCCGATGGATCCCACGACGCCTTTTATGTCTGCGGACGAAGGGGATCCCCGCCGGGTGGATGACCGTCGTGTCCCTCGTCTCACCGGCCCGGCTCGTCCGCCTGGCAACGGTCGCTGGTCTTTCCTCCTGCAGGACCCGGAATGCGCGGGGCAATCGTTCTCGAACGGACGGTGCGAACGTGTCTGAGAACGACCCGGTCTTCCCCGTCGGGATCAGGGAGGAAGAAGAGACCCCCTTCCCTGTCACCTCTCCGGGTGGACAGACCGGACGATCCACGAACAGGTCGCCCCCAACAGAACGAGACCGGGGATCCGGGTCTGACGAAAGGGAAGCGTACGAGAGGATGGACATGTGACCTCCTCTCACCGGTATCGGAGAGGTTCGGGCGGATCTCCCCGGGGGCTAGGGTCTGCATCTCTGTCGAGCAGGACGAGCGTCTCGATCGCAAGGTAGGAGAACTCCAGGGTCGGGGCGCCGCCGAACCGCGAACGGACGAACCCGCCCGCATGGTGCCGGAGCCCGAGGACGAAACTGCGGACCTGTCCGGGTGAACGAAGCGGCCGCCCGAGGAGGTGACATGCCCGGACCAGGGCGGCGACCGGCTCGAGAAAGAAGAAGCCTGCCTCCGGGCGTTCAGCGCTCGCGATGAAGGGAGCGGCCCGGGCCGCCTCCTCCGGCCGGCCCAGCAGGGTCAACACCTCCAGGGCATCGGCGGTCTCGCCCAGCGTCGACTGTCCCGCTCCGAAACCGCCGTCGGGGTGCCGGAAGGACCGGATATGGCAGAGGATACCATCGTGCGTCTCCCTGTCATACGGAGTCCCGGTGAGCCGGCAGGCCCGGAGGGCCGCCCGCACCCCCTCAAGCGCAGAGAGCTGCTCCGGTGGGCGCTCGTGGTCTCCCAGCGTCGCCAGATGGGAGAGCAGGTACTCCGCCGGGTCATGGAGCGGCGTCCCGCCGAGCAGGGCGAGCCCGGCCAGGACATGGTCGGCCACGAAGATGTTTGGAAACGAGCCGTCCGGCCGCTGTAGCGACCGGAGGAAGGCGACGGTCTCGGGATCTGGGAGGACCGTGCCGAGCCGGGCCTGGATCGCAAGTGCGAAATGCGTATCGGCCGCGTTCGGTTCAGGAAGCCGGTAGAAGCAGTACCCGCCGTCATCGCACCGGCGTTCTGCGACATAGTGGAGTACCTCCGCCGGTAAGGGAATGGGTGCCATCGTCCTTTTCCTCTTTAGAGGTCATCAGCCTGGCGGCGGTTCCCGGGGCGGACCTCATCGCCTCTTCACAGGGTGGTCACCGAACAGACATAGGGCTTTGTGCGACCCCCTCCTTTCTCCCCCGCCCCGGAGGGGCTGATGATCTAGGAACGGTTCCGGGCCTCTGCACGGGCCGGCACCGTGTCCCCGGGGTGATCAAGCAAGCAGCCGATGGGTCTCTCCGGGGGGGCATCCCGGCGCGTTCACCCCGATCATCGCGCAGATACTCCGGTGCCCGTTCCCGTCCCTCCCGACGCTCCGGCCCGATACCGCCACCACCCGGTCTCCCGGCTCTCCGCCGGGTCGATCGTCCCGGAGGGGGGATCGGCGGTCTCCCCCCACGATCTCCCTCGTTCCGCCCGACCGGCTCGATTTGTCCACCGGGGACCGGTTCGGGGCCGGGCGGGACTCCCGCACGACCTACGGCGCCCTGGTCCCCCTGGTCCCAGCACCCGGGCCGGTACCGAAGACGAGGAGCGCCGTCCCGAAGGCGGCCATGATCGCGGCCAGCACGAACCCGGTGGGGTACCCGGCCAGCGCGAAGACGAACCCGATCGCGATGCTCGAGACGAGGTCGCCGACCCCGTTCACGGTGGCAAGCGCACCGAACGCGATGCCGCGCCGCCGCTCGGGGGCGAGGGCACCGGCGACAGCCCCCTCGAGCGTATCCTCGGCCGCGATGTAGATCCCGGCCAGGCTGAAGAGAAGGGCAAAGGCCGGCAACGACGGGGGCGCAAGGGCAAAGCCCAGGAGGGTGAGCACGGCCAGGGCGTAACCGCCGGCGAGGAGACGCGTCCGGCCGAACCTGTCGCCGAGGGCGCCGAGCGGGTAACTGGCGACGGCGTACGTCGCGTTTCGGATAAGGTAGAGCCCGGCTCCGGCTGCGGCGGCCTGGACCGGACCGAGGGCCGGCGTCAGGGCGACGGCCGCGTACGCGATCAGGAGCGTGTGTGAAAAGTCGGCGAGGCCGAAGACGAGGACCGCCGACAGATAGGCGCGGAACCGGGAGGGCAGCCCGGTGAGCGAGGCGACCAGGGAGATCTCCTCCCGGTCTCTGGGACGGTCCGCACGGACGAGCAGCCCGAACGCAAGCGCCGCGAGGAGACCGGGGACCACGGCGAGCCAGAAGATCTCCCGGAGTCCGAGGGTCGTGACGAGCCCGAGCGCGAGGGCCGGGCCGGTGAGCGCGCCGAGCGTATCTCCGGCCCGGTGGAACCCGAAGGCCTTGCCGAGGTCGGCCCTGGAGACCGAGGCGGTCAGGATCGCGTCCCGCGGCGGCCCGCGGACCCCGCGTCCCATCCAGCCGATGGCGCGCGCCAACAGGACGACCGGCCATGACCCGGCGACGGCCAGGAAGGCGGGAAAGAGGCCCGTGACGACGTACCCGGCGAACGCAACCTCCTTTCCGTGTCCCGTCCGGTCCGCGTAGTGGCCGGCGAGGAGCTTCATGAAGCTCGCGGCACCGTCGCTCACCCCCTCGATGATGCCGAGGGCATAGGCCGGGGCGCCCAGCGCGGCCAGGAATGCAGGGAGCAGCGCCGTGATCGCCTCGTGCGAGAAGTCGGAGAGGAAGCTCGCGAGTCCCGCGCCGAGCACGGTCCGGTTCAGCCAGTGCCTAGGAGCCACGGGCACACCGGACGCAGTGGAGGATCGCCCTCGCTGGACGAAACCGGGGGGGGAGGGGGTCATCCTCTACCGGACGAAGGCGGCGCGACCGGCGTAGCGCGCCATGCTACCCATCTCCTCCTCGATCCGGAGGAGCTGATTGTACTTCTCAACCCTCTCACCACGGGCCGGCGCGCCCGTCTTGAGTTTCCCCGTACCCATCGCGACCGTGAAGTCGGCGATAAAAGAGTCGACCGTCTCGCCGGAGCGGTGCGAGACCATCGCCCCCCAGCCATGTCTGCGGGCGAGCTCGACGGCCGCGATCGTCTCGGTCACAGTGCCGATCTGGTTGGGCTTGATCAGGACCGAGTTTGCAGTCCGTTCCGCGATCCCCCGGCCGATCCGCTCGACGTTCGTCACGAAGATGTCGTCGCCGATCAGTTCGACCCGGTCGCCGAGGGACGCCGTGAGCCGTTGCCACCCCTCCCAGTCATCCTCGGCCAGGCCATCCTCGATCGAGACGATCGGGTAGGCGTCGACGAGTTCGCGGTACCGCTCGATCAGCCCGGTCGAGTCGAGGACGGTCTTCTCGGTCCGCAGGCGGTAGATCCCCTCCACGAAAAAACCGGATGAGGCCGGATCGAGGGCGATCCCGACCTCGCGACCCGGTGCATAGCCCGCCTCCTCGATCGCGGCGACGATCAGGTCGAGCGGCTCGGTATTCGTCGGGACGGCGGGCGCGAACCCCCCCTCGTCCCCGACACCGACCGCGTAGCCCCTCGCCTTGAGAATGGACCTGAGCGTGTGGTAGACCTCGGCACCCCAGCGGAGGGCCTCTGCGAAACAGGGCGCTCCCACCGGGGCGATCATGTACTCCTGGAAGTCCGGGCCCTGCCAGTTCGCATGGACGCCGCCGTTCAAAATGTTCATGCAGGGCACCGGGAGCACCGGGGTGGAGGGGTCGACGGCGAGGTACCGCCAGAGTGGCTCTCCCCGTGCGGTTGCAGCGGCGCGCGCGGCGGCGATCGAGACCGCGAGGATCGCGTTCGCACCACAGCGCTCCTTGTTCGGCGTCCCGTCTGCCTTGAGAAGGGCCCGGTCGATCGCCCCCTGGTCGGTCGCGTCCAGGTTGATCACCGCTCCTGCGAGTTCGGTGTTGACCGCCCGGACAGCGTTCTGCACCCCCTTTCCCTTGTATCGTCCCGGTTCTTTGTCGCGAAGCTCGACCGCTTCGTGAAGGCCGGTTGAGGCCCCGGATGGCGTCGCTGCCCGGGCGGCGATGCCACAGGCGAGGATGAGATCGACTTCAACGGTCGGGTTGCCGCGCGAGTCGAGGATCTCGCGGGCCTTGATGGACTCTATCGTGGTCTTCATGCAGGGGACTCCGTGACTCCTGGTCGGAGTTGACGGTTCAATCGTTCTTTCACGCCGGCGCGGTCCGCCGCTGCCGTTCGGCACTCCGGGACGCAGCGCCGACCACCGATCCGTCACCACGATGCCGGCAGGTCTTTGGATCTCCCGGGCGGACCCGTCCGAGTACTGTACCGATCTGGATCTATTCTATTTATCGATGATTCCAGGCGGTCCCTCTCAATACCCGGCAGGCCATCATCTCGTTCGATCGCCCGATCGTGGTCTGGGGGGTCGGTTCGAGCCGTCCGGTGCCGGGCCCGGGAACGCTCCGGTGAAGATCCGTGCATACAGGTCCTCGCCGTAGCTCGTCTGCAACGGTTCGCCCACCGTCACCCGGAAGGACCGTGTCCCGTCCGCCTCTCTCTCCGCCCGCAGGAAGAGTGCATTCTTCATCCTTCTTTCGTAGAGGGTGCAGGCAAACTCCGAGAGGTGGGTCACGAAGACCACCCGGATCCGCCGTTCGAGGAGTGCGCAGACGATCTGCCGTGCGATCTCCGAACCTTCCCGTTCGTTCGTCGCCGCGAACGACTCGTTGAAGAGCACCATGCTGTCCGGCTTTAAGAGGTCGACGATCCCGCTCATCCTGCCGAGCTCCTCGTCGAACTTGCCGCTCTGCATGGTGCTGTCCTCCTCCCGCCCAAAGTGCGAATGGATACCGGTACAGATGCCGGACGTGAACAGATCGGCAGGCACGAAGAGGCCTGCCTGCATCATCAGCTGTGCCAGCCCGATACTGCGCAGGAGCGTGGACTTTCCGCCCCTGTTCGCTCCGGTGATGACAACGAGGTCGATACCCTCTGCATCTGCGTCGTTTGCGACCACAGGCTGCCCCATCCTCAGTGCCAGGCACGGATCGTAGAGCCCCGCGTACGAGAGTGTATGGTGGCCGGGATCGAGTGCCACGGGAAAGCAGACCGGTTCACCCAGACGGGTCAGTTCCTCCCAGAGGTTCAGACAGCCGATGTAAAATCCGAGTTCCGTCTTCAGCGCGACAAGGAAGGCAAGGATGTGGTCGGATGACTGGGCGAGGGCGTTGGAGGCGGTGTTCATGCCTCTTCCTTTCAGTTCTGCCAGCGCGCGGAACCCTGCCTCGTCGCGTTCGTGGATCGTGAAGCTGTACCGGGACGAACCCTCCCGGGAGAAGACCCGGCTCAACCATCCCTGTCTCTCCGCCTTCCGGGCTCTCTGAAGTGCGTAGTTCTCTCCCCGGTTACCCTGACCGAGCCCCGCCCGTATCCGGATGCCGTGCGGGAACTTCAGTTCCTCGAGTAGTTCCCTGATCCCGGCGAAGAACTCGTCGGAGAGCTCGTTCTCGAACATCGCAGCGAGTGCCTGGAGACCTTCGGACTCGAACGCGGGCCCATGCGAGGCGATCGTCTCTCGCAGCTCCGTCAGCCTCACGATGAAGAGTTCGAGCGCCTTGATCGACGTCGAACGGATCGAGTCCGGAGACTGGGAGAGGTACCACCGGACCTCCTCCCGGTGCCGTTCGATCGCCTCCGCCGTGATCGCGTAGATCGCCCGTATGGCCTCAGGGTGATTCAGGCAGTCCCTGAGGATCTCCTGGCGGTACCGTATCGTATCGGCATCGGTCACGTATGTGAGCACGACGTTCTTCGCCACCTCGAAGAGGAACCTATCCCTGCGTGCCATGGCGTCGAAGAGGATGTCCAGCTCCAGGTCATCGGTCAGCATGCGCCGGTCCGCAGGGAGCATCTCCCACTGCTTCTGAACATCCCGGTTCTTCCACCAGGCGGGGGAGGGGGAGGTGCGGATCATCCCCCAGCTCGGCGAGAACGTCTCTTGTCTGAACAGGAGGTGTGGCTTCATGGGGGTATCCGCTCCAGTAGGTCGCGATGGGTGAGCCTGTGCTTCTTCGCGATCGCAAGGGCGAACGAGAGTCCGTCGGCGGGCCGTCGTTCGATCCGGAACGTGCGGCGTTCGGGGTACTCTGGATCGACTGTGGACACCAGACTCACCGTCTTGTCCAGGGTTGCGAGCTCATCGAGGAACGTGACACAGACCGCGATCATGTCCAGCTTCGCCACCTGTTCGAGCACCCTTTGCCCCAAAAAAAGGGCGTCCCGGACCGTGGTGGACGAAAAGATCTCGTTGATGATGACGATGCTCGAGGGTGTGCACTCCGCAAGGATGGAATGGATTCTCAGCAGGTCGTTCTCCAGCCCGCTCTGGAGATTGTCGATCGTCTCTTTCTGTTCGAAGTGCGTGAAGAGCCGGTCGAACAGGAAGAGCCGGGCTTCCCGACCGGGAACGGAGCATCCGAGACCGGCGAGGTGGTGCATCTGCCCGAAGGCGCGGGCAAAGGTCGTCTTTCCACCCTGGTTCGGGCCGGTGATAATGAAGATCCGCTCCGGATCCTTTAGGGCGAAGTCGTTGCAGACGATCGGCGCCCTCTTCTCGAGCAGGCGCATGGCGAGCGCCAGATCGAAACAGTCACGGCTGCACACCTCCCGGCTCGTCCCGGAGACCCGGGGAATGCAGAACTGTAGTCCCGTCTCCCGGAACCGGGAGATGAATGCCAGGTATGCCCGGTAGAACTGGACCTCCCGGTCGAACCGGGCGATCGTCGGGTCCAGGAACCCTGCATGGGCATCCTGGAAGACGTCGAGTTCCCTGAAGACGTCGGGGTAGAGCATCGCGACCAGGTCAAGGATCCGCTCCTCGACATGGGTCATCTCCGGCCGATCGTCGAACACCACCAAGTGGTCTTCGACCGCACCCTGCCGGAAGCGCGCGAGGGCCACCTCCACCTCAGCGCCGAGGTCCGCCTCGGAGTCGCACGGAAGGACGGTGACCGTGCCGCCGTCGATGGAGATGCAGTAGTTCACCCCGGCGCATCTTCGGGTCAGGACCTCAACGTCGCCGACGAGCCCGGTGAATTCAGACGATCGCGTGTAGGTCGTCAGGTGGTCGCAGAGGGCCGAGAGACCGCGTGATGCCGGTTTGAGAGAGGAAAGCTCGCGCGAGAGGTGGTCGACCGCGTCGCAGTATACCCGGACCGCGTCCAGGAACCAGCGCCTCTTCTGGTACGGATGGCGGAGTCGGTCTGCAAGTTCCAGGTACCGGCGCATCGTCTGCATCTTTCTGGTGAACGCCCGGATGCATTCCGACGGGCGGTCACCCTCCAGTTCCCGGAGGACCTCCTGACGATACACGACCGCCCTGACGCTCGCGAGCGGAGCATAAAAGAACGGGGCCAGGTCGTACTCCTCGAACCCGGTGATCACCTCGTCGATCACCTGGTCCAGGTTGAGATCGGCGAAGTATGCCGGGGCGTCCCGGCCCGTCGCCTCCCCCGGGTCGTCCTCCGGACGTTCGAAGAGAATACTGTAGAACGTCATGGATGCACCGCCTCTCACGGTGGTGAGATGGTTCGATCGGAGGGCAGCTCCCCGTCGCACCGCCGCATTCTCCGGACGGTCGTCCGGCGGAACAGGTCGGTGGTCACGGTTGCGGCTCTCCGGGCACCGTGCCCGTCACGCTCTTATCACCCGCGCCAGGACCTCCTCGACCAGCGCGATCTCACGCTCGCGGGCTGCCGCGAGGTCCCGTCCCGCCTCCTCGTGCCTCCGCCGCGCCTCGACTGCCGCCAGGATCGCGCCATGCGTTGCCTGGATCGCATCGGACAGTCCCTGATCGAGCTCGGTGGCAAAGGCCCTGAAGGCGGCATCGAGGTCCTGTATCATCGACCAGCGGAGGTTCTCGACGTTCGACCGCACGAGGTTCTCCACCTGCCGTGACAGCCGTTCCCGGATGCGCCGCTCGCGCAGCACGCGCGGGAGGGCCCGCTCGACCATCTCTGCCGGGATCGGGATGAGCGGCGACATGGAGAAGTCACGCCGGACCCACCATGCCCGGGACCGCTGCTCGAACCGGTGTTCCGTCCCCGGCACATGGTACGGCACCTCGAAGAGTTCGGCCGCGGCCGTTCTGACCGAGCCGATCAGCCGGGCGGCGTTCTCGTGGTGGATCCGCAGCCGTCTGGCGAGTTCCTCGTCGAGCAGGGCGGCGGTCGCCTCCAGCTCGCGCGGGAACTCCGTGGCCACCGCCCCGGCCATCGCCTCGACCGCAACCGACTCGGATCCGGATTCTCGGAACGCCTCCTCGGCCACCGCGCCGAGTTGCAGACGGTACTGCTGGCGGAGCTCGGATGCCCGTTGTTCGACCAGCTCGGCCATCCGCTTCTGCTCTCCGGCGAGCATGTCCTTCGCGAACCGCCGCTGCTGTTCGGCCGCCGCGACGGCCTCGTCAAACTGCCTGCTCTTCGTATCCAGCTCCTCGATCGGCATCGAGATGGCCCGGAGAGAGAGCCGGAGTGCAAGGAGGACCTCGTCCGCCAGTTCGACCGCACGCTGGCGGACCGTGGACTCGAGCACCTGCTGCTTCTCCTCGGCCAGGAACTGGAGCAGGCGGTCCGCGACCTCGGCGCAGCCGCTCGCCTGCCATCCGCCGGCGTCGCCGGACTCCCGGGCGGCGAGCCCCCGGCGGGCCGAGACCGGGTAGATCGGGACGTCCGCCGGGACGCCTGCCTGCTCGGCCAGCATCCGGCGTAGAAAGCCTGTGGCCTTTGCCGCCTCCTCGTCAGTGAGGTAATCGACCTTGTTGAGCAGAAAGAAGAGGCGGGGGACCCGGCCCCGGACCTCGCGGAGGAACTCGACCTCGACGGCGGTGATCGGGGGGTCCGCCGAGACGAGGAAGAGGGCCGCGTCGCACTCCGCGAGGAATGCCATCGTGGTCGCGGTGTTGTGCGCGTACGTCGAGCCGATCCCCGGCGTATCGATCAGCACGACCCCGTGGGCTAGGGCGGGAGAGGGATGGAGCACTTCGACCTCGCGGACGCCGAGCCGGTTGGCGGGGTTCGCCTCCTCCGTGACGTAGCGGGCGAGCACGCCCGCGAGCGCCGGCGCGTCCGGGACGGCGGGGACCACCTCGGCCCTGCCGTCGGCAAAGGCGATCCGGACCTGCCGCACCGGGCCCGACCGGATCCGGGTCGGGATCGCCGTGAGCGGCACGACCGAGCTCGGCAGCACGGCCTCGCCGAGCAGGGCGTTCAGCAGAGTGCTCTTGCCGCGCTTGAACTGGCCAAGCACGGCCAGGTGAAACGAGCCCTCGTCGAGCCGGCGGGCAAGGTCGTCGAAACGGTCCGCGGCGGAGACGAACTCAGGGCCGAAGGAGCGGACACGGCCGGCGAGATCGGCCAGGTCGGTCGCGAGTGAGGGAGGGTCCGTTGCGATCATCGGGTCCATGTGATCTCTCCTCGAAAGGGGTAGGAGTTATCAGCGGGACCCGCGGTTGACGGTGAACTCCATCACCGATCATATTCGGGCGCCGGTACTTGTCAAACCTTCGTGCGGAACCCATTTCCCGTGTCGTGCCCATGCTCCCGGGTTCACTGATCCTGGAGACGGATGCCCTTCTGTTCAAACGCTCCGGCGGTTCTCCGGTCTCCAGCTCAAGGCGTACGTGGTGATCGCGGTCCCCCCTCCTGCCCGTCGCGTGAGCCCTGCTCCTCGACGCGGGCCTACGGGCGAAGGGCTGCTCGCCGCCCCCCGTTTACGCCATCCGGGATTGCGAACGTCCCGGACGTCCTCCTCCACCGACGCCGCAGAGGTGAGAGGGCGCAACTCCCGACCCCTTCCCCGGTGTCGGACACCCGGTCCACCCTACCGGTGCGTCACGATACGTGGCAGCGCCTTCGCCTGTTCGACCCACGCCCGGACGAGCGTCTCTGCGGGTGTCTTCCTGACGAGTCTCTTTTCGGTATTCACCTCGTTCATCTTCCGGGTAAGGTTCGCGGGCACGCGCTTCGAGAGCTCCACGACCGTGTCCACCCCCGCCGCTTCGAGCAGTTGTGAATACTGCCTTCCGATACCCCGGACCCGGAAGAGATCGGCGATGTTCACCCAGCGCAGGATCGTCCCCTCGCTGATCCCGGTCGCCGCCGCGATCGCCCTCCGCCCCTTCGGGGTGGCGCCCCTCTCCAGCAGCCCCTCCACGGTTATGATCCCCGCTTCTGCGAGCTTTCCCGCGTAGGCGGGCCCGATCCCTTCGATCTCGATCACCTTCATGTCGCATACCTCCTGGTCTGGTAACGAACGTCCGATTGGAGCTTCAACCCATTAAATACCTGGTATTTCAATCGCCGGCATTCAGGGCGCCGGCCCGTCCACCCACTCCGACAACCGTCCCGACCTTCTCACCGCCTCCCCGAGCGGAAGCCGGATCCCGGAGCGGCGGGCGTTGCGGTAGAACCGCCAGCGGTCGTGCAGCCCGAGGTTCGCCGCCCCAGCCGGGGCGAGGAGCCGGTCGAGGGTCTTCCGCTCACCCTTCATCCACCCGAAGTGCCTGAGGACTGCGCGGGTGTAGCCCTCCGGATCGTCCAGATGGGCGGCGAGCAACCGGGCACACTCCAGGCTGGGGAGGATGCCCTCGCCGGTGAACGGCCCGACGGCCCCGATCGACTCCCCCACTCCGACGATGATGCGGCGTGTGCCTCCCTTTCTCCCCGACTCTGTGTAGAACGGTGTCGCCTGGTGCGGGGAGGAGACGCGGACCGCTCCGCGGCAGACACAGTGCCGGACGAGACGTGCACCTCTTGTCAGTCCCAGGAGGGCACGCTGCAGCAGGCCTTCCGGATCGACCGGTCCGACGACGCCCGCACCGAGGTGGTACTGGTCCCCGCCCAGGGGAAAGAGCCAGGTGTATCCGAAACCCGGGACGACACCCCCTTCGACGGCGGGTGCGAGCCGGCGTCCCTCTCCCGGATCCGCCGTGATGCGGCACTGAGCGGTCGAAAGAAGGAGGTCAGACCGGCACGGGGGCAGGAGGGCTCGTGCGAGACCGGTCGCGTCGATGACCAGATCATACCCCTCGATCAACTCCGGACCGACGGAACGCCGATGGACCCGGTTGAACCGGGCAAGGTCACGGACGAGGCGGGGCTTGTCGAGTGTCAGGAGGGACGTCCGGGCCCTGAGCCCCCCGACCGTCAGGTTCTCCATGGAGGCGAGGACGTAGTCGTCCAGGGAGAGGCCGACCGCCTCGAGATACGGACCCGTGCGGGAAGGAACGCCCCACCCGCACGGGGAGAGGCCACAGTCCGTCCCGTGGGCCGCAGGGTCGAAGAGCTCGACGTCGACCCCGCGGGTCGCGAGGAGCGCACCGAGATAGGCGCCAGCCACCCCCGCACCGGCGATGGCGAGGGTCGGGGTGCCACCCGGGGGCCTCTTCCCGACCGACCGTCCGCGAACCCGCATATGCTCGTTGTTCTCGCTGGGCCGGGAAAAGCCTGTCCGTCCAGCCCGTGGGCCGTTCTGTCCGTCCGCGCGTCCAGGTCCTCGAGCTCGGGAGGACTGCACGGAGAACCCCGGCTGGTGGAGCTCCGCCGGCACCGTCCCCGGGCGCGGGCCACCCCCCTGGATAAACGGGATCTTCTGCGCGGTCGCATCCCCGGTTCCGTTCAGCTCCGCGGTCGCCCCGACGGACGGGGTCGGGTTCGAGGGCGGCACAGGGGCGCACTGCCGGTCGAGCGGATTCGCAGTCCGGGGGCAGAGGACAGGGAACGCCGGTTGCAGCGTGGCAGAGACCCGGGTTGGATCGCGGAGAAAATGTGCGTGTCCTCGATGGTCTGTCCTCTCCGGGCCCGGGGCTCATCGAGATGGTGCCGCCGCTCATCCTGCACGGGCCCGCCTTCCCGGCGCCTTCCCGAAGAATCCTACATACCTTGAGTACGCCAAGGATCTGTTACTGAGTGTCGATGTCTGTCCACGCCTTCTTTCCCGGGTTGCTCGCCTGGATCCTGCTCGTCGCCACCTCGATCATCTGCCTTGTCGGCATCCTTCGCCTGGTCTCGAGATGGGGCCATGCCCGGCCGGTCCGGTTCCTCGCTGCCTGGGCGCACGAGGCATTCCGGGACGGGTTCGGCGGTTTCCTTCGTGTCCTGGTCCTCGATGTCCTCCTCTTCCGCCGTATCTGGCGGCGGAGCCGGCGCCGCTGGGCCGTGCACATGGCCATGTTCTGGGTCTTCGCTCTCCTCGGTGGATTCGTCCTCCTCTCCATCCTCGCCCTCGTCCTCGTCTCCCTGGATCCGGCCGGGTTCGGGGGAGCATTCGCCGTGTTCATGGAGGGCCTCCAACTTCCCTATTCCGTCGCGGGATACGTGCTGGCTGCGGCGTCCGGTGCCGCGCTCGCACGCAGGCTGATCATCCGCGAGGTCCGGCAGCGGACCCGGGTCCCGGACTTCTTCCTCGTGGGGAGCGTCTTTGTGATCGCGATGACCGGGGTCGTCGCCGAGTGGTTCAGCGGCTTCGATCCGGTGATGGGCCCGGGCATGAAGAACTGGGACCTGGCCCTCCAGATCCTCTCCCTGCACATCTACGCCGTCTTTCTGCTCTTCGTGATGATGATCCCATGGAGCCGGTTCCGGCACATCCTTGCCTCTCCCCTCCTCCTGCTCGCCCGACGGGGAGGAGATTGAGATGGACCGGTTTGCCGAGACCCAGTCGCGGTGGTTCTCGCCCCTCCAGATGCTCGAGCTGGATGCCTGCACGCGGTGCCAGGAGTGCGTCAGGGCCTGCCCGGTGGTCACTGCCGGGTATCCCGGCGGGGCCATGGAGCGGATCGCCGGCTGGCGAATGCTGGGAAACCCCCCGGGCCGGCTCCTCTCGCGGCTCGCGAGGGCTTCCCCGGGCGGGCCGGACCGGATCGCCCTCTTCTCGAGCCTCTTCCGCTGCACCTCGTGCGGCGCGTGCTCAATCGTCTGCGAGTCCGGGATCGCCTGTGCCCCCCTCTGGGAGTCGATGATGGGCGCGGGGCGGGAGATGGGCTTTGTTGATCCGGGGGTCGAAAAGGTCGCGGGCATGGTGATGCGGGGGAGAAACCAGTTCGTCCCCGGCAATGCCGCGCGGGGCGACTGGATCCCCGAAGGGACGCGGATCGCCGATGCGGCCCCCATCGGCCTCTTTGCCGGCTGTATGGCAGCGTTCAGGCAGCCTGAGCTCGGGCGGGCTGCCCTGCGGATCCTCGAGCGGTCGGGGACCCGGTTCTGCATGCTCCAAGAGAAGGAGTCGTGCTGCGGCTCGATCCTGTTCCGGAGCGGGTCCTGGCCCGGGTACCGCGCGACGCTCGTCGCCATGATCGAGGACCTGGAGGCACGGGGGGTAAAGACCCTGCTCGTCCTCTGCGCTGGCTGCCTTAAGACGATCCTCCTCGACTGGCCCCGGGTCATTGACCGGGAGCTGCCGTTCCAGCCCGTGCCCTTCGCCGTCTTTCTGCGGGACCTCGTCAGGGAAGGTAAGATCCGGTTCGGCGGCACCGAGGGCCTGCGGGTGGCGTACCACGACCCCTGCTACGGTGGTCGGCATCTGATGCACCCCCTGGGCCGGGACCGGGTCTTCGAGGCCCCGCGGGAGGTGCTCGCCGCCATCCCGGGGCTCGAGCTGGTCGAGTTCGATCGGAACCGGGAACACCAGGTCTGCTGCGGCGCCGGAGGCGGGGTCAAGGCCGGTGAGCCCGCCCTCGCCCTCAGGATCGCGCGCGAGAAGATTGCAGCCGTCGATGGGATGCGGGCTCAGATCGTCGCCTCCACCTGTCCCTTCTGCCGGAGGAACCTCGACGATGCCCGCGAGGCGTGCGGTTCGCCCGTCGAGGTCCTCGATCTGGTGCAGCTGGCGGACCGGATGATGCTGGAGTGACGATCGTCCTCACCCCTCCCTGCCCGAAACGTGGTGACCTTCGGCCATCACCCTGTCCAGCGCACCGCCGAGGAACCCCCGCCTCAACCGGGCCCTCGTGGCCCGGTCGTGTTCCGGACAGGGTCATCGGCGGCCCAGGCGAGCTCCTGCTTTTCCGCGTCGTGGGTCCGGCCATCCTCGCGGGTGCGGTGGTGCGCCGGAGCCTTCTCGCAGAACGGCCGCACGACCGCGACGGGCACCCCCCCCTGGTCCGTGGTCCGGATGCCGGACCCGAACGAGC
Organism: Methanobacteriota archaeon; assembly: GCA_029547145.1. GTDB lineage: Archaea > Halobacteriota > Methanomicrobia > Methanomicrobiales > Methanospirillaceae > UBA288. The sequence goes on from JAKPPV010000069.1 coordinate 24,944, forward strand.
GGGCCGGGACGAGCAAGACGGGCAGGTCCTCAGTCCGTCCGCCCCGATACTGACGCCGCCGTCCGGGTTCGGACGGTGAGGATGACCTCGTACTGCCGGGCTGGCGGAAGGACCCCGATGGGTTCTTCATGATCAACCCGGCGAGCCCGTAAAAGTCCCGGTTCCAGGAGGTGAGACTGCCCGAGGAGACATCGATCAACCAAATGTTGAGCGGTGACCGGTCCAAAGGTCCGGCTCGTCGTGAGTACACTCTGGCACCTTCGGATTGCCGCCGACCGTGATATACGTTGTTTGACACGGTCGCCTGGCTGATCGGCGTCCTGGCGGTCAGGTTCATGGTGTACGCATCCGTCCGATCGTGGGTGTGGATCGGGTTCGCATCTGTGGAGGTCAAACCGTCACCGGACTGCCATCAACGGCGGTACGGTGCCGGGGGGAGATCGGCCCTGGAATACTTCAGATCGGCCTGCGAGGACTTGAAGTGGCTGAATAGGGGGGGGTTTCCTGTCGTTCCGGTAGATCCGCCAGGAGGATCCGCTGGTCTGCGGCGGTCAACCGGTGCCTGGTGACCGAACGGCGGTATGCTCGAAGGGCCGCCGTACGGAACAGTCCGGGGAAGAAGGGATCGGCCTCCATGAATGACCATGGAAAACGCGAGAACTCGAACTGATGTCCGGTAAGCCGTTGGAGGGAATCAGGATGGCCATGGTTAGATTCCCTTCGCTATCTCGTTAACAACAGCACCTGAGGTGTGAGGGCTCGACCTTCTTTACGCTCCCGGCCGCGTGAGGGGCTCGGCGCTAGGTAGGGGGGGCAGGCGGGACAGGTCCTGAGGGTTCGACATCCCAGACGCCGGCGACGTCGAGCGCATGATCGTCCGTGACTGCCAGGCGATCGACTGCTGGCAGGACGGCTTCCACCTGGACGGGAGCTGGATCGGCCACCGGCAGCGGGCCGTTGATGTGCTCTTCGAGCGGTGCCGGGCGGTCGCGTGTGGGCAGCGCTCGGGAACCGTGCCGGCCGAGCTCTACCAGTCGGGATTCTACGTACAGTCGGCCCGGCTGGTCGACTGCCGCGCCGAGCGATGCCGGAAGTCCGGCTTCCTGGCGAAGAACCATGAGCTCAGAACCCTCGTCCTGGAGCGTTGCCGGGATCTCGGCTCGGCCTACTCCTTCGTGATCGAATACGGCG
>JAKPPV010000048.1 GCA_029547145.1 Methanobacteriota archaeon
GCAGGTCGTGCAGAGCCAGAGGTCCGGGTCGACGAGCGACTCGTCTTCCAGCCCGAGGAGTGCACGCCGCATGAACTTCCGGATGCGGTACGAGCTGCGGGGTGCGGACGGGCATGACGCGGTGCATGTCCCGCACTGGAAACACATGTGCGGGATTGTCATGGAAATTTTTGCAATCTCCTTTGTGAACTGGGGGTTGGTGTCCTCGTCGTAGAGGCGGGTGTCCCTCAGTTTCTTCTCGAATTGGTCGGGGTATCCTTTTGTTCTGGCCATGTGTCCTACCTCACGCCTTCTCCATCATCTTGATCTGGACGCTCCCGGGGGTCTCTTCCTTGACCTTGGAGGTCCGCGGGGTGCAGAGCTTCTCCTTGATCTTCCTGAAGAGGTCCGTCTCCTTGCCCTTGATCCGGATGTCTGTACGGTGCAGCCTGATGATGTCCTCTCCCGGGCAGGCGTTGACGCAGGCGCCGCACATGATGCAGTAATCCTTGTTCACGGCGATCTTAGGCTCGATCTGGCCCTTCATCTCGCTCGGCTTCTGGGGCGAGGGCAGGTAGATGGCATTTGCAGGGCAGACCTCGACGCAGGTGGAGCACCCGCCCGGGCACTTGTCTGGGACGAACTCGATGTCGCCCTCGAAGATCTTTTCGACCGTGATGGCCTCTGGCGGGCAGTTCCTCGAGCACCAGGTACAGGTGCAGCACAGGTCCTTGTCGATATCGACCTGGCCAGGCAGCTTCTTCCCTTCGATGACCTCGCGCTCGACCGTGATGCACTCCTCCGGACAGAGCTCGACGCACACCTTGCAGGCGTCGCAGCGGCTCTCGTCCCAGACGACGTCACCGTCGACATTCCCCGTCTCGGCGGAGAACGGCTTGAGCTTGACGGTGATCGCCGGGCATACGGCCCCGCATATGCCGCAGAGCGTGCACTTCTCGTCGTCGACCTTGAACGTCGTCTTGCTCCTGAGAGCCTCCTGGCGCTCCTTTCCGCCCGCCTGGGCCCCCTCGTACGCCGGGACGTCGCGGACGATCGCGTCGCGGGGGCACACCTCCTCGCAGATCGTGCACCTGACGCACTTTTCGTCGTCGATGTCTGCGACCATGTCGTACTGCGGGAACCCCTCCTTCTCCACGATGGGAAGGCGCTCTTCGCCGTCTATCTTGAGGGTCAGGGCGTTGAACGGGCACAAGACGACGCAGACGCCGCAGTAGGAGCACTTGACTTCATCGATGTCGACGGGGGCGGCATACCCGATGGCTCCCCTCCGCGTGGCGCCCACGAGCCCGAGGACGATGGCCTCTTCGGGGCATGCTTCAACGCAGATCCCGCACCCGGTGCAGACCTCGGTGTTGAGCACGAGGTTGTTCACCTGCTGGAGAAGCCGCTGCTCGCAGATGACGTTCACGCCATCCCGGGTCTTCTTGAATTTTGGAAACAGTGTCATTTGATATCCTCACGAATCTCCTGTAATCGTACGTTCATACCTTGGCCTCACCGGGCACTGCCCCACGGCCTGCCAGGCGTATCGCGTCGTGCGGGCAGGCTTCGACGCGCTCGCCGCTGCCGGCACACAGTCCCTGCTTAAAACCAGGGACCGCGGACCTGCCATGCCTCGCCCGATAGATCTTCCCGGTCATCGCGGGATCTGCGGTGAAGAGATCGAGTGCATCGACAGGGCATGCCACGACACGGTTATGACGGCCGTGGTACCGGTCCATGTTCACGTGCAATGCAAATGCCATTCTTTTTCACGCACCAGCTTTCCAATCGATTGAAAATCGACTACAAAAAATGGTTAACGTATACAGATAAACTTGTCTGATTATTCCGAATAGACGGACCCGCATTGAATATCCCTGGTAAAATAATTTTTGTTTACCGGAGGGGCGTGACACCCTTTCCTCCACGAAATGCCCCCGGATTCGCTGCGTTTCTGTCCCATCCGGTCGAAAAAAAAGTCAAATAAAAATGATTATATCGTATATTACCATTGGTAAGGAAACGTTTATCCCCGTGGTCCCTTGCGTCCTCCGCCACCCCCGGGGGTGACGGGTGCGCCGTGTTCGTGCCCGGTCATCGGCGGGCATTTTCGAAAATTTCTTCTCCATCACCATGGTACCCATTCACCATAAAGGAGAACTTTTGCATGCAATTGAACGGAGTAACCATCGATGACACGTACGCGGAGGCATTCCCGACCTGGGTCGCCCGCGTGGTCATCACCGCGGTGACAGAAGACTGGGCGAAGAAAGCGGCGACCGAGGCGACAGGGTTCGCGACCTCGGCTATCGGGTGCCCCTGCGAGGCAGGGATCGAGTCCGTGCTCTGCCCGGACGAGACCCCCGACGGGAGGCCCGGCGTCTCCATCCTGATCTGTGCGGCGAAGAAGAAGATCAAGGAGCAGCTCATCGAGCGGATCGGCGAATGCGTGATCACGTCCGCCACCGCCGCGGTCTTCGACGGGCTCCCCCAGGCCGCGGAGAAGGTCCCGGTCAAGCTCCATTTCTTCGGCGACGGGTACGAGTACAAAAAGGAGGTGGGAGGGCGGCAGGTCTGGGCCGTTCCCATCATGTCCGGCGAGTACATCGGGGAAGAGGAGTTCGGGATCGTCAAGGGCGTGGCCGGCGGGAACTTCTTCGTGATGGGCGAGAACCAGATGGCAGCCCTCATGGGCGCCCAGGCGGCCACGGACGCCATCGCCGGCGTGAGGGGCGTAATCACGAGCTTCCCGGGCGGCATCGTCGCCAGCGGCTCGAAGGTCGGGTCGACCAAGTACAAGTTCATTTCCGCGAGTACGAACGAGAAGTACTGCCCCACGCTCAAGGGGAAAGTCCCGGACAGCAGGATCCCGGCCGGCGTGAACGCCGCGTTCGAGATCGTGATCGACGGCCTCGACGAGAAGGTGGTCGCCGAGGCGATGGCAAAGGGCATCAAGGCCGCGGTCAGGGTACCGGGCGTGAAGTTCATCAGTGCAGGGAACTTCGGCGGCAGCCTGGGCCCCTACAAGATCGAACTCCACAAAATCCTCTGACCCTTTTTTTCCTGGCGGGAGACATCTCGTCCGTCCCGGCCCCGCGAGTGAATCCGAAGCGGGTCGGTACTTTTCCCCTTGCTACTCCCGCCGAGCGGTCGCGGGGGCGGACCTCCACGCCTGGCCCTCTCCCCGGGGAGGATCGAACCCTATAAATACATCGTTGCCGGATATTTTGTTCACGAAATTTTCGGTGACAAAATGACGCAGGTCTGCACTCCACGCCTGGCCATCGGGGTGCTCCCGTGACGGAAATGGAGACCCACGTCCCCGGAGACCCGTACATCATCCGTTACCCCGAGATCGTCGCCGTGACGGACAGGGAGGGGAGCCAGGTCGAGCTCGTGGAGTTCTTCGAATGCACGGGCGGCGCCATGTGGGCCCAGCTCCATTACGCCAAGAGCCCGCTCGTCCGGTCCGTGCGCACGGTGGGAGCGAGCACGCGGTACATCCTCGACCCTGGCCGGGCCGACCTGGACCTCGTCGGCTCGCGTTTTGCAGCGGGGATCTCGGGCGTCGCGGTGGAGGGGGACGAGATCGCGATCTCGTACATCGGGCTCGGCGGCGGAGGCGTCGGGGCTTCCGGCTGCCGGTCCCTCGCCGGCGGCGTCACCAGGTCGATCAGCGACCCGTCGGGCGGGGGGAAGAAGGCAGGGGCGACCATCTGGCTCCCCAGGCGGGAGCGTGTCCTCATCGGCGTCGACGACACCGACACGCCTGAGAAGGGGGCGACCTGGACGCTCTGCCACAACATTGCGAAGGCGGTCCAGGACGAGGACTCGCGGTACCTCTCGCACACGATCGTGCAGCTCTTCCCGGTCCCGTACAGGACGAAGAACTGCGTTGCCGTCGTCTGCGAGTTCGCCTCGAGGAACCCTGCCCGCCTGGTCTCGTCGTTCGAAGAGCTCCTGTCCGCCTGCACGCTCTCCCCCGAGACGGGCATGGCCGTCTTCCGGGGCCTCGACCCGCGGCCGCTCCTCGAGGAGTTCGGGTGGGCTGCAAAGCGGGGAGAGGTCTCCCGGGAGAGGCTCGCCGCCCTGGAGAGGGGCGGTCTTGAGTGCGTCATGGAGGGCAGGGGCCTCGTCGGCGCTGCAGCCTCCATCCCGTTCTATACCCGTTACCCGGAGGCGCTGAAGCTGTGCGATGGGACGAGTTGAAAGCCGGTCTCCTCTCTGTCGGGACAGCCCGGCTCGCGGGTGAACCGGCCGGGGACTACATCGCACATTCGGCAGCGGGCCCTGGTGCCGGCGGCCCGGGCTCCGTTTTCTTCTCCCTGGGAGGGAAAAGGGTCCGGCTGGAGGTCGAGGGGGAGAGCCCTGTCCTCGTCACCCACATGGGGGGCGGAAAGGCCGTGCTCGAGCACGGGGGCGTGAAGGTCGAGGGCAGCCTCGAGCGGATCGCCCTCCACTGCCCGCGCCAGGCCTACCTGACGGTGAGCAGCGGGTGCATCTTTTCGTGCCGGTACTGCGGCGTGCCGGGGAAGCCTCCCGCGAGGAAGTCCGTTGCGGAGATCGTGGGGATGGTCAGGAAGGTCGCGGACCGCGTCGACGCCATATCCCTGACGAGCGGGGTCGTCGGGTCTGCCGGGGAGGAGGAGAGGTATGTCCTCGAGGTCGTCAGGGAGCTCCGCCGGCAGTTCTCCCTCCCCATCGGGGTCTCGATCTACCCCACGGAAAAGACACCGGAACGCCTCTTCTCCCTCGGCGTCGCCGAGGTCAAGTTCAACGTGGAGACGGCGACAGACAGCCTCTTCGGGGAGATGTGCCCCGGGCTCTCGAGGGACGCCCTCTGGGAGGCTCTCTCGCAGTCGGTCCAGCTCTTCGGGAGGAACCACGTCTTCTCCAACCTCATCGTTGGGCTCGGGGAGACCGACGAAGAGGCCATCGCGTGCATCAGGAGGCTCGCCGGGATGGGGGTCGTCACCATCGTCCGCCCGCTCACCCCGGCCGCGGCCTGCAGGGACTACCCCCGGCCCTCCCCGGAGCGCCTCCTCGCGCTCTACAGGGTCCATTCGGCCGTCCTCCGGGAGGCGGGCCTCGACCCGCGCGAAGCGGTCTCGATGTGCCCGGCGTGCACGGGCTGCGACCTCGCCCCCGGGAGGGACGACGCGTGAAGGGCGAAGAGGCGCTCGCCCGGGCCCTTCTCGCAGCGACAGACAGCCGCTACGCGGTCCCCGGCTATCCCATCACGGGGCTCTTTGCCCTGTGCGGGGCCGAGATGGTCGTCAACGAGAAGACGGGGCTCGAGTATGCGCTCGGCGACTCCCTCTCGGGGAGACGGGCGGCGCTCATCGCCAAGAGCGTGGGCGTCAACGCCTGCATCGACCCGCTCGTGGAGGCGACTGTCCAGGGGCTCTCCGGAGGGGTCATCCTCGTCGCCGGTGACGACCCGGCTGCCACTGGCTCCCAGGTCGCCCAGGACACGCGGATCGCGGGCGAGCTCGCGGAGATACCTGTCCTCGAGCCCGGCCTTGAGAACTGCTCCCGCGTCGTCGAAGCAGCTCTCCAGGCGTCCGCGGAGTTCTCGCGGGTTGCCATGCTGCGGGTGACCCCCGCGTTCCTGGGATCCGAGGTGACCGACACCCCTGTCCCCCGCCAGGACTCCAGGGGGGAGCTCGCGGACCGGGGCTGCACCATGCACGGGAAAGTGACCGCATCGCGCCGGCTCTTTTCGAAGATGCGGGACTGGGCGGTCCGCTCGCCGCTCAACTCGTGGAGGGGGGGCGTAGCCGGGATCGGTGCGATGCCTGGCGAGACGCGGGTCGTGACGGTGTACCCGACGCCGCACCGGCTCGCCGAGTATGCCGGGGTCCGGGAGGAGGGGCTCCCCTTCGCGAGGGACCACTGCCGCCACGGGTTCCTGCCGGGCACGGTGGGAGAAGAGCCCGAGACCCACGAGGGGAGGGGGTATCACAGGACGTTCTGCCGGGACTGCCCCTTCAAGCCGGCCATCGCCCTCATGGCAGAGGAGGGGATGAGGCCCGTGTGCGATGCAGGGTGCGTCGTCATGGCGATGAACCCGCCGTTCCCGATAGGGGTGGCGAGCTACGGGCTCGGGTCTTCGGTCGCCGTGGCGGCGCGGAGCACGGGGGTCGCGCTCATCGGTGACTACGCGCTCCTCCACAACGGCATCAACGCCCTCGTCGACGTGTACGAGAAGGGGCTCCCCCTCCTCTGCGTCGTGCTGGACAACCGCTGCACTGCAATGACAGGGAAGCAGCCCACGTACCCGCTCGAACCGTACCTCGGGTGGGCAGGACCGCACTATGTCGGGGCACCGGACATCCCGGCGCTCCGCGAACTCTTCCGGGCGGTGCACCGCCCGGGAGTCATCGTTATCAGGGGGGAATGCCCGGAGGGGCAGGACCATGAAACCGTTGCATATCGAGATCTGTGATGTGACCCTTCGCGACGGCGAGCAGACCCCGGGGGTCTCGTTCACCTGCGAGGAGAAGGTCAGGATCGCCGAGGTCCTCGACCGGATCGGCGTGGAGGTCATCGAGGCCGGGTTCCCGGCGACTTCCAGCTACGAGAAGAGGTGCGTGAGCAGCGTCGCGGCGGCGGGGCTCGATGCCCGCATCTGCTGCCTCGCACGGGCGCGGAAGGCAGACGTGGACGCGGCGATCGACGCGAATGTCGACATCGTGAGCATCTTCATCCCCACGTCGGAGCTCCACGTCCGGCACAAGTTCCACGTGCCGAGGGAGAAGGTCCTCGCCGAAGCCCTGGAGATGGTGGACTATACCCACGACCACGGTCTCAAGGTCAGGTTCGCCGCGGAAGACGCGTCGCGGACCGACCTCCCCTTCCTGCTCGATGCCTACCGGCAGGCCGAGGAGCACAACGCAGACCTCCTCTCGTTCGCCGACACGGTGGGGGCCATGACGCCCCTCGAGATGTACAGGACGATGGGGAAGATCGTCAGGTCGGTGAAAAAACCACTCTGTGCCCACTGCCACAACGACATGGGGATGGCCACGGCGAACACGATCGCCGCTGCAGAGGCAGGGGCTTTCCAGCTCCACACGACGGTCAACGGCATCGGGGAGCGGGCGGGGAACGCCTCGCTCGAGGAGGTCCTGGTCGCCCTGTACATGAAGGAGGGCGTCCGGCGCTACGACCTCTCCCACCTCGTGTCCCTCTCGAACATGGTCGCGCAGTACTCGGGCATCCAGGTCGACGAGCTCAAGCCGGTCGTCGGCGAGCACGCGTTTCGCCACGAGAGCGGGATCCACATTGCCGCGATCCTCGAGGACCCCTCCACGTACGAGTACTTTCCCCCCTCTCTCGTCGGCGCCACCCGGAAGTTCACCCTCGGCAAGCACACCGGGAAGAAGGCGCTCGAGCACGAGGTCGCCAGGCTCGGGTACTCGCTCCCCGAAGAGGACCTCTGCCGCGTCCTCGAGCTTGTCAAGGACAGGGGGGAGAAGAAGGTCGATCTCACCGACGAGACCTGATCGACCTGATCAAGACCGTGACGGGGGGCAAGTCGCCGTGACGACGCTCTCGGAGCGGATCCTCGGTGCACCAGAAGGGAGTTACGTGGACTGCCAGGTCGACCGGGCGTACGTCCACGACGGGACGGGCGTCCTAGCGCTCGAGGCATGGAACGCCATGCAGGCCCGGATGCTGGCCAGGAACGACCGGTGTTACGTCCTCTTCGACCACATCGTCCCGGCGAACAACTCGGTGACGGCTGGGCTGCAGGCCGAGCTGCGCAGGTTCGCCCGGGAGCAGGGGCTCCCCTTCACCGACGTGGGAGAGGGTGTCTGCCACCAGGTCATGGGGGAGGGAATCGCGCTCCCCGGCGAGGTCGTCGTGGGTGCGGACTCGCACACCTGCACGCTCGGGGCGTTCGGGGCCTTCGCGACCGGGGTCGGGGCGACAGACATGGCCGCGATCTGGGCGGACGGCGGCACGTGGTTCCGGGTCCCGGAGAGCATCGGGGTCTTCCTCTCGGGCTCGCTCGCAGGTCCGGCGGAAGCAAAGGACCTCGCCCTCACCTACGTGAGCCGCCTTTCGATGGACGGGGCCACGTACAAGGCCCTGGAGTTCGTGGGGGACGGCGTGTCGTCGCTCTCCATGGACTCGCGCATGACCCTCTCGAACCTCGCCGTGGAGACGGGTGCGAAGGCCGGGCTCTTCTATGCCGACAAAGAGACGTGCGCATACCTGCGGGAGTTCGGGCATTCTGCCGGTCTCCAGGTCCCCGGCGAGTGCAGGTACGAAAGGACCCTGGATATCGACATGGCGGATGTCGTCCCTGTCGTGGCGGTGCCGCCACGCGTGGACACGGTCAGGCCTGTCGAGGATGTGGCCGGGATCCCGCTCGACCAGGTCTTCCTCGGGACGTGCACGAACGGCCGGTACGCGGACCTGGAGAGGTTCGCCCGCGTCGTGCGTGGGAAGAAGGTCAGGGTCCGCACGCTCGTCGCACCCGCGTCCAGGCGGGTCCTCTCCCGGGCGGCCGGGACAGGCGTCCTCTCCTGGCTCGTCGCTGCGGGGTGCACCATCCTCCCGCCCGGGTGCGGCCCCTGCCTCGGCGCCCACCAGGGGGTCCTCGGGGAAGGAGAGGTCTGCCTCTCGACGGCGAACCGCAACTTCAGGAACAGGATGGGTGTCGGCGGGGAGATCTACCTCGCGTCCCCCGCGACAGCAGCAGCGAGCGCCCTTTCCGGCGCCATTGCAGTCCCGGGGGTGCAGGGGTGAAGGTGGAAGGTCCCGCCGTCTGCCTGGGTGCGGACATCGACACCGATCTCGTCATCGCCGGCCGGTACCTGCGCACGAAGGACCGCTCGGTCTGGGCGACCCACGTCTTCGAGGACCTGGACCCGGCCCTCGCCCCCCGCCTGTCCGGCGCGATCGTCATCGCGGGGAAGAACTTCGGCTGCGGCTCGTCGCGCGAGCAGGCGGCGATCGCGCTCCGGGAAGCGGGCGTCCGCTGCGTGATCGCGCCATCCTTCGCCCGGATATTCTTCCGGAACGCCATCAACACGGGGCTCCCGGTCATGGAGTGTGCGTGCCCCTGCACGGAGGGGGAACGGGTCGCTGCGGACCCCGCTTCCGGTACGATCGAGGTGGGGGGCCGGGTGTACCTGGCCCGCCCCCTCTCCCCGAGGATGCTCGAGATCCTCTCTGCCGGCGGACTGGTCGAGTACTGGAGGAGAAAGCAGTGATCTTCCCGCGCGAGTGCAAGGTCGTCGGGCACGCGAGGGGCCGTCCCTGCGGCGAAAAGGTCTATTTCCTCACGCAGTACCTCATCCGCGAGACCCCCCGGGGGCCCGAGCTCCTCGAGGTCGCGGCCGACCCGCTCGCGTCCGGCATGATGCGGCCGGTCTCGAAGGCGAGAGTCCTCGCGACGCCCAAAGAGGTGACGGTTTACCCCGGCCGCGTCCAGATCGCGGACAGGGCGCACCTCGTGGGCCTCGCGCTCGAAAGCGGGACGCGGTGCACCGTTTTTATCGGCCACGACGAGCACATGACGTTCGTCCTCGACCCGGACCCGGATGCGTTTCTGAGGATCCACGTGTACGACGTCGTCCCGCCGCGGCCGACCCTCTCCTCCGCCATCCTGGAGCTCGAGGAGGTGGGGATGTTCGGGGAGCTCGACATCGCCTTCGTCCACACGCTCCGGGACATCTCGGAGGCCGAGGCGGAGGTCTTCCCCTGCCGGGCGGCAGGCTTCGAGAGGACACTCGACTCGGACCCGGTCTTTCCGCACGAGAGGGTCGCCGGGTGCCTGACAGGGACGCAGATCGCGAAGGAGTGTTACGGGGAGGACGTTTCGTTCGTCGACATCTGCCCGCTCCAGGCGGTCCGGGAGGAGCCTTTCATCGCGCGGTGCTGCAGGAAGGAGAGGGAGGGGTTCCGGACCGTCAACGGGAAGAGGGGCATCGTCGTCCACTGGGGTGCAGGGCCTGCAGAGATATACAGGGCGGTCGTCCGCCTGGTGGAGAGGGAGAGAGGGAAATGAGGATCGCAGTCGTCGAGGGGGACGGGATCGGGCACGAGGTCATCCCGGTCGCGAAGAGGGCGCTCGAGGTCCTCCGCCCCGACTTCGAGTTCTTCCCGGTCGAGGTCGGGTACGGGAAGTGGCAGCGGTGCGGCGAGGCGATCACGGACCGCGACATGGAGGAGCTCTCCTCTGCAGACGCGATACTCTTTGGGGCGATCACGACGCCCCCCGACCCGGGGTACCGGAGCGTCATCGTGCAGATCCGAAAGACTCTCGACCTCTACGCGAACATCCGGCCGGTCTCCGGGGAGGGTTTCGACATCGTGATCGTCCGGGAGAACACCGAGGGGCTCTACTCGGGAATCGAGAAGATCGAGGAGGACTCCGCGTGCACCCTCCGCTGCATCACGAGGAAGGGGAGCGAGAGGATCGCCCGGTGCGCGTGCCGGCTCGCCAGGAACCGCCGGGAGCTCACCATCGGCCACAAGGCGAACGTCCTCA
>JAKPPV010000059.1 GCA_029547145.1 Methanobacteriota archaeon
GTAGGCCTCGGAGAAATCGGCGGATGCGTGGGTGCTGACGCACGCGGCCCTCGGGAGCGTGCTCGTCCCCTCGACGACGTCCCCCACGGCAAAGAGCCTCTGGGGGAGTTCGCGGTGCCTGTTGAGCTGGCACATCTCGAGGAGGAGCGGGAGCAGGTCGGTCCGGACCATGGTCTGTTCCTCGGAGATGGGGTGCATCACCCGGACGACCGAGTCTTTCAGGGGCCTCTGCATCCTCGATGCCAGAACCCGCTCGTTCGTGAGGGTGAACGGGAGCACCTCCTGGAACCCGAGCCCGCACAGGACCTCCCGCGCGACGGCGTAGATCGCCATCACGGGGTGGGGCGCCCCGATAGCGAACGACTGCGGCATCTCCGCATCGAAGTTCCCGTACCCATAGGCGATCGCTGCATCCTCGAAGACGTCCCAGTCGTGCATGATGTCAGCCCTGTAGCAGGGGACGAGCACCCTGACGTTGGACTGCCCCGCGGGTCCCGCCCCGTACCGCATCTTCTCGAGGAGCGACGAGAGCGCCACGGGGTCGAGGGAGACGCCGAGCAGGGCGGACGCATCCACGGAACTGACGACCCTCTCGGAGGGGGAGAGAGTGGGGACCTCCTTCCCGCCGATGGTGACGCTATGGACCCGGGCACCCGTATCCGCGAGGGCCGTGCAGATGATGTCGACCGCCGTCGCGACGGCGCGCTCGTCTGTCCCCGTGGTGTCGAGGAGGAGGTTCCTCGTCCGCGGCGTGACCCGGGTGAGCTCCCCGTTGATGATCGGGGGGAAAGAGAGCACCCTGTCCCTCGCGTCGACGATCAGGGGGTAACGGGGGAAGTCCCTGACGATGTGAGCATAGGCCTTCCCCTTCGGGTGCTCGTCCAGGATCCCATCGAGCGTCATCTCGCGGTCGAAGTCCAGGGGCACGAACGACCTCGACTTCTCCGCCGCGATGTACCGGAACGGCGGGGTCACCGCGTCGAAGTCGTGGATCCCGATGGCGACCTTGCTCCTGCCCCTGCCGACTGCCCAGTGGAGCGCCTCCTGGAGCCCCATCAGGGACAGGATCGACTCCTCGTCGAGGTCCACGTTCCTGATGACGGCCGAGCCGAGG